>CAYPQD010000024.1:13374-35277 GCA_964412785.1 uncultured Hyphomonadaceae bacterium
TTGTGGCGCTGGGACTTCTGACCATGGCCGTCGTGATTGTCGGGGTGATGGAAGTCTGACGCACCGGATGCCCGCCGGCGCGAGGGCAAGTGAGGTGTTTGCGTCACACCCATGTCGATTCTATGACGGAATTATTTCGGCGCGTTGACGGTTTCGTGGCAATCGCCCTACCTTCGAATTCAGGGCCCGGCAGATGAACCGGGTTGGATTGCATCCACGTTCCAGTCTGGAGGTACTACAAAGTGCAGGGGTATTCACTCAAAAGACGGCTGCTCGCCTCATCGGTGTTTGCGGGCGCAGCATTCGGTCTCGTCGGAGCGCCCGCCATGGCGCAGGAAGACGATGAAGCGGTTCAGGACACGATCATCGTCACCGGCTCGCTGATCCCGCAAGCGGGCAATTTGGTGGAATCGAGCCCGGTCACCCAGATCGGTTCGGAAGAGTTCCAGATTCGCGGCGTGATCCGCGCGGAAGACGTGATCAACACGCTCCCGCAGGCATTTGGTGCCCAGGGGTCGAACCTGGCCAATGGATCGTCAGGGACAGCTTCGATCAACCTGCGCGGTCTTGGTGCGGCGCGGACCCTGCCACTGCTCAATGGCCGCCGGCTTCCCTATGGCTCGCTCAACATCTCGGCTCCGGACATCAACTTCATCCCCTCCCAGCTGATCGAGCGCGTTGACGTTCTGACCGGCGGGGCCTCGGCGACTTATGGCTCGGACGCCGTTGCGGGCGTTGTGAACTTCGTCCTCAATGACGATTTTGAGGGCTTCCGGATTGATGCAAACTATTCATTCTACCAGCACAAGAACGACAATGATATCCAGGATCTGCTGCGGGAATTTTCTGCCTTGAATCCCGGGCAGTTCGAGGTGCCGGATGGCAGTGAGATCGACGGCCAGTCGGTCGATATCACGGCGATATTTGGCGGCAAGTTCGACAATGGCCGAGGCCGCGTCACCGGCTATCTGGGTTACCAGGACGTCAACGAGGTCCTGCAGGGCGATCGTGACTATTCGCAGTGCGCGCTCGGCACCCGTGCGGGCGGCACGGAGTTCTCCTGCGTCGGCTCCTCGACCAATGAGTTCACCAATGTCCTCGACTTCTCCGGCCAGCTCCCGACCGGGGTCTGGGCCCGCCTCGATCCGGCAACTGACACCTTCATTGCGCGGGATTTCTCGTCGGATACCTTCAACTTCAACCCGTTCAACCACTTCCAGCGTCCGAATGAGCGGTATAATTTCGGGACTTTCCTGAATTATGATCTGGCGGAGAATGTCGAATTCTACGCAGACCTCATGTTCATGGACAACCAGACGAATTCGCAAATCGCGCCGTCGGGCGTGTTCGGCTACGGTGTGGCTGGCGATGCGGGTGGCATCAACTGCGACAACCCCTTCCTCTCGCCGCAGCAGGTTGAGTTTGTCTGCGGCACGCGGGGTCTGTCGGGCAGCGACGTTGCGGGCGTGGACGAGATCATCTTCCTTCGCCGAAACGTCGAGGGCGGTCCGCGCAACCAGGATATTCGTCACCAGGTCTATCGCGGCGTGGTCGGCATCACGGGCAATCTTGGCGATACGCCGCTCGGCTATGATCTGTCGGCAGTCTACGCCAACACAAGTCGCTCCGAGGTCTATAATAACGATCTGTCTATCCGAAAACTGTCGAACGCCCTCTACGCCGTGCGCGATGATGACGGGAATATTGTCTGCCAGATCAATGCCGACGATATCCCGCAGAATGATGACGCGGATTGTGCGCCTTACGACATCTTCTCCGGTGCAGGGCCGAGCCAGGCCGCGCTTGACTATGTGGTCTCGCCGCTCAACCGCAATGGTGACACCAGCCTGACGGTTGTCTCCGGCAAGCTGTTCGGCTCGCTTGGCGATTTCGGTATCAGCTTCCCGACGTCGGTAGAGGCGCCGGCCTTCGCGGTCGGTCTTGAATATCGCCGCAACACACTCGACTCCAATCCGGACGCCAACTACCAGTCCGGCGATGGTGCCGGCCAGGGCGGCCCGACCAACGAGATCTCGGGATCGCAGGAAGTCTACGACCTCTATGCCGAGCTGAACGTCCCCCTGATCCAGGGCCGGCCCGGCGTCGAGGAGCTGGGTTTCGACCTCGCCTACCGGAAATCCTTCTATGACGAGGTGGACAGCGACGCCTACAAGGTGGGCCTTGACTATGCGCCGACCCAGGACATCCGCTTCCGCGGCTCCTACCAGCGGGCCGTGCGTGCTGCAAACATCTTCGAGCTGTTCGCCGAGCAGTCGATCGGCCTGGTCGATCTCAACAATGGCGACCCGTGCGGTGCCCTGCCCGGTGAGACGCCGATCTATACCCTCGAGCAGTGTGCCAATACCGGTCTCGACCCGCAGTTCTATGGCTCTCCGGGCCTGATCAACCCGGCCGGTCAGTACAATACCTTCGGTGGCGGAAACCCCAACCTCGATCCGGAGACGGCAGATACCTATACGATCGGCTTTGTCGCCACGCCGACCTTCATCGAAGGCCTTACCGTGTCGCTCGACTATTTCGAAATCGAAGTGGAAGACTACATCAACACGGTGCCTGAGGATACGTCACTGGAACAGTGCGCCCTCACTGGCAATGAGTTCTTCTGCTCGCTGATCAATCGCGGCAATGGTGGCACGCTCTGGGCCAACCAGACCGGCTTCATCATTGCCACGAACATCAATACCGGGCGTCTGTCGACGAGCGGCTATGACCTGCTCGCCAACTATATGTATGACGCGGGCACTTACGGCACCTTTGACGTAAACTATGTCGGCACGTTCCTTGAGAGCCTGGAAGTGCAGTCCCTGCCGGATGCGGAAGTCACCCCGCCCTTCGACTGTGCAGGTTCGTATGGCGGGGCCTGCCAGACGAATTTCGGCACCGGCGCCAACCCGGAATACCGCCACAAGGCTGGCCTGACCTGGACCAGGCCGGGCGGCAAGCTGGCCGTGACAGGCACGTGGCGTTTCTTCGACGAGGTGTCGCTGTTCGGGAATACGGATCCGGACAACATCAATGCGACGCTGGACAGCCAGAACTATCTCGACCTGTCGGCCCGCTACATCGCGTTTGACAACATCACCCTGCGTGCCGGTGTGAACAATCTCACCGACGAGGATCCGCCGCTGTCGTCGGTGGTCGGTACCGCGCCGGGCAATGGCAACACCTATCCGCAGGTGTACGATGCCCTCGGCCGTTACGTCTTCTTCGGTGCGGCGGTGGACTTCTAGAAACTGCGTAGAATGCCAAGCGACCAGGGAGTGGCGGGTCTTCGGGCCCGCCATTTTCTTTTCGGCCTCCGGGTCGTTGCGCTTTGCGGCAGCTTCGATGCACTGTGCAATCGACCGGTCGGATACGCCCTAGCCGGCATGCCAGCGGGCGTAGATCGCCGTCGGCAGCAGTCGTTCGCTGCCGGCCTGCGGCAATGCCATTTCGCCGGTCTGCATAAGCCCGCCGCGCTCCTTGAGGACATCAGCAAGTGTCTGGGCGAGCGCCAGGTAGGAGAGCCGCACCGCATACACCGTGGCGATGACGAACAGCGCCCGATTCGTCATAAGGGCAGGCAGGGCAGCAACAAGATCCGGCAGGTCCCTTTCCAGGCGCCAGGTCTCATTCTTCGGCCCACGCCCGAATTTCGGAGGGTCGAGCACGATGGCATCATAGCGGCTGCCGCGGCGGATCTCTCGGGCGACGAACTTCATGGCGTCATCCATGATCCAGCGGACCGGCCGGTCGCCAAGGCCGGACAGGACGGCATTGTCCTTGCCATATCCGTTCGATTTCGGGCTGGCATCAAGGTGGACGACGTCGGCCCCCGCGGCCGCGCAGGCGAGTGACATCAGCCCGGTATAGCCGAACAGGTTGAGCACTCGGACCGGGCGCCCTGCCCGTGCAATGCAGCGCGTGGCAAACCGCCAGTGCACAGAATGCTCCGGGAACACGCCGACATGGCGAAACGGGGCCCGGCGCACACCAAAGCGCAGTTCGCCCCAGGCCATCGCCCACTCATCGGTGGCGGCCGGGTTGAGGACGTGCCAGCTCCCGGTCTCGTCATCGCCCGTGCCGGCGCCATCGAAGCGGGCATCCGCCTGCCAGCTTGCCAGCGGGTGGGCCGGCGCCCAGAAGGACTGCGGGTCTGGCCGGTCGAGCACCTGGCCGCCGAAACGCTCCAGCTTTCGGCCATGGCCGCTGTCAAGCAGGGCGTATTCAGTCCAGTCATCGGCGACGAGGAGGCGGGTCTCGCTTTGCATGGGCGGCCTCTTCCTAGCAGAAATCCTTCTGGCGCCACGCCTCATAAATGAGGATGGCGCTTGCCTGGGCAAGGTTCAGGCTGTCGGCGCCGCCGCGCATGGGCAGGCGGACAAGGGCGTCGCAGGCGCTTTCGGCAGCCTGCGGCAGGCCGGCCTGCTCATTTCCCATCAGCAGGATGGTTGGCCCGCGCATGTCGTGGCGGTCATGGCGCGTGTCGCCATTGAGGCTGGCTGCCAGGAGTTGCGCACCATGTGCGCGCCGCCACGCCTGCAGCGCCTCAAGGCCCGCTGGTGCCAGGGCCATATCGAAGATCGAGCCCATGGAGGCGCGCACCGCCTCCACCGAGAACGGGTCGCAGCAGGTACCGACGAGGATCACGCCGCCAAGGCCCGCGCAGTCTGCGGTGCGGACAATGGTGCCGAGATTGCCGGGATCGCGCACCTCGTGGAGGGCGATCCACAGGTCCCGTCCGGCAGCAAGGTCGTCAAGGCTGGAAAGGCGCTGGTGGAAGGCCGCAATAACGGCGCCGGGATTGGCCTTGCCTGTGAGCCTGGCGATCAGAGCTTCGGGCATCAGCACGACGCGCGCGCCAGCCGACGCGGCCTGATCCGCGAGTGCGGCAACCGTCGGCCGCGTGGCAATGGCGCTTGACACACAGACCGTCTCGGCCTGCCAGCCGCGCGCCAGGCCCTGGGCGACCAAGCGCATGCCCTCGGCAAGAAACAGGCCGGTTTCCTGGCGCGCCTTCTTGCGCTCAAGGGCGCGCAGGCGCTTCACGAGCGGATTGGAAAAGCTGGTGATGGTGTCGGGGGCCGGCATCATGGGATCGTGTCTGGCATACCTTGCGCAGGGTTAACGTTTGGGGCATGGCTAGCGTCGCGGGAAGGGCTGTAAGGAGGGAAACATGCGTTTCCTTGATTGGCTGGTCTTGCTTGCCGGTCTAGTGATCCTTGCCGGCCTGGGCTGGTGGAGCATTGCACGTATGCCGGACAGGGCGGCCGGTCTGGAGGCTGAGCTGCAGGCGTCGGCCGGGCAGGCGCTGGCCGAACAGGGCCTCGACTGGGCCCGTGTTGAGATGGACGGACAGAAGGCCATTCTCTCAGGCCAGGCCCCGAGCGCCGACAAGCTCGCCGGTGCGGAGCACACGCTCATCATGGCCGACGGGCAGGGCGGCATGATCTTCGGGGGTGTCACCTTTGTCGAGACCCGCGCTGACAAGGCACCACGGATTTCGCCCTATGTCTGGCGGGCCACCAAGACAGATACCGGGCGCCTCGTCCTGACCGGCCACGTCCCGAGCGAGCGAATCCGTCAGGACATCCTGCGCGACGCCAAGGCGCTTGTTTCAGATGCTGTGGACGATCGCCTGGAGATCGGCACGGGCGAGCCTGCCGGCAACTGGCAGGGCGTTGCGCGGCTCGGGCTCGCCCAGCTTGGCGCACTCGACAGTGGCGAGGCAAAACTGCTCAACAGCGAACTCAGCGTCCGCGGCGTCTCGATGGATGCTGCGGTGCGCGCGCGGGTGTCGGCGGAAGTCGCCAATCTGAATGCGCCCTTTGTCGGCAAGCCGGAGATCCGCGGGCCCGGCCTGTGGGTGGCGACCCATGAGGGCGACGGCCTGCTGCTCGCCGGCAAGGTGGCAAGTGCGGCGGAAAAGTCCGAGATCGCCGACATCGCCCGGCGCCACTATGGCGGCCAGGTGCGCGACGAGATGGTGGTCGAGGCGCACAGCTATGATAACTGGGTCGATGGAGTGCGCCTGGGCTTGCCGCATTTCACCCAGTTTCGGACCGGGGCCATGGCGTTCGATCCGCAGGGCGAGGGATTCGTGTTCGCCGGCGAGGCATCGGGCAGCACGCTTGCCTATCTGCGCGAGGACATGGCGCGTCTCGCCGGACCCTATGGTGTGGCGCTGAAGGCAGAAACGGTGGACGTGCAGGTCGACGAGATCGCTGGTATAGATTTCGCGGGCAATGCGGTGCGCGCCTGCCAGGAGGCCTTCAACGCGATCCTGGAGAGCAATGCAGTGAATTTCGCGAGCGCAAGTGCCGAGATCACCCGCGACAGTGGGCTCACGCTCGACAAGCTGATGGCGGTTTCGGCGCGCTGTGCCCCCGGTCTCCTGTTCGAGCTGCAGGGCCATACCGATGCCAGCGGCAATCGTGAGGCCAATGTGGCACTCAGCGAGGCCCGCGCAGCGGCTGTCGCCGCCTACATGGAAGCGGCCGGCTTCGATGGCGCGCGGCTGCAGCCGGTCGGTTATGGTCCCGATCGGCCCGTCGCAGACAATGACACTCCACAAGGGCGCGCCGCCAACCGGCGCATCGAGTTCATGGTTCGAGAACGGAGCGAGTAGGTATGGTTTGGCTGGTTTCCCACATCTGGGCGCTGCTCGGAATAGCGCTCCTCGGCGGCCTGCTCGTGGGCTGGGCGTTTCGCGGCCTGCTTCTGGTCGGCCGGCTTCGCCGTGCCGAGGTCGAGCGCGATGTCACCGTCACCGAGCTGGAACATGCCCGCCAGGAGATCGAAGGGCTCTATGCCGCCCAGCGTCGCCAGCCGGCTGCCGGGGACAGCGATGAGGACGGGGAGGCAGCGCCCGGTGTGTCGCACGAGGCGCCGCGCATTATCGAACTGGAAACGGAACTGGCGTCGCTGAAGGCCGAGCATGAGCGCCTGAGGGCGGCCGCCTCCGACCCCGGCATGGGGGAGGGCGCGGTCCTTGCCGGCGCGGTGGCTGGTGGTGCCGCGCTTCTGGCAGGGCGACCCGGCGACAATGAGACGGGAGAGGGCGCGGAAGGACTTGATCCTGAGCTTGATCCTGAAAAGCTGCAGTGGCGCAATCGCTATCTGGAGAGCCGGGTGCGGGTCCTGGAGGGGCAGGTGCATGCGCAGATGACTGGCGCCGCCGCGCAAGGGGACGGCGATACGGCACCCCTCCCGGTCCCGGCGCGCATAGCGACGCCTGCGCCGATTGCGCCGGAGCAAGCCGCTGAAACCGACATGGACGAGGCCGAACTCGACAAGCTGCGCTGGCAGACCCGCTATCTGCGCCAGCGCCTCGCCCTTTTCGAGGCCCAGGCGGCCGCACCGACAGCAGCGGTGATACCCCCCGAGCCGCGAGCGTCGGGCGAGACCATTGACGAGGAGCTTGCGCGCCTGCGCTGGCGCAACCGCTATCTCGAGGGGCGACTTGCCTATCTCGAGGAGGCGGCCGATGCCGAACCCGAGCCGGTGCAGACCGACGCGGCCCCTGGCGTGCTGCGCTCGGCCGAAGAGGCCGCGCCGGAGGCGCTCGCCCCGCCGGAGCCAGCCCCGGAGCTGGTTTCGGCGCCGGCTGAAACCGCATTGGAGCAGGAAGCGCCCGATATTCCGGAGGCCGAGGCAGGGTCAACGTCCGACGTGCCGGCTGACCCCGCGCCTCTCCCTGACACGCTTGACACGGCTGACATGGCGGTAACGCCAGCCGATGCCGCCGAGCCCGCCAGCGAGCCGGGGCCTGCGCCCAGCGTGGCCACAGAGCCCTTGCCCGAGCCCGAACAGCCTGCGCCGGAACCGATGCAGGGGAAGCCCCTCCTGACCACCGGCGGGTTTTCCGCCTTTGGCGGCGGTTTTGGCGGGTTTTCGCCCCAGCCGGCGCGCCCGGATGGGGAGCCTGAGGCTGCTGCAGCGCCAGGCATACCCGCTGAACCTGTTGCAGACGCACCCCAATCCTCGGGCGAGGCGGCTGCGGATGCAGACCCTACCGCCGACAGGCATGGCGAGGTCGCGCAAGAGTCCGCGTCTGCAGTCGCCGTCGAGGAGCCGGAACGCCTTGACGGGCCGCGCAAGGGTGTGCCCGACGACCTGACCCGTATTGATGGGATCGGTCCGCGGATCAGCGATATCCTGAATGGTCTCGGCATCTGGCATCTCGACCAGATTGCCCGCTGGAGTGAAGCGAATGAGGCGTGGATCGACCAGGAACTCAGCTTTACAGGTCGGGTCCGGCAGGAGGCGTGGGTCAGCCAGGCGAAGGACCTGATTGAAGGCCAGGGGGCTCCGGCGGGATGATGCCTGCCGCTGCAGGGACTGGCGATCGCCTGTTGCTGGCGTTAACTTGAGGCTTATCGGATTGAAACGGGACCAGCGAGGCTGCACAACCATGGAACGGATCGAATTCGACGGTGCCATCCTGAAAGGCGCACCCAGGATCAACCTGTCGCGGCGGGCCCTGATCCGCGGCCTGGCGGCGGGGACCGTGTTTCCTTTCATGACCAGCTGCGTCACCAATCCGGAGACCGGGGAAAACCAGTTCCTGCTGGTGGGTGAGGGCCAGATTGCCCAGATGGCGGCGAGCGCCTGGACTGACATGAAGCGCCAGGTGCCGCAGACCTCCAACCCGGCCCTGCGAAACCGTGTACTCGGTATCTGGGACCGGATCGCCACGGGCGCGAATCGCGGTGATCAGAACTGGGACGTCGCAGTGTTCGACACCAAGGACGTCAACGCCTTCGTCATGCCGGGCAACCGGGTCGGGGTCTATCGTGGCATGACGGAGCTTGTGGAGAATGACGACCAGCTGAGTTCCGTGCTCGGCCACGAAGTCGGCCATGTAACAGGCCGGCATGCTGCAGAGCGCTACTCGATTGCGATCGCAGGTCAGGTTGGCCTGATGGCTGGCCAGATCGCGGTCGCCAATTCTGAATCCCTGTCACGGTATGGCAATGAACTGGCGGTCCTCGGCGGCGCCGCGCTGCAGTTCGGCGTGCTGCTGCCCTACAGCCGCAAGCATGAATTGCAGGCCGACCAACTCGGCGTCGATTACATGTACCGGGCCGGCTATGATGTTACCGAATCGATCCGCCTGTGGGAATTGATGGGGGCCCAGGGCGGCAACCGTCCGCCGGAGTTCATGTCGACCCACCCGAGCCCGGAAAGGCGGGCAGACGAACTGCGCAAGTTCATCAATGCACGGGGCTATGCGCTCGTCTGAGGCGGGGCGACGGGCAAATTATCTATAAGGCGCGTGCCGGACAGCCAGGCGGCGCCGAGCAGGCGGCCCGGGGCCGGCCCGTTTGCAGGCTGCGTCGGCTGCAATGTTACGGGATCGACGAGGCTGACATAGTCGATCGGTTCAAAGCCAGCGCCGGCAAGCAGGCGCCGCGCCTCGTCGAGGGCAGCGTCGCTGTCGCAGCCAAGTCCTATCCGCACGCGGGCTCGGTGGAGCGCGGCAAACATCGCCCCCGCCGCACGGCGGATGTCCGGCTCCAGATACGCATTGCGTGAGGATTGCGCGAGGCCGTCCGGATCGCGGCGCGTGGGTCCGGCCAGAACCTGCACCGGAAGGCCGAGGTCGCGCACCATCCGCCGTATGATCTGCAATTGCTGGAAGTCCTTCTCGCCAAACACGGCGACATCGGGGCTGACATGGGCGAACAGCCGCGCAACCACAGTTGTCACGCCGTAGAAGAAGTGCGGCCGGTAGATGCCATCGAGCTGGTCTGAAAGACCGGCCACGCGGACATCGGTGAGCGAGCCCGCGGGGTAGATTTCCGAAGCGTGTGGGCAGTAGGCGATATCGACGCCTAGCGCTGATAGCTGCGCGAGATCTTTCGCCTCCTGGCGCGGATAACGCTCCAGGTCCTCGCCGGGAGCGAACTGTGTCGGGTTGACAAAGATGGAGACGACGGAGCGGTCAGCGGCCGCCCTGGCCAGTCTGACCAGCGAGAGGTGCCCCTCGTGCAGCGCGCCCATGGTGGGTACGAAGCCCACGCTTTCACCGGCCTGGCGATATCGCGAAACCGCGCGGCGAAGTTCGCTCCGACAGCGAATTAATTTCGTGGCTGTAACTTGCATCGCGTGTTTCTGTCGTGTGTATTGGGTAAAGGTGTTGTTAACCGGTTCGGGCGAGGTTGAGGTCATGGTTTATCGCGTGCTTCTAATGATGAAACGTTTTGCCTTGGCTCTCGCCTTGAAGCTCATGCCGAAAACGGACCTGGACGTGGAGGCGCCGGAACCGCGCATCCGCACCATTGACGGACTGAAGGCCGCCGGCCTTGCCGATGGATGGCTGTTCGAGGCGCCTGTCTTGCCGGTTTCCCCGGCCGTCGATGCGCTTTCCGGCGAACTCGACCGCCTTTCCGACCGGATGAGCGGTCTGCGGGCGCTCCTCGCCGATATCGCTGAGGAGGCTCCCGCCGAGAACGAGCTGGATGTCTTCATTGCTCCTGTTCCTGAAGCCCGCGACGCCATGGTCGATAGCGATCTTTTTGAAATCGCTCCTGACGTCGTGTTTGCCGACGAGACCATTGATGCGGATGCGTTCAGCTTCCTTTTCGAGGATGCTGCAGATGATCAGCCCGCTTCCTGGTCAATCCTCGGCGACCTGGCGGAGGAGCCTCGGCGCGCGGCGTGAGGTCTCTTCACGCCCGGGAGGGCTTGAGTGCCAGCTGACGGATTCAGCCCGGTTCGCCCGGGTAACCAGTCTGTAGAGGACCTGTCCGGATCAGGCCGGGATGCTCGAATAGTTGTTGTAGGCAATGAGAAGGGTGGCGCCGGCAAGTCAACGGTCGCCATGCATCTTTGTGTCGCGCTGATGCGAATGGGGCTTCGAGTTGGCGTCGTCGATCTGGACGTGCGCCAGCGCACCCTGACACGATATCTGGAGAATCGCCTGCGTTGGGTCCAGTCGACCGGCTCACGCCTTCCGATGCCGGAAATCATCCGCGTCGATGCCAGTCTCAGCCGCGACCTTGATAATGCCGAGGAGGAGGAAGCCGCGCGTTTTGAGTCCAGCCTCAGGCGCCTCAAGTCCAGCTGCGATTTCATCCTCGTGGACGCGCCGGGCGGCGACACCTTCCTGTCACGGCTCGCCCACATCCACGCCGATACACTGATCACGCCGCTGAATGACAGCTTCGTGGATTTCGACCTGCTGGGCGATGTCAATCCGCAGACCCTGGAAGTCATCCGGCCCAGTTTCTATTCGGAAATGATCTGGAACTGTCGCAAGCGAAAGGCGCAAACCAGCCGCCAGCCAATCGACTGGATCGTCATGCGCAACCGCATGTCGCCATTGGAGGCCCGCAACAAGCAGAAGGTTGGCGAGGCACTGGAAAATCTCGCCAAGCGGATCGGCTTCCGCCTCGCGCCCGGCCTGTCGGAGCGCGTCATTTATCGCGAGCTGTTTCCGGCCGGACTCACCCTGCTTGATCTCACCGAGAAGGGCTCAAACGTCTCGTTCACGATGAGCCATGTCGCGGCGAGGCAGGAGCTGCGCGACCTGCTGATCATCCTGCAACTTCCCGAACTCCAGGGCCGCGACATCGCCTTCTGATATATCAAGGCGCGAACTGGGAATTGGTGGAGGCCCCGCCCGGACTCGAACCGGGGTACACGGATTTGCAATCCGCTGCGTCACCACTCCGCCACAGGGCCGCGCCGGTCAGGTCGGATGTGACGGCGCTGCTGTCAATCCATACCCTGAATTAGGTACGTGATCTTACAGGGCGGCGGGCGCGAGCGCAATGATCTTGCGCCGCTCAGGGGCCGGCCGTGGCGCGCTGGCGGCCGCGGACCGCCTTCGCCAGGACCTGTTTCAGCGCAATCAGAGCGTCGCTGCGGGCCCGCTGGCGGCACATATGTTCGGCGGCAGCATCGGAGAGCATCCAGCCGAGCGGAACCCGCCTGACGGTGTCCCGCTCCGGCGCGACCATGCTCTCCAGGGCGGCGACGAAGGTGGCCTCCCGGCGTGCGGTGACAGCGCGGCAAGGCATCTTTTCATCGGAGCGACGCCACGACTTGGCCAGCAGGATGTCGGCCCGTTGCACGTCGGAGGTCGCAGCGAAGCGGCGCAGGGCGTCGCTGCCGCGCGCCTCGCGCGTTCGGAAGACGGTGGAGATCACCGACTGGCTTTCGTGAAGAAGGTTGGGCAAGCGGCGCGGCTCCCGCGGCGTGGTGCGGATGGCGACCGGCCTGATGGGCAGCGCGTCGGGGTCGCACCGCGGGCCGTTTCCGCGCTTCTGCGCGCAGAAGATCTCGATCGCATCCTTCATGACGAGCCCGCCCCGGGTCGCCGTGTCGGCACCCGAATTCTCGAAATAGGCACCGTCGACAAACCGGTCGAACTCGCCCGGGCCGCAGCCGTCGCCAAGCTCTGGCCAGGCGATACGGCCCGCGGGGCTGACGATCGTGAAGCGCGCGGAGAGGTGGGCGGCAACAGCCAGAGAGAGGGTCTCGCCCTTTGGACGCAGCAAGTCGATGACATCGCGGCTCTTGCACCCACCCCCGTCTGCAAACCGCGCGGGCGATACCACCCAAAGCTCCCCGGTCCTGACCGAAGTGGTTGCGAAGGCGAGGAGTGGCGGGGCGCCAGGGCTGGCACGGGTCCCGATGGGTGCCAGCGCCTCGAAAGGCAGCTCGAAGGTCGCGCTCCCGCCTGTGCTGCGCCAGCCTTCACTCCAAGCAGTCTCCAGCCAGATGGCGCGGTCAAAGGCCGGGAACGACCAGGGCACGATGTCTGAAAACAGATCGACATAGAAGCCGCCGGCTGCGACCGGGGAGAGGAAATCCCGGGAGAGGAAGGCATCGACACGGCGCTGCAGAGCGTCGCCATCGAGCCCCTCATGCACGGCGGCGGCATAGGCTGCCGCACCCAGTGCGCCGCCGGAAATCCCTGACACGAGGAAAACATGCTCGCCGGCACCGGGCGTGCTCGTATGCAGGTCGGCAAGGACGGTGCCTGTCCAGTAGGCCGCGCGTGCGCCGCCGCCCTCCGCCGCCACGATCACGACGGGATAGGTGTGCGACTCGTCGGGCCAGGGGATATCCGCCTCGCGTGCCTGCAGCCATGCGCCCGCAACATCGGCAATTGTGGGCGCCGGCCCATGGCCCGCCTCAAGCGGCAGGGTTCGGACCTCATGATTGTCGTTGAACTGAGACGTGAAGGCCATCCACACCGCGAAGACGGCCAGGGCCGGGGGAATTCGGCTGTGGCGGCCCCAGTAGGTGAACACGAAGGCGCCGTAGGAGAGCATTCCGGCGGCGGCAAGATAGCAGATGGTCGCCGTGCCGAGCGCCTGGGGCACGGCGACCTTTGACCATGTCACGAGCACGGCAAGGACGAGGTGCAGGAGCAGGATGGCATAGAGCAGCCAGGTCATGGTCGGCGGGAAGGCGTCCGGCATCTGGCGGTCGAACAGCTGCGCCTCGCTCGCGCGTCGCCCGACATTGCGCGCCGAGCGTCCCAGCACCTCAAGCATGGTGCCGAAGCGGCGGATGAGGGCCCGTTGGCGCTCCGGGTCGGGCTCCCGGCTGGCTTCGTCGAGCGTTTCGTCGGCCAATTCGAGCGCCTCGTCGATCCGCCCCATCCGGTTTGCGGGTATTGCTGCATGATCGTCCTGGGCACGCCGGTCGGACTGCCAGTCGTCCAGCCAGGTGTGCAGGAAGGTCTTCAGGAGGGAAAAGGCGAGGAAGAGGGCTGCCGCAACGACCGCGTAGACAATCGCCTCGAGGCGCATGTCGAGGGAGAGGCATGTGGCAATGCAGGTGAGCGGCAGGGCGAGCCCCATCAGGCGCGCCACCACCAGGCGCAGCACCACCTGCCAGGCCGGCGGGTCATAGGGACAGGGCGTGTAGAGGAAGCGGACGCCGAGCAGGGCGCGCGCAAACACCCATGTCATGAAGGAGAATACCGCGCAGCCCGACACCGTCCACCAGAACCGGCCGGTCACGCCAGCAGCGGCGCCATCGCCGGAATTCAGCGGCATCGCCGCGATCAGGTCTCGGAACTGGTCATTGAAATAGGTGACCGCGCATATGAATACCGTCACGGTGAATGGCCACCAGACCGGCCGCAGCACCTGCCAGGCCTCCACGGCGGGCGCCCACCAGGTCGGCCATGGCTCATGCTCCCTGCGCCTGATCCGCGTCCGGGCGAACAGCATGTCTGTCTCGCCGTCCGGGCCGCTGGCGCCATGCCTCAGGTTCATTGCCGGTCCCCCATCCCGTGTCTACCCTGTCCCAGCACCAGACTGGCGCAACTGCAGCGTCACATCAACCGCAGAATCGCGCCGCAGCCCGGGCGCGCTGGCGAGGTCGGTGTCGAACACCGAGGCGACACCGCGCACGAAGGCGCGCGCCTCGGGGCGGACGCGGACACAAGTGCCGTCGAACTTGACGAGCCCGTCCCGGGCAAGCTCAGTCAGGGGTTGCATTTCTTCCGCGAAACAGGGGCCGGTGACACCGAAACGCGCGCCGGCGGCCCGTTGCCCGCGATCTCCGCCCCTTCGGAGTGGCAGTTCGGGTGGACACGCAGGATTCGCATGGCCGACTCCGGTGTCTGTTCGTCTTGACCCTTTGCATGTCTCCAGAGCTCGACATTGCGCGGATATAGGGAAGAAGCCGGAGGGTCCTGAGCGCGCACCCACGCCAATGCCTGACGCCCCGCGGTCGAGGCGACTTGCGTGCGCGGGCGCCTGTGGTAAGGCCCGCGGCGTCGGGTCCGGCTGTGCCGGGGCCGCAGCCGCAAGCCCGAGGAGCGTCGCCCGATGGATTTCGTCGCTGCCCGCCGCAACATGGTGGATTGCCAGATCCGGCCGAATGACGTGACGGATCCGCGGATCGTACGTGCCTTCCTTGCGGTTGAACGGGAGGCATTCCTGCCGAAATCGCGCCACGCTCTTGCGTATGCCGAGGCCGAGCCGCGCACCTCTGACGGTCGGGCCCTGTGGACGCCGCGCGACACCGCCAAGCTGATCAAGGCCGTGGATCCGCAGCCCAGCGAAGCCGCCCTCGTGGTGGCGGCCGGCGCCGGCTATGAAGCGGCGCTGCTGACCCATCTCTGTGAGACAGTGATCGCGCTTGAAGACAGCGAGGAGCGGGTGGCGAGCCTGACCGAGCGGTTCGCCCGGCTGGGTCTGGACCGAGCCGTTGCCGTGCAGGGCGAACTGGAAGCCGGCCTGCCCGATGAAGGCCCCTTCGGCATCATCGTGATCTGCGGCATGGTTGAACACGTTCCGGACGCGCTGACGGGCCAGCTTGCCGAGGGGGGGCGGCTGGCGGCGGTGGTTGAGGTTGATGATGCGCTTGGCCAGGGGCGTGTTTATGCCCGCGCCGGAGGGGTCGCCGCCTACCGCGTCGCCTTCGATGCGACGCCTCCCAAACTGAATGTCATGCGCAAACCGCGCGCTTTCGTGTTCTGATGCGCACGCGACCGGGCGTCGCGATGGAAGTGAACACTGTTCACTTTCTGAAGGGGATCATGTAGCAGATCGCTTCAACCGCGGTCGGGAGACGAGGGAATGGGTAGAGGTCGGACGGTAATTGCCCTGGCGCTGGCGGCATCGGGGCTCGGTGGCGGGGCCAGCGCTGAGACGCTCGCCGAGGCGCTCCGGCTCGCTTATCTCAACAATCCGCAGCTCGACCAGCAGCGGGTGGAAGCGGAGATCGCCGGGGAGACACTTGAACAGGCGCGCGCCCAGGGCCGCACCCAGGTTTCGGTCTCTGGCTCGGCCGGCTATCAGTCGAGTGACACCAACCGGGCATTCGCTTTCGACCAGGGTGAGCTGCCGATCGCCAATCTCCAGTTCCAGGCGGTCAAGCCGGTCTACACTGGCGGACGGATCGATGCGGGTATCCGCCAGGCCGAGGCCGGGATCGAAGCCGCCGATGCGCGTCTTGCCGGGACCAGGCAGACCCTGATCGTGCAGACGGTCACCACCTATCGCGACGTGATCCGTGACCGCGAGGTGGTCGAGATCCGCAAGAACAATGTTGCTGTGCTCGAGGAACAGGTCCGCGCCGCCCGCGACCGTTTCGATGTCGGCGTGGTGACGCGCACCGATGTGGCCCTCGCCGAGGCCCGGCTGGAAGGCGCGCGCGCCAATGTGGCCGCCGCCGAGGCGCAGCTTGAAAACAGTATTGCGACCTATGAGTTCCTGGTGGGCCGTCTGCCCGGGAAACTGGCGCCGCCGCCGCCGAGCCCGCCCCTGCCGGCAACGTTCGAGGATGCCCTGGCGGAGGCCGTCACCCACAATCCGGACCTGATTGCCTCGCGCTACAATGAACGGGCCGCCGGCGAGGCGGTGCGCGTGGCCGAAGGCCAGCTGAAGCCGCAGATCGACATCATCGGGTCGGCCAGCGCCCAGCAAACCTTCCGTGACGACCTGCGCGACACCACCGTGTCAGCGCTGGCACGCGGCTCGGTGCCGCTGTTCCAGGGCGGGCTGATCAACAGCCAGATCCGTACGGCCAAGCTGCGCCGCAGCCAGGCGCGTCTGAACACCCAGGCGCTGGAGCGCCAGGTCCGCGCGCAGCTGGCCTCGTCATGGTACCAGTATCTTGCCGCCCAGCGCGCGCTGGAGGCCTCGCGCCGCCAGGTCGAGGCCGCGGAGATCGCCTATGAGGGCGCCAAGGAGGAACTGGCTGTGGGCGTGCGCACAACGCTTGATGTGCTCGATCAGGAACAGCAGCTGTTCGAGGCGCGCCTGTCGGTGGTCTCCGCAGACCGCGATGTCTATGTGGCCGCCTACCAGCTGCTGCGCTCGCTTGGCCGGCTGTCGATCGACGCGGTCGGACTGCCGCGGCTTGAAATCGAGGCTGACAGCCTGCGGTGACTCAGTTTAGGCCCGTGTCAAAGCCTTGTTAACCGGCGCGGCCTACCGCTCTGGCTAATACTTCCGTGATTCGATGCCCGAGGTGCCCCATGGCCAAAGAAGCCCAGAAGGAACCGACGATGGAGGAAATCCTCGCGTCGATCCGCAAGATCATATCCGAGGATGAGCCACGCCAGGCGCCCCGCCCGGTGGAATCCGAGCCGCGGCCGGCACCGGCCGCGCTCGACCTGAAGGCGCCCGGCAATGATGATTTCGCCGAGCCGCAAGTCGAGATGGGCGCGCCGATGGTGGAGGAGGACGTCGACGATGGCGAGGCCATGTTCGATGCGCCGCGCACCGAATCGGAGCTGGCCGCCGCTGCGCGCTGGGACATGCCAGAGCCGGACGCGCCTGCGCACATCGCGGACGTCGCGGTCGCGCAGGAGGGGCCGGCAACGCCTGCGAAGCCGGAGGCCCCGCTCAGTTTTGACGCGATCGCCCGGCGCACGCCAGGTGAGTCTGCTGCGCCCGCCGCCACGACGCCGAACCACTCGCTGCCCAGTCCTGAAGAGGGGACCAAGACCATGACCCAGGCTACCGCCCACGCCCACTCCCTGTCCGACGAAGCCACGTCTGACGCAGCAGCCAGCGCCCTGTCGAAACTGGTCGCTCGCATGGATTTCGGCAGCGACACGACCCTCGAAGGCCTTGTGCGTGAGATGCTAAAGCCAATGCTCAAGGAATGGCTGGACAAGAACCTTGCCGCAATCGTTGAGGAGAAGGTCGAGGCCGAGGTCCAGCGGATTTCGCGGCTGGTCCGCTAGCACGGCTCCTGACCAGATTGACCGACCTGGCCGCTTGGATGTTCTGTCAGGGCCGAGAGCATGGCCTCCGGCGATGCGGGCACTGACCGCGTCGGGCATCGCCTGGCCGGCCGGCCCCGCGGCATCCTCGCTGCAAAGAGCTGTGGGAGAAACGCAGTCCAGTCCCACGCCCCGACCTGCTGGCGGAGTGAAATGGCCAAGTGCGTAACGGCCCATGGCATACCCCGGCAGAGCGTGGAGTTCGGCTGGGAAATCCGTCGCAATCGCAGGCGGGATCGGTCATGGTGCAGGGGTTGGGCGTCCTCGCCTTCGCGTATCCGGATGAGCTGGGTCAGGTACGGCTGTATTGTCTTGCACCACGGTTTCAGGAAGGGGTGCGCCGCCTTGAGCACGGTGCTGTGCACGATGAGGTCGCGGCAGGTGGCGCAGCCTCGACACAGGGCATGATTTCAGTGCGAAGGCGCGTGAGGGCCGGCGCGTCCAGAACCGCGTTGATAATTTATAATGGCCGCACCATCCCGGCAGACACCCCGGCAGAAGGGTCAAGCGGGTGTGTGCGAGGCGGAACGCCCGGGCCTTGCATTGTCGCGGCGAAAGGGCGCTAGCCAGCGACAAACCGGTAAGCGTTCGGAGGAGACGACCGATGGCCCTGCACACCCCGCTTTGCGACTTTCTGAACATCGAGCATCCGATCATGCTCGCCGGCATGGGCGGGGTCTCCTATGCGCAGCTCTGCGCGGCCATGTGCGAGGCGGGCGGTTATGGCGTCCTTGGCATGGCGGGCACTTCGCCGGACTTCATCGAGAGGCAGATGGCGAAGGTCCGTGCGCTCACCGACCGGCCCTTTGGGGTCGACCTTTTGGCGGCTGACCCGGCCAGCCTGGAAGCCTCCGTCGACGTCATCATCGCCGGCGGCGCAGACAGTTTCATTGCCGGCCTCGGTGTGCCGATGCCGATCATGGAGAAACTGAAGAAGGCGGGCGTCAAGGTGATGGTGGTCGGCGGCGCGGTGAAGCACGCGGTCAAGGCCGAGCAGGCCGGCTGCGATGCGGTCATCCTGCAGGGTGGCGAAGGCGGCGGGCACACCGGGCTTGTCGGCACGATGCCGCTGGTCGCCCAGGCGGTCGAAGCAGTGAACATACCGGTTGTCGCCGCCGGGGGTATCTATGACGGGCGCGGGCTGGCTGCGGCGCTCTCCCTTGGCGCGGTCGGCGTCTGGATGGGCACGCGCTTCATTGCATCGGCCGAGGCGCATGCGGCGACCCTCTACAAGGAGTCGATTGTTGCGGCCTCCGATACCGACACCACGCGCACGCGCTGCTATTCCGGCAAGCCGATGCGGGTTCGCACAAACTCTTATGTCCTCGACTGGGAAAGCCGGCCCGATGACATCCAGCCCTTCCCGCTGCAGGCGATGCATTCCGTCCAGACCGATGTCATTGGCGGCATTGGCGGGGTCACCGATGAAGCCCGCCTCGATGTGGAAAAGTCCTGCTTTGCCATGGGCCAGTCGGCCGGCGGTGTGCGCGAGGTGAAACCGGTTGCAGAGATCGTCGCCGAGATCATGCGCGAGGCGAATGCCGTGATCACGCGCCTCAACGGCTACCGGAAAGGGCATGTTGCGTTCTAGGACGGGCGGGGCCTGTCCGCCGGCCGGGGCTGCAGCCTGACCAGTGGCTGCCTTGAACCGGCCCCATTCGCCGCGTTAAACTCTGTGCCACGAGAGCGAAAAGGGGACGGCCATGATCAGGATCGGCGCACTCACCCGCTTCGTTGCCGCAGCTTTCACGGCTGGGCTGCTCCTGGTCTCGGCCGCCAGCGCCGAGGCAAGGCGGGCCCTCGTCATCGCCATCGATCAGTATGACGAACTGGCTGATCTCAACACCACGCTCGGCGATGCGGCGGGATATGTCGATGCCTTCCGTTCGCTTGGCTATGACGTTCAGACCCTTTCGGGTTACACCCCGGTCGAGGAATTGGAACGAGTGGTTGGCGACCTGATTGCCGCGACCGAAGAGGGCGACCAAGTTGCCATTGTCTATTCCGGTCATGGCATCTCGTTTGAGAACCAGGTCTTCATGCTGCCCTCCGACGTGCCGATCCGGGCCTCGTCCTTTGGCATCAAGCGCAGCTCGATCTCGCTGCAGGAAGACATCCTCGCCAATCTCAATCCAAGGAAGCCCGCCTTCATCCTCACCATCATTGATGCCTGCCGGGAAAACCCGTTCGAGGGCGAAACGCGCTCCGGGTTCGACCGCGGCCTGACCAGCGTCGATGTTCCGGAGGGGACTTTCCTGATCTACTCGGCCGGCGAGCGACAGCTGGCACTCGACCGCCTCTCAGCCAATGACCCGAACCGCTATTCGGTGTTCTCCCGCGTCTTTATCCCGAAGCTGAAGGCGGGACGCAAGTCAGTCGAACAGATGATCAACGAGACCCAGGAAGAAGTCTTCCGGCTGGCAAGCTCTGTCGGCCACCAGCAGAACCCTGCCTATTATGACGAGGCGAAGGGCTTCGTGTGCCTCAGCGATGCGTGCGGTGCCACCGACACCGAGGATGTCATCTGGGAAAGCGGGCAGGGGACCTGTTTCGGCGCCAACTATTATCTCTCACTGTATCCGTCTGGTCGCTATGCCAATGAGGCGGACGCGCTCCTGCGAAGTGCAGCGTGCGCTGGCGGTGATGCCATCGCCGGCGAGGACGAGACCGGCGTGACCCCGCCTGCGGCGGGCGAGGGCGCGGGCTCGGCATCGGCCCGCGGGCTATCCAGCGACGACCCGCTGCGCGAGCACCAGTGGTATCTTGCCCCCTTTGAAGCCTTCATCGCCGCATCGCAAAGCCGTGGCGAGGGGCTGGTGATCGCCGACCTCTCGACCGGTGTCAATTTTGCCCATCCGGACTTGCGGGGCGTAACCTGGCTGCCCGGTTTCGACACGGTGAGCAGTGTGCGCAATGCCGCCGATGGTGACGGGCGCGACACCGACCCGGCTGATCCGGGCAAGACCTGCCGGGATGATGAAAGCTCCTATTTCGGTACCCAGATGGTCGGACTGATGGCGGCTCAGCCGGACAATGGCGAGGGCATTTTCGGGCTCGTGTCCGATGCACGGATTTTGCCAATGCGGGTGATGAGCGATTGTGGTGGCGCGATGGAGGACATCGCAGACGCCATCAAATGGGCCGCCGGCGTGAAAGCGCTGCAGACGGAAAGCGGGCGCTATGTCATCAATCGCTACCCGGCCGATTTGATCAACCTGCCGATCGGCCTCAACGGGGCCTGTCCGGCGATCTTGCAGGATGCGATCGATGCAGCGACGGGCAAGGGGATCGTTGTGGTTGCCGGCTCCGGCAATGCCCGCAAGCTGACGTCCGAGGCAACCCCGTCGAGCTGTCGCGGCATGGTGATCGTGGCCGCCGCCGATGCCAGCGGGGCGATCTCCACCTATTCCAATTTCGGCGACGAGGTGGCGTTCATGGCGCCCGGCGGCGAGCTTGGTGACAGGGTTCCCGGCGCCGAGGAGCGTCGGCTCGGTATTCTTTCGACCACGGCGGCGGGGGCTGGCTGCGCGTCGGATGCTTCAGGCTTGCCATGCGGCTATCACTATGCCCAGGGGGCGAGCCATGCAGCGACGCTTTCGACGGCCGCCATTGCACTTGTCCTCTCGCGCTGGCCGGAGCTCGAGCCCGGCGAGGCGGTGCAGCTGATCAAGGCGCGCGGGGTGACGCCGCGCACCCAGCTGCAGTGCGCGGGCGCCTGTGAGGCCTATCCCGGTTCGACGCCGATACCGGATACCGAAGGCATCTGCTACCGGCCCTGCGGCACCGGCAATCTCAACCTTGCTCGCCTCGCCGACCTCGACGACCCGAAGGCCGCTCTCGAGGTCGCCCGCAAGCCGACGGGGCGGGTTAAGCTGAAGCCGCTCACGCGCGATGTGACGATCCTGCCGCAGGACCTGAAGCGCCAGCTAAGTACAGCCACCATCGAGCGACTGCAGCTGCAATCACCCGCTCCGACGACACAGGTGATCCAGCCGATGGAAACGCCGGCCCTGACGCCGGACCGCGAAACCCTCCACCAGCGCCAGGCTATCGGCCACGAGGCGGTCATCATCGAGGAACGCGAGACGGAATAAAGCGTTTCCAGGCGAAGTGGGAACCGGTTCGCCATCCGGAAACGCGTCAAAACAAGGATCCTGAGCGGCGCGACGGTCCCATTCGGCCGGAAAACGCCCTAA
>CAYPQD010000025.1:0-32546 GCA_964412785.1 uncultured Hyphomonadaceae bacterium
TCAGCGCCGGATCGTCCCTGAAGCTCTGCCTCGTCGGCGCCGGCGAGGCCGACCTCTATCCCCGCCTCGGGCGCACCATGGAGTGGGACACCGCAGCCGGACAGGCTGTGGCCGAGGCCGCTGGCGCGCGTGTCCTCTGCGAGGATGGCACGCCGCTCCTCTACGGCAAACGCGAGCGCGGCTATGACAACCCCCACTTCATCGTCTATGGCGACGTGGCCCCTGCCTGACGACCCCTGGCTGCGCTGCGGCCCCGGTCTGGCAAGCCGCTTGCACTCCCCTCTGGCGCGAATGCGCCTCCTGGCCCTGTGACGGCCATCAGACAGGCGTGCGGATGAGGTGAACGGCGATGCACTGGATGGGCTGGGGTCTTGCGCTGGCTGCGCTTGTCATCGCCCACGGCCTGCGCGCGCCAGGCCGCGGTCCGGCCCGGGCTGCCACCGCCTTCCTCCTCGCATTCGTCGTATCTGCCGGAGTGATCCGCGCGGGGGCCGACCGTCTGGGTCTGCAGCGCCCCACCGATTTCGACCGGGTGGTCAACCACGCAATCGCGATAACCCTTCAGGATCCCGCGCCGCTGATCGTGTTCTCTGGCGCAAGCTTCTCGCGCAACGGAATTGACGACGCGCGCCTGACACGCGCCCTGCGCGAGGCGGGCTACCCACACCGGGTCGTCAGCCTCAGCCTGGAGGCCGCCCCGTTCGCCGAGCGCGCCGCCCATCTCGACCAGTTCATCGCCGAAACCGGGCGGGTGCCGGACCTCGTCTTCATGGAAGTCTCCGCAGCGTTCGACGTGCGCCCAGGTATCGTCTTCGACAATTCCAAGTTCTCCGTCCGCGCCATCGAGCAGTTCGACCTGCCGCGCGCCGGCTCGGCTGCACGCGGGCTGGCCGCAGGCCATTGCGCCGGGCTTGCAGCGTGCGCCAGGGACAGCCTGCTCATTGCCGCCCATGCGCTTGTGAACGCATCCAACACCGGCCTGCTTTCGCGCGCGCAACCGGCCCGCGAGGCCGGGTCCCTTGCCGCCTTTGACCCGGCCACAACCCCGCGCGAGACGATCGACCCGCTCACCCGCGCCCGTAAGCTGCGTGAGACCGTCGCACGGGTGTCGGAGAGCCCGGCCTGGGTGCGCCGCGAACGCACCGCCCAGCGCGCCCGCCTGCTCAGCCTTGGTGTGCGCGAGGTCGGCTACTACCTGCCGCCGGTGATCGACCCGCCCATGCGGGCCTATCTCGCCGGCCTGTGCGAGACCGAGTTTGCCGGCCTGCCCTGCCTGGCGCCGGACGATCCTGCCCTGCTCGCCGCGCTCGACCGCGATGTCTGGCTCGACGAGACCCATCTGCTCGATGCCGGCACGGCGCTCTATTCGCGCTGGCTGGCGGCGCGGCTGACCGGCAGCGGCTGGCTGGATACACCAGCCCGGGCGCCTTCGATCGCGGGGCTGGGGGCGGGGCGATGATCTTCACAGAGCCCGTCTTCTTCGCCTTCCTCACGGCCGTCCTGACCGCCTACTGGCTGCTGCGCTGCCGGGACCACCGGCTCGACCTGCTGCTCGCCGCCTCGGCCCTGTTCTACGGCTGGTGGGACTGGCGGTTCCTCGGCCTGATCGCGCTGGTCGTCCTCATCACCTGGATCGCCGGACGCGAGGCCGCTTCGCGTCCGGCCGGCGACCGGGTACGGCGCCGCTGGCTCGCCGGCGCGATCGCGATCAATCTCGGCGTGCTCGCGAGCTTCAAGTATTTCGGCTTCTTTACCGAAAGCGCGCTGCGTCTCGCCGAGGCAGCGGGCCTGCAGCTCTCCTGGCCGACGGTCAACCTGCTGCTGCCGGTCGGCATCTCCTTCTATGTCTTCCAGGCAATCAGCTATCTCGTCGATGTCGCCCGCGGCGACCTCGCCCCGGAGCGCAGGCTGCGCCGGCTCGCACTCTATATCGGCTTCTTCCCGCAGCTGGTGGCCGGGCCGATCGTGCGTGCGGCGTCATTCTTCCCGCAAATGGCGCGCGACAAGCGCCTCTCCGGTGCGCTCATAGCGTCGGGCGTGCGCCTCTTCATCCTCGGTTTCATCTACAAGGCCGGCGTCGCCGACAATCTCGCCCCCTTCATCGACCCGGTTTTCGGCGATCCGATGCGCCCGGGCGACAGCGACCTCGCCGCCTGGAGCAATGGCGCGCTGATCGGCGCGACCCTCGCCTTCGCGGCCCAGATCTATTTCGATTTCGCAGGCTACTCGCTGATGGCGATCGGGGTCGCCCGGCTGTTCGGCTTCCACATTCCGCGCAATTTCGACACCCCCTATGCGGCACGCTCGATCGCCGATTTCTGGCGGCGCTGGCACATTTCCCTGTCCTCATGGCTGCGCGATTATGTCTACATCCCGCTCGGCGGCAGTCGCGGCCGCGCCGGCCAGACGGCTCGCAACCTCATGGTGACCATGCTGCTCGGCGGCCTCTGGCATGGCGCAGCCTGGACCTTCGTCGCCTGGGGCGCCCTGCACGGCGCAGCGCTTGTCATCCAGCGCCATCTCTTGCGAACCGGCGGGCGCACGCTCGGGCCGCTCGCGGCGCTTCTGGCCACCCAGCTGTTCGTGCTGCTCGCATGGGTGCCATTCCGCGCTGATGGGTTCTCAGACACGCTCGACGTCTGGTCGGCCTTTGCCGGCCTGCGCGCCGGCGGGCCCGGGAGCTTGCCGGCGGTCGTCCTTGCGGTCCCGCTCCTGATCCTTGCCGATATGCTGATGGCGCGAGCGGACGTGCGCCGGCTCGCCCGCCGACCGGTTCTGCGCCATCCTCTCGTTTACGGCAGTGCCGCTGGCGCGCTCGCTGCCCTTGCCCTGGCTCTCTACCCCCTGGAGGCCGCCCCCTTCGTGTATTTCCAGTTCTGACCGGTGCCCCCCGCGTGCTGGCCTGGACCCGACAGATGGAGTAAATGGACCCATGACGACCCACACCCTCCTGCCGGCCGTCCTCTGCGGCGGGGTTGGCTCGCGCCTGTGGCCGCTGTCGCGGCGCGCCAGGCCGAAGCAGTTCCACGCGCTGGCCGGGCCGGAACCGATGCTGGTCGACACCCTTCGCCGCCTTGGCGCCCCGGCAGGGCTCAACGTCCTGCCGCCCCTGATCGTTGGCAGCGTCGCCCATGGCGACCTTCTGGAAGACGCACTGCGTGCCGCAGGGATCGCTGATGGCACAATCCTGACCGAGCCTGATGGACGCAACAGCGCCCCGGCTGTCGCAATGGCCTGCCTGCATGCTCTGGAGTGCGCCGGGCCCGATGCGCTCGCCCTTGTCATGGCCTCCGACCACCATGTCGGCCGGCCGGACGCGTTCCGCGAGGCGGTGTGCGCAGCCGCCGACATTGCGGCCGATGGCCGGCTTGTCACCTTCGGCATCCCCGCAACCCGGCCGGAGACCGGTTTCGGCTATATCCGCCGCGGCACCCCGCGCCTGCGGGGCTTTGACGTCGACCGCTTCATCGAAAAGCCGCCGCGCGCCGATGCGGAAGCAATGCTCGCCGCCGGCGGCCATGACTGGAATTCGGGCATCTTTCTCGTCCACGCCGCGACGCTCCTTGCCGAGCTGGAGCGCCAACGCCCGCAAATGGCTGACGCCGTCGCCCGCGCCTGGGCTGCACGCATTCGGGATGAACGGCGCATGACGCCCGACCGCGCCAGCTGGGAGACGATCGAGGGTGACAGCATCGACTATGCGGTCATGGAGCAGACCAGCCTTGCCAGCGTCGTGCCGGTGGACATGGACTGGTCGGATGTTGGCAGTTGGGCTGCGATTGCCGAAATCGCGGCAGCTGGCGCGGATGCGAATGGCAACATGGCCCCGCCCGGTACAGTCCTCGTCGAGACCACGGGCAGCCTGGTGCATTCGCTGACCGGGCGGCTGGTGGCCCTCATCGGCTGCGAGGATCTGGTCATCGTCGATACGCCTGACGCCCTGCTCGTCATGCCCGGTGAGAAGGCCCAGACGGTCAAGGCCGCCGTCGAGGCGCTCAGGTCCGCCGGCCGCGAGGACCTGCTATAGGTCGGTTTCCGACCAGATTGACCCACTTGGCCAGCCGTGTTTTCCGTCAGGGTAGTCGTCGCGCGCCCGTCCGCCAATGCCTGCCCTCAGGCGGCTTCGGCGTCCTTGTCCGTCTCGGGCTTGTCGCTCTCTTCGCGCGACATCGGCGGGCCGAAGCTGATCAGCGTCACGCCCTCGCCGCCCCGCGCCTCGCGCGCCGGGCCAAGGAAGGTCACCGCCCCGGCGCGCACTTCGGCCAGCAGGTCGGCCTGGGGCCGCTCGGCAATGAACTCGGCGAGCGTGTACTTGTCGGTAAGCGTCGTGCGGGAGAATCCCCAGCCCCGGTATTGGTCCCGGATGAGCCCATCATAGGAGCGCCCGCGCCGGATCAGCGTGCGCCCGCGCGTGCCCGGGCCGATGCTGCGGCTGTCAACCTCGTCGCCATCGCCCGTCGACAGCTGGAACACCCGGTGGCGGCCGAGCTCCGGAGCGAAATGGCCCGAGACAAGCGCGTTGTAGGGTTCGTTCGCCGACAGGGCGATCGCCTGGCTGAAGCGCGAATGATCCAGCCGCACCTCGGCATCCTCGGAGAGCACCTCGCCGAAAAATGTCTCAAGCCCCGCCTCGCGTGCCGGGCGCAGGCGCCGCCAGTTGCTGTCAGCGAGAATGGTCTCCACGCCGGCATCGCGCAGGGTGCGGGCGAACTCGACGCTGAACGGATTGACCCCGATGAGCAGCACGCCCGGCTTCTCCTTGCGCGCGAGGCCAAGGCGCCGCGACAACGGGCTGATGGTAAAGCCGTGCAGGACAACCGTTGCAAACACCATGGCAAAGGCAAGCGGGGTGATCCGGTCTGCGCCATAGAAGTCGAACTGGCTGGTCCGCGACAGCTCGATCAGGCGCTGGCCGAACAGGCTGGAGACGGCCACCGCAACGATACCCCGAGGCGCGATCCAGCCAAGCAGGAGCGCCTCATTGCGGGTCAGCGTGCCATAGGTCGATATCCACACGGACAGCGGCCGCACCACGAACAGCATGGCCACAAGGAAGGCGAGGGTCTGCACCGTCAGCGCCGAGGCGATGATGTCGGGCGTGAGGTTGGCCGTCAGGATGACGAACACGCCGGAGACCAGGAGGACGGCAATGTCCTCCTTGAACTTGCGCAGCTCCGAAAGGCCGGCGAGCCTGGAGTTGGCGAGGGTCATGCCATAGGCCGTGACGGCGACCAGGCCGGTCTCCTGCTCCACCTGTTCTGACAGCGCATAGCAGAGGATCAGGCTGGCAAAGATCAGCGGCGCCTTCAGATATTCCGGTGTCCAGCCGGCGCGGAAGGCGCGCGACATGGCGAATCCGAACGCAACGCCCAGCGCTGTGCCGACTGCGGCGGCAAACAACACCCACATGGCGATGCCGACCGTAGACTCGCCGTTAGAGGCAACGCGCACCACCTCATAGGCGACCACGGCAAACAGGGCGCCGACCGGGTCGTTGACAATGCCTTCCCATTTCAGAGTGGCGCCAACCTTGCCGCCGAGCTTCGACTGACGCAGCAGCGGCATGATCACCGTCGGCCCGGTAACCACCATGACACCGGCGAAGACCACAGCGCTCGCCCAGTCAAGGCCGGCTGCATATTTCGCCGCCAGCGTCCCGAGACCCCACGCCAGAGGGCCGCCGACAAACACCATCCGGCGGACGACCGCACCGGCATCGCGCAGGTTCTCGAACTTCAGAACGAGGCCGCCCTCGAACAGGATCACCGCGACCGCCAGCGCGATCACCGGGCGCAGCAGGTCGCCGAAGGCGCGCTGCGGGTTGAGCAGCGGTTCGCCGAAAATTGCCGCCCAGAGCGGGCCCACCGACAGACCGGCGAGCGCCATCAGAACGATCGCCGGCGCCTGGATCCGCCAGGCCAGCCACTGCGCGCCAAGGCCAAGGGCGCCGATCAGCGCCACCGCCATGAAAACGGCATTGTCGGCGGCGCCCGCCAGGAGATAGGGCAAGTCAAACATCAGGGCTCTTGTCCTTTGCCGGTCCGCCGGGCCTTCGCCGATCAGGTTTCGGCCGTGTCGATATCACGCGCAAAATCGAAGCCGATTTCACGGGTTCCATAATCGCCCTCGCGATACCGCTCAATCTTGTCGGCAAACCAGAGGTGAACATGGTCGAACACTGCCTGATAGAAAGGCGTCGGGTCGGTCTCTGCAAGCGGGAGTTCGAAGGTGTATGTGCTGCCGCCCTTGATTTCCACTTCGAACCGGTCGCCGAGCTTGCGACATTCCAGCGTCAGGCGAAGCCAGTCGGTACCCTTGGTGACGCGGACTGCCAGCCCGAATGACACCGGGCCGAGCGGGCGGAAGCCGCGCGGTGCGACCGAAAATGCCTTGTCGCCATAGGGTTTGGGCTCGAACGGGCCATAGGGCGGCACCAGGCGGACACATACGCCGTCCCGCGCATCGAGGAATGCGCAAAGGCCCTCGCGCAGGTCCTCCGCAAGCCGCCTTATCCGGTCATAATTCGCAGCCGCGAGTGCCTGATAGGTCTCGACCGTCTCAAGCAGGGTCTCGAAGCGTCCCATGGCATGGCCTCCCGGGCTTCGCCGAAGCATCGGCAAGCGCCGACTTATACCGTGCTGCATGGACCCAAAACCGATCCACGCAGCGCAGGGCAAGCGCGTCGGCGCCCCATGCGCCGTGGCCGCGGATGAGTCTTCATCCGCGCACATTAGTATTAGCCTTCACGGAGCGTTGCGGCAAATCGGGACGTCAACGGGCCTGCACGGTCAGTCCGGATCGTAGCGCAGGTGGCGGTGCCAGTAGAGATGCAGGCCCAGATAGCTGAGCCCGATGCCAAAGCTGCTCGCCCCAAGTGCCGGCATGATGACACCGCGCAGCGGCGAGAAGATGATCTCAAGGCAGATGGCAAAGCCCAGCGCCACCATTGCGGCCACACCGCGCCGGTGGAGGCCGATGGTCAGTGCCGTCCAGATCGTCATCGACGAGAAGGCCGACGCGCGCACAACATAGTCCTGCAAGGGCAGGACCGTGTCGGCCACCTCGGCAAAGGTGACCGTCTTCAGGGCCACGATCACGGCGATCACGCCGGTGACGCCCGTGGCGATCTGTTCAAGGCGGCGGTCCATCCAGACGCTCGGCCCGCGCTCCTCGTCGGCGGTCATCTCGCTCATCGGTCTGCCTTTTCGCGCTCAAACGGGTTTCAACCGGGCTTAGCGAAGTTTCGATGACACACCGCAAAGACCGGCCCCGGGATTTCCTCGACCGCGTTAACCGGCGCGCCTTCGCGGGCGCCGGGATGCGGCGAGGGGCACCACCCGCGCCGGGATGGCAGCGGGACGGTAGGCCTGCGGGATGGCGCGCCGGCCGGCCTCGACCGCAGCATGGGGCGGGGCCCCCTGGCAATGGGCCGACAGGGTCGCGCGGATCACTTCCAGGGGCGCGGTGTCGGCCTCCACCACGTCGCCGAAGCGCGCCGCCAGCGGCCCGACCACGCCATAGGAGAGGAACACCCCGAGAAAGGTGCCCAGCAGGGCCCCGGCGATCAGGCCGCCAAGAATGTCGGTCGGCTGGTCGATCGCGGCCATGGTCTTGATGATGCCGAGAACCGCCGCGACAATGCCCAGTGCAGGCAGGGCATCGGCCAGTTGGATCAAGGCGCGCACCGCCTTCATCTGCTCCTCGCGGGCCTGCGCCGCGCTGCCGGCCAGCGCCTCGTCCAGCCGCGCGCCGGCGGACGGGTCGATCGCCAGCGCCTGCAGCGCCTCTGTGAGATAGGTGCACACGCTGGCGTCCTTCAGGGTCATCGGTGCGTTGGCAAAGCGCGGCGAGTCGGCGGGGACTTCCATGTCCGCCTCGATTGCAACAAAGCCGCCCCGGCGGACCTCGCCGAGCAATGCGCGCAAGAGGCCGATCAGGTCTTCATAGGCTTCCCGGCGCCAGCGCGGGCCGTGCAGCGCCCGCCAGAAGCCCAGCAGCGCCTCAGCCGATACCCGGGCGGAATTGGCAATCAGCAGCGTACCGAGCGCCGCGCCGCCGATCAGCGACAGTTCGAAGGGCAGGGCGGCCAGCACGCTGGCCCCGCCGGTCGAGGCAAGCGCCCCGGCGACCAGGATGAGGACAAGAAGCAGGCCGGCAAGCTGGAGCATCACACCCAGTGTCGCCTGTCAGGGCTTAACCCGCCGTTGCCGTGCGACGCCCGGGCTACGCAATGCAGTCAGGCCTGTGGACACGCATTGTCGCAAGTTGGGGGGTTTGTTACGGTTAAGACGGGGTTGGCCGATAAGGATAGGCGAATGGTCGCGCCTGCGATATACGAGCGGGTGGACAGGCATCGGGCTGTCACACCGGATGGGAACGGACCGGGCCGATCCCCGGAATGTATCTTGCCCGGGCCGTATGGTCCGGCTGCGGTCCATCGCGGGCTGTACAAGGATCAGGGGATAGGGTGCCTGGCGTAACCCTGGGTTAAGTCCATCCCCTTAGAGTTAACGTACGTTTTAGAGGAGTTGCATGATGAAAGTCACCCTCGCCGCCCTTGCCCTCGTCTTTGGCGCCGGCACGGCTTCCGCCCAGCAATATGCCGCAGCCAACGGCTACCGCACCTGTCCGGCGGACCAGACCACTCAGGGCATTGAGATCGTCCGCGATGTCTGCGGCGCGCTCAAGCCGCCGAGCCTGACCAGCGCCAACTTCTCCTCGCTTGACGAGTTGAGGGCCGCAGAGGCCCAGCGCGTTGCCTTCGAGCAGGACGTGGCCGCGTTCGGCCAGTGCGTCACCGGCTTCATCCAGTCCTATCGCCGCCCCGGCGCCGATGCCAGTTCAGCGGCGCCGGACCAGGCCGCCTGCGCCCATGCCTGGGCAGAGGACCAGGCGACGCAGCTGGTGCGCGACTTTGGCCGCGCCTGCGTGGATTTTTCCAACCGGTCCATGGTCGACGGCACGATCGAGCCGTGGAGCGGAGCGTGCTACCCTTCGGCCGGCTCCGGCCAGGGCTGAGCGCGCCCCCGCGCCATGCCGCTTGATTTGTCCCGCAAGCGGCGGGACATAGCGCCATGCGCAGCGACGGGATGCCGCCGACAGACCAGCAATCCGATGCGCCGTGGCCCGATCGCCGCGGCGCATTCCGTTTGCTGTTCTTCGCGCTCGCAGTCATCGGCGCGGGCAACACCATGCTCATCGCCGCCGTCCTGCCACCGCTGACGCGCGCGCTTGCGCTGCCGGACTGGATGGCCGGTGCAATCTTCTCCCTGTCGGCGGCACTCTGGGTGGTGATGAGTCCCTATTGGGGGCGCAAGAGCAACAGCTGGGGGCGCAGGCGGGTCGCCGCCCTTGGCCTTGCCGGCTATGCCGTCTCGATGCTCCTGTTCGGGGTGTTCGGCTCGCTCGCGCTGGCGGGCGTCCTCACCGTGCCCGCCCTCATCTTTGCCTGCCTGCTGGCCTCGCGCGCCCTGTTCGGCCTGTTCGGGTCAGGCACCAGCCCGGCGGCCCAGGCCTATGTCGCCGACCGGACCCCGCCGGAGCGGCGCACCGAGGAGATGGCCTCTGTCACCGCAGGTCACAGTTTCGGCACCGTCGCCGGCCCCGCCTTCGCGGCAGCCGTCGCAGGCGTCTTTGGCCTCTTGAGCCCGGTTTTCCTGACCTTCCTGATGGCGGCCGCGGCCAGCTGGCTGATCGCCACCCGCCTGCCTGAGAACACCCCGCCGCAGGGGGCCTTCGAGCGCCCGTCACCGCGCATCGTCAGCCCGCTGTGGTGGGACAGGCGGATCACGCCCTTCATCCTGTTCTCGATCGGCCTGTCACTGGTCACCGGCGTGATCTTCCAGACCTATGCCTTCGCCATCATGGACAAGCTCGACGTCGAAGGCGCCGCGGTCAACCAGTTCACCGGGCCGGCCTATTCGGTCGGCGCCATGGCGACCCTGATGGCGCAGCTCATCCTGATCCCGCGCCTGCACCTGTCCAACCGGATGCTGATGGTGTGCGGCGCGGCGGTGATGTGCCTCGGCACGCTGATGATCGTGCCGACGACCAATTTCGCCGTGCTTATCATGGCCCAGTTTGCCATCGGTCTCGGCCAGGGGCTCAGCCGGCCCGGCTTCTTCGCCGGCGCCTCGCTCGCGGTCGGTCCGCAGGAGCAGGGCGATGTTGCCGGCCTGATGGTCGCCACCAATGCCATCGGCTTTGTCGTCTCGCCCCTGTTCGGGCCGTTCATTTACCAGTATGTCAGCGCCGACGCGCCCTTCGTGATGGCCGCCGCCCTGCTGGCGGTCATGACCCTGTTTGCCTGGTTCCAGGTGCGGCTGCCTGACCTGCCGGAGCGTGAACCGCCGGGCGTGACCGGTGACGAGCTCTGAAGGGCGGTCAGGCGCCCCGCGCGGCGTTCACTGCATCGAGCATCGCCGGCGTCGGATACCCGTCGGCTGGCAGGCCCTGCGCCTTCTGGAAGCGCCGCAGCGCAGCCCGCGTGCCCCGCCCGGCAATCCCGTCGACCGCCCCGGCATCATGGCCGAGCATGTTGAGCCCCGCCTGCAGTGTTTTGATATCGGCGACCGAGAGCGGCGTTATATCGCGCGGCCAGGGCGTTACCGGCCCACCCGCTCCGACCACCTCATTGGCCAGAACGCCCACCGCCAGCGCATAGCTGTCGGCGCGGTTGTAGGTCTTGAACACATCGAAATTCTTGAACAGCAGGTATTTCGGCCCGGTCGCCCCGGCCGGCAGCCAAAGCTCGGCAAACTCGGCGCCGCCGGTTTCGAACGCGCCCCCGCGGATTGGCGACAGTCCGAGCCCTTGCCAGGTCGAGACGCGCCGCTGCTGGCCGTCGGCGAGGCCAAAGTCGAACCCGCCCGGAACGATCACCTCAATACCCCAGGGCTCGCCTGCACGGTAGCCTGAAATCGCAAGGTAATTGGCCGCAGAGGCCAGCGCATCGGCCTTCGACTGCCAGACATTGATCCGCCCGTCGCCATCATGGTCGACAGCGTGGGCGAGATAGGTGGAGGGCATGAACTGGGTCTGGCCCATCGCCCCGGCCCAGCCGGAGACAAGTTCGCCGCGCTCGGCAAGGCCCGATTCCAGCACCTTCATCAGGGCGATCAGCTCCCCTTCCGCAAAGCGTGTGCGCCGGCCCTCAACGGCCATGTTGGCCAGCGTGTTGGCCGCGTCATCGCTGCCGATGAAGCCGCCATAATTGGTCTCCATGCCCCAGATCGCGGCCAGAACGTGCCGGTCCACGCCATGGCGGGCCTCAAGTGAATCGAACAGCGCGGTCTCCGCGGCCAGGGCCTCGCGGCCGCGCTCGATCCGCGTGCCATTGACCCGCTTGTCCAGATAGACCCAGATCGGTTCGGCGAACTCCGCCTGGTCGCCAATGCCCGTGCCAGCGACCGACAGCGTCGGATTGAGGAAGCGGTCGATCGGGCTGAGGTCCTCCAGAACGGCGCGGATTACCGCAGGGTCGCGCCCCTGCGCGGCGGCACGGCTGGCAAAGTCGATGCGCCAGGCGTCAAGGCCGGCATGGCCCGAACTCTGATAGGGCGCAAGCGGGTCCACCGATGGAACAGTCGGCCCCTCTGGCGCCGGCGCCGGCGGTGGCGGCGTCGGTGTCGGGCCGGCAGCGCAGGCGCCAAGCCAGGCGGCCATGGAAATCAGTGCGATCATGCGGGACACCTGTGCCTTGAATTGCATTGCCGTCTCCTTAACCCTGCGTCCAGTCCGGCAGGACTCATTGACTCCCTGCCTGTCTGCCATTAGCGACGCGCATTCTCTGTTTCACAGTCAAAGACCCGTCCGGATCCCGCGCCATGAAAGTGAAGTCGTCCCTCAAGGCCCTTAAAGAGCGTCACCGCGATTGCAAGGTCGTGCGTCGTCGCGGCCGGGTCTATGTCATCAACAAAACCGACCCCCGCTTCAAAGCAAAGCAGGGATGAGCCGTTGATGAACAAGCGCGAACGGGAGCGTTAGGCGCGTGACCGTCCGCATTGTCCTGTTCGATCTCGGCAATGTGGTCGTCGACTGGGAGCCGATGCGGCTCTATCGTCGCCGTTTCGGCGATGAAGAGCGCGCGCGCTGGTTCTGCGAGACGGTGTGTACCCAGGACTGGCACAAGGCCCATGATGCCGGCGTGCCGATGGCGGCCAACATGGCGCCGCTGATCGCACGCTATCCGGAACTTGAAGCCCACATCCGCGCCTGGCGCGAGGACTGGCTTGAGATGTTTCACGGCTATGTGCCCGGCGTGCCGGCACTGGTCGCCCGGCTGGAGGAGCGCCGCGTGCCGCTCTACGGGCTTTCCAACCTTTCAGACGAGGTGGCGGAGGAGACCTTCAGCGCCTTCCCGCTGATCCGCGTCCTGCGTGATGTCGTGGTCTCCGGCGCGGAGGGGATGGTCAAGCCAGATCCGCGAATCTACGCGCTGGCTCTCGCCAGGATGGGCGATCCTGACCCGGCCAGCGTGCTGTTCATCGACGACCGGGCGGAAAACATCGCCGCGGCCGAGGCGCTGGGGGTGCAGGGCCACCTGTTCAGCGGCGCTGGCCGGCTTGAAGCCGACCTTGCTGCCCGCGGCCTGATCTGACGTCACGCCGCCAGGCGCACGTCGAAAATCTCGCTCAGCGTCACGCCAAGCTCACCGTCGGCCACCACAAGCCGTCCGCGCGCCATAAGCCGGTCCGAGACATAGATCTCGATCTCTTCGCCAGCCGCCCGGTCCAGCGCCAGCACACTGCCCGGCGCCAGAGCCAGCAGCTCATCCATCGGCATGCGCACCTCGCCCAGCACCACGTCCACCTCAACGGGAACGTCCATCATCCGGCGAGCGAGTGCGGGGTTGGTGTCGGTCATCGGGCGCAGCCTCCAGGTCTCAGATCAGTCCGAATCCGCGAACGTGGCGGGCAGGGGTTTACAGCTTGCAAACAAGTCGAGCTGGCCATCGCTGACCCGCTGTGCCGCGGTGCGGGCAAACGCCGCCAGCCCTTCCGGAAGCGTGCCCGCCATCCCGGCCGCGTCGAGGCGCTCGGCCAGGTGGCTGAGATCGGCGAGCGCCAGGTCGAGCCGTGCGGCGGCCCGTTCCAGCCGCTCAAGCCCCGCAGGACCTGCCCGGTCTGCCGCCTCACGGGCGCCCTCCGCGCGGGCCTCGGCAAACAGGGCCGCCAGCTCACGCAGGCTCAGCGTCACCCGTTCGCCCGTATCCTGCTGCGGCGCGGAGAAATCGGCGGAAAACGAGAACGGTTCGACAGAGGCGATGCGGCGCACGGTCATTCGATCAGCTCATCGGGCTTTGCGCGGGCACCGGGGGGGCGGATATCCCCGGCCACGATCAGCCGGCGGACGGTCGCCACCAGTCGCTCCCTGGCGGCCATGACCTGCTCACGGCGGACCGGGCCAAGCGCGGCAAGCTCCTCGCCCAACGCTTCGCCGGCGCGCCGGGTCATGTTGGCAAGCACGGCCCGCCGAACCGCTTGCGGCGCCGCCTTCAGGGCAAGCACCAGGTCGCCGCGCTCGGTCTGCGCGAGCAGGGTCTGCATCCCGGCCGGGTCCAGGTGCGCAAGGTCTTCGAAGCGGACAATCCGTCGGCGGAGTGCTTCGGCCTCGGCCGGGGCCTGCTGGCCGAGGCGGGCGATCAGCCGCTCTGCCTCGTCTGCCGGAAGGCACTCCAGAACGCCGGCGACCGTGTCGAGGCCGCTTGCGGGCGAAGCGCTGCCCGTCCCGCCGACATGGCGGATGAGGCCCGCGTTCAGGGCGTCGAGGACGCCCGGCACCGGCGTGACTGGCTGCAGCAGACGCGCCATCACACGGCCAGCCTCCGGGCGCTTCATCGCGCACACAATCGCCGCACCGAGGGCCGGGTCGAGCTGTGAGAGGATCAGGGCCGCCACCGCCGGGCGCTCGCCGCTGAGGGCATCGGCCATCCGCGCGACATCGCACCCGGCAAGATCGGCAAACCCGATCATTGCGGGCGCATCGTCCTGCGCTGGCGCCGCCGATCGTTGCGGGCCGTCCATTGCCGCTGCAATTGCCCGCGACTCTGCGTCCGACAGCCGTGCCCAGACCGGTTCCCCGGCGGGCCCCAACGCCTCCAGCAGCCGCGCGGAACGCTCCGCACCGCTGAGACCGGAGAGGCGGGGTCTCAGCGCGGTCATGAGCGGGTCTCCGCTGACAGCCAGCCGCGGATCAGGCCGAGCGCCATGTCTGTCTCATCGGCGCGGCCGCCTTCCGGCTCTGCGGCGGCACAGGCCAGCCTCGGCGATCCGTTGGCGCGCACGCCGGCAATCAGGGCGATTGCAAGGGTCGCGACCAGCAGGTAGGGCGCGGCGCGATCCAGACCCGCCAGGCCTGCTGCCGCTCCGGCACCGGCAAAGCTGACGCGCTCCACTGTGATGCCTCCAGCCGCCGCCCAGGGTGCAATGCCGGAGCGACCGGCGAGGCCGGCAAGGTTCGCAGCCTCCGCGTTATCGACGGCGGCACGGTCCACGAGCACAAGCACCTGAAGCGCGCCATCATTGGCGGACTGGCCGATCGTCACATGCACGCGCCCCGGCCCGGCGACACGCTCCAGAAGGGCGGTCAGACGGGCTTCCTCGGGGCTTGCTGCGCTCGGGGATGGCGCGGCTGGGCCAGCCAGCGCGGCGCGGGCAGCAAGCAGCCCGGCCACCAGCAGGACGCCAAACGCCAGGATTTCCACCGGCCTGAAAGCCATCGCACGCCTCCGTGACCGGACACACATCCGGCCTCGGATAAAGGCGTAGCCGGTTCACGGTAAATCCCGCTTTAACCGGGATCGTCCGGGTTCAGCGGTATTGCTGGACGCGGGTCGCGCGCAGGCCCTTGGCTCCGTGGTGGGTGTAAAGGCGCACCCACGTTGCGAATTCCTCGTCCGACAGGGCATAGCGCGCGCAGGCATCATCCCTGGACAGGAGGCCGCCCTGTACGGCGGCGACCACCTCGGCCTTGCGGCGTGTCACCCAGCGCGAAATCGTCGGCGGGGGAAGGTCGTCGAGCGTCAGCGGCGTTCCGTCGGGGCCGCGCACGCTGACGACGTGGGCGTTCTGCTGGTTCATCGGGTCCACCTTGCTTCACATGTGGAGTCTGGCCGCCGCTTCTGCGGTCGGCGTGAAACAGGGTGTACCCCAGCCGCCTTTAAGGTGGCGCTGAGCCCGGCACGGCAATTTTCGTCAAAATTCCCCCGGTCTTTGACGCGTGCGTTTGCCGGTTGGATAGAAAGCCGTGCCGTGGTGGGACGGCGACCTCAGGCCGCCGCTGCTGTCCAGGCGCTCCAGGTTGCGGCGATGAAGCCGCCGCCAAGCACGCGGGTGCCATCGACCGGGTCATGGAGCACGCAGGCCTGGCCGCGCGCGACACCTTCTTCCGGCGCGTCGAACTCCACCGCCGCGACGCCATCGCGCCAGCCGAGACGCGCCGCCACCGGCTCGCGGGTGGAGCGCACGCGCGCCAGCACCGGCGCGGCCGCGTCGCAGGCCGCCTCAAGGCTTCCGCCGCCGATCCAGTTCAATTCACCGAGCGTCAGCCCCGCCGTCAGCAACGCCTCGCGCGGGCCGACCACCACCTCGCGTGCGGCCGCGTCGATGCGCACCACATAGAGCGGGTCGCCCGTGGCCACGCCCAGGCCCCGGCGCTGGCCGACGGTGAAGTGAATGACGCCGTCATGGCGGCCGAGAACCCGCCCGTCCAGGTGGACAATCTCGCCCGCCCGGCCCGAGCCCGGCCGCAACCGCTCCACCACGCGGGCATAGGAGCCCTCCGGCACAAAGCAGATGTCCTGGCTGTCCGGCTTGTCGGCAACCGTCAGGCCGAAATGCGCCGCCAGGCGACGCACATCCGCCTTTGGCAGTCCGCCCAGAGGGAAGCGCAGATAGTCAAGCTGCTCCGGCGTCGTCGCGAACAGGAAATAGGACTGGTCGCGCGAGGCGTCGGCGGCGCGGTGAAGCTCCGGCCCGCGCGGGCCGACCACGCGGCGGATATAATGTCCGGTCGCCATGCAGTCGGCGCCGAGATCGCGCGCGGTGGCCAGCAGGTCCGCAAACTTGACCGTCTGGTTGCACCGGATGCACGGGATCGGCGTTGCGCCCGCAAGATAGGTGTCGGCAAAATCCTCCATCACCTGCTCGCGAAAGCGCGATTCATAGTCCAGCACGTAATGCGGGATGCCGATTGCGTCGGCGACCCTGCGCGCGTCATGAATGTCCTGCCCGGCGCAGCAGGCGCCCGTCCTGCGGACCGCTTCGCCGTGATCATAAAGCTGCAGGGTGATGCCCACCACGTCATAGCCCTGCGCCTTCAGCAGCGCGGCCACCACAGAGCTGTCGACGCCGCCGGACATGGCCGCGACCACGCGCGTCTGCGCCGGCGGCTTGGAGAAGCCCAGCGCATTGATGCCGTTCGTCATCGGGTCCGGCGCCACCAGCGAGACCGGTTCGAATTCGCTCATATCAACCCTCCACCGGGGTCAAGGCCCGGAGCAGTTGCCGCAGGTTCGCGATATAGGGCCGGCTGGGTCGCGTTTGGAGCCCGGCCCGCTGCCGGGCGTCGGCTCAGGCTGCCGAGCGGGCCGCCGCCGGTTCGGCGATCCAGCCGCCACGGACCTCGCGCGACGGACGCAGGATGCCCTCCGGAGCGCGGGCCGGCTCGCCCTCGCCGAACAGGATCACCCCGCCGGGGGCCAGCCGGTTGCTGAGGGTGCGCGCCACCTTGCCGGCCGCTTCGTCGGTCATGGTGCGCACCACATTGCGGCACAGGATAATGTCGGCCGCCGGCACGGCGTCCGCCGGCTCCAGCAGGTTGTGGACGGAAAATTGGACACGGTCACGCAGGCTTGTGCGCGCCTGCCAGTCGCCGCTGTCGATCCTGTCGAAATGGGCCAGCAGGTGGTGGATCGACAGGCCGCGCTGGACGGCGAAATGGTCGAACACGCCGGCCGCGCCGCGCACCGTCGCCTCGCGGCTGAGGTCGGTGGAGCAGATCTCGAAGCCGGCCGGCAGGGCCTCGTCCGCCACCCGCCGGGCCAGCAGGATCGCCAGCGAATAGGCCTCGTGACCGGCCCCGCCGCCGGCGCACCAGATCCGGACAGGGCGACCCGGTGCACGGATCGCCGCCGCCGGTGCCAGCGTCCCGGCGATACGCTCCAGACCTGTCCGTCCACGGAAAAACGTCGCATCGGACGCAACCAATGCGGCCGCCACTTCCCGCTCGAACGACGGATTGGGACGCTCGTGCAGGCAGCGGGTCAGGTCCTCAAGGCTGGAAAAGCCCTCGCGCCGCAGGATTGGGGCAAGGCGCGCCTCGACCAGATAAGGCCTGGCCGTCGTCAGGACCTGCCCCGCATGGTGGCGCAGCAGGTCGGCAAGGGCGGTCAACGAGGCGTCCGTCACGTGAGGCTCCAACAGGCGGCCGGCAGTTGCAACGTGGGAGCGTGGCGGCCCGTGCGTTAACAAACCCTCAAGCGAGGCCGACCTCGGCGAACTTGCCGCGCACGATGTCCGCATCGAATGGCTTCATGATGAATTCATCCGCGCCCGAACGGAGTGCCTCGCCAATATGCTCCGGGTCGGACTCCGTTGAGCAGAAGATGACCTTCGGCTTCGTGCCATCGGGCTCCCGGCGCAGCGAGCGCAGGAAATCAAGGCCGTTCATGACCGGCATGTTCCAGTCCAGCAGCACCGCATCCGGCATCGCCTCGCGGCAGAGCTTCAGCGCTTCGGCCCCGTCGCCCGCCTCGCTGACCTCAAAGGCCATGTCTGTGAGAATGCGGCAGGCAACCTTGCGCACCACACGCGAGTCATCGACGATCAGGCAGCGTTTCATGATATCGTCAGTCTCCGGCGACACAATCTCAGGTAGACCCATAGCCAGAAGCGGTTAAGCCTTTCCTTATCGGCTGGTGGCCTTGCGCGCTCAGCCGCCCGTCACCACGCCTGCCGCAATCAGGGTCACCTCATCGCTGCCCGTCCGCGTCTCGAAGCGCGCTCCCATCTTCTGCCCGATCAGCCAGGTGAACAAGGGCTGGATGGTCCGCGCCTGGAAGCCCTCCGGGTCGCTCTCGCCGCGCAGGCCGCAGGCGATGGAGTCCGGCAGGCGCGCCCGGTCGCCGCGCGCGATCACGGCCATCGACAACCCGTCTGCCTCCTCACGCAGCCGGATCGTCAGCGTCCCGCCGCGCGGAATGCAGCCCATGCCCATCAGCGCCATGTTCATCATCAGCCGCGCATGGGCATAACTCACATGGGCGGTGCCGAGATCCCAGGCAACGCTCGGCTTGTGGGTTGCCACAAAGCGTTCGGTGATGCGTTTGGCCTCGTGGATGTCTGCTGCCCCATCGGTCATGCCCATCGAGCCGAAGGCATAGCGCAGGAACTCCACGCGTGCCGACGCGGACGCCGCGCCCTCGCGCAGCAGCGCACCAGCCTCCGCCCGGGTCTCCTCGCCATCCGGTCCATCAAGGAGGTCGATCGCGGAGACGATCGAGGAGATTGGCGAGACAAGGTCGTGGCACACCCTTGAGGCCACGAAACTGGCGAGAATGTCGGGATCGAGCATGACGGGTCCGGGTCCTTGAGCCTGTGCCCGTGCAGTCTACCCGATTCGAGGCGGCCGCCGGATCAAATCTCAGTCTTCGCCGGTGCGGGTGGGGTCATTGCCGCCGGTTTCGTCATGGCCATCGCGGGCTGACCGGAACAGCAGGAAGAAAAGGCCGCCGGACAGGGCAAGGCTCGCCATGCCGCCAACGCCGTAGGCAAGCCAGCCCCAGCCGGAAATCTCCACGCCGAGCCGGACCCACAGCCGGGTCACGAGATAGCCGGTCGCCAGCAGGGCCAGCCCGGCAAACAGGACAATCGGCAGCGCCTTCCGGACGGGCCCGACCGGCACTATTTCCGTTTCCAGGCGCCGGTATCATCCATGTAGTACTCGCCAGGCTCGGCCTTCGCGATCTGCTTCTCGCCGGTGACAATGCCAACCGCTTCCACCGTCGTGCCGGTGTCGGCCGCCAGTTTGTCGAACAGGCGGCGCCGGGCATTGTTGGTCTCCAGCACCTTGCGCTTGAGCGCCGCGTCATTGGTCTCGCGGACGAAGCCGAGGAAGCCGTCAATGCGCTCGCCAACAATGCCGCCATCCTTGGCGGCCTCGATCTGCGGGTCGCCGGCAGAGGCCGGTGCGGCGAAGGCGAGGGCGAGGGCGACCAGGGCGGCCGCGATGAGGGAGCGGATGGCAGTCATGGCTTTGCAGGTCTCCTGACGGCAATGGTCCGGCCTAGAACAGGTCCGGATTGTTGGAGATGAGGTCCTCGACTTCCTTGTCGAGGCGGACGCGGACTTCCTGGTCGATCTTCACATTGAGGTTGATGGTGATCGGCTCGGTCGGCGCCTGCACGCGCACCGTCGGCGTGCAGGCGGCCAGCGCCAGCGCCGGAATGCCGAGGAGAAGGGGGGATTTCATCAAGGGGTCACTCCCGTCTGTTGCCCGCCAGGCTGGCAGGTCGCACCTGAACCGCAATTGAACACCTGCGCACACTCAGCGCCCCGTCACCCCTTCTGTCACCACATCGGCCAGCCAGGAGGAGGACGCCATCCTCTGGCCTGACTGTAGCAGCTGCGCGAGCTTGGAGTCGATTGCCACATTGAAGGCGAAGGGGGCGCCGTCGAGCACGTCGGGATTGCGCCCTTCGAGCTTGATCGACACCAGGATGTCGCCGGTCACATTGCCGTCCATGCCGATCTCCAGCACCGAGAACCGGAAATCCCGGAGCGCATCGAAGGCCATCTGAACGGTTTCACTCGTCGCCCCCGCGCGTTCACCGACAGCGCCGGTATAGCTCAGCCTGCCGCCAGCGGTATCGGCCTTCAACCGCGCGTCGCTTATCCTCACTGCCGCGCCGTCGAAGACAATCGGGAAGCGGCCCGACACCGTCCCGGTCGCTTCGATGTCACGCGAGCCGAACGCCTCGGTCAGGCGGGCCAGGTCGATTGCCGTGGCGCTGACTGCCAGGGTGCGCGAGGGATCGGCGATCGTCCAGCGAACCGGGTCGACCGCCAGGCGCCCGCCCATGAATGGCCAGCTCGCCTCCTCCAGCCGCGCCTCGCGCCCGCCGAGCAGCTGGAATGCGACCCGCCCATTCTCCAGGGCGATGCCGGGATCGATCCGATCGATCGTCACCACCTGGTGGGGCGGCGTCGAAAGGTTCAGCAGGTCGTCGAACACCACACGGCCATTGACGCCTTCCACCCGGCTCACCGAAAGGGTCTGGAAACCGAAATCACGAGCCGACACGGCCCCTTCGCCACTGACGGCGCCGCCGCCAAAGCGCAGCCGCGCCACCCCCTCGATCTCGCCCGCCGCATCGGTGAAATAGCCGCGCAGCCGGTCGGAGATGTCGCTCGGCTGCAGCCCGCCCGGCTGGAAGGCGATGAGCCGGCTCGTCATGGCCGCCTCGCCGGACAGGGTCGCGAGGTCGACCGCAAGGCTGGCATCGGCGATCGCGGTGCCACGCCTGCGCAGCCGCACCGGGCCGCGCATCAGGATCTGCCCGTTCGCGAGGTTGGCCGACAGGCTTGCCGCCAGAGGCTCATAGAGCGGGTCGGCGCGTGTGTCGGAAATCGTCACATCGGCAAGGGTCGCCCAGCCGGCCAGCCCGCCGGGGCCGGAAGACAGGGTCACGTCGAACAGGCCGGCGCTGACATTCGCAGGCACCAGCGCGCCGCCGAACGCGGTGGAACGCAGCCGCCCGCCAATCGTCAGCGCCGGCCCGTCAATGGCGATGTCGAGGGAGGGCGCCTCGCTGTCGATCAACAGGGTCCTGCCGGAGACAATCAGGGGCAGGGACAGGCGCGCCGCGTCCACGTCGAGGCGTATCCCGTCTCGCGCCGTCCACGTCATGGCAATGTCGCTCAGGCGCAGCGTCCCGCTGGTGTCCTCGGTGCGGAAGGGAAGCGCCAGTTCATCAAAGGCGAGCGCGCCGGCAAGTGCGCCATTGCGGCGCTGCAGCAGCCGCCCGCCATCCGGGCAGAGCGGCAGGCTGAGCGCGCCGAAACTCAGCCCCTCGAAGGCGATCCCGTCCGTTCGCAGGCCGAGGCAGTCCCGCGTCGTCGTCTGCACCCGCCAGCCCTCGACACCGCGGGCGGCCTCAAGGGCGCCGAACAGGGTCGTTTCGGCCAGGCGCGCGCCCTGCATCCGGCCCGTCATCGACACCTCGCCGAGAAAGGCGAACCGGAGCGACTCGCCGGCCTGGCGCCATTCAAGCGCTTCCGCCCGGGTGCTTAGCGACAGGCCCGCCTCCGACCAGTCGGCGAGGCGGACATCGCGCGCGGAAATGTCGATCGCGCCGGCTTCGCCAAGGCCAAGAGCGAAGCGGTCGAGCCCGGCCTCCAGCCGCGGCAGGCCGCCGCCCTCGACCGCGATCTCCCCCGACAGCGTCAGCGCCTCAGGGGTAAGGCGCAGCCAGGGTTGGGCGTTGAAGGGGCTGATGCTGAGGGTCAGTCCCGAGGCGGCCTCCAGGACACTGGCCCGGCGGGCGGTGACTGCGAGCCCGCCCTCCCGCCAGGTGGCATCGAAGGCAAGGGCCAGATCAAACGCCTGGGCTGCCTCACGCCCCGCCGCGACCAGCGCCGCGCCATGGGCGTCAAGCGGCTGCGGCAGCGCTAATCTGCCGGCGAGCGCCTCCGCCCGAGATGGCGTGATCGCAGCGTCGTTCGCGGTGACGGCCCCGGTGAGCGACACGTCCCCCGCGCCCGCCGCGATCTCACCGCTGAGCCTGAACCCGCGCGCTGACCCTGCCTCGACCAGCGTGACCGGGCCCGCCTCAAGGCTCATCGGACCGGCAAGCAGCCCGCCGACGGCGCCGCGCCGCGCATCCAGTTTCAGCGCCGCCGCCTCCGCGCGCGCGGACGGGGTCTCGACCCGGTCGGCTTGCGCAGTCAGCGTGGTCGCAAGCACCGCCTCCAGCGCCGCCGCAGGGTCTGCGAGGTCGAAGCGGCGCAGGTCCGCCCGGCCCGCCGAGCGCAGGCCCGTGAACGACATGCCAGCGGCCTCCATTCGCTGCAGGCGAGCACTCCAGCTCAGCGCCTGCAGCCCCTCGCCGGTCTCCGCCAGCGTCCCCTCGATCTGCCCGGCGCTCAGCCGCAGCCCGTCGAACGCCGCCTCGCTGATATCCAGCGCAAGCCTGCCGGAGCGCGGCGACAGCCCGTCCAGTGCCACCTCCAGCGCCCCGCCCTGCAGCACCAGCCGGCCATCGTCGGTCGCCAGGTCGGCTGCGTCGAACCGCACCCCGATGCGCCCTTCCAGGTCCGGCGCGGCCATCGCATCGATCGCCGCCGAAACCGGCCCGGCAGGGGTTGCAAGCTCGAAACGACCCTCCTCGATGCGCACGGCCGGGACCATTCCGCCCGCCTGACCGCCATCGCCGGCCAGCATCTCAAGGCCATGGGCGGTGAGCCGTTCGCCATCATATGCGGCGCGGACTGTGAGACCGGAAAGGGTGAGCGCCTCAACCTGCGGTGTGACCCAGCCAGGCCAGGAGATCTGCGCGCTGATCCGATCCGCGGCGAGTGGCGTGCCGGTCCCGGTCGCCACCGTGAGGCCCTCAAGGGTAACCTGCGACAGGGTAAGTTCTGTCACCTTAACGCGGCATGACAGCGCCCGCTCCGCGCACCAGGTGGCAAGCGCCCGCTCCGCCAGCGGCACGCGGAACAGCCACGCTGCCCCGCCGGCGGCAACGCCCGCCATGACGACGGCGCCAACGCCCCAGGCGAGGCGTCGCGGCCACCGGGCCGGGCTGGGGGGCGGCGCGTCCGACACGGCGGCGCATACTCCTTCTGGTTCCGCCCGACCCGCATCCCTGGCCGGGGACTTGCATCGCGGCGCTCTGTCAGGCTGAAATGTATCGCAGCGCGGCGGTTGAAGTCAGGTCCCGTTTTGGGAATTTTAACAGCCGGACGCCACCTTGGCCGGGAGGGAGCGGGACTGGGGATCAGACGCTGCGCAGATGCAGCCATGGAGGAGTGATGCCCCAGCGCGTGCCGGCAAGGCGACCATCCTTTCTGACCCATGTGAGCGTCGCCGCGACGGGGCTCGCCGGCGCCCTCCTGCTGATGGGCCTCTGGCAGGCCGGCCAGGGCAGCAGCGACGCCGAGGCCGGCATCCCGCAGGCGCCCGTTACCGGGGCTTCCGCCATTCGCCCCGCCGCTGCGCCCCTCGTGCATGCCGATTTCACCCATCCTGAGCGCGACCTTGTCCGCCGCAGCGCCATCCTCGCCCCGCGCGAGACCCTGGCGGAGATGCTCGACGCGCTCGGCGTGCCGGCGCGCGAGGCCTACGCCGCAATGCAGCCGGTCTATGAGCGCGGCTGGCTCGACCCGCGCAGGCTGCGTCCGGGCCTGTCCGCCTCGGTGACGCTGGAAGCCGGCCCGGAGGCGGGAGAGGATGGTGAGCCCGCCCTGCGCCTCGTCGGCCTGTCCCTGCGCGCCGACAAGGATCGCTCGCTGCTGATCACCCGCACCGCAGCGGGCGGGTTCGAGCCCGTCCGCCTTGACGTGCGCCTCATGCCGCAGACCCGGCGCGTCACCGGAACGATCGAGACCAGCCTTTACGACGCCGCCCTGAAGGGCGGGGCCTTCGACCAGCAGGTTGTCGATTTCGCCCAGATCTTCGCCTACGACATCGATTTCCAGCGCGAGATCCATCCGGGCGATGCCTTCGAGATCCTCCATGAGGTGCTGGTTGACGAGCGCGGCCGCCCTGTGCGTACCGGCGAGGTGCTCTATGCCGCCCTTGACGGCAAGGCGCTGAGCCGCGGCTTCTACCGGTTCACCCCGCCCGATGACGGCATCACAGACTATTTCGACGACACCGGCGAGAGCGCGACCAAGTTCCTGATGAAGACGCCGATCAATGGTGCACGCCTGTCGTCCCGCTTCGGCATGCGCCGCCACCCGATCTCCGGCTACAGCCGCTTGCACAAGGGCACCGACTTTGCCGCGCCGACCGGCACGCCGGTCTTTGCGGCAGGCAATGGCGTGGTCGAGCGCGCCTCGCGCCATGGCGGTTATGGCAATTATGTCCGCATCCAGCACGCCAATGGCTATGAGACCGCCTATGCCCATCTCTCGCGTTACGGGCCGGGCATCCGCTCCGGACGGCGTGTGCGCCAGGGCGAGGTGATCGGCTATGTCGGCTCGACCGGCGCCTCGACCGGCCCGCATTTGCATTACGAAGTCCTCATTAATGGCAAGCACGTCAACGCCATGACGCTCAACCTTCCGACAGGGCGCCAGCTTGAAGGCGACACGCTTAAGGCCTTCAATGCCCACCGCGATCATGTCGATGCCCTGCGCCGCGGCGAGGCGACACTGGCACCGGTCCAGATGGCCGGCGAGACTGATGGCGGCCTGCTGCCCTAGCGCCAGCCTCGCCGTGTCGCCGGCGATGACAATGTCGCGCGTGTGCGCTATCGGGCGCCATGACGCAGCGTCCGCCCCCGCTCGATCCGCAGAATTTCGACGCTGACCGCCAGCACTGGATGGCGGTGCGTGTCTATTACGAGGACACCGACTTCACCGGCATGGTCTATCACGCCAACTATCTGCGCTTCTTCGAGCGCGGTCGGTCCGACCACCTTCGCGATGCCGGCGTGTCCCACACCAGCCTGCTGGAGCGCCCCGACCCGGCGGCCTTCACCCTTGTCCGCGCCGAGCTCGACTACCGCTCCGCCGCGCGGGTCGACGACCTGCTGCACATCGCCACCCGCTATCTCGGCACGCGGCGCGCGCGCATCCTGTTCTCCCAGACCTGCTGGCGCGGCGATACCGTGATTGCGGAGGCGGCGATCACGGTTGTCCAGATCCACTCCGATGGCCGCCCGCGCCGGCCGCTGCCGGAACTCTGCTGCCGCCTTGGCCCCTTCACGTTCCGCAATGGCGACGGAGCATTAACCGAACCGGCCTAACCGATCGCAGCCGTCACTGTCCCATTGCGCCCCGACTGCCCCGATTTCGTCAGAATTCATGGGCAGGGATCGCATTCGGGCGGCGGCCATTGCGGGCCTGTCCCCCGCGCCCCCGCAAGGGGCGCGGCCCCGCCGAGAGTTTGCCACACGCCCGATGACGGGCGCCCCAGAGTGAGGATCCCCATGGACAACCAAGGCCTGCAAGACCCCATGGCCCATTCGGACTTCTCCTTTATCGGCCTGCTGCTGGACGCCGATATCGTCGTCAAGGCCGTCCTGCTCATCCTCATCATCGCCTCGGTCTGGTCCTGGGCGGTGATTGTCGAGAAGTGGATGACCCTCGGCTCGGCCCGGTCCAAGGCTCGCAAGTTCGAGGAGGCCTTCTGGACCGGGCGCACCGACCAGTTCGACCTGCGGCCGGGCTCAGGCGGAGAGAATGCCGGCGAGCGGGTGTTCGCCGCGATCTCGCGCGACTGGAACGAGGCGCGCCGCGGCGCACTGCCGCCAAGCCAGGCCGGCCACCTGGTGGAGCGCGCCGAACGCGCCCTCAAGGCGGCGGTCGATCGCGAGGTCGGCGCCCAGTCCGGCGGCCTTGGCGTGCTCGCCACCGTCGCGTCCGCCTCGCCCTTCATCGGCCTGTTCGGCACCGTCTGGGGCATCATGAACGCGTTCATCAATATCGCCGAGCGCCAGGATACCAGTCTCGCCACCGTCGCCGGCCCGATCGCCGAGGCGCTGTTCGCCACGGGCCTCGGCCTGGTGGCCGCGATCCCGGCCGTCATCTTCTACAACAAGTTCACCGGCGACCTGAACCGCTTCGCCGACCAGCTCGACACCTTTTCCCAGGACATTCTCGTCCGCCTCTCCCGGCGCGCGGGCGAAACCGGCGCGGAGGCCTGACACCATGGCGGTCCAGCTCGGAGGCGGCGAGGGCAAGCGCGGCCGGCGCAGTTTCGACAGCAATATCAATGTGACGCCGCTGGTCGACGTGATGCTGGTGCTGCTCATCGTGTTCATGATCACAGCGCCGCTGCTGGTGCGCGGCGAGGAGGTCTCCCTGCCGAAGACGTCGTCGGGCAACATCGCTGCGAGCCAGGACCAGCCGCTCTCGGTCACCCTTGACGCGGAGGGTCGCATCTTCATCCAGCAGACCGAAATCCCGCTGGAGGAACTGGCCACCAAGCTGGTCGCGATCACCGGCGAAGGCTATGAAGACATGGTCTATCTGCGCGGTGACGAGTCGGTGCCCCATGGTCGCGTGATGCAAGTCGTCGCAGAGGTGCGCGGCGCCGGCTATCGTCGCATTGCCTTCGTCACCGACCCGAGGGGGCGCGCGACCCGCTGATGCAGATGTGGCGCGGCATTCCGGTCTCGATCCTCCTGCATGCGATCATCGTCGCGGGCGGGACCATCGCCTGGCCTTATTTCGGCCCGCGCGAGCGGGAGATGGCGTTCGTCGCCGTGCCGATCGAACTGCTCGAATTGTCCGACGAGACCAATGTTGCCGCCAGCCTTGCCCGCGACGAGCCGGAGGAGGACGACACGCCGGAGCCGCCGCCGCTGCAGGACCTGCTGGAGCAGACCGACGTCCTGCCGGACGAGGAGGTGGTCGAGGCGGATGAGCCGACCGCCCGCGAGGAGGCGCCCGACCCGGCGCCCGCGCAGGACGAGGAAGAGGTCATCCTGCCCGAGGACGCGCCGGAAGAGGAGCCCGAACCGGCTGAGGAGGAGGCCACCGAGGAGGACCCCGCCGAGGAGACGCCGGCCGAGCCTGAGCCCGTCCGCGTCGACCCGGAGCCGGAGCCCGACCCGCTTGACAGCCTGCTCAGCGAGAGCGCCAATCTGTTCGACAAACAGCGACAGGAGCGCGCGAGTGCGCCGCCCTCGCAGCCGAGGCGCGACCTGCAGGACGAGTCCCGCCAGGTGGTTGACCGCCGCAGCGCCGGCGATCGCACGGGCAACACCCAGTCGGTCGTCAACATGCTCTATGCCCAGCTCTACCTGTGCTGGGACGACGTCGACGACCTGCCCAACCCGGAACGGCTCAATGTGACGCTTCGCATGCAGCTGCGCCCCGACGGTTCGCTGGATGGCCAGGTGCGCCTCGTCAGCCCGTCAAGGCCGCCGATCGGCGACCGTGCGATGGGGGTCGCGATCGAACGGGCCTTGCGCGCGGTGCGTAAATGCGCCCCCTACCGACTGCCGCCTGAGGCGCTCGACGATTATGAGGCGTGGCGGACGGTGGTCCTGAATATCGGGCCTGCATTCCGCGGCCAGTAGCATGTCAGCGGTCGCCGCCTGTCAGGGGCGGAAGGGGCCGAGGAAGGAGAAACGAGCCATGTGGAAACAGATCGGGGCTGCAATCGCCCTTGCCCTCGCTGCGGCCGGGCTGGCCGGGGCGCCGGCCCGCGCTGAGATTGTCGTCAATATCGGCGATGGCACCGCCAAGCCGCTGCCGATCGCGGTGCCAACTTTCGCCGCCGCGACCCCCGAGGCGCGCGACCTCGCCGAACAGATCACCGCCGTCGTTCGGGCCGACCTGGTTTCGACCGGCCTGTTCGATCTCAAGGACGGGGCCGCCTTCATCCAGAAGGACCTGTCCATCTCCGTCCAGCCGCGCTTTGCCGACTGGAAGATCATCAAGACCGACGCCCTTGTCGTCGGCGCCCTCGACGAACTTCCCGACGGGCGTGTCGCGGTCTCCTTCCGCCTCTGGGACATCTATGGCGAGGAGGTGCTGCGCCTCGATGGCCAGGCCGGCAAGCGCTACACCACCACCCCGGAAAACTGGCGGCGCATCGCCCACAAGGTCGCCGATTCCATCTACACCCGGCTGACCGGCGAGAGCGGCTATTTCGACACCCGCATCGTCTATATCGCCGAGAGCGGCCCGGTGACCCAGCGGGTCAAGAAGCTCGCCATCATGGATGCCGACGGTGCCAACCAACAGGATCTCACCACCGGCCGCCACCTCACCCTGACGCCGCGCTTTTCCACGTCCGAGCAGGAAATCACCTACATGTCCTTCGAGGGCGGCCGCCCTCGGGTCTACCTGTTCAACATCGAAACCGGCCGCCAGGAAGCCCTTGGCAACTTCCCCGGCATGACCTTCGCGCCGCGCTTCTCGCCCGATGGCCGCCAGGTGCTGCTGAGCCAGGCCGAGGATGGCAACACCGACCTCTACATCATGGACCTGCGGACCCGTCAGGAACGCCGCCTCACAGACCACCCGGCGATCGACACCTCCCCCTCCATGTCGCCCGATGGCAGCCAGATCGTCTTCACCTCAGATCGCGGCGGCTCGCCGCAGCTCTACATCATGAACACCGATGGCAGCGCGCTTACCTGCCCGTCGGGCGGGCGCGACACCGCCTGCCGGATCACGTTCGGCCAGGGCCGCTATTCCACCCCCGTCTGGAGCCCGCGCGGCGACCTTATCGCCTTCACCAAGCAGGCCAGCCGGCGTTTCTACGTCGGCGTCATCCGCACCGACGGCAATGGTGAGCGGCTGCTGACGGAAAGCTATCTCGACGAAGGCCCGACCTGGTCGCCCAATGGCCGCGTCATTGCCTTCTTCCGCGAGAGCCGTCCCGGTGCCGGACCGCGGCTCTATTCGATCGACCTGACGGGCAGGAACCTCCGCCAGGTCCCGACCCCGACCGACGCCTCGGACCCCGCCTGGTCGCCGCTGCTCGACTGAGCCGCGGCGCCCTTGCGCGCCCGGGCGTGTTTTTTTGCGGCAACATGCGGGAAAATCCCGGAACCGGCGTGAGAATCCTGCAAGACTCAGCCACCGCAATGTCATGAAGTTGACAACTCATGTCGCTAAGGCGTGATAGAGTCTGCAAGAAGCCTCCAGGAGCCTCGCCAATGAACAAGATCATCACAACCGGTGCCGCAGCCGCCCTCATGCTCGGCCTGGGTGCCTGTGCCTCCCGGCCCGTTCAGGTGGAACCGGCTGAAGCCCCGGCACCGGCGGCCCCCGCGCCAACCCCGGCCCCCGTGCAGGCGACCACCGCCGAGCCGGTGCGCGAAACCTATCAGGGCCCTGCGCCCGGCACGATCCAGGACTTCCGCGTCAATGTCGGCGAACGGGTCTATTTCGACCTTGACAGCTCCCGCCTCGATGAGGACGACCGGGAAATCCTCAAGCGCCAGGCCGCCTGGCTGCAGTCCTACCCGAATGTGCGCATCCTGATCGCCGGAAATTGCGATGAACGCGGTACCCGCGAGTACAACCTCGCCCTCGGCGAGCGCCGCGCCAACACGGTCAAGGACTACATGGTCAGCCTCGGCGTCGACCCCTCCCGTCTGGAGACCGTCTCCTACGGCAAGGAACGCCCGATCGCGCCGGGCAGCGATGACGCCGCCTGGGCCCTCAACCGCAATGGCCACACCCAGATCATCTCCGGCGCCGTCGGCTGATCGCCGGACGCTCGCCTCGGCGATCCCTGATCTTTCAGTTCACGGCCGGGCTGCCATATTTTGGCCCCGGCCGTTTGCTTGTTGATCGGGTCATGTTTTCAAACTTTTCCTGTGCCCGCCCCGCCCGGTCCCTGACCTTGGCATCGCTCCTCCTCCTCGCCGCCGCCTGGCTGCCGGCCAGTGCCCAGCGAGGCGCGCCGATCACCCAGGGCGCCACCAGTTCCGACATCGCCGCCACCACAAGGGCGCTGCTGGAACAGAATGCCGACCTGCAGCTTGAGGTGCAGGTCCTGCGCGAGGAGAACGCCCGCCTGCTCGGCGAGGTGGAGACCCTGCAATTCCTGATCGGTCAGACGCGCGACGAGGTGAACCGGATGCAGGGCGATGATGCCGAGATCGGCCGCCAGCTTTCGGAGATCCAGCAGAGGCTGAAAGCGCAGGATGCAAAAATTGCCTCGCTGGAGCGCCAGACCCGCACGCCTGTAGCCGCAAGTGGCGGCAGCGTGCGGTATTCCGATGGCTCCATCGCGCCGCGCTCGGGCAGTGAAGGGCTCGGCGACACGGGCAATGCCGTCTCCGGCGGGTCGGCGCCCGGCAATGAGCCCGCCGGCGTCCCGGGCGAAACCCGCATCACCCGCACACCTCGCCCCAATGCCCCGGACACCAGCGGCAATCCGCCGCAGACCGGCAGCCTCGGCACCATCCCTGCCTCGGCCTTGCCGGGCGAGGCGGGTCCCCTGTTCGAGGATGCCAAGACACGGCTGCTGCAGTTCGATTATGCCGGGGCGGAGCGGAGTTTCCGCGCCTTCCTTGAGACGTTCGGCGATGACCCGCAGGCTGCCGAGGCCCGGTACTGGCTCGGCGAGGTGCTCTACCAGCAGGGCGCCTATGCCGATTCCGGCGCGGCATATACCGAGATGATCCGTACCTATCCAGACGACCCGCGCGCGCCCGAAGCCCTGGTCAAACTGTCCCGATCGCTGCGGCTCGTCGGCGAGACGGACAAGGCCTGCGCTGTCCTCGATACCCTGCCCAAGCGCTACCCCAACGCCTCTGGCGTCACCCGCAATCTCGCGGCGGTGGAACGCACCCGCTCGGGCTGCGATGGCTGAGCGCGGCGCGCCAGCGCTGCAGGTCGCACCGGTCACGGCCCTTGCGGACTGACGCCGATTCCGGGGAGCGCCAATGCCGCTTCAGACAATCTTTCCGCTGCTGATGGCCGAGGCCCGGGGTCCGCTCGGCGTTGCGGTGTCGGGCGGCAGCGACAGCCTCGCCCTGATGATGTTCGCTGCCGAGGCGGCCCGCGCCGCCGGCCGTGACCTGCTCGTGCTGACCGTCGACCATGGCCTGCGCGCGGAGTCCGCCGCCGAGGTCGCGCGCGTGGCCGCCCGCGCCACGGCGCTGGGCCTCAGGCACCGCACGCTCGTTTGGCAGCGTCCGCGGCCGAACCAGGCGGCCGCCCGGCGCGCCCGCCATGCCCTTCTCGCCGCCGCCCTGCGCGCAGCGGGTGGAGATACCCTGCTGCTCGGCCATACCCTCGATGACCAGCGCGAAACCCTGCTGATGCGGGCGCGCTCCGGGTCCGGCTGGTTCGGGATGGCCGCCATGGACAGCGCCGTGCCCTCGCCGGCCTGGCCGGAGGGACGGCGCATCGTCCTCGCCCGCCCCCTGCTCACGACACCGCGGGCCGCCCTGCGGCAGGCGCTTGCCGATCGCCGCCTGCCCTGGATCGAGGACCCCGCCAATGCCGACCCGCGCTATGAGCGCGTGCGCATGCGCGCGCTGCTGGCCGGCAGCAGCGGGCTGGTGACGCGGATCGACCGGGTGCGTGGCTCGCTCGGCCTGTTGCGGGCGGCCGAGCGCCGGCGCCTTGCCGAGCTGGTGGCAGGGCGGGTGCGGGCGCGCCGCGACGGCTCGCTCGCTGCCGACCTCGACGGACTGCCAGCCGAAACCGGCCACCGGCTCCTGTCCATGCTGCTCGCCGTGGCGGCGGGCCATGATCGCCAACCCGATGCGGAGCGCGTGCGCCGCCTCCTGCATGAGATCGCCGCCGGCGGCCCTCACAAGGCGCGCACCCTTGCGGGTGCCTGGACCCTGCGAGAGGCCGGCAGCCTGCTGATCGCCCGTGACCCTGGCGCGGTGCCCACCGGAATGGCGGGCCGTGTCTTTGACGGCCGCTTCGCCCGCGACCAGTCCGCCCCGCCGCTCGTGCCCACCCAGGCCCACCGGATGGCCCGCCGCGCCCTGCCACCCGATGGTGATCGCTGGCGCCCGCTGGCGGCAGAGCGCCTGCAGGCGTTTCGTCGCGCCGAAGCCCTCTCGCGCCGCCTCGATGCAGCGATTTCATCCCTCTACCGGGCCGAATCGCCGCGGTTGGCGGACTGAGGCGCAGCCGGGAGTCGCAATCTCGACACGTCAGACATACTTTGAAGCAACACACACGGATCGGAAGGCACCATGAATCTCAGGAATATGGCAGTCTGGGGACTGATTGCGGCGATGGTCATCGCGATGGCCGTGGCCATGCAGGGCACCGCGGTTCCGCGCGGCGCCCAGGAATTCACCTATTCCGAAGTGCTGCGCGAGGCGCAGGCCGGAAACGTTTCGGAAGTCACCATCACCAACGACCGGATCACCGGCACCACCGCGGCCGGGCAGGGTTTCTTCGCCGAGAAGGGCAATTTCGACCCGGAACTCGGCAGCCGGCTGACCGAGCTTGGCGTCGATGTGGCCTATGATGCCGATGATGGCGGCTCCACGATCGGTTCGATCATCTTCAACCTCCTGCCAATTCTCCTGATCATCGGCATCTTCCTGTTCATGATGCGCCAGATGCAGGGCGGCGGCGCCCGCGGGGCCATGAATTTCGGCCGCTCGCGCGCGCGCCTGCTCACCGAGAAGCACGGACGCGTCACCTTTGACGATGTCGCAGGTGTCGATGAGGCGAAGGAAGAGCTGCAGGAGATTGTCGAATTCCTGCAGGACCCGGCAAGGTTCCAGCGTCTCGGCGGCAAGATCCCCAAGGGCGCCCTGCTGGTCGGCCCCCCCGGCACCGGCAAGACCCTGCTGGCGCGCGCCATCGCCGGCGAGGCCAACGTGCCCTTTTTCACCATTTCCGGCTCCGACTTCGTTGAGATGTTCGTCGGCGTCG
>CAYPQD010000026.1:0-31585 GCA_964412785.1 uncultured Hyphomonadaceae bacterium
CAAGGTCTGGATCTACAAGGGCGAGATCATGGAGCATGATCCGATGGCCCAGGACCGGAAGCTGGAAAGCTCCGGCCAGGCTCGCGCGCGGGCGAACGCCGCGCAGCGCGGCCCGGCTTCGGGGCCGCAGGGCGGAGGCGCATGACGCAGCGATGAGACAGCCGAAGCGAACACGGTACCGCAAGGCCTTCAAGGGCCGGATCCGCGGCAATGCCAAGGGCGGGACCGCCCTGAATTTCGGAACCTATGGCCTCAAGGCTCTGGAGCCTGAGCGCGTGACCGCGCGCCAGATCGAGGCGACCCGCCGGGCCGTGACGCGCCACATGAAGCGTCAGGGCCGCGTGTGGATCCGGATATTCCCTGACCTGCCGGTGTCGGCCAAGCCGATCGAGGTGCGGATGGGCAAGGGCAAGGGCTCGGTCGATCGCTGGGTCGCACGGGTCGCGCCCGGCCGCATCCTGTTCGAGATCGACGGGGTGTCTGAGGAAATTGCCATGGAGGCGCTGCGCCTCGGTGCGGCGAAGCTTCCGATCAGGACCAAGGTGGTCAAGCGGATCGAGGGGGTCTGAGCCGATGAAAGCCGATGACATGCGCGGCCGGAGTGCCGACCAGCTGAAGGACGAGCTGCGCCGCCTCAAGAAGGAACAGTTCAACCTGCGCTTCCAGAAGGCAACGGGCCAGCTTGAGAAGACGGGCCGTGTGCAGGCGGTGCGCCGCAGTATTGCCCGGGTGAAGACGATCCTCCGCGAGAAGGCTCGCGCCGAGGCCCAAGGTTAGGAGTGTCACCATGCCCAGACGTGTGATGGAAGGTGTGGTCGTATCGACCAAGCAGGACAAGACGGCGGTGGTGCGCGTGGAGCGGACCTATACCCACCCGCTGTACAAGAAGATCGTGCGGCGTTCGAAGAAGTACCACGCCCATGACGAGGCCAATGCTGCGGTAGAGGGCCAGACGGTCGCGATCCGCGAGTGTCCGCCGCGTTCGAAGCTGAAGGTCTGGGAGATTGTCTCGCCTGAGGAACTGGAACGCGCGGCGGAAGTCCGCCGCCGGGTCGAGGTCCAGGCCGAAGCGGCGGCCCATGCCGATGAGGGAGAGGGCGCATGATCCAGATGCAGACAAATCTGCGTGTCGCCGACAATTCCGGCGCCCGCCGGGTGCAGTGCATCAAGGTGCTCGGCGGTGCCGGGCGTCGCTATGCCAGCGTGGGTGACGTGATCGTCGTGTCGGTCAAGGAAGCAATTCCGACCGGCCGGGTAAAGAAGGGCGATGTCCGCCGCGCGGTCGTCGTGCGCGTTGCCAAGGACATCAAGCGCCCCGACGGATCTGTGATCCGGTTCGACACCAATGCTGCCGTACTGGTGAACAATTCGGGCGAGCCGATCGGTACGCGGATTTTCGGGCCGGTTCCGCGCGAACTGCGTGCGAAGAACCACATGAAGATTGTCTCGCTCGCCCCGGAGGTGCTGTAGCCATGGCTGCGAAGATCAGGAAGGGCGACCGGGTGATGGTGCTGGCCGGCAAGGACAAGGGCCAGATTGGCGAAGTCCTGCGGGTCATGCCCAGGGAGAGCCGTGTCGTCGTTCAGGGCATCAACATCGTGACCCGGCACCAGAAGCCGGGCCAGTTGGAGGCCGGCGGGATCAAACGCTTCGAGGCGCCGCTTCATGTCTCCAATGTGGCGCATATCGACCCGCGCGACGGCAAGCCGACGCGTGTCGGTTTTCGCACTGATGAGCACGGCCGCAAGACGCGCTTTGCCAAACGTTCCGGAGAGTCGATCGATGTCTGAGACGTATGAACCGCGGCTGAAGAGAAAGTACAGCGATCAGATCCGCACCGCGCTCACCGAAGAGTTCGGCTATACCAACCCCATGCAGGTGCCTCGGCTGGACAAGGTCGTGCTCAACATGGGTGTCGGCGAGGCGGTTTCCGATTCCAAGAAGATCAAGCTGGCGCTTGAGGAACTTGCCCTGATTGCGGGGCAGAAGCCGGTTGCCACCAAGGCGCGCAAGTCGATCGCCGGCTTCAAGCTGCGCGAGGGCATGCCGATCGGCGCGAAGGTGACATTGCGGCGCGAGCGCATGTATGAGTTCCTCGACCGGTTGGTGACGATCGCCCTGCCTCGGGTGAAGGACTTCCGGGGCCTCAACGCCAGGAGCTTCGACGGCCGCGGCAATTATGCCATGGGCGTCAGGGAGCACATCGTGTTTCCAGAGATCAATTACGATCAGGTCGAGACCATGCGTGGCCTCGACATCATCGTCTGCACCACAGCCAAAACGAACGACGAAGCCCGGGCACTGCTTGCTGCCTGCGGCTTCCCGTTCCGGACCTAGCGCTTCAAGGGGACTTTTGACGGACCATGGCCAAGAAAAGCGCAATCGAACGCAATGACAAACGCCGCCGCATGGTGGCGAAATATGCTGAACGGCGGGCGAAGCTCAAGGCGATCGCGATGGATGCGGACCGCCCGCTAGAGGAACGGTTCAAGGCCCGCCTTAAGCTGGCCGGACTGCCGCGGAACTCCGCACCGGTGCGCGTGCGCAATCGTTGCGAGGTGACCGGACGCCCGCGCGGCTATTACCGCAAGATGCGGATGTCGCGGATTGCCCTGCGCGAGCTTGGCTCCAAGGGCCTCGTGCCCGGCCTGGTCAAGTCGAGCTGGTAGGAGAGGAGAGACCAAGATGAACATTTCCGATCCTCTCGGCGACATGCTGACCCGCATCCGCAATGCACAGATGCGCGGCAAGTCGGTCGTCATCACGCCTGCCTCCAAGCTTCGCCGCCGCGTTCTCGAGGTGCTGCAGGATGAGGGCTTCATTCGCGGGTATGTGGAAGTTGAAAAGGACGGCCACCGTCAGATCGAGATCGAGCTGAAATACCATGAGGGCCAGCCGGTGATTTCCGAGCTTGCCCGCATCTCGAAGCCCGGCCGCCGGGTCTATTCGTCCGTTGGCGATATCCCCCTGGTGCGAAATGGCCTCGGCATCTCGATCCTGTCGACGTCGAAGGGCGTCATGTCGGATCACCGTGCCCGCAATGAGAATGTGGGCGGGGAAGTCCTCTGCAGGGTGTTCTAGGAGCGCGTCATGTCCCGTATCGGAAAACTCCCCATCCCCCTGCCCAAGGGCACCACGGTGGCCGTCGAAGGCCAGCGCGTGGAAGCCAGGGGCGCCAAGGGCCAGCTCAGCCTTGTGGTGTCTGACCTGATCACGCCGCGCCTTGAGGACGGCGAGCTCAGCCTGATGCCGCGCGACGACCTCGTGGAGAGGGCCAATGGCCGGATTGCCGCCAATGAGGCCAAGGGCAAGAAGAAGATCACCTTCGCCGAAGCCCTCGACCAGAATGCGCGCACCCAGTGGGGCACGGCACGGGCGCGGGCGGCGAACATGATCCACGGCGTCAGCGAGGGATACACCCGCACGCTGGAGCTTGAAGGCGTTGGCTACCGGGCTCAATTGCAGGGCAGGGCGCTGAAGCTCGCGCTTGGCCTGTCCCACGACGTCGTCTTCGATCCGCCGGAGGGCATCGACATTGCCTGTCCCAAGCCGACCGAGATCGTGATCACCGGGATCGACAAGCAGGTCGTCGGCCAGGTGGCCGCCGATATCCGCAGCTTCCGGCCGCCGGAGCCCTACAAGGGCAAGGGCATCCGCTACAAGGGCGAGTATATCCGCCGCAAGGAAGGCAAGAAGAAGTAGCGCCATGAAGACCGTACGCGAAAAACGCCTGCGCAGGGCGCAACGAATCCGCACCCAGCTCCGCAAGCTGGCCGAGGACCGGCCCCGCTTGTCAGTGGCGCGCAGCCACAAGAACATTTCCGCGCAGATCATCGATGACGAGAAGGGCGTGACGATTGCCGCTGCCTCGTCCCTGGAAAAGGGTCTGCGCGACGGTCTGCGTACCGGCGCCGATCAGGAGGCCGCTGCAAGGGTCGGTGCGCTGATCGCAGAGCGCGCAAAGGCCGCCGGCATCGACCGTGTCGTTTTCGATCGCAGCGGGTTCAGGTTCCATGGTCGCGTCAAGGCGCTGGCCGATGCCGCCCGCGAGGGCGGTCTCAACTTCTAGGAAGGGCGACCACATGTCGGACAGCCAGGGACAGGGTGGCCGCGGTCGCGGCCGGGACAATCGCCGCGATCGCCGCGACCGCGACGAGGAGCAGAGCGAGATTGTCGACAAGCTCGTCGGCATCAACCGTGTTGCCAAGACCGTGAAGGGCGGCAAGAATTTCGGTTTTGCCGCGCTTGTTGTTGTCGGTGACCAGAAGGGCCGCGCCGGCTTCGGCAAGGGCAAGGCCCGCGAGGTGCCTGAAGCCATCCGCAAGGCGACCGAGGAGGCCAAGCGCAACATGGTCCGCGTTCCGCTGCGCGAGGGTCGTACGCTGCACCATGACGGCAAGGGCCGCTGGGGCGCCGGACGGGTGGTCCTGCGCGCCGCACCGCCCGGGACCGGCGTGATCGCCGGCGGCCCGATGCGCGCTGTGATGGAGGTTCTCGGCGTGCAGGACGTGGTGGGCAAGTCCATCGGCTCGTCCAATCCCTACAACATGGTGCGTGCGACCTTTGACGCGCTGAAGGAACAGGCCAGCCCCCGTTCGGTTGCCTCCAAGCGCGGGCTCAGGGTGCAGGACGTGGTCGGTCGGCGCGATGATGGCGCTTCCGAGGCCGGCCTCACAGAAACCGGCAGCTGAGGAGAGGCTCCATGGCAGGCAAGACCATCCGTATCCGCCAGACCGGCAGCCCGATCCGCCGCGCCGAGGTGCAGAGAAGGACGCTGATCGGCCTCGGGCTCAACAAGGTCGGCCGCGAACGCGTGCTGGAAGACACCCCGGCCGTGCGCGGAATGATCAACAAGGTGGCGCACATGGTGGAGATCGTCGAGGAGTAGGCCTCCCGGCGGCTCCTTCCGGCTGCGACCGCGCAACAAGAACGAGACCGATATGAAACTGAACGAACTTTCCCCCGCAGACGGCGCCACCAAGGCGCGCAAGCGTGTCGGGCGCGGTGTCGGCTCGGGCAAGGGCAAGACGGCAGGCCGAGGCGTCAAGGGCCAGAAAGCGCGCTCGGGCGTCGCGATCAACGGCTTTGAGGGCGGCCAGATGCCGATCTACATGCGCCTTCCAAAACGCGGTTTCACCAATGCCCATGCCAAGCGCTTTGCCTGGGTGAATCTCGGACGGATCAGCCAGGCCATCGAGGCCGGCAAGCTGAAGGCCGGTGAGGTGACCGAGGAGACGCTGGTCAGGGCGGGCCTGGTGCGCCGGGTCAAGGATGGCGTGCGCCTGCTCGGCAAGGGCGAGGCGCCGAAGAATGCGAAGATCACGGTGACAGGGGCCTCGCGCTCGGCGGTGGCGGCGGTCGAGGCAGCCGGAGGATCGGTGACGCTGACCGGCGCCATTGCCGATGCGGAAACTGCCTGACGCCAGCCCCTGTCGGTAAAACGTGTCTTCACAAACCCGGGCAGGCCGCCGATGTTGGCGGCCAAGCCTTTTTGAGGAGGGTCACGCGTGGCCTCTGCAGCCGAACAACTCGCTCGCAATGTCAATTTCGACAGTTTCGCGAAGGCCAAGGACCTGCAGAAGCGGATCCTCTTCACCCTTGGCATTCTCGTGCTGTACCGGCTCGGGACCTTTATCCCGGTTCCGGGCCTTGATCCGGCGGCCTTTGCGCAGTTCTTCGAGGGACAGTCGGGTGGCCTGCTGGCGACCTACAACATGTTCTCCGGCGGCGCACTGGAACGGATGGGGGTCTTTGCCCTCAATGTCATGCCCTACATCACCGCGTCGATCATCATGCAGATGATGGCGACTGCCTCGCCCAGCCTTGAGAAGCTGAAGAAGGAAGGCGAGGCGGGCCGCAAGCAGATCAACCAGTACACCCGCTACCTCACGCTCGGTTTCGCACTGGTGCAGTCCTTCGGCATTTCAATGGGCCTGCGGGGCATGAGCCTGGACTCCGTGCCTGGCTGGTTCTTCGTTCTGACCGGTGTCGTCACGCTGACTGGCGGCACCATGCTTCTGATGTGGATGGGTGAGCAGATCACGGCCCGCGGCATCGGTAACGGCATTTCGCTGATCATCTTCGCGGGCATCATCGCGGAAATGCCGCGGGCAATCTTCAACCTTCTCGCACAGGCGCGGGCAACGTCGGTCAACGTCGCCTTCATCCTGATCATCACCGCGCTGGTGATCGCGCTGGTGGTGTTCATCGTTTTCATTGAACGATCACAGCGGCGCCTGCTCATCCAGTATCCCAAGCGCCAGCAGGGCAACATGATGCAGCAGGGGCAGAGTTCCTTCCTGCCGCTCAAGATCAACACGTCGGGTGTCATCCCGCCGATCTTCGCATCAGCCCTCCTGATGCTGCCGCTGACCGTGGTCGGCTTTTCCGGCGGGGCGGCGGATGCCGGCGGCGTCGCAGCCAGCAGCAGCGGTGCGCTGGCGTGGCTGGCGCGTACCTTCTCACCCGGCTCATGGGTCTATATCGCCACCTATGGCGTGCTGATCGCCTTCTTCTGCTTCTTCTACACCTCGATCATGTTCAACCCGGCCGACACGGCCGACAATTTGCGCAAATATGGCGGCTTCATTCCAGGCATACGGCCGGGCAAGAACACCGCAGCCTATATCGACTATGTGTTGACTCGACTGACAACGATTGGTGCGATCTATCTGGTGTTTGTGTGCATCCTGCCGGAACTTCTCCGGCGATATTATCCGGAGATCCCTTTCTATATCGGTGGCACATCCCTTCTGATCGTCGTCTCGGTCACCATGGACACCGTCACCCAAATACAGTCCCACATGATCGCACACCAGTATGAGGGGATGATCAAGAAATCACGCTTGGGAGGGCGCAAGAGATGAACCTGATCCTGTTCGGACCGCCGGCAGCAGGCAAGGGCACCCAGGCCCGGCGCCTGGTCGAGACACGGGGCTATGTGCAGCTCTCAACCGGTGACATGCTCCGCGCGGCGCGCGCCTCGGGCACCGAGCTTGGACAGATGGTGGCCAAGATCATGGATGAGGGCGGTCTCGTCTCCGACGAGATCGTGATCGACCTGATTGATGAGCAGCTGACCGCAAGGGCCGACGCGCCGGGCTTCATCTTCGATGGCTTTCCGCGCACGCTGGGCCAGGCTGAAGCCCTCGACACGCTGCTGCAGCGCCGCGGCAGAACCGTCCACCGGGTGATCCGCCTGTGCGTCGACGAGGACCAGCTGATGGCCCGCATTACGAGGCGCTTCGAAGAGGAAGGCCGCAAGGACGACAATCCGGAAACCTTCCGCACCCGGCTTGAGAAGTACAATGCTGACACCGCGCCACTGATACCGGTCTATGCCGAACAGGGCAAGCTGCATGAGGTCGATGGCATGCAGGCGCCGGGTGATGTCGCCCGCGACATCGACGCCGTGCTTGCGGGCGTCGATCCGGGATGAGGCGCGTCAGGAGCGCGGCTGAAAGAGTGCAGTTGACGCCCCGATCCTGTGCGCTATAACCCCGCTCTTCGTTAAGACCTCAAAGGCTGGGTGCGCGCGGGGCGTTCTATGCTTGTCGCGCGGCTTTGCTGTGAGAAAACTGTCCGCCAGGGAGACAAGGCGACATGGCCCGCATTGCAGGCGTCAACATTCCGACGAACAAGCGCGTGGAGATCGCGCTGCGCTACATCCATGGTATCGGCCCGGCCATGGCGCGCGACATTACCGAGCGTGTCGGCATCGCGCCGGAACGCCGTGTGCAGGACCTCTCCGACGCGGAGGTCATCCAGATCCGCGAAGTGATTGACAGTGACTATACAGTGGAAGGCGACCTTCGCCGCGAAGTGTCCATGAACATCAAGCGCCTGATGGACCTTGGCTGCTATCGCGGCCTGCGCCACCGGCGCAAGCTGCCCGTCCGGGGCCAGCGCACCCATACCAATGCCCGTACCCGCAAGGGCCCGGCCAAGCCGATCGCCGGCAAGAAGAAATAAGGAGAGGCTGCCATGGCTCGCGAGGCAACCCGGGTCCGCCGCCGGGAACGGAAGAATATTTCGTCCGGCGTGGTTCACGTGAACTCGTCTTTCAACAATACCATGATCACCATAACCGATGCCCAGGGCAATGCGATATCGTGGTCCTCGGCCGGGGCGATGGGTTTCAAGGGCTCGCGCAAGTCGACCCCCTATGCTGCCCAGGTTGCTGCGGAAGATGCCGCCCGCAAGGCGCAGGAGCACGGCCTGACGACGGTAGAGGTGAATGTGCGCGGGCCGGGCTCGGGCCGGGAGAGTGCCCTGCGGGCGCTGCAGGCCGTCGGGCTCACCGTCACCTCGATCCGTGACGTGACGCCGATCCCGCACAATGGCTGCCGCCCCCCGAAGCGCCGCCGCGTCTGACGCGGCCGGCTGCATCACACCCTCATCCAAGGAGCCGCGAATGGCCAATACCGCCATTGAATCGATCAACGACAAGAATTGGAAGAACCTGATCCGTCCGGCCCGCCCGAACGTGGTGCCGGGCCTCGATCCGGTGCGCAAGGCAAAGCTGGTGATCGAGCCGCTGGAGCGCGGTTTCGGTACGACGCTCGGCAATGCGCTGCGCAGGGTGCTTCTGTCCTCCCTTCAGGGCGCTGCCATTGTCGGCGTGCAGATCGATGGCATCGTCCACGAGTTTTCGGCAATACCGGGCGTTCGCGAGGATGTCGTCACGATCATCCTCAACCTGAAACAGGTTGCCATTGACATGGTGTCCGAGACGCCCAAGCGGATGGTGCTGAAAGCATCCGGGCCGGGCGAGGTCAGGGCCGGCCAGATCGACGTGCCGGGCGATGCGAAGATACTCAATCCTGACCACGTCATCTGCACCCTCGACGAGGGTGCGAGCGTGCGCATGGAGTTCATGGTCGCCACCGGCAAGGGGTATATCCCTGCCGACAAGAGCCGGCCGGAGGATGCGCCGATTGGCTATATCCCGGTCGACGCGATCTTTTCCCCCGTGCTGCGCGTCGGCTATGAGGTGGAGGACACCCGCGAAGGCACCGTCCTGGATTACGATCGCCTGACCCTGAACATCGAGACCGACGGGTCGGTGTCGCCGGAAGATGCGGTCGCTTATGCCGCGCGTATCCTGCAGGACCAGCTGCAGCTTTTCATCACCTTCGATGAACCGGTGGCCGAAGATCTCGGCCACTCTGAGCAGGCCGATCTCGGCTTCAACCCCGTGCTCCTGAAAAAGGTCGACGAACTGGAGCTCTCCGTGCGCTCGGCCAACTGCCTGAAGAACGACAACATCGTCTATATCGGCGACCTCATCCAGAAGTCCGAGGCAGAGATGCTGCGCACCCCGAATTTCGGACGCAAGTCGCTCAACGAGATCAAGGAAGTGCTCGCCGGCATGGGCCTGCATCTGGGGATGGAAGTGCCCGACTGGCCCCCGGATGACATCGAAGGCCTCGCCAAACGCTATGACGATCAGATCTAGGACCGGAAAGGACGCGGGGCGGCCAACAAGGCCCCGCGTATCGAGGAGACCCCCATGCGCCACGCTCTCGCGCACCGCAAGCTTGGACGGACCACGTCCCACCGCAAGGCGATGATGGCCAACATGGCCGCGTCCCTGATAGAGCACGAGCAGATCGTGACCACCCTGCCCAAGGCGAAGGAAATGAAGCCCTTCATGGACAAGCTGGTCACACTGGCAAAGAAGGGTGACCTCGCCTCGCGCCGCCTCGCCATCGCCCGCATTCGCAACAAGGATGCGGTAAAGAAGCTGTTCGACGAGTTCGCAGAGCGCTATGCCGAACGCCATGGTGGTTATACCCGCGTCCTCAAGGCCGGCTTCCGCCATGGTGACAATGCGCCGATGGCCGTTATCGAAATGGTAGACCGCAATCCGGAGGCCAAGGGCGCCGCCGACAAGGCACGCCACGAGGCCGAACTGGAAGCCGCCGAGCAATAATAGCGCCCCGCCCATACCCGTGCGCGCGGATGAAGCTCATCCACACTCACGGGGCATGGGGCGCCGACGCGCAGTGGCGCGTGGCCTCGCGCTGCAGGGATCGGTTTTGGATCCATGCTGACTTGTGGTGTCAGGCGGCGCTCGGAACCCGCCTACAGCAGGCCGAGCTTGCCAAGCAGGGCCTCGCGCCTGTCCAGCGTGCGGTCCTTCCAACGCCAGGCCGGCTCGTCGCTGGCGGGCTGCGGGGTGGGGGTCAATGCTCCATCGAGATAGAGCGCGACCGTTTCCGGATAGTCTATGAGCGCGGCGAGCTGGTTGCGTACGCGGATCAGGTCCGGCGTGTCGCCCGGCTTCAGCGGCATCGGCGTCTGGTGCAGGATCGCACCGGTATCCACGCCGGGATCGATTGTGTGGATGGTATAGCCCACCGCATCGGCGGCGCCGTCAAGCACCTGCCAGAACTCGACCCGCGTTCCGCGATAGCGTGGCAATAGCGAGCCGTGGAAATTGACTGCACCGCAGTGCGTCGCCTCGATGAGGACCGGCCGGATGATCGGCCCGCCGGCGACCACCAGAAGGCTCGCCCGGCCGGCCTTCAGCCAGTCGACAGTTGCTTCACTGTTCACCGAACCGGTGACCCGCACCGGGGTCCCGGCAGGCCAGTCCGGCACCGGTCGTCCAGCGCCATCAAGGAAGCGCTCACGAGCCATGTCGGCGAGCCGGGCCTCCAGCCTCTCGACCCGAAACAGCCGCGCTGTCTCGCCGTCCAGGCGCCGTTTCAATGCGCCGCGCATGCGCTCAAGCGGAGAGGGCGGAGAGGACGGCGGCGCCGGCGTTTGGGCGGCGCGCTGATAGACGATCACACCCACAAGGTCGAAGCGGGCGGCGAAGCGCTGCGCGAGGTGGCGGCCATAGGGCGCATCGAGGGTCAGGAGGGCAACCTTGTGGGGCATGGGCGTTGTCAGGGGTTTGTGGGGCTCAGGCAATCGGTCCTGGCAGCCCGACATGCACGCGCCCTGCCAGCGGGGCGGTTCATCCAGGGTCCTTGCCAATCTGCGCCCGGTGACGAAGTTTCTGGTCGGCCAGCACGCACGCGACCATGGCCTCGGCCACGGGTACGGCCCTGATGCCGACGCACGGGTCATGCCGGCCGACTGTTTGCACCTCGACCTCCTTGCCATCGCGCGTGACGCTCTCCACCGGTTTCAGGATGGAGGAGGTCGGCTTGATCGCGATCCGCGCAATCAGCGGTTGGCCGGTGGAAATTCCGCCGGCAACGCCGCCATTGTGGTTCGACAGGAAGGCCGGCCCGTCCGTACCGGCCCGCATCTGGTCGGCATTCTGCTCGCCCGACAGGGTAATGGCTGTGAAGCCTGCGCCGATTTCCACGCCCTTCACCGCATTGATTGACATCAGCGCGCCGGCAAGCTCGGCGTCGAGCTTGCCATAGACCGGCGCGCCCCATCCGGCCGGCAGGCCCGTCGCCTCGACCTCGACAAGGGCGCCTGCGGAACTGCCGGACTTGCGCGTCTCGTCGAGGAACGCCTCCCATTTCGGCACGGTCTCCGGATCGGGGCACCAGAACGGGTTATCGCTGACCGCGGCCCAGTCCCAGCGTGCGCGATCAACCGCGTGTGGGCCGATCTGCACAACGGCGCCCCGTATCGCGATACCCTCACCGAGGACCCGGCGCGCAACCGCGCCGGCTGCCACCCGTGTCGCCGTTTCCCGCGCTGAGGAGCGCCCACCGCCACGATAGTCGCGCACGCCATACTTTGCGTCATAGGTGTAGTCGGCATGGCCTGGCCGGTAGCGGTCGCGAATCTCGCTGTAGTCCTTCGAGCGCTGGTCGACATTCTCGATCATGAGCGAGATCGGTGTGCCGGTGGTGACGGGTCCGCCGGTGCGCTCGTCCTCGAACACTCCGGAGAGAATGCGCACCGTGTCCGGCTCCCGGCGCTGCGTTACGAAGCGGCTGGTGCCGGGCCGGCGCTGGTCGAGGAAGTGCTGGATGAAGGCGGCTTCCAGCTGCAGGCCTGGTGGGCAGCCGTCAATGATGCAGCCGATCGCCGGCCCGTGGCTTTCGCCCCAGCTCGTGACGCGGAAAAGATGCCCATAGGTATTGTGAGACATGTGTCGGCTCCAGGCGATGCTGTCCTATTGCCAGCCTGCGGCGCCGGCTTCAAATGCTGGTCTGCACAAGGAGGCGCCGGCGCCATGGCCGAGAGCGAGAATCCCATTCCCGACACACCGACGCCAGAGGCCTTTGCCGCCGCAGGCGACCGGCCGCTGATCGCCGATGGTGACGACCCTCTGGCGCTGTTTGCGGCCTGGCTCGCAGAGGCGGTGAAGGCCGAGCCCGCCGATGCCAACGCCATGGCGCTTGCCACCGTCGATGAACGCGGCCTGCCGGATGTGCGGATCGTCCTGCTCAAGGATTTCGATAACGCCGGCTTTACTTTCTACACCAACACAGAGAGCGCCAAGGGCCACCAGCTTGCCGGCCAGCCGCGTGCGGCGCTCTGCTTTCACTGGAAGAGCCTTGCACGGCAGGTGCGCCTGCGCGGGCCGGTCTTTCCGGTATCGCCGGACGAGGCCGATCGATACTTTGCCAGTCGCGCCCGCGACAGCCGGCTTGGTGCCTGGGCGAGCGACCAGTCCCGCCCTATTGCGGACCGGGCCGAGCTCCTCGCCCGTGTCGCCGGCGCCCGGGTCCGCTTCGCCGGCGATGTCCCCCGCCCGCCCCACTGGAGCGGTTACCGCCTTGCGCCGGACGCCGTCGAATTCTGGCAGGACCAGGCGTTCCGCCTGCACGACCGCGTCAGCTACCAGCGGGGGCCCGCCGGATGGACCCGCACACGGCTCTGTCCATAGCACCGCCCGCGACCAGCCGCGCGCTTTCAGGTGCCGCGGGCCATGTGGATGTCTTCCAGGCGGACCTTGACATAACTGCCCGGTGCGTCGCCCAGGCCCTTGTCGGCCACGACCGGGGCCGCGCGCAGGGGCCCTGAGAGGTCCTTGAGCCAGGTCCACCAGGTCGGCCACCAGGACCCCGGATGCTCCTCGGCGCCAGCCATCCATTCCTCCACCGTCCCCGGCAGGCCGTCATGGGTCCAGTGCTGGTATTTCTTGGCGTCTGGATGGTTGACCACGCCGGCAATGTGGCCTGAGCCGGCGAGGATGAACTGCACCGGGCCACCGTAGAGGCTGGCGGCCCTGTAGACGCTGTCGAACGGGCAGATATGGTCGTCGCGGCTCGCCTGCACGGTCACGGGGATGGTGACATCGCCAAGATCGATCCGCTCGCCAAGAATGCGGAAGCGGCCGCGGCCAAGCTCATTGCGCTGGTAGAGATTTTCCAGATAGGTAAGGTGGGTGGGCCCCGGTATATTGGTCTGGTCGGCATTCCAGTAGAGCAGGTCGAACGGGCGCGGCTTCTTGCCGAGCATGTAGTTGTCGACGACATAGCGCCAGACCAGGTCGATCGGGCGCAGCCAGTTGAAGGTCTCGCGCATCAGTTCGCCGGGCATCAGACCGCCATGGGCCGCGATCACTTCGCGAACATGGGCGATTGCCGGCTCATCGGTGAAGACGAGCAGGTCGCCGCCCTTCTCAAAATCGGCCTGGCTGGCGAAGAAGGTGGCTGAGGCAATTCGTGCGTCTTCGTGCTTTGCCATGTAAGCCAAGGCGCCGGCGAGCAATGTGCCGCCAATGCAATAGCCGATCGTGTTGAGGTCGTCGGAGCCGGATTCGGCGAGGGTTGCCTCCACCGCAGCGAATACCCCTTCGGTGACATAGTCGTCCCAGGTGTAATTCCTCGTGACATCGTCGGCCGAGCGCCAGGAGACCAGGTAGACGTCGATCCCCTTGGCGAGCAGCCAGCGGATCATCGAGTTTTCCTCGCGCAGGTCGAGGATGTAGAACTTGTTGATCCAGGGCGGAAAGATCAGCAGCGGGCGAGTGCGCACACGCTTCTTCACCGGGGCGTAGTGTATCAGTTCTATCAGATCGTTGCGGAACGCCACCTTGCCGGGCGTGGTGGCAATATTGCGACCGACCTCGAAGGGCGTCTCGTCGCTCTGGCTGATGGTAAGGTGTCCGCGGTGCTTGGCGAGGTCCTCACGGGCCTGGCGCAGGCCCTGCAGCACGCTGTCGCCACCTGACTCGATCATCAGTTTCAGGGCCGCCGGGTTGGTCGCGAAGAAATTGGTCGGCGCGAAGGCGTCAGCGGTCTGGCGGGCGAAGAAGCGGGCCTTGCGACGGGTCGCCTCGCCGACGGTATCGGCGCCCTCGATCAGCGACATCAGCCAGGTGGTATTGAGTTCATAGGTGCGGCGCATGAAGTCGAAGAGCGGATTCTCGCTCCATTCCGGGTCGGAGAAGCGCTTGTCGCGGGAGGCGGTGCCATGGCCCGGCAGCGCCATGTCGCTCCACAGCTTCATCCAGCCCTGCCAGAGGTCGAGATTGGCAGCGAGGATACGGTCCGGCCGGACGGCGAGCGACTGGCCGATCTCGGCAAAGGCGCCGGCGGCATCGAAGGGGTCGAGCGGGCTCTCACCGATGTTGAAGGCCGCAGAGCCCATCACCGCATTGATCAGCGCCTGGCTCTCGGCCATCGCCTCCGTCATCGTCAGCGACAGCTTCTGCATCTTGGCAGGATCCTGAGCGGCCATCAGGTCGCGCAATTTCATGGCCTCCCTCGCCTCGTTTCCGTCACCCTTCGCCATGTTGTCACCTGCTATCCGCCACGGTTGGGCATATGCTATCAAAGACTTTGAGATTTCGTGAGTCGGAGGTTGTCTGAGCGATGAAGACATGGGCCATTCTCTGCGCCGGCACGCTGGCGGGCTGCGCCAGCACGGCCGGCAGTGTGCGCGATGCCGTCTCCAGCGCCCCTGACTGGTATGGCGAGCGGCGCAATGAAATCCTCGGCAAGGGCTATCCCGACATTTCCGTCGTGCCCGATGCTTCCGGCGATGGCCCCAGCGCACGCGCGTTATTGGCCGATCGCCGCAAGGTTGCCCGTTCGGGCCGTGCCTTTGAGATCGCGCTGCCGCCTCTGCCTGAGGCGCTCGATATCGACACGATCACCGCTTGGGCGGCGGGCCAGCGGGCCCTGTTCGAGGCGGCCGACACGCCGGCGCGCCATCTCACCGACGGCGAGGTCCGGGCTCTGAAAGCGCAGGCGGTACCGCCGCGCGCGGCAAGCTGAACGGGAGCGGCCGGCACGCCATGACACCCGAATTCCACACGATCCGCCGCCTTCCGCCCTATGTCTTCGAGCAGGTCAACCGCAAGGCCGCCGAGCTGCGTGCGCGCGGCGCCGACATCGTCAATCTCGGCATGGGCAATCCCGACCTGCCAACGCCGTCGCACATCATCGAGAAACTGGTGGAAACCGCCCGAAAGCCGGGCACCAACCGCTATTCCGCCTCGCGCGGCATTCCCGGCCTGCGCCGCTCGCTGGCCGCCTATTACGCCCGCCGTTTCGGCGTGACCCTCGACAAGGATCGGGAAGTCATCGCAACGCTTGGCTCCAAGGAAGGGTTTGCAAACCTCGCCCAGGCGGTGACGGCGCCGGGCGACGTGATCCTGGCGCCGAACCCCACCTATCCGATCCACAGTTTCGGCTTCATCATGGCCGGGGCTGTTATCCGCGCGGTGCCGGCATTGACGCCAGAGCAGTATCTCTCCGGCCTTGGCCATGCGGTGATGCACTCGGTGCCGGCGCCGACGGCGATGGTCCTTTGCTATCCCTCGAACCCGACGGCGGCGGTGGTTGATCTCGATTTCTACCGCGACGCGGTGGCGTTCGCGAAACGCCATGACCTGTGGATCCTTTCGGATCTTGCCTATAACGAGATCTATTTCGGCGACCCGCCGCCATCCATCCTTCAGGTGGATGGGGCAAGGGATGTGGCGGTGGAAACCACCTCCATGTCCAAGACCTATTCCATGGCCGGCTGGCGGGTTGGCTTCGCCGCCGGGAATGAGCGCCTGATCGCCGCACTCGGCAGGGTGAAGAGTTATCTTGACTATGGCGCTTACACACCGATCCAGGTAGCCGCCTGCGCTGCACTGGACGGCCCGCAGGATTGTGTGGAGGAGGCCCGGCAGATCTACCGGGTACGACGCGACGCGCTGGTGGAGAGTTTTTCCCGGGCCGGCTGGGACATCCCGGTTCCGGAGGCATCCATGTTCGCCTGGGCGCCGCTGCCGGCGGCCTGCCGGGAGATGGGCTCGCTCGCCTTCACGCTGGAGCTCATTAACGAGGCGTATGTGGCGGTCTCGCCTGGCACCGGCTTTGGCGAGTATGGCGAGGGCTATGTGCGCATCGCACTGGTCGAGAATGAGCAGCGCATTCGCCAGGCCGCCCGCAATGTGAAGCGTTACCTGACCGAGAAGGCTGCGGCGGCGCGTACTGCGGCGGCCTGAAGGCGCGGGCCGAGGGGGCGCATCACACCGCAGCGGACACTTGCCCGTTTCGCAGGCGTGGCCTAGTCGGGGCATGCAGGACGGAAGGGAAGGGACCGGCGATGGCCGCACTGAGGCTCGGGATTGCAGGGCTTGGTCATGTCGGCTGCGGGCTGATCGGTCTTGTCGAGCGCCAGGCCCGGCTGCGTCTTCCCGGACAGGTCAGTGTGACCGGTGTGTCGGCGCGCTCGCGCTCGCGCAACCGCCCGGCTGCGATCGATGCCTACCAGTGGTTCGACGATGCCGCCATTCTGGCGGCGAGCCCCGACATCGATGTCTTCGTGGAACTGGTCGGCGGGTCTGACGGGCCGGCCAGGTTGGCCGTGGAAGCCGCGCTGCGGGCTGGCAAGCCGGTGGTGACCGCCAACAAGGCACTCATTGCCGAACATGGCCAGGCGCTGGCGGAGCTTGCCGAGGCGCAGGGCGTCGATCTCCTGTTCGAAGCGGCGGTAGCCGGCGGCGTGCCGGTGGTCCGGGTGATCCGGGATTCCCTTTCGGGCGTTGATATCACCCGCATTGCGGGAATCCTCAACGGCACATGCAATTTCCTGACGACAGAGATGCTCGCCACCGGGCGTAGCTATGACAGCGTGCTGGAGGAGGCGCAGAAGCTCGGCTTTGCCGAAGCCGATCCGACGCTCGATGTGTCCGGCATGGATGCCGCGCACAAGATCGCTATCCTGTCCGCGATTGCATTTTCTGCCGAGCTCGATTTCGCGCAGGTGGACGTCTGCGGTGTCGATGCGCTGACACTGCTCGACCTGCGTCTTGCAGACCGGCTTGGCTACCGCATCAAGCTGATCGCAGAGGGCTTTCTCAATGGCGAGCACGTGACCTGCCGGGTGGCGCCGATGGCGCTGCCGGTATCCCATCCGCTGGCACGGATCGATGGCAGTCTCAACACCGTGCGGGTGTCAGGTGAGCCGCTCGGCGCGGTGACGCTGACCGGGCCGGGCGCCGGGGCCGGGCCGACCGCAAGCGCGGTCATGGGCGATGTCGCCAAACTGTTCAATCCGGGGGTGCGCTCCGCCTTTGGCCGGGCCGGTCACCACCCGATGCGCCGCTTTGTCCGTCCCGAGGCAAGCGAGACGGCGGCGTTCTTCCTGCGCGTGCGCCTCGCCGACGTCTCGGGCGCCCTGGCGAGCCTGTCGGAAACACTGGCAGGGCGTGAGGTGTCCATTGACAAGCTGCTGCAGGAGTCCGCTGATGAGGCGGGCGCTGCGCCGGTCGCCATCGTCACCCATCCTTGCGCCCGCTCTGCAATTGAAGCCGCGTGCGCGGACCTGCAGGCGCTCGACACGATTGTTGACGTGGCGCGCCGGATTCGTATCGAGACGGCAAGCTGACAACACAGTCGGGCCGGTGCCCGCATCCGGGAGGGACATCCATGACGAACAGCATTCTTATTCCGGCACTCGCCGACGCCATGGTGCGGGTGACCGAGAAGACGGCCATTGCAGCAGCCCGAGAGGCCGGACGCGGCGACGAGAAGCGCGCCGACCAGGTGGCGGTGGACGCCATGCGCCAGGCCTTCAATGGGGTCGATTTCAGGGGCCGCGTCGTGATCGGCGAGGGTGAACGCGACGAGGCGCCCATGCTGTATATCGGCGAGGAGGTCGGCACCGGCGATGGTCCGGAAATCGACATTGCGCTCGACCCGCTGGAGGGTACAACGCTGACCGCCAAGGCGATGGCAAACGCCCTTGCGGTGCTCGCTATCGCGCCGCGCGGCGGCCTGCTGTATGCGCCCGACACCTATATGGACAAGATCGCTATCGGCCCTGGCTATCCCGACGGGGTTGTCGACCTCGATGAGAGCCCGGCCGCCAATATCCGCGCACTGGCCAAGGCGTCCGGCCGGGCCGTGGAGGAGATGACGGCCTGCGTTCTCGACCGGCCGCGCCATGCCGAGATCGTGGAAAGCCTGCGCTCGGCGGGCGCGCGCATCCACCTGATCACCGATGGCGATGTCGCCGGCATCATCAACACGACCGATCCGTCCACCGGCATCGACCTCTATGTCGGCCTGGGCGGCGCGCCGGAGGGCGTGCTGGCAGCAGCGGCGCTGAAATGCGTCGGCGGGCAGATGCAGGGGCGGCTGGTTTTCCGCAATGATGACGAGCTAGGCCGGGCCGAACGCGTCGGTATCACCGAGCTCGATCGCAAGTATGGTCTCGATGAGCTGGCCTCGGGAGAGACCGTGTTCTGCGCCACTGGGGTCACCGACGGCACCCTGCTCGACGGGGTGAAGCGCGGTGACGGCGTGGCGCGCACCCACACCCTGGTGATGACCTCGGCCGATGGCACGGTGCGCCACATCCGCTCCACCCTGCGCGTCTGACAGCAGGGCCCCGTGCGCCGGCCTGCCGACTCGTCTAGGGTCGGTGAAATGAACGTTCCGGCGAACCAGCCCGATGACTGCCTGTTCGGCGTGAGCAACTCGCTTGGCGGGCGCTATTGGGTGAGCCGGCCGGCCGAGGATGGCACGGTCCGCGCGCTTGCTGCCGAGCTTGGCGGCAATGACCTGCTGGCCCGCCTGCTGGCGACGCGGGGCATCCGCGCGGGCAGTGTCGGAGCCTTCCTCACCCCGACCCTGCGCGAGACCTTTCCCGACCCGTCCGCGTTCCGCGACATGGACGTGGCCGCCGCGCGCGTGCTGGAGGCCCTGCTCGCCGGCCAGCGGGTCACGGTATTTGCTGATTACGATGTCGATGGCGGCACATCGGCGGCCATGCTGACGCGCTATTTCCGCGCATGGGGCCACGACCTTGGTCTCTATGTGCCCGACCGTCTGACGGAGGGGTATGGCCCTTCCCCGGAGGCGTTCCGCCACCTCAAGGGCGCCGGGCAGGACCTCGTCATCACGGTCGACTGCGGCGCCGCCGCTGGCGCGGCGCTGGCCGAGGCGCGCGATATCGCCCTGCCGGTGATCGTAATCGACCACCACCTGATGCCGACCCTCGACCTGCCGCAGGTGGCAGCGCTGGTAAACCCAAACCGGCCCGACGACACGTCAGGCTGCGGCCACCTGGCGGCGGCCGGTGTTGTCTTCGTCTTCCTGGCGGCGATCAACCGGCTGGCGCGCCAGCGTGGCGTGGCGCCCGCGGGCGGCCTGCCGGACATCATGGCCTGGCTTGACCTGTGCGCGCTCGGCACACTGTGCGACATGGCCCCGCTGGAAGGGGCCAACCGTGCCTTTGTCCGGCAGGGGCTGAAGATTATGGCCCGGGGCGGCAATCCGGGCCTGCGCGCGCTCGCCGATGTCGCCGGCCTTGGCACGATCGAGAGCGTTTACCATGCGACCTTCGTGCTGGGCCCCCGCCTCAATGCCGGCGGACGGGTCGGCGATCCGTGGCTGGCAGCAAAGCTGCTTGCAAGCGATGACCGCGGCGAGGCGATCGCGCTGGCCGAACGCCTTCACGCCCTCAATGATGAGCGCAAGGCGGTGGAGCAGGCGATCCTGGAGGAGGCGACCGGGCAGGCCCAGCGCGCCCTCGACGCCGATCCGGAGCGCGGCATTCTGGTTGCGTACGGCGAGGGCTGGCATCCAGGCGTCATCGGTATCGTTGCCGGGCGGCTGAAGGACCGCTTCCACCTGCCAAGCGTGGTGATCGGCTGGGGCGCTGGGCTCGGGCCGGTGGCCAAGGGCTCGGCGCGTTCGGTGCGCGGGGTCAATGTCGGCGCAGCAATCGCGGCGGCGGCGAAGGAGGGCGTCATCCTGTCAGGCGGTGGCCATGCCATGGCAGGCGGGCTCAGCCTGCAACCCGATCAGGTCGACACGTTCGATGCGTGGATGTGCGATCACATGGCCGCGTTCGTTGCCGAGCGGGTGGCGGCCCGCGCGCTGGAGGTTGACGCGGTCGTGGCGCCCGGCGCGGCGACGCCGGCGCTGGTCGAGCAGGTCGCCGGGATTGGCCCGTTCGGGGCGGGCGCGCCCGAACCCGTGTTCGCGCTGTGCGACGTTGAGGTGCAGGGCGCACGGCGGATCGGCGCCAATCACCTGCGCTTCACCGCGACCGACACGACCGGCCGGCTGGCCTGCATCGCCTGGCGCCAGGGCGACACCGAGCTTGGCGAGGCGGTGCTGCGCGGCGGGCGGATGCATGTCTGCGGGCGTCTCAAGATTGACACCTGGAATGGCCGGGGGAGCGCGGAGATGGACGTGATCGACGCTACGCCCGCGCTGTGACAGTCCGGTGCGCACGACAGCGTGCGACAGCCTGTCCGGTTCCGCGGCCGCTGTGGTGCAGGGGCGACTTGCCAGCCCCGGAGCGCCCCGCTATATCGCTCGCTCGCAACGGCGTGCTCCCTTCGTCTATCGGTTAGGACGCCAGGTTTTCAACCTGGAAAGAGGGGTTCGATTCCCCTAGGGAGTGCCAACCGTCGCTGTAGCTGACGCCAAATCTCCCTTTCCGCGATTGCGGTATGCTGGTTAATCTCCCCCGGAAAAATCTCAGGGAGGAGAACCCGATGAGCGGCGGTATCTGGAATTTCGGCGATATCCTGGACGCGGTGGGCGAGGTTGCGGCGGCCGATGCGCCGGCGCTGATCCATGGCGAGCGGGTGATCGCCTGGCCGGACATGACGGCGCGCTCCAACAACCTGGCGCGAGGCCTGCGGGCGCGCGGCGCGGGCGCGGGCGACAAGGTCGGCTTCTACCTGCGCAACCGACCCGAATACATGGAAGCGGCTGCGGCCTGTTTCAAAGGCCGGCTGACCCATGTCAACGTCAATTACCGCTACCAGGACGACGAACTGGTCTACATCCTCGACAATTCAGACAGCGTCGCGGTGGTCTATGACGCGCAGTTCCGCAGCCATGTGGAGCGCGTGCGCGCCCGGCTGCCGAAAATTGCGACCTGGGTGGAAATTGGCGGAGCCGGCGACACGCCGGACTTCGCGGTGGCCTATGAGGCGCTGGCCGACGAGGGCGACGGCGCCCCCCTCGGCATCGAGCGGTCCGGCGACGATCTGCTCTTCCTCTATACCGGCGGCACGACGGGCATGCCGAAGGGCGTAATGTGGCCGCACAAGGTCTGGCGTGAGGCCAATCTCGACGCCCTGCGCCGCATCTATGGCTCCGCCCCCGGCACGATGGACGAGCACCTCGCCTTCATGCAGGAGGCCGGCCGGTTGGTCCGCCAGATGCCGGCCTGCCCGCTGATGCACGGCACGGGACTCTTCACCGCCATGGGCGCGATTCTGAATGGCGGTGCGGTGGTGACAATGGACACCGGCGGCTCGTTCAGGCCCGAAGCCCTCTGGGAGAGCGTGCAGCGCCATCGCGTCACAGCGATCGCGATTGTCGGCGATGCGTTCGCCAAGCCGATGCTCGCGGTCCTCGACGCCGAGCCCGGACGGTTTGACCTCTCCTCGGTCCAGTCGATCACGTCCTCAGGCGTCATGTGGAGCATGGAGGTCAAGCGCGGCCTCATCCGCCACATGCCGCAGGTCGCCCTGATGGACAGTTTCGGCGCATCGGAGGCGGTCGGCTTCGGCATGTCGGTGACGACCGCGGAAGGCGTCTCGGAGACGGCAAAGTTCACCATCGGCGAGACCTGCAAGGTGTTCTCAGAGGATGGCCGTGAGATAGAACCAGGCTCAGCCGAGCCGGGATTCATCGCCCGCGGCGGTGCGGTGCCGCTTGGATACTACAAGGATGACGAGAAGACGGCGAAGACCTTCCGCACCATCAATGGCGAGCGTTATGCCATCCCTGGCGACTGGTGCACGGTCGCGGCTGACGGCACGCTGACCCTGCTGGGGCGCGGCTCCATCTGCATCAATTCCGGCGGGGAGAAAATCTATCCGGAGGAAGTGGAGGAGGTCCTGAAAGGCCATCCGGCGGTACGCGATGCCCTTGTGGTCGGAGTGCCGGACCCGCAATGGGGGCAGGCCGTGACCGCCATCGTGGAATGCCATGACGGCGAGACGGCCGACGAGGACACCCTGCGCGCCTTTGTGCAGGCGCGGCTCGCCCGGTACAAGGCGCCCAAGCGCGTCCTGTTCCGCGACAGCCTCATGCGCGCCCCGAACGGAAAGGCGGACTACAAGGACACGCGCGACTTTGCGCTGGCGGCGCTGGGCCTCCCCGGCGGGTGACGGCGTTGCGGGCTGGCAGTCCCTTGCGCGCGCGGTCGTGACTATCCGGGCAACAGGCCGGAGGCGTCACACGCCTTTCATAAATTTCACGAATGGCCTGCGGACACGGGATGACAAACCCGGCTGGCCTTCCTACCCTCTGAAAGGGGTATTTCAGGCTGATGGTTCAACCCGTTAAACATGTCATGGATTCAGAGGCGCCGGACCCGGTGCGCGTCATCGGACGCGTCAAATGGTTCGACACGAACAAGGGCTACGGCTTTATCGTTGCGCAGACCGCTCAGGGCGTGACGATTGAGGACGACGTCATGCTGCATATTTCCTGTCTGAGGAAGTATGGTGAAGCGCATGCCGACGAGAATGCCCGGATCGTCTGCGACGCCATCGAGCGCGACCGCGGCTGGCAGGTGATCAATATCATCGAGATGGATCGTCCGCGCGCGGAGATCGCCCGCGAAGCGGGAATTGAACCGGTGTTCGAGCGGGTCACGGTGAAATGGTTCAATGCCGGCCGCGGTTATGGCTTCGTGCAGCGGCTCGGAGAGAGCGAGGATATCTTCATCCACGCCGTCGTGCTGCGCCGGGTCGGCATTGAGGAAATCGAACCGGGCGCGCTGCTGACGGTGACCATCGACCAGGGCGCGAAGGGCCAGCATGTCGCCCAGGTGAAGCCGCCATCGGGTTGAGGCGCTGCGTGAGCAAGCCGATTGCCGGAGCGTCCCGGCCCGGCTAGGACATGTTGCCATGAAGAAGCATGTCCCCCTGGCGCCCGGCGCCTTCATTCTCGCCCTTGTGCTGATGGTCCTGCCGCTTCCGGCACTGGCGCAGGAGACCAGCCCGCTCACCATAGGGACCGCGGCCGGCAGCCATGATTTCAAGGTGGAGGTCGCCGACGAGCCGGACGAACTCTCCCAGGGCCTGATGTTCCGCGAGAGCCTTGATGAGGATGGCGGAATGCTGTTCGACTTTGGGTCCCCGCGTGAAGCCAACATGTGGATGAAGAACACGCTGATCTCTCTGGACTTGCTGTTTGTGGCGCCAGACGGCGAAATCCTCGCGATTACCCCCGGAGCCGTGCCGGGCTCACTGAGGCGGATCAATCCGGGCTTTCCGGTCAAGGGTGTTGTCGAACTCAAGGCCGGCACGGTTGACCGGCTCGGTATAGGGCCCGGCGACACGGTGATCCATCCGATCTTCGGCAATGCCGGCGGGGAGTGAGCCGCCGCTGATTCCGGCCGGCTTTGCCCCGTCGCAGGGGCGCGGCCCCTTCACTGCGCACAATGGCCCGGTCTACCGCCACAGGGCTGACGGCGACCTGCGAAGCGGCCTGCTGGTCCTGCCAAGACACTGCAATGGTTTGGGCTTCCTGCATGGTGGCATGATCAGCGCCTTTGCCGACGGCGCGCTTGCCTGGGCGGTATGGGATGCGCGCCGGCGAACATCGGTGACCGTGAAGCTGACGCTGACCTTCCATGACATTGTGCGAGAGGGCGAATGGCTGGAAGCGCGTCCGGTGGTGTCCGGCGGCGATGATGACGTTGTGTCAGTGCAGGCGGAACTGGTTAAGGGCGGCGAGGTTCTGGCCGCGCGCGCCGATGCCGTGTTCCGGTTGCTGCGGCGGCGGACGAAGGGCACCTGAGGCGCCGCAAGAATCGGTGGCATGATGCAGTGTTCGGGGATATACCGCCGATCTTGAGAGTAGTCGGAGCGTGGCGCAGTCTGGTAGCGCATCTGGTTTGGGACCAGAGGGTCGTAGGTTCGAATCCTATCGCTCCGACCATCAGGACGAAATGAGGCACGGGAATGGAAGCGCGCATCTACAAGCCCCGCCGCAGCGCCATGCAGGCCGGTTGCGCGCGGACCCGGGACTGGGTGCTGGAGTTCACGGACGCCGGGAAGCGCAGCTCGGACCCGCTGATGGGCTGGACCAGCATTGATGACACCGCCGGCCAGGTCCACCTGCAGTTTGACACGCGCGAGCAGGCGGTCGCCTATGCAAGGCGCCAGAACCTGACCTTCACGGTTGAGGACGCCCGTGAGCCGAAGCGGCTGGTGAAATCCTATTCGGAGAATTTCGCCGCAGACAGAAAGCGGCCCTGGACCCATTGAGGGGACGCTGCGCGCCGGCCCTCCCGGCATGGCCCCTTAGCTCAACTGGATAGAGCACCGGACTTCTAATCCGACGGTTGCAGGTTCGAGTCCTGCAGGGGTCGCCAGGGCCAGACAGAGTGGACCGAGCATGCGCAACCGGCCGGTGGAGAGGCTTTCAGAAGACGAAATCACACTGGCGCGGCAGATCGTGCTCGCCGAACACGCCGATCTCATTGCCTTCGACAAGCCGGCGGGCCTGCCTTGCCAGACGCGCAAGGCCGCCGACCTGACGCTTGACCGGCTGCTGTGGGCGTTCGCACGTTCGAATGGCAAGCGCCCGCACCTTGTCCACCGGCTGGATGCCGGCACGTCGGGCGTGGTCATCGCAGCGAAGACAAAACCGGCGGCGGCGGCCCTGTCGGAAGCGTTCGCGGCGCGACGGGTGCACAAGACCTATCTCGCCCTCGTCGCCGGGGCGTTGCCGGACGCAGGCGAGGGATCGCTCGACCTTGGCCTGCAGCGCGACAAGCCGCGCCCCGGCCTGACCCTGATGCGGATCGCGCGAGAGGGTGCGACGTACGCAGAACCGGCGCTGACGCGGTGGCATGTCCTCGCGCAGGCAGGGCAGGCGGCGCTGATGGCACTGACCCCGGAGACCGGGCGGATGCACCAGCTTCGCGTCCACATGGCGCATCTCGGCTGCCCGATCGCGGGCGACCCGGTCTATGGCACCGGTGCCCTGTCGGCGCCGCGCCTGATGCTGCATGCCGCCCGCCTTGCGCTTCCGGGCGCCGCAGGGCAGCGGATCTTCGAGGCGCCGCTGCCGGAAGACTTTGCCGCAGCGCTGGCAGCATCGGGCCTTCCGGTCGCCGTCGACCTCCTGTAGGAGCGCGTGGACGATGAATGCTCTTCTTCTTGTCGCCCTCGGAGGTGCACTCGGCGCGCTTGCCCGGCACGGGGTCGGGTGGCTGGCCTTGCGCCACGGGCCGCATGGCTGGCCGGTCGGGACGTTCACGGTGAACCTTGCCGGAAGCCTCGCCATGGGCCTGCTCGTCGGCTGGCTCGCCTTTCGTGGCGCGGGCGGCAAGGAAGCCATGCGGCTCTTTCTTGCGACCGGCCTGCTTGGCGGGTTCACGACATTTTCCGCCTTCAGCCTGGAGACCGCCCTGATGATCGAGCGCGGGGAGATGGCCCGCGCGGGGGGCTACGCGCTCGGCTCGCTCGTGCTCGGCGTGGCGGCGCTGTTCCTTGGGCTGATGGTGGCACGCAGGCTGTTTGCATGAGCGAGGGTGTCATCACCGAGACCGTGACCGCAGAGGAAGCCGGCGCGCGGCTCGACCGCTGGGTCAAGCGGCGGCTGAAGATCACCCAGGGCCAGCTTGAGAAGCTGCTGCGATCGGGCCAGATCCGCGTCGATGGCGCGCGGGCAAGGGCAAACCTCCGGCTTGAGGCAGGCAGCGCCGTGCGCCTGCCGCCGCTGCCGGGCGCATTCCAGCGCGAGGCGCCGGCCATTCCCGCGAAAGCGTCCCCGCTGGCGGTCGAGGCGCGCGATCGCGACTTCATACGCGCGCTTGTGATCCATGAGGATGACGAGATGATTGCGCTCAACAAGCCCCGTGGCCTGGCCGTCCAGGGCGGCACCCGGCAGGGCCGGCATCATCTTGATGCCCTGCTTCCCGCCCTTGCGGCCGGGGAGATGGTGCCGCGCCTCGTTCACCGGCTCGACAAGGACACCTCCGGCGTCATCCTGCTGGCGCGCCATCCTGCCGCCGCCGCCCGGCTGGGCCAGCTGTTCCGTGCCCGCGAGATGGAGAAGGTCTACTGGGCTGTCACCATTGGCGTGCCGCACCCGCGCGCCGGCCAGCTACGCAGCTGGCTCGCCAAGGGGACAGGGCCCGGCGAGGATCGCGAGCGCATGCACCTTGCCGGCCAGGGCGAGGACGGGGCGCGCCATGCGGTAACCGACTATGCGGTGATCTCCACTGCTGGCCAGAAGGCTGCCTGGCTCGCCCTGCGCCCACGGACCGGGCGGACCCACCAATTGCGCGTTCACATGCATGAGGTCGGCACCTCCATTCTTGGTGACCGCAAGTATGCGACCCGCCGCGAGCCACCCCTCGGTGTCGCCGAAGGCCTGCACCTGCATGCCCGTGCGCTTGTCGTTCCGCGCAGGGCAGGACGAGCGCTGACGATCACCGCCGACCTGCCGCCACATATGACCGAGACGTTTGCGACCCTCGGTTTCCTGCTGGAGGAAGCCGGCCGCGACCCACTGGAGCCCTTCGCATGACCCTGAAGCTTGCCATCTGGGACATGGACGGGACAATCGTCGACAGCCGTGCAGTGATCACCGAGGCGATGGCGCGCGCCTTTGAGGCATGTGGGCTGGCTGCGCCGGCGTATGCCCAGACACGCCATGTGGTCGGGCTTGGCCTCGATGAGGCATGCCGGCGGCTCGCGCCTGAGAACTATCCCGCAGGCGATCTCGCCGACCTGGTGGAAGCCTATCGCCGGGCGTTTGTCGTCCGCCGCGCCGACCCGGATTTCCGCGAGCCCTTGTATGACGGAGCGCTGGAGCTTCTCACCTCGCTTGCCAATGACAACTGGCTGATCGCCATGGCGACCGGCAAGTCGCGGCGCGGCATCGAGGCACTGTTTGCGATGCATCCGCTGGAACCGCTGTTCGACACCATCCACTGCGCCGATGACGGGCCGGGCAAGCCGCATCCCTTCATGGTCGAGGCGGCAATGCATGCCGTCGGTGCGGAGCGGAGCGCGAGCCTGATCATCGGCGATGCCATCCATGACATCCAGATGGGCCGGGCGGCCGGCATCCACACCATCGGCGTCAGCTGGGGGTTTGGCGAGGCGCACGAACTGCAACGCGCCGGCGCACATGAGATCATGCATGCCTTCGCCGACCTTGACGCCGCGCTGTGCCGCTTCTCTGACCGGGCGATGATGGCGTGATTGGCATTGTCACGCCCGCGCGCTAGGTCGGATGTCATGGAGGCGGCCCGGACCCTGAAACGGTTCTACAAGGCGGCCGGCGTCGATCCGGCGCCGGAGGGCTGGCAAATCGTGCTTGATGGCCGTCCTGTTCGCACGCCGGCGGGTGCGGCGCTTGCGCTGCCCGTGGCCGCACTCGCAGCGTCGGTGTCCGCGGAATGGGCCGGGCAGGAGACCGAGGTCGATATCGAGAGCATGACGCTGACCCGGCTTGCCAATGTGGCGATTGACCGGACACCGTTGAACCGCGCGGCGCTGGCCGCCGAGGTGCGCCGGTATTGTGAGACCGACCTCGTCTGTCACCTGGCGGAAGGGCCGGCCGAGTTGCGCGCGCGTCAGGAGGCACACTGGACGGGCCTGCGCGCATGGGCCGGCATGGCGTTGGGCGTGGTTCTGGTTCCGGTAACGGGCGTGATCGCCGCGCCGCAACCCGATGCCTCCTTGCGCGCAGCCGAATGCCATGCCGCCGCGCTTGATGATTTCAACCTCACGGGTCTTGCCTTCGGCTGCGGTCTCCTCGGATCGGCCGTGATTGCCATGGCGCTCCACGCCGGCGAGATTGACGGTGCGGCTGCATTCCACGCCTCGCGCATCGACGAGGACTACCAGGCCGCGCTATGGGGGCGCGACGCGGAATCAGACGCCGCCGCGGCGCGATGCCAGGCGGAGGCGCTGGCGCTCGATACCTGGTTCACGACCTTGCGGCACAGGGAGGGCTCCGCACCATGATCACCGTCCACCATCTGGAGAATTCGCGCTCCCAGCGCGTGCTCTGGCTGCTTGAGGAACTCGGCCTCGACTATGAGGTGCGCCGCCATGAGCGCGACCGGGAAACCATGCTGGCGCCCGCTGAACTGAAAGCGGTCCACCCGCTCGGCAAATCGCCGGTCATCTCCCATGACGGGCTGGTCGTCGCCGAGACCGGCGCGATCGTCGAATACCTGCTGGACATCGCCGGCGAGACGCCGCTGCGCCCGGCGCGCGGGACCGGGGCGGGGCGGGCCTTCACCTACTGGCTACACTATGCGGAAGGCTCGGCCATGCCGATGCTCGTCATGAAGCTCGTCTTCCAGCGCATCCCGGAAATTGCGCCCATGCTGGCCAGGCCGCTCGTGAAGATGGTGTCGAAATCGGCGCAGGACGGGTTCCTCGAACCCCAGATCGCCGCTCATCTGCGCTTCATCGACGACAGCCTCGCTGCGACGGGCTGGTTCGCCGGCGACCAGTTCTCTGCCGCCGACGTGATGATGAGCTTCCCGATCGAGGCGGCGGCAACGCGCGCCAGCATTACACCCTTTCCGCACCTGCGTGACTTTCTCACGCGCATCCATTCCCGCCCCGCCTATCAGGCGGCGCTGGCGCGCGGCGGTCCCTACGCCTATGCATGACGGGGCCGTGAGCTTTCGTTCACCCAGTGACCGCCAGGTGAACACGCCGCTCAGGCTGGGTTGCGTCGGGGCGTGAGACGCTCCATCCATGATGAAGCGCATCAGGAACACAAGAGTGGCGGCCGCGGCGCTGGCAGCATCCGCCCTTTTCGCAGCCCCCGCCCTCGCCGAGCCCGGGCACCATTACGGCAACCACCAGGGTGAGCCGCATTTCGCCGATGAAAGCCGCCTCGTCGTGATCGATGTGCGCGGTCGATCCGGCACTCAGATCTCGTCGGGCCGGTATCAGTCCAATGACGATTATGACAGGTGGTATGGCGACCGCTGGCACCGTGACGATATCGTGCGCGAAATCGTGAGTGAGGCCATCAGCTCCTGCCGGCGCGCCGTGCGCATCAAGGCCGACCGCAAGGGCATTCTCGATGTCGATTTCGAGGACGTCGGTATTCGCCGCATTGCACCCCGGGTGGCTGAGGTGCGCTTCGAGGCGGAATTCGAGGGCCGGCGAGTTTCCCTGGAGCGGGATGTCACCTGTACCTACACGCGCGGCCATGTGGTCGACGTGCGCGGGGTCCCGACGCCGCCGCTCTACCGCTACCTCCATACCGGCCAGCGCGGGCATGGCGTTTCCGGACAGGGCTATATCTATGATGGCTATTTTGCCCGCCTTGTGGCGCCCTACTGATCCACGCACCATCGCATGATCGAAGGCGAGTGCCCCGGACGGCCGCCCCGTCCGGGGCGTTTCGCCCTTGCCAGAAAGCCGCTTGGCCTTACACCCTCCGTCATCGGACCACAGACACGAACGGGGCGAGGCCACATGCAGGACCTGATCGAACAACTCGAACAGCGGCGCGAGCGCGCGCGCCTTGGCGGCGGCGAGACGCGGATCGCCCGTCAACACGAAAAGGGCAAGCTGGCCGCGCGCGAGCGGATCGAGGTCCTGCTCGATGAGGGCTCGTTCGAGGAGTTCGACATGTTCGTGGAGCATCGCTGCTCGGAATTCGGCATGGAGGAGCAGAAAATTCCCGGCGACGGGGTGGTCACTGGCCAGGGGCTCGTCAACGGCCGGTTGGTCTATGTCTTCTCCAAGGACTTCACCGTGTTCGGCGGCTCCCTGTCGATGGCGCATGCGGAGAAGATCGTGAAGGTCCAGCGCGCTGCGGCGAGGATGGGCGCGCCCGTGATCGGCCTGTTCGATGCCGGTGGCGCGCGCATCCAGGAGGGCGTCGACAGTCTCGCCGGCTATGCCGACATCTTCATGGAGAATGTCCTCTCTTCCGGCGTGATCCCGCAGATCTCGGTGATCATGGGGCCGTGCGCCGGCGGTGACGTCTATTCGCCTGCCATGACCGACTTCATCTTCATGGTGAAGGACACCTCCTACATGTTCGTCACCGGCCCGGATGTGGTGAAGACCGTCACCAATGAGGAAGTGACCCATGAGGAACTGGGCGGAGCGCGGGTCCACGCCTCAAAGTCCGGGGTCGCCGATGGGGCTTTCGAGAACGACATCGAGGCGCTCGTCCAGATGCGCCGCCTGATCGACTTCCTGCCTGCGTCCAACAGGGAAACGCCGCCCAGGCGTGCGAGTTTTGACGACCCCGAACGCATCGAGATGAGCCTTGACAGCCTCATCCCGGCCAACCCGAATACCCCTTATGACATGCGCGAGCTGATCGAGAAGGTCGCTGACGAGGGCGACTTCTTCGAGATCGGACCGCAATTTGGCGCCAATATCCTGTGCGGTTTCGGCCGCATCGAGGGCTCCACCGTCGGCTTTGTCGCCAACCAGCCGATGACGCTCGCCGGTGTTCTCGACATTGATGCCTCGCGCAAGGCGGCGCGGTTTGTGCGCTTCTGCGATTGCTTCAACATCCCGATCGTCACCCTTGTCGACGTTCCGGGCTTCATGCCGGGCACCAAGCAGGAATATGGCGGCCTCATCAAGCATGGCGCCAAGCTGCTGTTCGCCTTTGCCGAGGCGACTGTGCCGAAGGTGACCGTGATCACCCGCAAGGCCTATGGCGGGGCCTATGACGTGATGAGTTCCAAGCACCTGCGCGGCGACATCAACTATGCCTGGCCGACGGCCGAGATCGCCGTGATGGGCGCGAAGGGCGCGGTGGAGATCATCTTCCGCTCGGAGCTTGACGACCCGGACAAGATCGCCGCGCGCACCGCGGAGTACGAAGAGAATTTCGCCAATCCCTACGTCGCCGCGCGCAAAGGCTATATCGACGACATTATCATGCCCCACTCCACCCGCCGGCGCATTGCCCGGGCGCTCCGCTCACTGCGGACCAAGGACGTGAAGAACCCTTCCAAGAAACACGACAACATTCCGCTCTGAGGGGATGGGGGGATATTAAGGTCGAGCCGTTCTGATGGAGCGGCACCTGTTTTATCCCGGTGATCCGAAGGGACAGCCAGCGCGGATTTCATCCGGGTCGTCCCGGCTCGCGGGCAAGCATTCGCACGCCTTCGCAGACGACACCGGCAGCCCGTTATACCAAGCTGCATGGACCCAAAACCGATCCGTGCAGTGCAGGGCAAGCGCGACTGCGCGTCGGCGCCCCATGCGCCG
>CAYPQD010000027.1:0-30244 GCA_964412785.1 uncultured Hyphomonadaceae bacterium
CGCATCGCCGGACTTTACGCTCCTAGCCCTGACGAAAAATCCAAGCGGCCAAGTGATGCAATTTGGTCGGAAAACGCCCTAGACCAATGTGCGCGGATGAAGACCCATCCGCGGCCACGGCGCATGGGGCGCCGACGCGCAGTCGCGCTTGCCCTGCACTGCGAGGGATCGGTTTTGGATCAATGCAACCTGGTAACTGGTCGGAACCCGCCCTAGCGCCCGCAGCATGGCTGCCCTGCCGATATGCTGCGGCGCAGCAAGCCTGTCGCCCCTATGTTGGTAACCGTTGGGGGTGGCGTAAGCGTGTGGGGGCAAGGGCCTCCGGAGCCTGCAGGATGAGCGAAGGCATCAAGACCCGCCTGAAGGATGGACGGCCGGTTGCCATCCGGCCGATCTCGATCGATGACGAGGCGCGGCTGCGCACCGGCATTACGGAACTGTCGGACCGCTCGCGATACCTGCGCTTCTTCTCAGGGCTCAAGCGCATGCCTGAGCCGGTGGTGCGCCGGCTGGCGGCTGCCGACGGGCACTATCATGTCGCCTGGGGTGCGATGCTGGACGAGGGGGCGGATGGGCGGGCGATCGGCGCGGCCCATGTGATGCGCGAGTGCGATGTGCCCGAGGCGGAGCTGGCCTTCGCGGTCATAGACGAATTCCACGCCCAGGGTCTGGCGCGGATGCTGATCGGCTGCTGCCTTGTGCAGGCTCGGGCGGAGGGCGTACGCGAACTCAGTGCCGAAGTGCTGTCTGAGAACGCCGGGGCGCGGCGGCTGATGCGCTATCTTGGCGCTGCCGGCCAGCACGCGGCCGGGCCGGTCATCCGCTATCACGTGGCGCTTGATACCGCGCTGGCGACGTTGCGGGGCGATAAGGCGGCCGGGCCGCTGGTCGCCCGACTGGAAGGCTGCGCGAGGGCCGCCTAGGCGACCCGCTCGACCATCATGGACTTGATCCGGGCAATCGCCTTGGCCGGGTTGAGGCCCTTTGGACAAACCTGTGCGCAATTCATGATGGTGTGGCAACGGTAGAGCTTGAACGGGTCTTCCAAGTCATCCAGACGCTCGCCAGTCGCCTCATCGCGCGAGTCGATGAGCCAGCGATAGGCCTGCAGCAAGGCGGCGGGCCCGAGATACTTGTCGCCATTCCACCAATAGGACGGGCAGGACGTCGAACAACAGGCGCACAGAATGCACTCATAGAGCCCGTCAAGCTGCGCGCGGTCGGCCTCCGACTGTTTCCACTCGCGCTCCGGCGCCGGCGTGTCGGTCTTCAGATAGGGCTGGATATAGGCGTGCTGGGCATAGAAATTGGTGAGGTCGGGGATGAGGTCGCGGACCACCGGCAGGTGCGGCAGGGGGGCGATGGTGATGGTCGAGCCAGCGACCTCGTCCCACCCCTTGGTGCAGGCAATGGAGTTGTGTCCGCCAATATTCATTGAGCAGGAGCCGCACACGCCCTCACGGCAGGACCTTCGGAAGGCGAGGGTCGGGTCGATGGTATTCTTGATCCAGAACAGCACGTCGAGAACCATGGGGCCGCAGCGGTCGAGGTCGACCCAATAGCTGTCCCAGCGGGGATTGCCGCCGTCTTCAGGGCTGTAGCGGTAGATCCGGAACTTCTTCAGTCGCTTTGCGCCGTCAGGCTTGGGCCATGTGCGACCTGTGCCGATTTTTGAATTGCGCGGAAGCGTCAGCTCAACCATCGCGAAACAACCCTCATCCTGAAGCGACTAACACACCTGTAGTAAATGTAGCCGTAGCGGCCGGACGGCAAAGGGGAAGCCGGTCGGCGGACCGATATGCCGCAGGCGCGAAGACGCGCCGGCTTATTCGAACACCAATGCCTGGTCGGCGAGGCCGCCGCCGCGCGGGTCAGTGTTGACCGCCCGCGAGGGCACGCCGCCCCAGACATAGCTGATGCTGCCATAGAGCAGCAGGAGGACGAAGTAGAAGATCGCCACGGGCGCGAGGAAGCCAGGCGACAGCATGGCTGCGGCCGCGTCGCCGGCCTCCATTGCCTCGATCATCGCCGGGTTGTTCATCATTACCCCGAACATGGCTGCGCCGAAAACGAGGTAGAGCAAGAACAGCGCGAGGATGGCGCCGAGCGCGATCACCAGGAAGGCGCCGAACATCGGCCAGAACCGTCCCTTCGTCGCGCCCCAGGCCCTGAAGAAGCTGATCCGTTGGTCGCGGATGGTGATCGCGGCGGCCGGCGACAGGCGCGTGCCGTAATATATCGCGAAGGCGAAATAGGCGATGAACAGGATGACCGCCAAGACGCCGATGCCGGCACCGATCTCGCCGCCGATGGCCGCACCGATGCCGCCGAGCAGAACGGCGATCAGGATGGTGAACAGCAGGTAGGAGACGATCAGTACGCCGGCCCAGATCAGGTAGACCATGATGAGGCGCAGCTCGTCGGATCCGAAGCGGATCGAGAAGCCCTCGCCGCGCACATAGCGGCGAAGGATACTGGCCTCGATGGCCGACGCAAAAAGTATGTAGAGCACGATCTGGACAAGATACATCACCACGACGCTGCCGCCGAGGCGCATGATGTCATCCGGGTCGGCATAGGGGTCCATGCTGACGGCCATCAGGCTGGCAAATGTGTTGCCGAAGAAGATGAAAGTGATCGCAAATATCGCAATCGCGCCGAGGGCATAGGCGAGGAGGTATTTCCAGAAGAAACCCTTCGGGCCATCAACCCGTGCGAAATGCATGAGCGCACTGTCGAATGTAAAGCGGTCTTCCATGGGCCAGCCTCCCTCCCTCGTGCAATCAACACACGCTGCCTTGTGCCCGGGAAATCCCCCACCGACAATCCCGGAAATGTGACAGCGCGCGGCGACAGCCCCGCTCCTGTTACTTCACCAGCCTTCGCCCGGGGCGAGAGCGCGTCAGTAAACCCTGGCCTTGGGCTCGATATAGGCGATCTCGTTGGACATGGTGAAGTCATGGATCGGCCGGTAATCGATCGAGACGCGTCCGGCCTCGTCCACCCAGGCGAGGGTGTGTTTCATCCAGTTCGCATCGTCGCGATCGGCATGGTCCTCACGGGCGTGGGCGCCCCGGCTCTCGGTGCGATTGGCGGCAGAATTCACGGTAACGGCCGCCTGGACGATCAGATTGTCGAACTCCAGCGCCTCGATGAGATCGGTGTTCCAGATCCTTCCGCGGTCCTTCACATCGATTCCGGGCAGGCGGCTGAAGACTTCGTCGATCTTCTCAACGCCCTCGCGCAGGACATCGCCGGTGCGGAACACCGCGCAATTGGACTGCATCGCCTTCTGCATGTCGAGCCGAAGCCGCGCCACCGGCTGGTCGCCAGACGCATGGCGGATTCGGTCGAAGCGGGCGAGATGTCGGTCGGTCGAGGCGTCGGTGAGCGCCGGCTGGCTGGCACCGGCCTCGACCGCCTCGCCGCAGCGCAGGCCGGCAGCGCGGCCGAAGACGACAAGGTCAATCAGGGAGTTGGAACCGAGGCGATTGGCGCCGTGGACCGACACGCAGGCTGCCTCGCCGACAGCCATCAGGCCCGGCACCACATGGTCCGGATCGCCCTTCGCCTTGGTCAGTACCTCGCCATGATAATTGGTCGGGATGCCGCCCATGTTGTAATGAACGGTCGGCAGCACAGGGATTGGCTGCCTGGTGACATCGACGCCGGCAAAGATGCGCGCGGTCTCGGAAATGCCGGGGAGGCGTTCGGCGAGGGTCGCCGGCGGCAGATGGTCGAGGTGGAGGTGGATGTGGTCGCCCTCCTCGCCGACACCGCGCCCCTCGCGGATTTCCACCGTCATGGCGCGCGAGACAACATCGCGTGAGGCCAGATCCTTGGCGGAGGGAGCATAACGCTCCATGAAGCGTTCGCCCTCGGAATTGGTGAGATAGCCGCCCTCGCCGCGGGCGCCCTCGGTGATCAGGCAGCCGGCGCCATAGATGCCGGTGGGATGGAACTGGACAAATTCCATGTCCTGCAGCGGCAGGCCGGCGCGCAGCACCATGGCGTTTCCGTCACCGGTGCAGGTGTGGGCCGAAGTGCAGGAGAAATAGGCGCGGCCATAGCCGCCGGTGGCGAGGATGGTGCGCTGGGCGCGGAAGCGGTGGAGCGTGCCGTCGTCGAGCTTCCAGGCGGTGACGCCGCGGCAAGCGCCGTCCTCATCCATGATGAGGTCCATGGCGAAGTACTCGATGAAGAACTCCGTGTCATTCTTCAGCGCCTGACCGTAAAGGGTGTGCAGCATGGCATGGCCGGTACGGTCGGCGGCGGCGCAGGTGCGCTGCACCGAACCCTCGCCATAATTGCGGGTCATGCCACCGAAGGCGCGCTGGTAGATCTTGCCTTCCTCGGTGCGCGAGAATGGCATGCCCCAGTGTTCCAGCTCGTAGACCGCCGCCGGCGCGTTCTTGCAGAGATATTCGATCGCGTCCTGGTCGCCCAGCCAGTCGGACCCCTTGACCGTGTCATACATGTGCCAGCGCCAGTCATCCTCACTCATGTTCCCGAGCGAGGCGGCGATGCCGCCCTGGGCGGCGACGGTGTGAGAGCGGGTCGGGAAGACCTTGGTGATGCAGGCGGTGCGCAGGCCGGCCTGGGCAGCGCCAAGCGCCGCGCGCAGGCCGGAGCCGCCGGCGCCGACCACGACGACGTCATAGGTGTGATCGGTCCACGTGTAATCGCTCATCTTGTCCAACCTCGTTCACGGCGCGCCCACCTGCGGGCGGTGTCTCAGCTCGCGACCCAGATCTTCAGGACCGCCATGGCGCAGGCAGCGAACAGGATGATCGCAAAGAAGCTGTTCGCGATCAGCGCGGCCTGCCGCAGGCCATGTCCCTGAATATAGTCCTCGATCACGACCTGGAGGCCGAGCCGCATGTGGAAGAATGCCGCAGCGCACAGAAGGATCAGGGCCACCGCGTTCCAGGGAGCGGCGATCCAGGCAAGGGCGCTGTCATAGCCTGCGTCGACGGCAAACAGGGCGGAGATCACGAACCAGGGCACAAGCACGACGAGAGCGATCGCGGTGACGCGCTGCTTGATGAAATGATTGACCCCGTCCTTGGCGGAACCGAGGCCGCGGGCGGTGGCGGTCGGAGTGCGGTATCGGGCTGACATGGTTGCAGGCGGGCCTCCTCAGCCGAGTGTGTAGGCCAGCGCCCACAGGCCCACGGCCACGGCGACGGCAAAGATGAAGTTGAACACGCTGACAGCGCTTGCGACCCCCGGTGAGAAGCCGATGCCCGGCCCGTCCCACAACAGGTGGCGGATGCCATTGGCAAAATGGTAGGCGACCGCCAACGTCCACAGGAACAGGAGTGCCTGTCCGGGGATCGAGGCCATGAGGCTGGTGACCGTGGCATAGGCCGCTGGCCCCATCGCCGCGGAGACCAGCCAGGCGGTCAGGACAAGGCTGCCGGCGTAGAGGCCGATGCCGGTCGCCCGGTGCATGATCGATGCGGCCATGGTCCAGTGCCAGCGCCAGACCTGAAGGTGCGGCGACAGGGGTCTTGAATCATCCCAGCCTGTTCCTGCCATGTTTCGGCCTCGCTTGCGCTTTAGTTTAGCCAATGGTTCTAAGAGGGTCGCAAGCGCTGTCAACGCGGCAGGGAGAGCAGAACATGACCAGCTGGAGGCGCCTATTTGCCGCGGCGGCCATCGCGGCGCTCTCGCCCAATGCCGGGCTTCCGGCCATGGCAGAGCCGCCCGTGACAGTGACAGAGAGCGATCCGCTGGACCGGCTGATTGACGCCTATGCGGCACTGCATGCCGATCTCGACCCGTCGGAGGCTGCACGCAATGCCGGCCGCCCTGTGGCACACTGGCCGAGCGTACGCCCGGAGCGCCTTGCCGGACAGGCCCGCCGGGCGGAAGCGCTGCGACTGGAGCTGCAGCGGCTCGACACCGCGCGCCGGATCGACGCGTCCATCCTGGACAGGCTGTTGCAGCGGCTTGTCGACGCGGTGGCGTTTGATGCCGCGCGCGTACCGTTCACCGGCGACCATGGCTTCCATTCCGAGCCCGTGTTCGCAGCGATGCGCACGCGGGTTCGCAATGAGGAGGACGCGCGCGCCTGGATCGCCAGGCTGGAGGACCTGCCGCGTTATTTCGCCGAGCATGTGGGCAATATGCGCCGCGGCATCGAGACGGGCTGGACGGCCCATGGCGACCCGCTGGCGACGACGCTCGACCAGGTGCGTGAGCAGGTTGTCGAACGTCCGGCAGACAGCGACCTGTTCGCGCCGCTGACCCGCCTGCCGGAGAGCCTGCCGGCGGACACCCGCCTGGCGCTGCGCACTGAGGGAGAGGAGGCTGTGCGCGGCGCAATTGCGGCCTATGCGGACCTGCTGCATTTCCTCGAAAGCGAGTACGCTCCGCATGCCCGGGCGACACCGGGCCTTGCCTCCCTGCCGGGCGGACGGCGCGCCTACGCCGCTGCGGTGGCAGACCATACCGCGGGCGCGGGTTACACGCCTGAGGAAATTCATGCGCTCGGCAAGACGGAGGTTGCGCGCATCCGTGCGGAGATGGACGCGATCGTCCGCGAGACCGGCTTTGGCGGCGAGTTCGGTGATTTCATCCGGTACCTGCGGACCGACGCGCAATTCTACGCCCGCACGCCCGATGACCTGCTGGAGAAGGCGTCTGCCATCGCCAAGCGGCTCGACGGCATCCTGCCGCGCTATTTCACCCGCCTTCCGCGCCTGCCCTACGGCGTGTCGCCGGTGCCGGCGAGCATCGCCCCGGGCTACACCACCGGGCGCTATGCGCAGGGCGATGCGCGCGATGGCCGGGCTGGCGCCTATCTTGTCAACACCTACAGGCTCGACCAGCGCCCGCTCTACGAACTGCCGGCGCTGACGGCCCATGAGGCGGTGCCGGGCCACCATTTGCAGATCGCCCTGGCGCAGGAGCTGCGCCATGTCCCGGAATACCGCCGCCGTTATTATGCGACGGCCTTCGGCGAGGGCTGGGCACTCTATGCCGAACGCCTTGCCGGAGAGGCGGGGATCTACCGCACACCCTATGAGCGGTTCGGGGCGCTGAGCTATGAAATGTGGCGGGCCTGCCGTCTCGTCGCCGATACCGGCCTGCACTGGTATGGCTGGAGCCGAGAGCAGGCCGAACGCTGTTTCCAGGAGAATACTGCCCTGTCACCGCTCAACATCCAAATCGAGGTGACACGGTATATCGGATGGCCCGGACAGGCGACGGCCTACAAGATCGGCGAGCTCAAGATCCGGGCATTGCGCGCCCGGGCCGAGGCCGAACTGGGTCCGGCATTCGACCTGCGCGGGTTCCACGACCACCTCCTGGCCGACGGCTCGGTGCCGCTTTCGGTGCTTGATGACCGCCTCACCCGGTGGATTGCGTCGGAGCGCGCCGGCGTGCCTGAAACCGGCGGGACGGCGCCTTGAAGCTGACCATCATAGAGACCGGGCAGGTGCCTGCCCCGATCCGTGCAGACTGGCCCGACTACCCGGCAATGTTCGCCAGCCTCCTGGGCGAGGCTGACCCGTCGCTGGCATTCGAGACAGTGGCGCTGGAACGGGGCGCGCCGCTGCCGGACCCGGCGGGCCTTGATGCGGTTTTGCTCACCGGCTCGCCGGCCGGGGTCTATGACCCGGAGCCGTGGATCGCGCCTCTTCTCGACTTCATCCGCTGGGCGGCGGCGGAGGGCACCCCTGCGATCGGCATCTGTTTTGGCCACCAGGCGATGGCGCAGGCGTTTGGCGGCAAGGTCGTCAAGTCGGACAAGGGCTGGGGCGTCGGACGCCACGTTTACGACAGGGTTGCGCCGGCGCCGTGGATGGGCGAGCCCCCTCCGGAACGCCTTGCCCTTCTGGTCAGTCACCAGGATCAGGTGGTGGCTGCGCCGCCGGGTGCCAGCGTGCTCGCCCGCTCCGATTTCACCCCCTATGCCGCCCTGTCCTACGCGGCCGGGCCGGCGATCAGCTTCCAGGGCCATCCGGAGTTCACGCCCGCCTATGCGCAGGCGCTCTACGGGCTTCGCCGCGCGGCGCTGGGGCCGCGCCATGACGAGGCTATCGCGTCGCTTGAGGCACCTCTCGATAGCGGGCGCGTCGCCGCCTGGATGACCACGTTCCTGCACTGTGCCCGCGCGGCGCGGCCACGCTCCCGCTGACGCGGGATGACCAGCGCTAAAGTGCGGGCCCGGCCTTTCGAGCCGGGCCCGCCAGTTGATGGAGCGGTGTGTGAAGCAGCATTGTGCTGCACCCTTACTACCGGCGGGGACACGCCTACGTTCCCAGCGATCCTGTAATTTTTTCCGTTGCGCCCCGCCAAGGAGGGGTGGCGTGTGAAGCCAAAGTGGCGCCACGCTGCATGACAGTCTTGCGAAAACGAACAGTATCGCTTCCTTGGCCACCGGTAAGGAATATATCGACGATCCATGGCTGCCGACCTTTCGCCGATCAACCGGGTCCTGCGGAACTGGGAAACATTGACGCTGGCGGGCGGCCAGGTCGTCGAGTTCCTTTGGTTCGGCGACAATGACGCGCGCCCGCTGGTCGTGCTCCATTCGATCGAGTACCCGGCACCGCCGCCCTGGTCGTTCTGCATGGAGGCGCGAGAGCGGGGCTTGTCGGTGGTGGCGATCCGTCGTCCCGGCTATGGCGCGTCGACCCCTGCCCTGTCACTGGAGGCGGAAAGCGCTGTCTACACCGAAGTGTTCGACGTGCTGGAACTGGATGATGCGGTGCTGCTTGCCCATGGCTCGGCCTGCGCGGCGGGCTACAGCTTCTTTCTCGGCGAGCCGCGCGTCGCAATGGCAGCGCTGGCGAACAACTGCCTCGGCCCGCTGACACCCGACATTCTCAAGCCGGACTGGATTGACGCGGCGCTCCGCCAGGGCGCCGGGTCGCGCGCCGGCACGCGCCTTGCCCTTGGGGCGCTGAAATCGGCGGTCAAGCTGCGCGGCGCGCTCTGGGTCTATGAGGAAATGACCGGCGCCAGCGCAGGCGACCTCGCCTTCCTGTCGCGCGCCGCCGCGGAGGTGGAGGACGCGGCCCGCGCTTTCGCATCGCTTGACGCGGTCACCTTCAGCCGCGAGATCGAGTATGGCGTTGTTCGGACTCTGCCGGCCTTCAGGCAGGTCCGCCCGGACAGGCCGGTGCGTGTGCTGTGCGGCGAGGAGGCCTCTCCGGCGTTCAAGCGCCTGCTGGAAGAGCGGGCAGCCGGCTGCGCCATGCCGGTGACCTACCTGCCGGCCGGCGATTATTTCTGCGGCTACGTCAATCCGCTTGACTGGCTGTGACGGACCGGGCCGGGCCAGCACGGTCGGCGCTCGCGGGGGAAGGCCTTCCTTAACGTATTGGAAAGGGGTGTGGCGCTTATTCTCACCCAGAGCGTGTCAGAATGGCCGCGACACAGGGACACCAGACCATGACATCGCCACAACGGCAGATCGTATCGGCAGGGGGAGCCGGTAACGATTGTGCGGGGACAGATGCGGTGCGCGACGCTCGCTTTGTCGCAGAGCTGGAAGGCGCGCTGGCCGACCTTCGCCGCTATGCCCGGTATCTGTCGCGCGACGACATCGAGGGCGACGAGATTGTCCAGGCGGCGTGCCTGCGGGCCTGGTCGTCGCGCGGGCGCTGGGACGCGCAGCGCCCGCTCCGGGGGTGGCTGTTCCGGATCGCGCGGAATGCCTGGATCGACCGCTGCCAGTCCGGCCGGCGTGATCCGCTGATCTCGGCGGACGATTTTTACCTCACCGCTGCCAGCCCCTCGGCCATCGAGGCCCGGTCGGCGCTGCTGGATGTGGAGCGCCATCTCGATGGTCTCGCGCCGGTCCACCGGGACGTGGTGTTGCTCTGCCTCGTGCTCGGCCTCAGTCATGCCGAGGTCGCCGCACTCCTTGACTGCAACGAGCAGACCGTTCGTACCCGTCTGCACCGCGCACGCCGCGCGCTCGGGTCGGACGTGGCGGTGCACGCACCGGCGGCGGCGAGCCCGCTGCCTGGGCGTGTCGATGAACGGCTGCTTGCAGAGGCGCAGTTGCGGCTGGAGACGATCCGGTGCGCTGCGACGTGACGGACCCTGCCGCGCCCTGCGCCCCGGTCTTTCCCCTCGGCGCCGACAATGCCATAAAAAGGCGATCCGGGGCTGTGGCGCCCCGGGTGAAGGTTGGTGTGGGGAGTATTACCGGCATGGTGAAGTGGACAGCGGGCGCGTTCGGAGCGGCAGCACTGGCCCTTGCGGCTGCAACTCCAGCTCAGGCGCAGGGTACGCCGCCGCGCGAGGATGTCATCCTTGTCCTTGATGCCTCAGGTTCGATGTGGGGCCAGATCGACGGCGAAGCAAAGATCACGATTGCCCGCAACGTCGTGGGCGAACTGCTTGAAGACCTGCCGGAAACGCGCCGGCTTGGCCTTGTTGCCTATGGTCACACCCGCAAGGGCGACTGCAACGACATCGAGACGCTGGCCGAGGTCGGGGCAAGCCGGGCGGAAATCCGCAGGGCCGTCGAGGCCATCAACCCGAAGGGCATGACGCCGATCAGCGCATCGGTGCGGTTTGCGGCCGAACAGCTGCGCTATACCGAAATGCCGGCAACAGTCATCCTCGTCAGCGATGGCGAGGAAACCTGTAATCTCGACCCCTGCGAGGTCGGCACGGCGCTTGAAGCGTCCGGTGTGAATTTCACCGCCCATGTCATAGGGTTTGACATCGAGAACGAAGCCCACCGCGCGCAGCTGCAGTGCCTGGCGGAGAACACGGGCGGGATCTATGTCAATGCGTCGAACTCGGCCGAACTGGCCGACGCGCTGGAGCAGACGGTCGCCGAGGCACCGGAGATGGTGCGCGAAACGATTCTCAGCCTGCGGGCGACCGACCTCAAGGGCGGGCCGGAGATCGAGACCGGGCTCGACTGGCGGGTGACACTGGCCGGAACGGACGACGAAGTTCACGCTGTGTCAGGGACTGGCAACAGCGAGGTGGAGCTGGCGGCGGGGACCTATGACGTGTCCGTGGCCTGGCCGGAGATGGGTCTTGAGGGGGAAACTCTCGGGGTAGTCCTGCGTGAGGGCGCGCCGCGCACGGTCACCATTGCCCTGGAGCAGGCGCTGGAGGCGACGCTTGCGATCGAGCCTGAGGGAACTGCTCCGGTGAGCTCGGAGATTACCGTGACGTGGACCGGCCCGGCCCGGCGCGGCGACTTCATCACCATCACGGCCCCCGATGCGGCGCCGAGCTCCTACAGCGACTATGAGTATCCCGCGCGGTCTGGCAATCGGCTGACGCTGCGAATGCCGGTCGATCCGGGAGCCTATGAGGTTCGCTACGTCGTCGGGTCGGCACCGAACCTTGTGATTGCGCGCATGCCCATCGAGGCCGTGCCGACCGAGGCGACGCTGAGCGCGCCGGACACGGTGAATGCCGGCGCCGTCGTTGCCGTCGAGTGGGCCGGTCCCGGCTACAATGACGACTGGATCACCATCGTGAAGCCTGAGGCCGGCGAGCGCAGCTATGGCGACTACGCCCATACGCGAAACGGCAATCCGCTTGAACTCACAGCCCCGCTGGAGGCGGGTGCCTATGAGGTGCGTTATGTTCAGGCCGGAGAGAAGGTGATCGTCCGCCGTCCGATCATGGTCGAAGCGGTCGGGGCGCGGGTAACAGGGCCGGCGTCAGCCACCGTTGGCACCGTCCATGATATCGACTGGCTCGGCCCGAACGGCCAACGTGACTGGATCACGGTTGTTGCGCCGGATGCGGGCGCGCGGTCCTATGGCGATTATGCAAAGACCCGGGACGGCTCGCCCATCTCCCTCAAGATGCCGCTGGAGCCGGGCACATACGAGATCCGCTATGTCCAGGGTGGCGAGCAGGTGATCGCCCGCCAGCCTATTGAGATTGTCGAGGCAGAGGTGACGCTGACCGCGCCTGACGAGGCGACGGTCGGCCAGAAGGTGGAGATCGCGTTCCAGGGGCCCGGCGTAAAGGGCGACTGGCTGACGGTGGTCGCGCCCGATGCGGGCGCGCGCCGCTATGGCGATTATGCCCGTGCGATTGACGGCTCGCCAGCGAGGATCGACGTGCCGCTGGAGCCCGGCACCTATGAGGTGCGTTATGTCCTTGACGGCAGGCGGGTTGTGGCCACCAAGCCGATCACGATCCGCGAGTCCGAGGCTTCGATTGCCGGCCCGGCGCGCGTGGTTGCCGGGGAGCGGTTCGAGGTGGACTGGACCGGTCCGGGCAACAACCGGGACATGCTGACCGTGGTCGGCCCTGACCAGCCGGCCCAGCGCTATGAGGATTATCGCTATACCCGTCAGGGCTCACCGGCGGCGCTGACCGCGCCGTCAACGCCGGGACGGTATGAACTGCGCTATGTTCTGGGAGGCAGGCGGGTAATCGCCACTACGCCGATCGAGGTGGTCGGACGGGAGTGATTGGCCCGGCGGAGCCAAACCGCCGACCTCGCCCTTGCAGATCGCGTCTTCGCTGATCGGGCCGGATGAACGCAATGGCGCGATCGCGAAGTCGTCTCGCACCGCTAGAGCGATCGGCAAGTCATGACCGGGTCCTGTCGTCTCGGCAGCATCCTGGCCGGAATGGCCTGCCTGGCGCTGGCCGCCTGCACTGAGACCTCGGATATATTGACCTCGAACGACCCCTGCAGACCCTCAACAGCCCGTTCGGAGCAAATGTGTAACCCATCTCTCCGCAACACTCCGTTACCTGTGTCTCCGGTATGGACGAGCGGAAAATGGTGGAGCCAGGCGGAATCGAACCGCCGACCTCGTCATTGCGAACGACGCGCTCTCCCAACTGAGCTATGGCCCCGCCGGCTGCGGCAGGCTGAGTGCATACGCCCGCCGCAGCGCGTTTTCAAGCGCGTTTGTCGTTTCAGCCGAAGCGGTAGCGCACACCGATACTGAAGACGTTCTGCTGGTTCTCGATCTCCAGCGTGCCGGGGAACAGGTCGTTGCTGACCTCGATCTCCTCGCTGGCGCGATAGGCGTATTCACCGAACACGTCGACCTGCGGGCTGATCCCGAACGCGGCGCCTGCCTTGAGTTGGTAGGCGAATTTTGTCTCGCCATCGTCTATGATTCCGACGCCCGACGGGTTGTAGGTCACGTCAGTATCGAGAAATCCGATGCCGGCGCCGACATAGGGCGAGAGACGCTGGCCGCGGTTGAAGTCGTAGTACAGGTTGGCGAAGGCACCGAGGGTCGTGATCTCGCCGCGGCCGTCGGCGACGACATCGCCGACACTGGCGCCGAGCTGGGTTTGCGAGCCGGTCAGCAGGGCCGCGTCAACACCGTCGATATCGATGCCAGCGACTGTGACACCGGAGTGGGTGTCCACGTCGGCCTGTGTGTAGACGAGTTCCACCCCTGAGCGCAGTGCGCTGCCATAGGTGAGGCCGACCTCGCCAGCGAGCGCGAGGCCGCCCTCGAATTCGGTCTGCCAGCCATAGGGGGTGCCGGCATCGATCGGCGTACCAAAGGGCAGGACGGGTTCGCCATTGCCGGTGGTGAAGGCGCCGGTGGAGCCGGAATTGTCGCTCTCATTGTGCTGCGCGTAGCCGACCGAGCCGCTGACATACCAGGACTGGGCCGTGGCCACACCCGTGATCGAAAGCGCTGCAGCGAGCGCGGTGATGGATTTCCAGAATTTCATCGGGGGTCTCCTCATGGGTCTCAGGTCATCGCACCGCATTACCAGCCGACGTTCACGGCAAATACCATAACATATATGCAATACAATAATTATTTTTCGGACAGTCTCGCTGTCCCGCTCCGAGGTCAGGCAGGCCGGGAAGCGTCTGCCTAGGGTCCGGGCGTTGCGTGGCAACGGGTTGGCAGGCCAGCAGTTCCAGCCGCCATCAATCATTGCAATCGCCCCTTCCCGGTGGCACGGAGCTTGCTCAACGACAGATAACGACAGACGAAGCCTGCTGCATTCGGGACGCCTGCGAGGGGCTGTCGGGTGGCAAGCGGTGCGACGGGCCTCAACAGGCCTGGCGTGGACTGACACAAGGGGATCGCCCATGCGCGTTGCGATGATCGGAACAGGATATGTCGGGCTGGTGTCCGGCGCCTGCTTTGCCGACTTCGGTCACGTGGTGACGTGCGTCGACAAGGACGCCAGCAAGATCGAGCGGCTGAACCGGGGCGAAATCCCGATCTTCGAGCCGGGCCTCGACAATCTTGTTGCCAAGAACGTCCGCGAGGAACGCCTGTTCTTCACCACGCAGGCGCGCGAGGCGATCCGCGGGGCCGAAGCGGTGTTCATTGCGGTCGGTACGCCGTCGCGCCGCGGTGACGGCCATGCCGACCTGTCCTATGTCTACGCGGCGGCAGAAGAGATTGCCGACCTGATCGACGGCTTCACAGTGATTGTCACCAAGTCGACCGTGCCGGTCGGTACCGGCGACGAGGTCGAGGCGATCATACGCAACCGCCAGCCGCAGGCCGATTTCGCGGTGGTCTCCAATCCGGAGTTCCTGCGCGAGGGCGCGGCGATCAAGGACTTCAAGATCCCCGACCGGGTGGTCGTCGGCACCGATGACGAACGGGCGCGCGATGTGATGCGCGAGCTCTACCGGCCACTGTTCCTGAACGAGACCCCGATCCTCTTCACGTCGCGGCGCACGTCCGAACTCATAAAATATGCGGCCAACGCCTTCCTCGCGGTCAAGATCACCTTCATCAACGAGATCGCGGACCTGTGCGAGGCGGTCGGCGCGAACGTGCAGGAAGTTTCCCGGGGGATCGGCCTCGACGGACGGATCGGCGCCAAGTTCCTGCATGCCGGCCCGGGCTATGGCGGCTCCTGCTTTCCGAAGGACACCCTGGCGCTGACCAAGACCGCCAATGATTGCGGCTCGCCGGTGCGCATTGTCGACACCGTGGTTGAGGTCAATGACTCCCGCAAGAAGGCGATGGCCGGAAAGATCATCAGGGCGATGGGCGGCGATGTCTCCGGGCGGACGATCGCAGTCCTCGGCCTCGCCTTCAAGCCGAACACGGATGACATGCGCGATGCTCCCTCGCTGGACATCGTCCCGGCACTGGTCGAGGCCGGTGCGCAGGTGAAGGGCTATGACCCGGAAGCGATGCACGAGGCGCGCAGGCTGCTCACCGACATGGCCTTCTGTGACACCCCCTGGGCGGCCATCGAGGGCGCCGACGCGCTGGTGATCATCACCGAATGGGACCAGTTCCGCGCCCTCGACCTGCAGCGGGTCAAATCGGCCATGGCCGGCGATGTCGTGGTCGACCTGCGCAACATCTATGACCCGGCCGACATGACCGCCCGCGGCTTTGCCTACACCTCCGTCGGCCGGCCCCTCGCCAGAACGGACTGAACCCATGCATCTCGCACCACGCATTCTGATTACCGGCGGGGCCGGCTTTATCGGCTCATTCCTTTGCGAACGTCTTCTCGCAGACGGGGCAGAAGTCCTGTGTGTGGACAATTTCTTCACCGGCACGCGCACCAATGTCCGCCACCTGATGGACCATCCCCGCTTTGAGCTGATGCGCCATGATGTGACCTTCCCGCTTTATGTGGAGGTCGACGAGATCTACAACATGGCCTGCCCGGCCAGCCCGGTGCACTACCAGTTCGACCCGGTGCAGACGACCAAGACGTCCGTCCATGGTGCGATCAACATGCTCGGCCTGGCCAAGCGCACACGCGCGAAAATCCTGCAGGCCTCGACCAGCGAGGTCTATGGCGATCCGGACGTGCACCCGCAGCCGGAAAGCTATTGGGGCAATGTCAACCCGCTTGGCCCGCGCGCATGCTATGATGAGGGCAAGCGGTGTGCGGAGACCCTGTTCTTCGACTATCACCGCCAGCACAAGCTGCGCATAAAGGTGGCGCGTATCTTCAACACCTATGGCCCGCGCATGCACCCGAATGACGGGCGCGTGGTCTCCAATTTCATCATGCAGGCCCTGCGCGGCGAGGACATCACGCTCTATGGCGACGGGCTGCAGACCCGCAGCTTCTGCTATGTCGACGACCTGGCGGAGGGCCTGGTGCGGCTCATGAACACCGATGATGCGATAACCGGGCCGGTCAATCTCGGCAATCCTGGCGAGTTCACCATCCGCCAGCTCGCCGAGGCGATCATCGATCTCACCGGCTCGAAATCGAAACTCGTGCACAAGCCGCTGCCGCAGGATGACCCCCGCCAGCGCCAGCCCGATATCAGAAAGGCGCGCGAGTTGCTTGGCTGGGAGCCCACCGTGGCGCTGCGCGCGGGCCTTTCGAGGACGATCGCCTATTTCGATGGTATGCAGGGCGAGCTGCGGGCCGCGGCGGAATAGGACGCTGGACCGCCATGGCACGGCGCTATTTCGGCACGGACGGAATGAGAGGGCGCGCTGGTGCCGCCCCGATGAATTCTGACATCGTGATGCGCATGGCCCGCGCGGCCGCCGGCGTCCTGGGCGCGCCTGTGGGGTCGCGAGTGCTGGTTGGACGCGACACCCGCGCCTCCTGTGACCTGTTCGAGGCGGCGCTTTCGGTCGGCTTCATGGAAGCCGGATTGGAGGTGGTCTCGCTCGGTGTCCTGCCGACGCCGGCGGTGGCCCGGCTCGTTTCCGGGCGCGGCGCCGCCCTCGGGGTGATGATCTCCGCCTCCCACAACCCGGCCCATGACAATGGTGTCAAGCTGTTCGGGCCGGACGGGTTCAAGCTGGATGATGCGACAGAGGCCGCGATCGAGGCGGCGATGGATGCGCCAACCCCGCCCGTCAGCGCGATCGGCCGGCGCCTAGACGATGCTGATGTCGCCGGCGAGGCGGAGGCGGCGCTGCTGCATGCCGCCGGTGGGGTGTCACTGTCGGGCCTGAAGATCGTGCTCGACTGTGCCCATGGCGCAGCGAGCCAGCTTGCCCCAGCCGTCCTTCGGCGCCTCGGCGCAGAGCTGACGGTGATCGGCGCAGAGCCGGACGGGCTGAATATCAATGACGGCGTCGGCTCGACCCATCCCGAAGCGTTGATCGGTGCGGTCACGGCGACAGGCTCCGATCTCGGCGTCGCGCTCGACGGGGATGCCGACCGTCTGATCCTGGTCGACGAGCGCGGCACGGTGATCGATGGCGACCAGCTGATCGGGCTGATCGCCGGCGACTGGGCCGCCTCCGGTCGGCTGCGAGGCGGCGGGGTTGTCACAACGGTCATGTCCAATCTGGGGCTGGAGCGCCACCTCGCCGGGCTCGGCCTCGACCTTGTCCGCACGACAGTCGGCGACCGCTATGTGGTCGAGGCGATGCGCTCGGGCGGCTTCAACCTGGGCGGCGAGCAGTCCGGGCACATCGTTCTGATGGACCACGCGACCACAGGCGACGGCCTGCTGGCGGCGCTCTGCGTGCTTTCGGTGCAGGTCGCGCGCGCCCGCCCGTTGTCGGAGATCGCACACGTGTTCGAGCCGGCACCGCAGAAGCTCGTCAGCATCCGCTATGGCGACCGCGACCCGTTGGAGATGGCAGGCGTCCGGGCGGCGATCGAGCAGGCCAGCGCCGCGCTTGGCAAGCGCGGGCGCCTCGTGGTGCGCAAGTCGGGAACCGAGCCGCTGATCCGGGTGATGGCCGAGGCGCTGGACCCGGGCGACATGGAGCGCGCATTGGACGCGGTGATTGCCGTCATCGAGGCCGAGGCGGGCTGAACTGGCAGGGGGCTTGCAGCGGCCCGTCGGTCGATGGTTGACGGAGTGTGACCCGATGACCGAACCTGCCCTGACAGCCCCGCTTGTCGCCCTGACCGGCGGCGGGCCCCACGCCTGGATCATGATCAATGCGCTGCGGGCGCGCTTCGGGCCGTTCCCGGTGATCCGCGAGGCAGGCGAACCGGCTGGCGTGTTCTGGCGCCGCCGTCTGAAACGGCTCGGCGCGGTCACGGTCGCAAGCCAGCTGGCGGCGAAGCTGCCGATCAAGCTTGTCAAGCCGCTGTCACGCAGGCGCATCGCCGAGCTCATTGCCACCCACGGGTTGCACCCGGATCCCGACCCGTCGCAGGCAATCCTCAATGTGCCATCGGTCAACAGTCAGGCCTGCCATGAGGCGCTTGCCACGCTCGCACCGAAGGCGGTGTTCGTGGTCTCCACCCGGATGATTTCACAAAAGACCCTCGATGCCATCCGGGCGCCCTTCATCAACTATCATTCCGGAATCAACCCGGCCTATCGCGGAATCAATGGGGGCTATTTCGCCCTGGCGCGCGGCCAGGGGGAGCATTTCGGCACGACGGTTCACCTCGTCGACCGGGGTGTCGACACCGGTGACATCCTTTACCAGACCCGCGTGCCGGTGAGCCCGCATGACAATTTCCACACCTATCTGTGGACCCTCGCGGCCCATTCGCGGGACGCGGTGGTCCGGGCCATGGAAGACGCTCTGGCCGACCGGCTGAGGTCGGTCCGGGTCGACCTGCCATCGCGCCAGTGGTTTGCGCCGGGCCTTGGCTTCTATCTCTGGGCCGGGGTGATGCGCGGCGTCTGGTAGGCGCCGCCGCCGGGCCGGTCGCGTCAGTGCAGTTTCAGCTTTGGCCGGACCACCTGGTTGACGTGACCCATCAGGATCATGCCGAGCCCGCGCAGCCAGCCATGGATCGCCATCAGGTGCATCCGGTAGAGTGATACATAGACAAAGCGTGCCAGGCGGCCCTCCACGGCCATCCGTCCGCCGACAAGATTGCCCATCAGCGAGCCGACCGTGCCGAACCGGCTCAGCGAGATCAGCGAGCCGCGGTCCTCATAGGTGAAGTCCTTCAGCGGCCGGCCGCTCACCAGCGCGTCAATGTTGCGAAAGGCTATGGCGGCCATCTGGTGGGCACTCTGGGCGCGCGGAGGCACCGGGCGATCGGCGCCGGGAGGGGTGTAGGTGGCGCAGTCGCCAATGGCGAAGATGCGTTCGTCACGGGTGGTTTGCAGGGTTGGGCGGACGACCAGCTGATTGTTGCGGTTGGTCTCCAGTCCGGCGAGGCCCTGCAGGAATTCCGGCGCTTTCACCCCTGCGGCCCAGACCCTGAGGTCGGTCGGATAGACCGTTCCGTCCCCCGTCAGGATCGCGTCGGCTGTGACTTCGGACACCTGCGCCCCGGTCACGACCTCGACACCGAGCGCCTTCAGTTCCGCATCGGCAGCTTCGGCAAGTTTCTCCGGAAGGGCCGGCAGGATGCGCGGGCCCGCCTCCAGAAGCGAGACCTTCAGCCGGCTCTCGTCGAACACTTCGAGGCCGTAGAAGCGCAGGGCGGCAGCCGCATTGTAGAGTTCCGCAGCGAGCTCAACCCCGGTCGCGCCGCCACCGACAATGCCGACTCGCACATGCTCGTCGGCCTCCGGATTGACGGTCATCCGGCGCGAACAGCGCAGGCAGTGATTGAGCAGGCGAGAGCGGAAGGCGTCGGCGTCGCGGCGGCTGTCCAGCGACATGCAATGGTCCTTCACCCCGGGGACACCGAAATCGTTCGACACCGAGCCGATGGCGATGACGAGATAGTCATAGCGAATGCGGTGCTCGCCCATGATCTCGCGGCCGTCATCATCCAGCAGCGGCGCGACCACGACCTGTCGCGCCTCCCGGTCTATGTCCTGCAGGCTGCCCTGGAAGAAGCGGTAGCCCCAGCGATGCGCGTGGGCGCCATAGCCGACTTCATCGAGGTTGGCATCCAGCGAACCGGCGGCAACCTCGTGCAGCAGCGGCTTCCAGATATGTGTCCTGTTTCGCTCCAGCAGGATGATGTCGAACGCGCTGCGATCATATTTCCGGCCGAGCCTGGCGGCGAGTTCGAGGCCGCCTGCGCCGCCGCCGACCACAACGATCTGCGTCTTCTTCTGCTGCGGGTGTTGCATGGCCAATGAGACCTCGTTTCCGTGACCCGTCATGTCCGCTCTCGCCGGAGAGGGCAAGCGCGCATATGGTCCGCGATCAGCCGTCCGCGCCGGCGAGCGGCCAGCCATGGTTCAGCGGCCCGTGGCCCCGCCCGAGGCCGGGTGCGGTCTCGATCGCGCGGCGGACATAGGTGCGCGCTGCGTCGACGGCATCGGCCAGCGGCATGGCGCGGGCGATATGGGTCGCGATCGCGGACGCCAGCGTGCAGCCAGTCCCGTGGGTGCTGGTCGTCTCGATCCGGGGCGCTTCCAGGACCCATTCGCCGTCGCGGGTCTGAAGGACATCGGTGACGACCGAGCCGCCCATGTCGCCACCCTTGACGAGGGCTGCGAGTGCGCCAGCCTCCAGCAGGCGCTCGGCCGCCCGGCGCTGGCCATCGACGGTGTCGACGGCTCGGCCGGTAAGGATTTCCGCTTCCGACGCGTTCGGCGTGACGACGGCGGCGCCCGGCACCAGCAGGCTGCGCAGGGCATCAATGGCGGCAGCATCGACCAGGCGGTCGCCAGAGGTGGCCACCATCACCGGGTCGATCACGCGGGGGATGGCCGGCGCGCGCTCCGCCAGGGTCTCAGCGACCCGCTCGACCAGCGGCTTAGTGCCAAGCATGCCGGTCTTGATCGCATCGGCGCCGATGTCGGCCAGAGTAACCCGCATCTGCCCGGCGACCGCCTCCAGAGGCACCGGCCAGACGCCGTGCACGCCGGTTGTGTCCTGCGCCGTGATCGCGGTGATTGCGGTCATGGCATGGCCCCCCAGCATGGTGACCGTCTTGACGTCGGCCTGGATGCCGGCGCCGCCGCCACTGTCGGAGCCGGCGATGATGAGGACGCGGCCCCTGTGAGGGCTTTTCGCAATACTGCTCATGCCTTCAGCTTGTAGCCGGTCCTGAACATCAGCCAGACACCGGCGGCGCAGGCGAGGGCGACGAGCCCGCAGACGATGACGCCAGTGGTCAGATTGCCGTCGGCGGCGCCGATGAAGCCATAGCGGAAGCCGTCGATCAGGTAGAAGAACGGGTTGGCGTGGCTCAGCGCCTCGAAGACCGGGTTGAGCGCTTCGATCCGGTAGAATGTGCCGGACAGGAAGGTCAGCGGCAGGATGACGAACTGGCTGACCGCGGCGAGGTGGTCGAACTTGTCGGCCCAGATGCCGCCCATCGCCCCGATCGCGCCCAGCATGACCGATGCCGTCAGGCCGAAATACAGGATAGGCCAGACATGGGCGAGCGAGAAGCTGGCCAGCCCCGTCCCGTAGATGACGAGCGCTGTCAGGAGCGCGCAGACCGCGCCGCGGGTCGCTGCACCGGCAATGAAGCCGAAGCTCAACTCCATCGGTGACAGCGGCGGCATCAGGAAATCGACCTGGCTGCCCTGCACCTTTGAGATGGTGAGCGAGGAGGAGGAATTCTGGAAGGCATTGTTGAGGATCGCCATCATGATGAGGCCCGGCGCTATGAAATCATTGAAGGCGACCCCGCCGGCAAGGCCGTCGAACTGCAGGTCGCCGCGCTCGGGATAGGCCAGCTTAAAGACGATCATGAACAGGACGACTGAGAGGACCGGCGCGAAGAGTGTCTGGGTTGCGACCTTGAGGAAGCGTCCGACTTCGCGCTTGTAGAGGGTCCACACGCCGAGCCAGTTGACGGCGCCATAGCGGCGCGGCGTGCGCAGCGGTTGACCGGTGACGGCGATGTCGGTGGATGCCTCGGCGGCGGGAGCAGTATCGGCCATGGCGTCCTTGTAAGCGGCGCCGGGCCGCTTGGCGAGGGGGGCAGCAGGCGGCGGGGTGAGTCCCGATGGACACAATATCTGGATTTGCTGTGGACAGGATGCCCCGCATCTGGTGCCGGCGGATGTGAAATGTGCCATATCTGGTGATGCAGAGCGGGCTGACGTGATGGGCAGCCCATATATTGTGGTACTAGATTTGGCGCTGGGGAGACCGATATGGCTTGGACAGACGAACGCGTGGCAATGCTGAAGAAACTTTGGGCGGAGGGCCATTCGGCCAGCCAGATCGCCCAGCAGCTTGGTGGCGTGACCCGTAATGCGGTGATCGGCAAGGTGCACCGCCTTGGCCTGTCCGGCAGGGCGACGCCATCCCGGCCAGTGCGACGCCCCCCGCGGCTTGCCCGTGCGAAGCCGCGGCTCGATACCGGCGGGACGGCGCGCGAGACCGCCGTGACGACGTCGCCGGCAGAGCGCACCCGCGCCAGCGAGCGGGCGGAGATCCTTGCCGCCCTGCCGCCGCTGCAGCTTGATGACGGCAAGACAGCCAGCGTCCTCACGATCCGCGACAGCATGTGCAAGTGGCCGATCGGCGACCCGGGCGACCCGGGCTTCGCCTTCTGCGGGCGCAAGGCCGACTGCGGTCCCTATTGCAGTGAGCACGCCAAGATCGCTTTCCAGCCGGCCCGCAAGCGTGACCGCCGGCGCGAGGAGATGGACACCTTGCGTCGACTCGCGGGCTGAACCTGTAGGGCGAGCCTCCACATCGGGTCGGTTGCGCGTTACGGTCTCGACTTGCTGACCCAACGGAGACCCGCCATGCCGGCCGATACCCTGCCCGAGCCGTCGCCTGCGGTTTCGGTGAACCGCTATGCCGGAGCGCCGCGCAACCCTGACTGGACGATCGACCAGGACTGGTCGTCCTACACCCCTCAGGAACATGACCGGTGGGACCGGCTGTTCCGGCGCCAGCAGGAGGTGTTGCCCGGGCGCGCCTGCACGGCCTTCATGGAGGCGATGGCCCGCCTTGAGTTCAGCCCCAGCGGCATCCCCGACATGGAGAGGCTGTCAGACCAGCTTGAACCGCTGACCGGCTGGCGGGTGGTGCCGGTGAGCGACCTGGTACCCGACGACATCTTCTTCGAGCACCTCGCCAACCGGCGCTTCCCGGCCGGTGCGTTCATCCGGCCGGAGGCGGAGTTCGACTACCTGGAAGAGCCCGATGTCTTTCATGACGTGTTTGGCCATGTGCCGCTGCTCGCCAATCCGGTGTTTGCCGACTTCATGCAGGCCTATGGGGAGGGTGGGCGCCGGGCGATGGGTCGCGGGCAACTGAAGAATCTCGCCCGGCTCTACTGGTACACCGTGGAATTCGGCCTGATCCGGGAGGCAGGCGGACTGCGCCTGTTCGGCGCGGGCATCATGTCGTCGCCGAACGAGAGCGTGTTCGCGCTGGAGGATGCCTCGCCGCACCGCATCGCCTTCGACCTGATGCGGGTGATGCGCACCCACTACATCATCGACGACTTCCAGAAGACCTATTTCGTGATCGACAGCTTCGAGTCGCTGCTGGAGACGTGCTACCGGGACTTTGCGCCGGTCTATGACGCGCTGCTGGGTGCCGGCGAAATCGAGCCGCACGAGGTGGTGCAGGGCGACGAGATCATCACACTTGGCACGCTCGGCTATTTCGCTAAGAAGGGTGAGGCCTGAGCGAGTTGGCGGGAGGCCGTTGCTGACGCCGCCCTCGCCCGGCGCGTCCACCGGCCTGGTCCGATGCCCAAGGGAACTGGCGAGTCCATGAATGTGCTGAACGAGAGTGCAGGGCTTGTCGATCACGAGATCGAGATCGCCCGGATCCTTGGCGGGTCGAAGGCCTATGGTGGCCCGCGGGTCTTTGACCATGACCTGTTGATCCTCGGCTTCACCAATCGGAGCGGATCAAACCTGCTTGCCGAGCACATCACCTCCAATGGCCTCGTCACCGGTTTCGTTGAACAACTGAACTGGGATGCTGTTGAGGACTATGCCGCACGCACCCCGGTGGCGTCGCTCGCAGACTATATCCTCAGCGTGACCGAGACGACGGGGGCGCCGCCAAAGCCGCACGGCTTCAAGGCGTCCTGGGCGCAGCTCCTCATGCTGCTACGCCTCAACATCCCTTCGCTCTATACCGGCGTCCGGGTGGTCCACATCGAGCGCCAGAACCTGCTGGCACAGGCGGTGTCCTACTCGATCGCTGACCAGACCAAGAAATGGACGAGTGCCCATGAGGGGCTGGAGGATGTGGAGGTCGTCTATGATGCCGATGACATCGCACGCCGCCTCAATGGCACGATCCGGTCGAACGGCATGATGCGCTATGTCTGCGACCTGTTCGCGATCCCGCGCCTGAGCGTGGAATACGAGGCCCTGATCGAGCGGCCGCGGGCGCAGGTGAAGCGCGTTGCGAATTTTCTCGGGATGGGCGTCACAGCCAGGCCTGCGGGCAAGCTCGCCCTGCAGAAGCAGCGCGATCAACGCAATGCAGAGTTCATCGCCCGGTTCGAAAGCGAGGCGCGCGACCGCGCGCTGCGGCCGACGCCCCCCCGGGACCCGGCAACGGTTTCAACCGCCTCAGACCACCCTTATACCAATCTGCGCGGATGAAGACTCATCCGCGGCCCCGGCGCATGGGGCGCCGACGCGCAGTCGCGCTTGCCCTGCACTGCAAGGGACCGGTTTTGGGTCCATGCAGCTTGGTATTAGGGCGTTTTCCGACCAAATTGACCCACTTGGCCGCTTGAGTTTTTCGTCAGGGCCAGGAGCGTGGTGTCCGGCGATGCGTGACACGATCCTCCGAAGTTGCTGTAGGGCGGCCCGGCCGGCGGTTGTGCGCCCGCTCAACTGGCTGTGGCGGCGGCCATGAGGCGGGCGACCTGGCCGATGCGTTCGTCGCTGAGGCCGGCCATGTTCACCCGGCCCGACTGCGGCATGTAGATCCCGAACTCTACCCGAAGCCGGTCGATGGCGTGCGGTGTCACCGGCAGGAGCGAGAACATGCCCTTTTGGCGAGCAATCGCGGCAAGCGCGTGCGACCCGGTTTCCTGCACCAGTGCATCAGCGAACCGATGGCGCAGGGCCTGCATCCTGTCACGAACCGCCGTGAGTTCGTCCTGCCAGAGGCGCGTCAGCCCTTCGCTGGAGAGGATGGTCGCGACAATCGCGGCGCCATGGGCCGGCGGCATTGACCAGGCGGCCCGGGCAATGTCGGCGAGATGGGAGGCTGCCGTCTCCGCCTCTTGCGGTGCCATTGCCTGCAGGATGAGGCAGCCTGTCCGCTCCCGGTAGAGCCCGAAATTCTTGGAGCAGGAATAGCTGACAAGGGCTTCGGGCGCCCGCTCCAGAAACGCGCGCACGCCCGTCATGTCTGCGTCCAGACCCTCGCCGAAGCCCTGATAGGCGACATCGACCAGCGGTATCAGGCCCTGGCGGGCGCAGAATTCCCCAAGATAGGTCCATTGCGCCTCTGTCAGGTCGATGCCTGTGGGATTGTGGCAAGGGCCCTGCACGATCACCGCATCGCCCGGCCGGGCCTCGCGCAGGCTGTCCATCATTGCAGCGAAATCAACCGCACCCGTCTGCCGCGGGTCGAGATAGCGGTAGAGCGCGCCTTGGCGTCCCGTCGAGGCGACGATGTGAGGATGGTTCGGCCAGGTCGGGTCGCTCATCCAGATTCGGCCCTCGCTGTTGACGCGGCCGAGGAACCAGATCGCCAGGCTGAGCGCGCCGCAGCCGCCCGGCGTGGTCAGGGAGACCAGGCGGCCGTCTGATCGCGCCGGCGCCGCGGCGCCGAAGACCAGCGTCTCCACGGCATCGCAGAAGCCGGCATTCCCGCGCGGACCTTCATAGGCCTTGGTGCCTTCCGCATCGATGAGCAGGCGCTCGGCGGCCTTCACCGCTTCGAACACGGGCGTTCGGCCCGCCGCGTCGCGATACACGCCGACACCGAGATCAAGCTTGCCGGGGCGCGGATCGGCCTGGAAGGCAGCCATCAGTCCGAGCAGGGCGTCGGGAGGGCGCGGCGTGAGGGCTCCGAGGAACATACCCATGGCGGGCCTCCTTGCAGTCTTGTTTTGCGGCGCGCACGCCGCTCAGTCTAAGAGTGCGGCCTCGGTCTTGGCGTGCACCTCGTCGGCAGAAACGCCCGGCGCCAGTTCGGCAATGCGGAAGCCCCTCTCGGCCCGGTCAAACACACCAAGATCGGTGATCACCCGGTCAACCACACCGGCCCCGGTCAGCGGCAGGGTGCACGCCTTCAGGAACTTGCTCTCGCCGGCCCTGTTGGTGTGGTCCATCACAATGACAACGCGGCCGACACCGGCGACAAGATCCATCGCCCCGCCCATGCCCTTGACCAGCTTGCCGGGGATCATCCAGTTGGCGAGATCGCCATTTTCCGCAACTTCCATCGCGCCGAGAATGGCCATGGCGATCTTGCCGCCGCGGATCATGGCAAAACTGGTCGCTGAGTCGAAATAGGCGGTGTGGGGCAGTTCGGTGATGGTCTGCTTGCCTGCATTGATGAGGTCGGGGTCTTCCTCGCCCTCATGGGGGAAGGGTCCCATGCCGAGCATACCATTTTCGCTTTGCAGCGTGACATCCATGCCTTCGGGAATGTAATTGGCCACCAGCGTCGGGATACCGATGCCGAGATTGACATACATCCCGTCTTCAAGCTCCTGCGCGGCGCGGGCCGCCATTTGGTCACGTGTCCACGGCATTATTGGTCCTCACATGTGAGTTCAGATGTCAGCAGGCCATATTCGCTCATTTCCACTGGGGTAAGTGTATGCATCCCATCGGGCGGCGCGGCATTCATTGCGAACCAGTAATAGGAGTCGGGCAGGCCCATGCGCTTGTAATAATCAATGAAATGGGCGTGGCCAGGATGATCTGGAGGTACATCCTGGGCGCTGTAACCGGCTGTATCCCACCAGGCGTGGACGCCGGCTGCCGCGCCGCACGCGGCGGTTCTCCTGATGCCGGCCGCAAAGACCATAACAGCGCCTGACTCAATTCTGGCATCGGCAGGCATATAGGTTTCCAGGCCGCTCGTCCGGATGAGGTCGGCGATCCTGAGAGCGGTTTGATCGTCACTCGATCCGGGCATATCATGGAAAACGAACGTCGTGGTTTGCGGGTGCGCAACAAGATAATCCTGCACCAATTCATACGAGCCTGTATTTATGCTGCCGTAAAGCCAGGCGCGGTCGCCCGCCGGCTCTATAAATAATGGATCGTAACGGTCGTAGGCCTGCTCGACTGGCCGCACGATTTCACGCGCGCACGACGATATCGCGGACGCAACAAGCATGACGAAGGCTACCCGCAAGTAATCCAAGCCCTCGCCCTCAATTCGGTAAAAAACGCAGCGCAATCATCAGGATGGCGAGTGAAATTCCCAGTGCACCGCTCGTGCCGAGAACCAGCCGTGTCATCTCTGTCTTGTGATTGGCGAAATCTGTTTTGAGCTCGCCTTTAATTTCCGTCATTTCGGCTCTCACCTTGGTCAACTCAAGCTCAAGCTTCTGGTTTGTAACCAGATCGGATTTCTGATCCTCGACAAAACCAGCGATCGCGTCGCTGACGTTTCGGTTCAGGCCCTCGGCCTCCAAGGCGGTTCGGAATGCGCGTATGTCCATCGCCAGATTTTACACCCTTTCGTTTCGGCGCTCAAACAAAAAGAGAACATCAGGCGGTTTCCCGCTCCCGCACCGTGCGCTGTTCGATCCGCTTCTCATGCGTGCCCTGGACGAGGCGGTGCACATAGATGCCGGGCAGGTGGATCGCGTCGGGGTCGAGCGCGCCCGGCTCGACGATTTCCTCGGCCTCCATCACGCAGACCCTGCCACATGTGGCGGCGGGCTGGTTGAAGTTGCGCGCCGTCTTGCGGAAGACCGCATTGCCTGTTGTGTCAGCCCTCCAGGCCTTGACGATGGCGAGGTCGGCAACGATGGCGCGCTCAAGGATATAGGTCTCGCCGTCGAACGCCTTGTGCTCCTTGCCCTCAGCGATGACGGTTCCGACACCGGTCCTGGTGTAGAAGCCGGGAATGCCTGCCCCTCCGGCGCGCATGCGCTCGGCGAGCGTGCCTTGCGGGTTGAATTCCAGCTCCAGCTCGCCGGAGAGGTATTGCCGCATGAACTCCGCATTCTCCCCGACATAGGAGGAGGCCATCTTCCTGACCTGCCGGGTCTGCAGCAGCAGTCCGAGGCCGAAATCGTCAACGCCGGCATTGTTGGAGTAGACGGCGAGGTCGCGTGTCCCTGCGTCACGGATAGCCGCGATGCACAGTTCGGGAATGCCGCACAGGCCGAACCCGCCGGCCGCAATCGTCATGCCGTCGAAGAGCAGGCCCTCAAGGGCTGCGCCGGCGTCAGGATAGATCTTGCTCGCCATGTCCGTCGTGCTGCCTTCGCTGACCTTTGGCGGTGCCTGCCCTCAAGGGTGCCCGCCCCTGTGCTCAAGCGTATGGCGCGTTTGCCCCCGCCCTGTCGAGGGGGGAGCCTCAGGCGCCGGGCGGCCGGTTGTCCCGGCCCTGCCTGGCACGCCGCCAGGCGTTGACGCCGCTGCCGAGGCCGACCCCGGCGGCGACCCCGAGAATGGCCAGAGGGGAAATCATGCCGGCAGACCAGAGCACCACGCCAATCAGACCGCCGACCAGGGCCCCCACCAGTCCCTCACCGACGGCCGAAAGCTCGACCTTGCGTTGCGGTTTGCTCATGGCGCGCCTGCCCCTGAGTGCGGTGTCACCGGGGCTTCGCCCGTCAGGTGCTCGGGCGTCCTGTCCGCCTTGACGAACACCAGGACGGCAAGGCCTGCAAGGAACAGAACGCTGATCGCGCTCATGCCGATCCGCTGGTTGCCCGACCACTCGGTGAAGATCTCGACCAGCAGCGGGCCCAGCCAGACCGTGATTGTGCCAGCGATGGCGTAGAGCCCGAAGAACTCGCCGACCCGTTCCGGTGGCGCCAGGTGCACCAGCATGGAGCGCGAGGATGAGATGCTTGCCGTCGCCGAGATCGCCAGCGGGATGATCGTTGCCAGGTAGACGATGCTGGCAAGGTCGCTGAAGACGATCCCGTCCCAGACCGGGCGATTGTCGACAAGGCCGAAAAAGAGTTGGTTCGGCGTAAGAGAGAGCTGGACGAGGAGGGTCGCCAGCATCACGGTGATCTCGATTATCAGGGCGCGCTTCGGACCGACCGCGCGGTCGAGCAGGCCACCGACAATGCCTCCGCCAAACGCGGCAACGGACGAGACAATGGCGTAGACGGACAGGTCGACAAGCGTCCAGCCGAACATCAGCGCCGCGTACACCGCACCGAGGGTCAGCAGGGCGGCCATGGCATCGGCGTAGAGCATGCGCGCGAGCAGAAAGGTCAGGATGTTGCGGTTCTGCGAGGCGCGCCGAACCGTCGTCCACAAGCCGACCGCGCCATTGCGGAACGCCTTCGGCCAGCTTGCCCCCGGTGTGCCCCCATCGCGTGCCCACAGGAAAAATGGCACTGCGAACACGACCAGCCACACGGCCGTCAGCGGCCCGGCCATGCGGAAGTGCTCGCCGCGCGCCGGGTCGATGCCGAACAGAGGCTCGGCAAATGGCACGCCGATCATGTCGGGCAGGGCAAGGCCGAACACGATGACAACAAGCAGGAGCGCGCCGGCCAGGTTGCCAAGGCCCAGCCCGAGGCCGGAGATCATCGGCAGGGATTGCGGCCGCCCGGCCACGCCCAGCATCGCGTTATGGGTGACCTCCGAATAGGTGTAGGCAACATAGGCAAGGACGAGAAAGCCCATCGTCATGGGGATGGAGTGACCCGATCCGTCTGGCGCGGCATACCACAATTGCCAGGCGCCAAATGCGAGAATGCCGAGAAACACGGCCATGATCGGCTTGCGCCGCCCGCCCCGGTCGAGCGCGGCGCCAAGGAAGGGCGCCGTCAGCGCGGCAATAAAGCCCGCAGTCTTGGTGACGGAGGCGATCGCGGCCTGCCCGGCCGCATTGGCGCGCGGCTGCACCTGGTCGGCCGGCACGCCCGCCAGGTCGCCGCTCGCGATCAGGGTCTGACCGATCACCCCGGCGAAATAGGGGGCAAACACATAGATGACGACGAGGATGTAATAGGGGTTGCGGGCCCACTCGAAGATCACCCAGCCGAGGCCCGGCTTGTCGAGGGCGCCGCCGAGATCGCGCGCTGGGTATGCCTTGTCTGTCGCAGGGACGGCCCCCGGCGGTATGTTGCTCGCAACGGGCGCGTCGGTCATGGCAGCCTCCTCGCCGCACCGTTATCGGGGCGCGATATCGAAGCGTGGCCCATTCGCGCGCCTTTGCAAAGACCCGTTCACCGGCGGCGGGAGGGCGCGGTCATCAATCTGCCAATATGCGAGTGATAACAAGTCGCACTTGCGTCCGCGTGAGCAATCGGAAACCTGGCGCACATGCAATTCATTCCGAGGATGTCCCATGGTCCGAGCCTCGCGCACCGTCTGCCTGTCTGCCCTGTCCGGGGTTTTGGCCCTTGCCATTGCGGCTGATACCAAGCTGCATGGACCCAAAACCGATCCCTTGCAGTGCAGGGCAAGCGC
>CAYPQD010000028.1:0-12377 GCA_964412785.1 uncultured Hyphomonadaceae bacterium
CAAGGCGGCTGGCGATGACGCAAGCCGCCCGGGCGCGGTAACAAAGCGGCATGGCCGCGGCCATCGCACCGCCCGGGAGAACATCGCCGACCTGTGCGATCCCGGCAGTTTTGTCGAGTATGGCGCCGCCGTGCTTGCCGCCCAGCGCCGCCGCCGGCCCATGGAGGACCTGATCGCCAACACGACCGGCGATGGCATGGTCTGCGGCCTCGGCCATGTCAACGGCCACCTGTTCGACGAGAGCCGGTCGCGCGTCATGGCAATGTCCTATGACTACATGGTGCTCGCCGGCACCCAGGGGGCGCTGAACCATTACAAGAAGGACCGCATGTTCGAGATCGCCCGCGCGCAGCGCCTGCCGGTGGTGCTGTATGCGGAGGGCGGAGGCGGGCGGCCAGGCGACACCGATACCATGGGCGTGGCCGGGCTCGATTGTCTCGCCTTCAATTATTTCGCCCAGCTGTCCGGACTGGTCCCGCTCATCGGTATCGCCAATGGCCGCTGCTTTGCCGGCAATGCCGTGCTGCTCGGCTGCTGCGATGTCATCATCGCGACGGAGGGCTCCAATATCGGCATTGGCGGGCCGGCGATGATCGAGGGCGGCGGCCTCGGCGTGTTCCGGCCTGAAGAGGTCGGCCCGCTTGCCGTGCAAATAGCCAATGGCGTTGTCGACATCGCGGTGGCGGACGAAGCGGCGGCGACGGCGGCGGCGAAGCAGTACCTGTCCTATTTCCAGGGAAGGCTTGCCGACTGGCAGGCGCCCGACCCGCGGGCGCTGCGCCATCGGGTGCCTGAGAATCGCAAGCGCTGGTATGACATGCGCGCCGTGATCGAGGGGATCGCAGACACCGGATCGGTGATGGAGCTGCGCCGCGGCTGGGCGCGCGGCATGATCACGGCACTGATCCGGGTGGAGGGCCGCCCGCTCGGCCTGATCGCCAACGACCCCTCCCACCTCTCCGGCGCGATCGACACACCGGGCGCCGACAAGGCAGCCCGCTTCCTGCAGCTGTGTGACGCCCACGGCCTGCCGGTGCTCTCCCTGGTCGACTGCCCGGGCATCATGGTCGGCCCGCAGGCAGAGACCACGGCGCTGGTGCGCCATGCCTGCCGGCTGATGGTGATCGGCGCCAACCTCAGCGTGCCGATGATGAGCCTGGTCATCCGCAGGGGCTATGGCCTTGGCGCGCAGGCGATGTGCGGCGGCAGTTTCCGTGCGCCACTGTTCTGTGTCACCTGGCCGACGGGCGAGTTCGGCGGAATGGGCCTGGAAGGCGCGGTGCGGCTCGGCTTCCGCAAGGAGCTTGACGCAATCGCCGACCCCGATGAGCGCCAGCGGACCCATGACGAGATGGTCGCGCACCTGTATCAGCGCGGTAAGGCGGTCAACATGGCAAGCCATTTCGAACTCGACGACGTGATCGACCCGGCCGACACCCGCCAGTGGATCCTTGCCGGGCTGAAGAGCCTGCCGCCGCAGCCGCACCGCACCGGCAAGGTCCGCCCCCAGATCGACACCTGGTAACGCGATTGACGTCAAGCGGTGTGGACGCCTAAGGTGAGTCCATGGAGATGGCCGTGACCCGAGACCAGCGCGAGGAACTCATCCTTGTCGATGAGGACGACCGGCAGATCGCCACGGGTGCCAAGCTCGACACACACCGCGAGGGCGCGCTGCACCGAGCGTTCTCGGTCTTCCTGTTTCGCCCCGACGGCGCCTTGCTCCTGCAAAGGCGTGCGGCGGTGAAATACCACTCGCGCGGGCTGTGGGCGAACACCTGCTGCGGCCATCCCCGGCCCGGAGAGCCTCTCGCCGAGGCAGCGGCGCGCCGGCTTGATGAGGAGCTCGGCATTACCGCGCCGCTGCGCTACGGCTTTCCGGCACGCTATCGCGCCGAACTCGACAATGGCATGGTAGAAAATGAGATTGCCCATCTCTTCTTTGCCGCCGCGCACGTGCAGCCCCGTCCCGATCCGGACGAGGCGGATGCGGTGGACTGGGTCGGGCTGGACAGTCTCATCGACCTGGCGCGGAGCCATCCGGGTCGCTATGCCGCATGGCTCCGCCATTATCTCGCCCACCATTCGGGCGACATTCGCCAACATCGGGATGCGCTGACGGGCACGCGCGTCTAGTTCACTTTTTCGTTGGATTGACGAAAAATCGGACTAAGTTCAAGCTCGTGGAAGATTTGAGGGAGACAACCTCCATGACCATCCGGACCATCAACACATACAGTACCCTGCTGCTCGGAGCGTCGTTCCTGGCGCTGGCGGCCTGCGGCGGCGGTTCCGACACGACCGAGCCTGCGGCGAACGCAGCCAATGAAGCGGCCAGCGCGGCAAGCGAGGCGACCAATGACGTGGCCGAGGCCGCCAATGATGCCGCGACGGCGGCCGGCGAGGCTGCGAATGACACCATGGCTGAGGTCGAATCGGCCGCCAGTGACGCGATGAGCGAAGCTGAAAACATGGTCGAAACAGCCGCTGCGGAAGCAGAGGCCATGGCCAACGAGGCCGGCGAAATGGTCGAGGCGGCAGCGGACGAGGTGTCGGGTGACTACCGCACCGCTACGCCGGAGCAGGTCGCCGCCTATGAGGCACTGACCGGTGATGCGGCGAACGGGCGCCGGGTCTTCACCAAGTGCATGTCCTGCCACGTCGTGCAGGAGGGCCAGAACCGCGTTGGTCCGTCGCTGTACGGAATCATTGGGCGTGAGGCCGGTTCGATCGAGGGCTTCCGTTATTCTGACGCGAACAAGAATTCGGGCATCCTGTGGACTGAGGCAACCATGTTCGCCTATCTGGAACAGCCGCAGCAATACATCCCGGGCACGAACATGGCGTTCCCGGGCCTGCCGAAACCGCAGGACCGGGCTGACGTGATCGCCTATGTCATCGCGGAAACCAACAAATAGGGCTTGCCCTGCATCCTGTTTCCAGGAACGAGCCGCCGAGCCTGCTCGGCGGCTCTTTTGTTGGTAGTCTCCGCCAAGCTGAACCGACCGGGAGGCCCGAATGCGTGTGGCGACATTTCCCTTCGCCGCCATTGTCGGACAGGAAGCCCTGAAGCAGGCCCTCCTGCTGACCGCCATTGACCCGCTGATCGGTGGCGTGCTCGCGTTTGGCGATCGCGGGACGGGCAAGTCGACCGCCATCCGTGCGCTTGCGGCCCTGCTCCCGCGGCTCGATTTCATAGAGGGGTGCGCCTTCAACTGCCCGCCCGGCAAGGCGGCGGGCCAGTGTCGTCTGTGCGCTGACATGGCGCCGGAGGCCGAGGCCGGGGTGCGCACCGCGCCGGCTCCGGTGGTCGACCTGCCACTCGGGGCCACCGAGGACCGTGTGCTGGGCGCCCTCGACCTGGAACAGGCCCTGGTGCGCGGCGAGATGCGTTTCGAGCCTGGCCTGCTGGCGCGCGCGCATCGCGGCTTTCTTTATGTCGACGAGGTCAACCTGCTGGACGACAACCTTGTTGACGTCCTGCTCGATGTTGCCGCTTCGGGTGTCAACACTGTGGAACGCGAGGGGCTCAGCCTGACCCATCCGGCACGGTTCGTCCTGGTTGGCTCAGGCAACCCGGAGGAAGGCGAGTTGCGCCCGCAGCTGCTCGACCGGTTTGGCCTTTCGGTGGAGGTGCGCACGCCGCAGACCGTGGCTGAACGGGTCGAAGTGGTCCGCCGGCGCGACCGGTTCGAGCGCGACCCGGTCGCCTTCGAGGCAGATTGGGCCAGTGAGGGCGAGGCCCTGCGCGGCCGGATCGAACAGGCGCGCAGCCTGATCGGTGAGGTCGATACGCCTGAGGACATCCTGGAGAAGGCCGCGGAACTGTGCATTGCGCTCGGCGCTGACGGCCTGCGCGGGGAGCTGACGCTGGTGCGGGCCGGACGGGCGCTGGCCGCGTTCGAGGGTGAGCGCACCGTGAGCCGCGAGCATCTGCGCACCCTTGCGACGCCGGCCCTCGGCCACCGCCTGCGCAAGGATCCCCTCGACGAGAGCGACGCCTCGGCACGGGTTGCGCGGGCGGTCTCGGAGGTGCTGCCCGCGTGAGTGAGGCGCCCGACCGCCCCACCGTCGACGCGGTGATGGCCAGCGGCTTCTCCGCCTGGGGGGTTGCAGAGACGGCGGCTGCCCTGCTGGCGCTGGATCCGGGCAGGCTGAAGGGGGTCTGGCTGTCGGCGCCGGCAGGGTCGGCACGCGACACCTGGCTCACCGAACTCGGTCGCCTGTTTCCTGCCAGCGCGCCGGCGCGCGCCCTGCCGGCGGCTACCCCGCTGTCGCGCGTCATTGGCGGGGTGTCGGTGGAGCGCTCCCTGCGCGAGGGACGGATCATTGCCGAACGCGGCTGCCTCGCCGACGCCGATGGCCGCCTGCTGGTCGCGCGGATGGCCGAGCGCATGGACGCGGCGATCGCAGGGCCGATCGCGGCCGCCCTCGACACCGGCGAGGTGGTGGTCGAGCATGACGGGGTGTCCCGGCGCGATGCGGCGCGCTTTGCGCTCGTCCTGCTCGACGAGGGCGAGGGCGCGCTGGAGTCCCCGCCGGCGGCGCTGACCGAACGGCTCGCCTTTCGCCTCGACCTGTCCGCCCTGCCGGCCCGTGCGGCCCTCCCCTTCACCCTGCAGCGGGACGACATCGAGGAGGCACGCACCCGCCTCGGCGCAGTCACCGTGCCCGATGGCGCCATCGAGGCCATCGTCGCCGGCGCGGCCCGGCTTGGCATTGTGTCGATGCGCGCCCCGGTGCTGGCACTGGCCGCAGCCAGGGCCCACGCCGCGCTGAACGCGCGCGAGACTGTCACTGCGGAAGATCTGGAAGTCGCCGCCGGTCTTGTGTTCGCCGCGCGGGCCCAGGTGCTGCCGGAGGAGGCCGGCGACGAGCCGCCGCCACCACCCGAGCCGCCGGAGGCGACCGACACCGACAATACAGAGCCGTCCGAGGATGAGCGGCGCGGGGAGGATGCCGCCATCCCCGAAGAGCTGCTGGTCGAGGCGGTGCGCAATCTCGCCCTGATGGGCATGCTCGGGCCTGCGCCGGAGGGGCGTCGCGGCGGCCCGGCCGGGGCGTCGGGCAAGGCCGGCCGGATGCAGCGTGCCACGGACAAGGGTGCGGCCGACCGGACCGGACCCACCGGGCGGCCCGGCGCAGCGCGGATCGACCTCATCGCCACCCTGAGGAGCGCCGCCCCCTGGCAGAAGCTGCGCGGTCCCGCCCCCGGCGGCCAGCCGATCGCGGTGCGCCGCGACGACATCCGGGTGAAGCGCTTCAAGCGCAGGTCGGAGACCACAGTGATCTTCGTTGTCGATGCGTCCGGCTCAGCCGCGGTCAACCGGCTGGCTGAGGCGAAGGGCGCGGTCGAGCTGCTGCTCGGCGACTGCTACAGCCGCCGCGACCAGGTCGCGCTGGTCGCCTTCCGCGCCAGCGAGGCGGAACTCCTGCTGCCGCCGACCCGCTCGCTCCTGCGGGTGCGCCGCTCGCTGGCCGGCCTGCCGGCAGGCGGGACGACGCCGCTCGCCTCCGGGCTGGCCCTCGCCGCACGGATTGCAGAGAGCGAGGCGGGCAAGGGACGCGCGCCGCTGATCGTGCTGCTCTCCGACGGGCGGGGCAATATCGCCCTTGACGGTGCGCCGGACCGCGAACGGGCGCAGGCCGATCTCGACCGGATGGCCCGCCAGCTGCGCACCCTTGGCCACCGTGTCCTCTACTTCGACACCGCCCGGCGTGCCGGGCCGCGCGCCCGCACGCTGGCTGATGCGCTGGCAACCCCCTACCGGCCGCTGCCGTGGAGCGTGAGCGCCGGGGTCAGCGCCGCGGTCCGGGCCGAGATCGATGCATCATGACGAGGCTCGATGCTCCGCCGCCGTCCCGGCCCGGCGAACCGGACTGGACACGCGACGGCGCCGATTGGCCAAACCGGACGCATTCCGGCTTCTACCGCCTCGGCCCGCATATCTGGCACCTGCAGGATATTCCAGGCCCTGCCCCGGATGCGCCGCTTGCGCTGCTGATCCATGGCACGGGCGCCTCCACCCACTCCTGGGCCCCGCTGGCCCCGGGGCTGTCGGCTGGCCACCGCCTGCTCGCCCTCGACCTGCCGGGCCATGCCTTTACCCGGAGCCGGGATGGCTTCACCCCGACCCTGCCGGCGATCGGAGATGCCATTGTCGCCCTGCTCAATGCGCTCGCAAGGACGCCGGCTCTGGTGGTTGGCCACTCCGCCGGCGCGGCGATCGCGGTGCATGTCGCCCGGGCACTGCCGGCCGGTACCCGGGTGATCAGCCTCAATGGTGCGATGACGCCCTTCCCTGGGGTCATGCGCTATGTCGCCCCTGCAGCGGCGAGAGCCCTGACCGTCGGAGGCCTCGCCGCGCGCATGCTGGCAAGGAGTGCCGGCAATCAGGACCGGGTACGCCGGCTGCTGCGCGACACCGGTTCGCGCCCGCCCGAGCAGAGCATCGCCTGCTACGCCGCCCTGCTGCGCTGTCCGACCCATGTCGCAGGGACGCTGGAGATGATGGCCAACTGGGACCTGTCGCAGATCAAGCGCGACCTCGCCGCGCTCGCCCAGCCCATCCTGTTCATCGCCGGCGGGGCTGACCGCGCGGTCGATCCCGGCGACGCGGCGCGGCTGGCACGGCTGGCACCCCACGGCCGGAGCCTGACCCTTCCGGGCCTTGGACACCTTGCGCATGAGGAGGATCCCGCGACGATCCTCGCGGCCATCGGCGACGGATTGTCCGACCCGCCGGCCGAGGGCTGAAAAACCGCCCGCCGCGGCCGATCGGCGCTTGCGGTCGGCGCCGTGACCGGGTTCACTGCCGATCCATGCTGACCGCTCCTGATGCTGCCATTCAGACCGACCTGGCGCCCACGCGCCCGACCGCCCTCGTGATCGGATCGGGCTTTGGCGGACTGGCCGCCGCCATCCGCCTCGGCGCCCGCGGCTATCACGTCCGGGTTCTGGAACGCCTCGACGGACCCGGCGGACGGGCTTACACATACCAGCAGGACGGCTTCACCTTCGATGCCGGACCGACCATCATCACAGTGCCGTTTCTGTTCGAACAGCTCTGGGAGCTGGCAGGGCGGCGCTTCGGCGACGATATCGACCTGCGTCATATCGATCCCTATTACCGCATCCGCTTCGACGACGGCGCGACCTTCACCTATTGCGGCGACCCGGATCGCATGCGCGCGGAGGTTGCCCGCTTCTCGCCCGCCGACGTGGAGGGCTATGAAGCGTTCATGCGCCATGCCGAAGGCCTGTGCGCGATCGCCTTCGAGGAGCTGGGGCATGTGCCCTTCTCCTCCGTCGGCGATATGGCTAGGGTGGCACCGGCACTGATCCGCAAGAGCGGGCACCTGTCGGTCTACAAGGTTGTCTCGAAATACATCCGCGACCCGCGCCTGCGCGTGGTCTTCAGCTTCCACCCGCTGCTGATCGGCGGCAACCCGTTCCGGGCCAGTTCGGTCTATTCCATGATCCCGCATCTTGAACGGCGCTGGGGCGTGCATTTTGCCATGGGCGGAACCGGTGCGCTGGTGCGCGGCCTTGTCGGCCTGATCGAAAGCCAGGGCGGGGAGATGGTGTACAACGCCGATGTCGATGAAATCATGGTGGAGGGGAAGACCGCCACGGGCGTGCGCCTGAGGGATGGCCGCCGGCTGACCGGCGACGTGATTGTCTCCAATGCCGATTCGGCGACTACCTATCATGACCTCCTGCCGAAATCGGTGCCGCGCCGCTGGAGCCCGGGCCGCGTTGCCCGCGCGCGCCATTCCATGGGCCTGTTCGTCTGGTGCTTCGGCACCAACCGGCGCTATGACGCTGTCGGCCACCACACCAAGCTGATGGGCCCGCGCTATCGGGGCCTGCTGAACGATGTCTTCAAGCGCCGCATCCTGGCGGAGGATTTCAGCCTCTACCTGCACCGGCCGACCTCGATCGATCCCTCGCTGGCGCCCGAAGGTCACGATGCATTCTATGTCCTGTCACCGGTTCCGAACCTCACCGGCGACGTCGACTGGCAGGCCCAGGCCGAGCCCTACCGGGCAAGACTCGCGCAGCGCCTGTCGGAGACCCTGATGCCGGACCTGGAGCGCCATGTGGTCACCTCTCTGGTATTCACGCCCGATACCTTCGCGGCCCGTTACCGCGCCTTCGCCGGCTCCGGCTTCAGCTTTGAACCCCTGCTCAGCCAGAGCGCCTGGTTCCGGCCCCACAATCTCAGCGAAGGGGTGAGGAACCTCTACCTGGTAGGCGCCGGCACCCATCCGGGCGCGGGCATACCGGGCGTCCTCTCTTCTGCCCGTGTACTCGACCAAGTGGTGCCCGATGCCATCGCCTTTGCCTGAACCGGCCCGCCTCCACCTCAGTCCCAGCGATGCAAGGGTGTTGCGCGAGACGATCCGCACCGGTTCGCGCAGCTTTCATGCCGCCTCGCGCCTGCTTCCCGCCCAGGTGCGCTCCCGCGCCTTCGCGCTGTATGCCTTCTGCCGCGACTGCGATGACCTGATCGACGTGCATAGCGCAGGCGAAGCGGGGCTGGTGAACCTGCGCGGCCGGCTTGCGCGGGCCTATGCCGGAACACCGGACCCGACAGCCATCGATCGTGCCTTTGCCGTCACCGCCCGGGCCACGCAGCTGCCCAAGGCGCTGCCGCTCGCGCTGATCGAGGGCCTTGCCTGGGACATTGAGGGGCGGACCTATACCACAGTGGAAGACCTGCATGCCTATGCGGCCCGGGTCGCGGGCACGGTCGGCGCGATGATGGCCGTCATCATGGGAGCCCGCAGCCGGGCAGCCCTCGCCCGTGCCACCGATCTCGGCGCCGCCATGCAGCTCACCAACATTGCCCGCGATGTCGGCGAGGATGCGCGGGCCGGGCGGATCTACCTGCCGCTCGACTGGCTGGCGGAGGAAGGCGTCGACCGAGCGGCCTTCCTGGCCGATCCGCAGCCGGAACCGGGCGTGCGCGCCGTGATCGCCAGGCTGCTGGACGAGGCGGACCGGCTGTATGCCCGCGGGCTCAGCGGGCTTGTCTTCCTGCCGCGCCGTTGCCGTGGGGCGATCCATGCCGCAGCGCTGGTCTATGCGGAGATCGGCGCGGCGATTCGCGCGGCCGGCCATGACAGCGTGACCCGACGCGCCGTGGTGGCGGACCGCCGCAAGCTGGTGCTGCTGACCCGGGCGCTGGCCCGCCCGGACCAGGCCGGCGCCGCCCTGCGCGAGGCGCCGCCGCTTGCCGCCAACCGGTTTCTCGTCGAGGCTGCGGCCGGCAGCGAGCGCCGTGCCAGCCGGGCTGCCGGCCGCCCGCTCAACCCGGCGGTCACCATGCTCGACATCTGCCTGCGGGCCGAGACGCGCCAGCGTGCCAGCCTGACCTGACCGCCGGCACCCGGCCGCGCCGGCCTACCGGGGAAAAATGCGCCATGTCCGACCTCCTGTTCGGGATCGAGCTTGTCCTCGTCTTCGGCCTCGTCCTCGCATTCGCCGCCTGGGACTATCACCGCACCGACCGGGCGCTGAAGCAGCGCCGAGAGGAAGAAGAGCGGGAACGGGCGCGGGAGGGGTGAGGGATGAGGGGTGAGCAAGGTGGAAAGCGACGCCGCCGGGCTCTCCGTCACCCTCGGTCCTGATGCGATCTCGCCCTCACCACACCACCCGGCCGCCGGTCATCGGCTCCGGGACGCCGGTGGTTTGCGGCCAGGAGATCGGCAGGCCGCGCGCGGTTCGCAGAGCCAGGAGCGCGAAGGCCTCCGCCTCGATGGAGTCGCCGCGCCAGCCGGCGTCCTCCGCATTCTGCAAGGGACAGGGCAAGGCTTCGCGGAGCGCGGCCATCAGCGCCGGGTTGTGGCGCCCGCCGCCGCAGGCGATGACGCGGGCTGGCGGCTCGGGCAGCAGGGCAAGGCCGGCGGCAACCGCCCGCGCGCTGAACGCGGTCAGGGTGGCAGCGCCGTCTTCCAGTGACAGGCCGCGCGCGAGGCTGGCGCTGAAGTCATAACGGTCCAGCGATTTCGGCGGCGGCGCATCGAACCAGGGATGGTCGAGAAACTGGGCGATGAGGCCCTCATTCACCAGGCCCGCAGCCGCAAGCCGGCCGCCGGAATCATGGGTGCCCGCGCCATGGCCCTCCACCCATTCGTCGATCGGGCCATTGGCCGGCCCGGTATCGAAGGCGACGAGGCGGCCATCAGCCCCCCGCGCGGTGATGTTGGCGACCCCGCCGAGATTGAGCACCGCCATCGGCCCGGGGCCGAGCCGTGCCATCAGGGCAGCGTGGTAGGCCGGCGCCAGCGGTGCGCCCTCCCCGCCGGCGGCGACATCGGCTGAACGGAAGTCGAAGGCGAGCGGCAGGCCGAGCACGGCGCGAAGGCCCTCAGAATCGAGGAGCTGGCGGGTCGCGCCCTGGCGCTCGCCTTCCGGCCGGCGATGCAGCACGGTCTGGCCGTGCACACCGGCGAGGACCGGTCGCGGTGCACCGGGCGCGCCCGTCAGCGCAGCGAACGCCTCGCGGTGGGCTGTGGTGAGCACGCGCTCGGCCGCGCGGAAGGGGGCGTCCGGCTCCGGTCCGTCAAAGGCCCAGGCGCGGGCGGCTGCGACAGCAGACTTCAGCACGCCGCGCTCGACCGGCGTGAACTTGCGCTCCACCGCCGGCCCGAACGCCTCCACACGCGCGCCATCGGAAAGGATCATTGCTCCGTCGACCGCATCAAGCGAGGTGCCGGACATGAAGCCGGCCACCCAGACCGGCCCGTCCCCTGCGAAAGCGTTGTCCAAGCCGCCTCCCTTGTCCTATGACGCTGAGCCCGAGACTGGAGGCGCCCGTGAGCGAATACAAGTCGGAGTTCCTGCGCACGCTGCATGCCCGCGGCTATGTCAAACAGCAGACTCATGAAGGCGCACTTGACGCCTATCTGCAGGGGGCCGCGCCGTCCGCCTATATCGGGTTCGACGCGACCGCCAACAGCCTGCATGTCGGCTCGCTGGTCGGGATCATGATGCTGCGCCGACTGCAGCAGGCGGGCGGCAAGCCGATCATCCTGCTCGGTGGCGGCACCACACGGGTCGGTGACCCGACCGACAAGGAAAAGTCCCGGCCGATCCTGACCGAGGCGGAGATCGCCCGGAACATCGAGGGTATCGGCAAGGCGTTCCAGCCCTTCATCACCTTTGGCGAGGGCGAGAGCGATGCACTCCTCGTCAACAATGCCGACTGGCTGGACTCGCTTGGCTATATCGAATTCCTGCGCGACATCGGGAAATACTTCACGATCAACACGATGGTGAAGCAGGACACGGTGGCCCGCCGGCTGGCGGCCGAGCAGCCCTATACCTTCCTGGAATTCAACTACGTGCTGTTGCAGGCCTATGATTTCCTCGAACTCCACCGCCGGCATGGCTGCGCCCTGCAGATGGGCGGCTCGGATCAGTGGGGCAATATCGTCGCCGGGACGGACCTCATCCACAAGGCCGATGGCGGCGCGGCATTCGGGCTGACCTGCCCGCTGATCACCACCGCATCCGGCGGCAAGATGGGCAAGACCGCCGATGGCGCGGTCTGGCTCAATGCCGACAAGCGCAGCCCGTACGAGTACTGGCAGTTCTGGCGCAATACCGAGGACGCCGATGTCGGTCGGTTCCTGAAACTCTTCACCGACCTGCCGCTGGACGAGATCGCCCGGCTGGATGCACTCGGCGGGGCCGAGATCAATGACGCCAAGATCGCACTGGCCGATGCAGCGACCCACTTGCTGCATGGCGAGGCCGCAGCCCGCGCCGCCCGTGAGGCCGCCGCGGCCGTGTTCGGCGCCGGCGCGTCGGCCGAGGCGCTGCCGACCGCGGAGATCGCGCGCGCCGACCTGGAAGCGGGCGTGCTGGTGGCCGCGGCCTTCACCGCGGCGGGGCTGACGAAGACCAATGGCGAGGCGCGGCGCCTGATCAAGCAGGGCGCGGCCAAGCTGAATGACGAGACGGTCAGTGATGACGGCGCGCTACTGCGGCTCGCCGACCTGGATGAGGATGGCACGGCCAAGCTCTCCGCCGGCAAGAAACGTCACGCCCTGGTCAAGGCGGTCTGACCGCCGGCGCTGGTGTTCGGCGGCAATGTCCTCGGCTGGACGGCCAGCGGCGAGACAGGCCATGCCGTTCTGGAGCGCGTCATCGAGGCGGGCGGGACCATGATCGACATCGCCAATGTCTACCCTGCCGCGTTGACAGGCCTAGACCAGCCTGCGCGGATGAGGACGCATCCGCGGCTACGGCCCATGGGGCGACGACGCGCCGTCACGCTGCAACGGAGTAGATTTGGATCCATGCAGATTGGGACGAAGCGGCGCCGGCGGCGCGATGACGTGCTGATCGCCACCAGGGTCGGCAA
>CAYPQD010000028.1:12477-19134 GCA_964412785.1 uncultured Hyphomonadaceae bacterium
GGACGAAGCGGCGCCGGCGGCGCGATGACGTGCTGATCGCCACCAGGGTCGGCAAGCTGCCGGGGCTGGCGGGCGCGGCGCTGGTTCACCTCCTGTACGGTGCGCGCCCTCGACCTCGGCTTCGACCCGGAGGTCCGTCAGAGCGCACCGATCGTCGCGGCGTCCTGTATCGGCGCCTGCCAGCGACGCTGTCGCTGTTCACCTCGGCCGGCACCCTGATCTGCTGCGCCCTTCCGGCCATCCATCTGAGCCTCGCCATGGCCGCGGTCAGGGCATGGCGACAGGGATGCCGAGGGCGGCGAGCTGCTTCAGCTTGCCGGCGAGTTCCAGCTCCCGCGCCAGGCGGTCCGGGTCTGGCGGCGCAGCGTCAAGGACCAACCGGCCGGCCTCAGCGCCGTCGGCGTGGACGGCGAGGATTGCAGCGCTCAGCACCGCGCGGTCGCGATAAATCCCCGCATGCTCGCCCTCAGGAAGGGCCGCTGTCACAGCGTCAAGGAGGGCCTTCGCCGCCTCCTTTTCGCCAAGCGCGGCATGGGACTCAGCGAGGCTGAAGCGCGCGTGGACATAGCCGCGCTGGTCGGTGCCGGCGAACCGCTCAAGCAGGATCAGCGCCTGATCGAGATGCGCCTGCGCGCCCGCCGGCTCGCCGCGCATGAGGGCGGCATCGCCGGCGATCAGGTGGGCCCGGCCGGTCTGCAGATTGACCGGGTAGTCGCGCCCGCTGGCGGCCAGCACTTCCGCGACCAGCGCATCGGCGGCGTCCAGGTCGCCGCGATGGTAGAGTTCAAATCCGGCCAGCGTTACGCTGTAGACGCCGCTGTTCTCCGCCGAGCCGAGCTGCCCCGGCGCGTACAGTTCATAGACCTGGCGCGCGGCCTGATAGCCGCCGTCCAGATCGCCGGCGAGCCGGTGCATCGCGCTGAGGTAATTGAGCGCAGCATTCTTGTGCTCGACGCTGTCTGCGCTGTCCAGAAGGCGCTGGCTGACGGCGATCGCATGGTCAATGTCCGCCTGATCGCGCGAGGTCCGCGCCAGCCAGGCCGCCGCTGCCGCATGTTCGTAGGAATGGGCGCTGTAGCTGGCGGCAAAGTCGCGTTCGGCCTGGCGCAGGAGATTGGCGGCGCGCGCGTCCTCGCCGAGGGAGGCATGGACATACCCGCCGACCACATTCGCCGCGCGCCGCGCAAAATCGGAGCCGAGGCCTGCCTCGATCACCGGCTCCAGGACGGCCCGGGCGGTCACGTCATCACCGCGGATCGAGAAATGGTTGCCGATGGCGATTCCGGCCAATGCGGCGGCCTCCGGGTCGTCCTCCCGCGCCGCCCAAACGCCCTCCCAGTACTGCAAGAGCAGGGTGCGCTGGCGCTCCTCGGCCGCCTCACCATCGAACAGGCGCAAGAGCAGGTCCTGTGAGGTAATGGCGAGCCGGGCCGAAAAGGCCGTTTCCTGCAGGAAGAACTCAGCGCGCATGAGCTCCGCATTGGCGCGGGCTGCCTCGCGCCGGCTGTCACTTGCAAATTTCAGGCTGACAGCGAGCCCGATAATCAGGGCGGCAAGCGCGAGGCTGCCGAACGCGCTGGCCAGCGGGTAGCGCCGTAAGAAGCGGGCAATACGATAGGCCCGCCCGCCACCGCGCGCGGCGACCGGCCAGTGGCCAAGCCAGGCGCGGACATCCTCGCTCAGGGCATCGACGGACGCATAGCGCGCCTCCAGCCGGACCGCCATCGCCCGGTCAAGGATCGCTGCGAGGTCGGCATCCGACAGGTGCACACGGTCAATGGTCATGCCGCCATCGGCGCGCCGCTCCGGTTGGCGGCCGGTGAGCAGGCGGTGGGCCAGCACGCCGAGGGCGAAGATGTCGGTCTGCACGGTGACCGGCTCGCCGCGCAATTGCTCCGGCGCGGCCGAGGCGAGGGTCAGCGCCGGGCCGAACGGATCGTCCCCGTCGGTACCGGAGGCGATGCCGAAATCGATGAGCCGGACCGCGCCCGACCGGTCGACAAGCACATTGCCCGGCTTGATGTCGCGGTGCAGGACGAGGCGGCCATGGGCATGAGCGACCGCGCTGCAAAGCTCCGAAAACAGCGCCAGCACGCCGGCCCGGCCCAGCCCGGCCTCAGCGGCATGGCGGTCGATCGGCGTGCCGTCGACAAATTCCATCACCATGTAGGCCCGCCCGTCTGGCGCGTTACCGCCGTCAAGAATGCCGGCAATGCCCGGGTGCTGCATCTGCGCGAGCCGGCGCCGCTCATTGGCAAAGCGCTCCGCCCGATGGCCACCTTCGCCATGGATCAGCTTCAGCGCCACAGTCTGCTCAAACAGTCCATCGGCCCGGTGGGCACGGTAGACCTCGCCCATGCCGCCGCGCCCGATCAGGGCATCGATGGCCCAGACGCCGATCCGCATTCCGGCGGGCAGGCTCGGCGCCACGTCATCCGCCGGCTCTGCGTCTGCTGTCCAGTCCGTTGCGGTCCGCATGAAGTGGTCGCCCGAGCACGCGCGGGCCATCAGGCGGCGGGCAAGGTCGAGCGTGTCACCGGCCTCGAAGGTCTTGTCGAGGAAGGCGTCTGCGGCCGCGCGGTCCAGCGTCAGCGCCGTTTCCAGAGCACCTGTGAGTCTTGCCCAGTTCTGCACGTCCCGGTCTCTCGCTACCTGTCTGCGTGCTCCTCGCCGGAGGCTAGCGGGCGTGCGGGCCGGTGACAACCACGCGGTGGTCCTACTCCGTCCCGGTCACCGTCAGGTCGGTTTCGGCCGGGTTCTCGAAGATCCGGCGGAGCACGCCGGGGGTGACTGCCGAAAGCGGGTTCACCGAAACCAGCGCCTTGTCAAGGCTGCCCTGCACGCCATAGGCCAGCGAGAAGATGCCCTCGCCTTCGCGCCCGACCATCAGGTCACCGATGATCGGGATGCCGCCGAGGGCTGAGTTGACACCGAAGCTCGGCACGAGGACGCCGGAAATATCGAGACGACCCGTTTCGGGTGCAAACCAGCCATTGGCGGTAAGGCCAAGCGCCGGGCCGGACGCCCGCCCGCCCTCAACCACCAGCCGGCCGCTGGCGAACCGGATCGGCACAAGGATTTCAGAGAACAGGATGCCATCGCCGCCAAGGGTGTCGGCAAGCCCGCGCAGCGAGGCGAGCGACAGGATCTGGGTCAGGAAGGGCGCGTCGGTCAGGCGGGTGTCGGTGATCCGCAGGCTCAGGGCCGAACCCTCGCCACCGGAGGCGAGGGTGCCGGACAGGTCGATCGTGCCACCGGAAAGCCCTTGCAGCCCGACAAGGCTGGCCAGCAGCGCGCCAGCATCCGTGGCTGTGAGCGACAGCTCGGTGCCCGCGTCGAGCCGGCGCAGTCGGGCGGCAATCGGCTTGCCATTGAGCGCTCCCCCGGCATCGAAACGCGAGAGGCCATCAGGCTCGGCGAGCGCGCTGATCCGCGCGCCGGTAATGTCGAGCCCATCGTCGAGACGCAGGCGCACCAGTTGCGCATCGCCCCTCAGCGGCACCGCCAGCCCGGTCTTCTGTGACCTGGCGCCGAGGCTGCCCAGATCCGGCAAGAGGCCGCTGAGGTCGAGATAGTCACCGTCCAGGGTCACCGTGATCGCCTCGTCCGCTGCCCGGGTGAGCTGTCCCTTCACTTCGGCCCGCCCGCGCAAATAGGCCCGATCCATGTCGAGGGCGATCAGCCGGTTGCCCGCCCCAAGAAGGAGCGTGCCGTCGAGCACCAGGCTGCCCGCATCGAGGTCGATTGCGGCCCGCTGCACGTCCTCGTCGACGCGGTAGGAGACGGCAGCCCGGGCTGCATCCCCGGCCGGTTTGAGCCAGCCGATCTCGGCTATGTCCAGCCGCGCCGGCGTCAGGTCGAGATCGACCTGCGCCTCGACCACATCCGCGCCGCGGGCGAGCGCCTCGACCGAGACCGGGATTTCGCCTGAAAGATAGGCGCGGCCGGGCAGGCCGAACCGGTTGAGCACGTCCGGGGTGAGCACGGTCTGCGCACCGATCCTGGACGGTCGGTCGCCGTCGTCAAAGCCCTCGCGCCAGGAATAGCGCACCGCTGAGGGGCCAAGCGTGCCGGCGCCCTCGATGGTGATGCCAGCCGGCTCGAGGCGCACCCTAGCTCGGCTTTCGGTCAAGTCCTCGCCAAGAAACAGGTCGGTGACGCCGCCCGCTTCCACTGTCCCCTCGGCGGTGAAGCGGACATCCTCATAGGCGACCCGGTCGAGGGCAGGTCGGACCATCTCGAACTGCATCTCGCCATGTCCGCTGACCCGCTCGGGGTCAAAGCCGGTTGTTGCCTGAAGCTGCAGGCGGGAGCGTGAGGCAACCTGCAGCAGGCTCCGGGCCGGGCCGCTGCCGCGGATGAACACACGGAAATCCTCGCCCCTGGGGTTGAGTTTGGGAAAATCGACCACGCCCTCGCTTACCGACCAGTCTGCAAGCCGGCCGCCGGCGACGTCGACCCGGAAGCTGTTTCCGCGCAGCCGGCCGGTGCCAACGCCATCGCTCACCGGTGGCACATCGGAGAGGAAGCGCACGGTCACATCGCGGGCGGAAAACCGGACATCGAGCGCCTCGTCCGGCAGGTGGCCGGCGGCAAGGCTGTCGGGTCGCAGGGCGACAATCGCGGTGGCCTCGGTGAGGGTCGCCTGCTCGATCCTCTGCTCGACGAAGCGCCGGGCCCCGGCGCCGAGGTGGACCGGCCAGAACTGCAGCAATTCGCCGGGCGCCAGGGGGCCGGTCACCGAGGCGGCAAGGTCTGCGGTGAACGGCAGCTCGCCCGGCGCCGCGCCGGGTGCAAGGGCCAGCGTGCCCTCGCCGCGCAACCGGGCCCCGAACACCTGCGTCTCCAGCCGGGTGAGGTCGATCCCCCGGCGGGTCCAGTCCAGCCGGCCATCCACCGACAGGGCCGACAGGGACCAGGCCTGCGGAAACACCGGGCGCAGGTCGAGGCGCAGGGACGGCGCGGTGAGGGAAAAGGGCCGCGGCCCGCTTGCGCGCACGACATCGCGCACCACCGCGTCGAAGCCACCCGACGCCGGGCCGGCCCGGCCGGCGGCGAGGCTGATGTCCAGCTGGTCGCTTGCCGGGTCGTAGCCGGCGGTGAGACTGACCTGCCGGAGGCTGAGATCAAGCGCGCCGAGGCCGAGCGCGCCGGTCTCGACCGCGGCCGCAACAGACAGGGCGGTAAGGCCGTCATCCCGGCCGGCGCCGAGATCGACCGACAGGGCCGCCTCACCGCCCGGGCCGGCCCAGGCCACGGGCAGGCTGAGCGAGGACAGGGCGGTGGCGAGCGAGGTGCCGGCCAGCGACGCGGCAAGACGCGCCTCGGTGAAATTGCCGGACGTCGCGAGCGTGAGCGCCAGCTGGCCGTCCACTGGCCCGAGGCCCTCGCCGCGCACCTCAACTGCGAGGTCGCCGGCCTCACGGGCGACGCCGCCGCTCGCCTCTGCGAGCACCGCCAGCCGTTCTCCGGTCAGGAGCTGCACCGCAATCTCGAAATCGCGGAAGGTGACAACTTGCAGGCCGACATTGGCGATCACATCCTCACCCCGACCGAGCAGTGCCCGGGCGACGCCGTCGGTCGTATCGATCCATTCCGCAGGCGTCTGCGGCAGTGTCCCCGCCGGGATGGGCGGCAGCGGGTCGCCACCAATGCTCCAGGTGTCCGGGGTCAACTGGGCGATATCGAGATGGCCCTTCTCCAGGTCGATGCCGACCACCTCGACCCGGCCGAGGAACAGTGAGGAGGCATCAAGGTCGACCCGGGCAGCGCGCGCCTGCGCGGCGACGCTGCCGGCGCGGTCGAACCAGCGCACCCCCGATGCGGTGACCTCGACCCGGCGCAGCTCCGGCACCCACTCCAGCTGCACCCGCTCAAGCCGGACCGTCCGGCCATCGCGCGCGCTGGCGAGGGCTCGTTCAATGTCATCCTTCAGCGCGGTGAGTTCCAGCGGCCCCTCGGTGAGGCGCAAGGCCAGCAGGCCGAACCCGAGCAGGACCAGGAGAAGGAAACCGCCGAGGATTTCAAGGAGGATCACGGCGGCGGTCTGATGTTTCAAGGGGTCCGCTCCCGGGCGACGCAGCCCTTGGAAAAGTGGGGCTGAGCGCGATCTTAACCCAAGCCTGCGATGGTGCAGAGAGAAGGAACTGTGAATGAGCGACAAACTCGCAGAAGGGCATGACGCGCCAGACTTCAAGATGCCGACGACGGCGGGACGCACGGTCACGCTGGCGGCATTTCGCGGGGCGCCCCTGGTGCTCTATTTCTACCCGAAGGACCTGACCCCCGGCTGCACGACCGAGGCGCGGGACTTCTCCGGCCTGTTGGCTGAGTTCACTGCGGCCGGCGCGGCCGTTCTCGGGGTGTCGCGCGACCCGGTCAGTCGGCACGAGACGTTCCGCGACAAGGAGGGCCTGACCGTCGAGCTGGCGAGCGACGAGGACGGTCGCGTCTGCGAGGCCTATGGCGTGTGGGTGGAAAAGAAAATGTACGGCAAGTCCTTTATGGGCGTGCAGCGCGCAACGATGCTGATCGATCAGGCAGGCCGGATTGCCAGGCTCTGGCCGAAGGTGACGGTCAGGGGCCATGCCGCCGCACTTCTTGAAGCGGTTAAGTCCCTGTAATGGGTCCCGTTCTTGCAAGGCTTCTTGCAGAAGC
>CAYPQD010000028.1:19234-29752 GCA_964412785.1 uncultured Hyphomonadaceae bacterium
CTTGCAGAAGCGGCATACCAACCCGCCCCCAGCGAGACCCTTTCTGTTTCTTAATCCGGGATTAATCCACTGGGGCGAAAATTCTCCTGAAACGTGTTGCAAAGGGGTTTCACCGGACCGGGGAATAGGGTTACAACACTGTGGGGTCAGGGAAGGTTCAGCAAGGGCGCTACGCTGGACTTTAGTACGAGCACCAACCGACGGGCGGCAGTAATGGTGAAGTTGAGTATGAAGGCCCAGGCCGTATTCGATCGAGTTTTCCCCGAAAGACAAATCTATCATCGAAGTGGGGGCACCGTTCATTACATATCGGTGTCGCCCTGGCAGCAGGCGATGCTCGCGGCCGGAGCCTCGGCGGTCGCCTGCTGGACGGTGTTTGCCACCGGCACGTACATTCTCGGCCTCGGCAGCACGTCCTATGGCTCAGCCGATACCCGGGAACTGGCGAAGCTGGAACGATGGGTCCAGGAATTGCGGGCCAAGGATGCACTGTCTCGCTCCCTGCTTGAGGAGCGCACCGATGCCTACCAGCGCGCCACACTCGACTGGGAAAGGCGCCACGAGACCCTGGTCGCCCTTCTCGGCGCGCTCGAGGGCAGTGACGATCTGGAGGTGACAGCGCTTCGCGGCGACGATGCAGACCTTCTCCTCAAGGCGTCAATCGACGAGGCCGACCCGCGCACCAGCCGCGCCCGGCCGGTTGCGACCGCCAGCCTCGAAGTGGTCGGCGTACGTGCCCAGATCGAACAGCTCAAGCGCGAGCAGGAAGCGTTTCTCGATGATGCCGAGGACATTGCGGTACAGCGTGCCGAACGTGCCCGCGGCGTGCTCAAGCTCACTGCCGTCGGTCATGGCCGCATCGAAATGAATGGCGAGATGGGTGGCCCGCTGGTGCAGTTCACCGCGCAGACCGCCGGCCAGTTCTCCTCGCCCGAGGACGCCGCCTTCGCCGAACGGGTGGCACAGGTCGCGGCCCGGCTGGAAGAGGCGCGCTATTATGAGAGCATTGTAGAGCAGTTGCCGTTGGCCCAGCCTGTCGGCGTGCCATCGCGGCTGACCTCCAATTACGGCCTGCGGGTCGATCCGTTCACGAAGCGTCCGGCCTGGCACAATGGCATCGACATGGCAGCTTACTACAAGGCGCCGATCACGGCAGCCGGCCCGGGTTCGGTGACCTATGCGGGACGGCGGTCGGGCTATGGCAACATGGTCGAGGTCGATCATGGCTACGGGTTCAAATCCCGCTATGCGCACATGACGTCGATCTCGGCGAAGAAGGGTGATACAGTGGTAATTGGCGATACGCTCGGTCTCATGGGATCGAGCGGCCGCAGCACCGGGCCTCACCTCCACTATGAGGTCCTGTTCCATGGCAAACCCTACGATCCCGCAGACTTTCTGAAAGCAGGAAAACATGTTCACCAAGACTAACAAGGGCGGCGAAAGCCCGACGGCGGCGACCGGCACAGGTAGCCCGGCCCAGGACGCGATACGGCCGGCCTCGGCCAAGCCGACCGCTCGTCCGGCGGCGTCTCTGATCTGTGCCGACATGACGATCACCGGGTCGGTCCTGTCTGACGGCTCGCTGCAGATCGACGGCACAGTAGAAGGCGATGTGCAGGCTGCCGACATCACGATCGGCTCCTCCGGCGTCATCACCGGCGAGGTCAAGGCGGAGCTGGTGCGCGTCAAGGGCACCATCCGCGGCTCGATCCGCGCCCGCAAGGTTGAGCTGGAAACCGGCGCCAAGGTGGAAGGTGACATTGTCCATTCCTCCCTGTCGATCCAGGCCAATGCGGTGTTCGAAGGCCAGGTGAAACACGCCAATGACCCGCTGAAGGACAGTGCGCCGAGGGGGGCCTATACCTCCGCTGGCGCAAGTGCTGCGGTCGCCGAGCCGGCCCGCCCGGCGGACCCCGGCCCCGCCACGACGACCCCGTCCACCCAGTCTGCCACTTCCGGCACGACCACCCCGTCCACCCAGCCCGCCGCCTCCGGCACGTCAGTCGACACCCCGGGCAATTCCCCGCTGGTCTGACACAGCTGCGGGACCAGCGCCGCCGGCCCTGCGCCCGCGTGAGCCCCTGAAACAGAAATGGCCGGCCGCAGGAAACGGACGGCCCTTTTCCTTTTCCGGTGCATCCCCGGGACGTGCACCGGTCAGGCAATCCCCCTTGCATCGCCGTCGACGGCGTGGGCGAGGGCGGCCGACAGGAAGGCGTCGAGATCGCCGTCGAGTACGCCCTGTGTGTTGGAGGTCTCCACCTGGGTGCGCAGGTCCTTCACCATCTGGTAGGGCTGCAGGACATAGGAGCGGATTTGATGGCCAAAGCCGATATCGCTCTTGGCCTCATGGGTGGCCTGCTGCAGGGCCTCCCGCTTCTGCAATTCCAGCTCGTAAAGCCGTGAGCGCAGCATCGCCCACGCGCGTTCCCGGTTCTGGTGCTGCGACCGTTCAGACTGGCAAGCGACCGCTATGGCGGTCGGTGTATGGGTAAGGCGGACCGCCGAATCGGTCTTGTTGACATGCTGGCCGCCCTTGCCGGAGGCACGGTAGGTGTCGACCCTCACATCGGAGGGATTGATCTCGATCTCGATGGTGTCGTCGACCACCGGATAGACCCAGACGGAGGCGAAGGATGTGTGTCGCCGCGCGCTGGAATCGAAGGGCGAGATGCGCACCAGCCGGTGGACGCCGCTCTCGCTCTTCAGCCAGCCGAAGGCGTTCTCGCCGCGCACCAGCAGGGTCGCCGACTTGATGCCGGCCTCCTCGCCCTCGCGCTCGTCGATCTCCTCGACCTTGTAGCCATGGGCCTCGGCCCAGCGCGCATACATCCGCCGCAGCATGCCCGCCCAGTCCTGGCTCTCTGTTCCGCCCTCGCCAGCATTGATCTGCAGATAGGTGTCGTTGGCATCCGCCTCGCCGGACAGGAGCGCCTCCAGTTCCGCCCGTGCCGCGCGCGCCTTCGCCTTTTCCAGGCCGCGCTGGATCTCTTCCAGCATGTCCGGATCGCCAATCGAAAGCTCTGCGAGTTCCGCTGCGTCGGTGGCCTCGGCCTCAAGGGTCTCGACGGTGGCGATGCCGTCGGAAAGCTTTTGGCGTTCGCGCAACAGGCCCCGCGCTTCGACCGGGTCGTCCCAGAAGTCCGGACGCTCCGCCAGCGCGTTCAGTTCATCAAGGCGTTTGGTCGCGTTATCCCAGTCAAAGACGCCTCCGTAGCAGGGCGGTGGACTGGATGATCTCGTCGGACAGGCGTCTGATATCGGCCATGGGGCTGATCCCTCTTTCCTGGTTTGCTTGCAGTTCGGCAGGCTGGGAGGTGGCGGGCGCATGGGCGCACGTCAAGGCGCCGCTGACGGGCGGATGCGTCTACCAGGTGTCGCCGAGGTTATCCTGGGTCACCTCCCCGGCTGGCTGGGGCACCGTCTCGCCTGATTCTCCCTCGCCGGTCTCGCTGGCAACTGGCCGCGTTCCGTTCGCGCTGGCCTCGCCGAAGATCGCGAATTCCTCATCCTCCTCGAAGGCGCGGCCGGGTTCTGTGCCGGGACGGAACGCCTCGTCGATCACCACGACGGTTCCCGGACCCGGCAGTTCGCCGGTGCGCGCGTCAATCCGCACGAGCCGCACGCCCGGCGGGATACGGAAGGGCAGCGCCGGCTCGTCGGCGAGGGCCTTCTCCATGAAATCGGTGAAGATCGGTGCGGCCACCGAACCGCCGGCCTCTCCATAACCGAGAGATTTCGGCTGATCGAAACCGACCCAGACGCCAACCACGAGATCGGGCGAGAAGCCGAAGAACAGGGCGTCCTTGAAATCATTGGTGGTGCCGGTCTTGCCGGCAAGTGGCTTGCCGACGCGCAGGGCGCGCCGTCCGGTGCCACGCTCGACCACGCCCTCCAGCATGTGGACGACCTGATAGGCGACAATCGGGTCGAGCACCTGGGCGCGGGTGTCTTCAAGCGCGGGCGGACCAACGCCATCCCACGCCTCCTGCGTGCAGCCCTCGCAGGCGCGCTGGTCATGGCGGTAGAGCGTGCGACCATACCGGTCCTGCACCCGGTCGAGCAGGGTCGGTGTGACCTCGCGGCCGCCATTGGCAAGGGCAGCATAGGCCCGGGCGAGGTTCCACAGGGAGGTTTCCCCTGCGCCCAGCGACATGGAGAGGTAGGGATCGAGGCGCTCATAGATGCCGACGCGGCGCGACAGGTCGGCGACGGCCTCCATGCCGATCTCCTGGGCCATGCGCACCGTCATCAGGTTGCGCGACTTCTCAAGGCCGAGGCGCATGGTGGACAGGCCGTAGAACTCGCCCTCCGAATAATTGCCCGGCGACCAGAAATCATTGGACGAGACGTCGAACTCGACAAAGGGCGCATCCAGCACCTTGCTCGCCGGGGTGTAGCCATGCTCGAGGGCCGCGGCGTAGACGAAGGGCTTGAAGCTGGATCCGGGCTGACGCCGGGCCTGGGTGACGCGGTTGAACGGGCTCTTGAAAAAGGAATAGCCCCCGACCAGCGCGAGCACCCGCCCCGTGTGGGGATCGAGCGCGATCAGGGCACCTTCGACCTCGGGCACCTGACGCAGGATCGCCTCGCCTACGGGTACCAGCAGCGGTTCCATCTGCGGTGAGGTGGCTGGTTCGCCATCCTCCCCGAGCCCGGCCTGCTCGATCTCGGGGTTCTGGGTCTCCCCCGGGTTGAGGAGCTGGCGGGTGACTTCCGCCAGGATGACATCGCCGGGCGTCAGTCCCTTGCCGCCTTCGGGGCGCACATAGGTCTTCGCCGCCCACGCCACGTCCTCCACTGGCAGGCCGATCTCGGAATTGTCCGGAAGTCTCAGGCGGGCGGACCCGTCCTCGCGCAACTCGGTAACGAGTGCCGGTTCCCAGGTGCCGTAGCCGCCCGGCAGCTCGACCCCGGACAGGGCCTCCACCGCCTGCCCGTCGAGTGGCAGGCGGGTCAGCGGGCCGCGATAGGCATGTCGGCGGTCATAGGCCTCCAGCCCCGCCTGCAGGGCTTCCTGGGCGTGGAGCTGGAGCCGGGTATCGATGGTGGAGCGGACCGACAGGCCGCCCTGCTGAAGGGTCTCCTCGCCATACTGGTCGATCAGTTCCTTGCGCAGCTCCTGCACGAAATAGGTCGCGGCGGCATAGGCCTGCCCGCGCAGGCGGCGCTTGGTGGTCAGCGGTTCGGCGACCGCTTCCTCCAGCTGCTCGCGGGTGATGTAGCCATCCTCGAACATCCGCTGGAGGACATAGTCACGCCGCGCGATCAGGCGTTCCGGCCGGCGGTAGGGATTGACCGCACTCGGCGCCTTGGCGAGCGAGGCCAGGACGGCGGCCTCAGACAGGGAGAGTTCCGGCAGGGACTTGTCGAAATAGTTGAGCGCCGCAGAGCCGACGCCATAGGAGCGATAGCCGAGATATATCTCGTTGAGATACAGCTCGATGATATGGGCCTTGGTGAAAGCGCTCTCCATCCGCCGCGACAGGACCGCTTCCTTGATCTTGCGCACGATCGTCTGGTCGCGCGTCAGAAGCATGTTCTTGGCGACCTGCTGGGTGATGGTGGAGCCGCCCTGCAGCCCGCCCTCGCCGCTGATCTTGTTGCGGGCGCTGTTCACTGCCCCGCGGACCATGCCGACCAGGTCAAGGCCGCCATGGCGGAAGAATTTCTTGTCCTCTGCGGACACGAAGGCCTGGACCACGTGCTCGGGGATCGCGTCATAGGGCACGAACACCCGGTTCTCCTCGGCGAATTCCTGGATCAATGTGCCGTCGCCGGCATGAACACGGGACGTGATCTTGGGTTCATAAGCCTCAAGGCGGGCCAGCGTCGGCAGGTCGCGCGACAGGGCCGCGACCACCGCCCAGATGACGATCAGCCCGACCACAGCAAGGATGCACGCGACGATCAGGAGCCGCCGCAACAAAGTCCATGTGAAGAATCGCCGTTTCCTGGCTTGCGCAGCGTCGGTCATGCCGGTTCCGATCCCGTAGAGTTCCAACAGGGCTGGCGCGCGGAATCACACACCTCTTCGCCGACAGTAAGGCCTCACCCGGCGCGATAAAAGGGCGCAAGCTCACGTTCCCTGCCCGACACGCTCAATTGGCGGCGAGGCGCAGGTCCTGCTGGTCGAAATATCGATTGATCGCCCGCGCGACCGCCTCCATTGCGGCGCGCCGGCCCGCCTCGGAGGCGAGGCGGCGGTCGTCGTCGGGGTTTGTCAGGAAGCCGATCTCCAGCAGCACAGCGGGCACGTCAGGCGCCAGCAGGACGAAGAAGCCTGCATTACGGTGGGTGTTGCGCAGGACTGGCCCGGCTGCCGCCAACTCGGGGATAAGCAGCGCAGCGAATTCGCCCGAACGCGTCTTGGTCTCGCGCTTAATCAGGTCGGCGAGGATCAGCGAGACATCCGCGCTGGTGCCATCCTCGATCGGCATGTGCCAGTCATGGCGGGCCGCCTCGCGGTCGACACGGCGCTCGCCCCGCGCCGACAGGGTGTAGACAGAGGCGCCGCGCACGTCCGGCGAGCCGGCCGCGTCGGCATGCAGCGAGATGAAGAGGTCAGCGCCCCAGGCCCGGGCCTTCGAGACGCGATCTTCCAGCTCGATGAAGGTATCCTCCGCGCGCGTCAGGCGCACCTCATAGCGCGTATCGGCCTCCAGCAGGGCCTTCAGGGTCTTTGCCGCTGCAAGCACCACATCGGCCTCCTCGCGCCCGGACGCGGAAATTGCGCCGGGATCACGCCCGCCATGGCCCGGATCGATGACAAGGGTGTAGCGCGCCTCGCTGACAGGATGCAGCGGAAAGGCCGTGAGTGTCGCTGGCGCATTCTCTGCGCTTGCGGCGACGGGCACCGGGCTGGCCGGCGCGGTGCGGGCGGCCTCCATCCGACGGGCCAGCGGGCCGGAATCGCGGGCCACCGCTGCGGCAAAGCGGGCAGGCGCCACGGCCGAAAGGTCGACAATCACCCGGTCGCGCTTTTCCGTACCTGCTGGCGGCAGGGTGAGCTGGCGCACGATCATCATCGGCCGTTCGAGCTCGAACACGAGGCCGGCGGCATCGGCATGGACACGGCGCACACCCGTCCCCTCAGGCACCAGGACCTCCTCAACGGCTGTGCGCGCGCTCGGCAGGTGCAGGCGCACCTGCGGGGCGCCGGTTGCAGAGACCGCCTGGAAGGCCTCCGCTGCGACAGGCGCGCTCAGCCAGACGGTGACCCGAGAGGGATCGCCATTGCCGGCGATCCGCACCGACAGGACATCGGCGCGGGCAGGCTGCGCAGCCAGAAGCGCCAGGGCAAGCAGGAGGAGCGCAAGGACGGCCCGTTCGGGACGGCAGGACAGGCTCAGGCAGGTCGGCATCGGGTCAGACTGGCATCATGGCTGTGGAATAAGGGAACGCGATAGGTTTGCCAGAGGCAACCTTAACCTGTGATGTATTGCAAGGTGAACACAGCCCCGGTCCCGCGTTCAGACATTTGCGCAATTCAGGGGCTTCCCAAACCGTCCCGGATAGGGCAAGTATCAAAGTTGCGATAAAACTATCGTCGCGACTGGATTTCCCTCCCTGCACGGAGCGATGACGCCGGACCGGCGGACGCCCGTTGCCCGGACGGCGGAAGACAAGACAAGAAACAGCCGGAGCCGGCCAGGTCATGCAAAGATCCCTCGCGAGTCCCGATGCGGCGATCGCAGGCCGCCTTGCTCCACCCCTGCACACCATAGCCGGCGCGAACCTGCAGGGAGGAGGCTCGGCTTCCCCTCTCGCGCGGCCGGCCCACAAGGTTCCCCGCCATGAACAAACGCATGCTGATCGATGCGGTCCACCCGGAAGAGACCCGGGTTGCCGTAGTGTCCAACAGCCAGGTTGAGGATTTCGACTTCGAGACAGCCGGCCGCGAACAGCTTCGAGGCAACATCTACCTGGCTAAGGTGACACGGGTCGAACCCTCGCTGCAGGCGGCCTTTGTCGAATATGGCGGCAACCGCCATGGCTTTCTCGCCTTCTCCGAGATCCATCCCGACTATTACCAGCTGCCCCAGGCTGACCGCGACGCCCTTCTGAAGGAGGCTGCGGCCGCTGCAGCCGAGGCGGCCGAGGATGACGACGAGGACGAAGATGAGGAGAACGCCGCGACAGCTGGCGACGATTCCGGCGCAGAGGAGGATGACGATGAGGATGGCGAGACGACGATCGCTGCCTCGAAGCCGAAAATCGGCTACAGCCAGCTGAAGAAGTACAAGATACAGGAGGTCATCCGGCGCCGCCAGGTGATGCTGGTGCAGGTGGTCAAGGAAGAGCGCGGCAACAAGGGTGCGGCGCTGACCACTTATCTCTCTCTGGCCGGGCGCTATTCCGTACTGATGCCAAACACCCCCTCCGGCGGCGGCATCTCGCGCAAGATTCCCAATGGCACCGACCGCAAGCGCCTGAAGAAGGTGATGTCGGAGCTGAACGTGCCCGACGGCATGGGTCTGATCGTGCGCACCGCCGGCGCCAAGCGCACCAAGACGGAGATCAAGCGGGACTATGACTACCTGCTCAAGCTGTGGAGCCAGATCCGCGAGACGACGCTGACCTCGATGGCCCCCTGCCTGATCAACCAGGAGGGCGGGCTGGTCCACCGGGCCATCCGGGACATGTTCGACAAGGATGTCGAGGAAGTGCTGATCGAGGGCGAGGCGGCCTACAAGGAAGCCAAGGACCTCGCCCGGCTGCTGATGCCGAGCCATGCGCGGCGGGTCAAGCAGTGGAAGGACCCGTTGCCTTTGTTCGTCGACTGGGACGTGGAGGCGCAGCTCGATTCGATCTACTCGCCGACCGTGCCTCTGAAGTCCGGCGGTTACCTCGTCATTAACCAGACCGAAGCCCTGGTCGCGATCGACGTCAACTCCGGCAAGGCAACCAAGGCGCGCAATATCGAGCAGACGGCGCTGCGCACCAATATGGAGGCCGCCGAGGAGGCCTGCCGCCAGATGCGCCTGCGCGATCTCGCCGGCCTTGTCGTCATCGACTTCATCGACATGGACGAACCGAAGAACAATCGCGCCGTCGAGAAGAGGCTCAAGGACTGCCTCAAGATCGACCGGGCGCGGGTGCAGGCGGGCCGGATCTCGCAGTTCGGCCTGATGGAAATCTCCCGCCAGCGCCGCAGGGCCGGCGTCCTGCAGGCGACCTCAGACCCCTGCGAGGCCTGTCATGGCACTGGCCGGGTCCGCTCGGTGCCGTCAGCGGCCCTGCAACTGGTCCGCGCGATCGAGGCACGGGCTGGCGGCGGCGGACTGAAGTCGGTCACGCTCGAGGCGCCGACAGAGGTCGCACTGTACCTGTTCAATCACAAGCGCGAGTCGATCTCCGAGATCGAGGCGACCAACGCCATGACCATCACGGTCTCCTCTGTGGCCAGCCTTTTGCCGGGCGAGTTCAACATGTCGGTCGAGCGCGATCCCGACGCGCCAGTCCAGCCCAAGCGCAGCCCACGTCGGCGCAGCGTCGAGGAGGACACCAGCGACGCGCTCGCCATAATTGATGCCGATGACGCGGATGATGAGGATGAGGGCGACGAGGAAGATATGGCCGAGGCGCTCACCGGCGAGGCCGATATCGAGGGCGATAGCGATGGCGAGGAGGACAGCGATTCCAGCCGCAAACGCCGTCGTCGCGGACGCCGCGGCGGCCGGCGCCGTCGCAAGTCACCCGCTGCAAGGCCGGAAGGCGCCGAGGCAACCGAGGCTGATCGCGACGAGGAAAGCGCGGGCGAAGAGGCCGTCGCCGCAGAGGCTGCGAGCCCTGCCCCTGCCACGCAAAAGCCGCCGGCCAACCTCGTGCCCGTCGATGGCGGCGCCTATCTCGACGGCCTGTCGGTGACGCCGGGCGAATTGCTGGAAGCCGCGCAGGACACTGTTGCGGCCGAAACCGCGTCCATCGCGACGACGCCGGACGCAGAGGCTGACGCAGGCGCGCAGGATGCGCCGGTCGCGGAGGCGGAAGAGGCAAGCCCATCACGCAGCAGCCGCCGCCGGCGTCCGAGACGCCGCCGCAAGAGCGAGGACGGGGCGGCAGACGGGTCAGGCGAATCGGACCCGGCCATGGCAGACGGGCCGGCTGAGCCGCACCGCAGCGAGGCGTTTGCCGCCGATGCGGAACCACCGGCGCCGCCGGCTGCCGCGACCCGCGAAACGGAACCGGAGCCGATGCTGGAGACCGATCACGAAGCCCTGCCCCCGGCCGGCGCTGAGGGGTCCGATATTGCTGCGGAGACCTCCGATGTCGAAGCGGAGCCGGAGCCGGAGCCAGCGCAGACCAGCGACGCTTCAGACCCCGCACCTGACATCGCTGGCAGCGGCACAGCCGAAGCGGAAGAGCCCGAACCCGAGCCCGAGCCAGTGCGCGAACCTGTGCTGATCGGCGCCGACGACGCCGGGCGGCCCAAGCGTCGCGGCTGGTGGAACCGGCGCTGAGCCGGACGCCAAGGCCCTGAACCGGCAACCGGACGGCCGTCGATGGCCTTAT
>CAYPQD010000029.1:0-29531 GCA_964412785.1 uncultured Hyphomonadaceae bacterium
CCTTCGAGCGGCAGCACGCGGGTTGCGGCCATGACCGGCTCGCCGCCTTGCGGCTGGACAATGAAATAGCGCCGCTCAGGCTCGCCCCCGTCCGGTGTCCAGGTGAAATCGGGAGCCGCCAGGTCGTCGCCGATCAGCACGCCGCCGGAGCCATCGCGCGACGTGGTCACGCTGACATCAACAGGTGTGTCATCGCCCGGCGTCCAACTGATCTTGTAGGTTCCGGCTTCATAGGTGACCTCGGCGGTAATTTCCTTGGCGGTTTCTGACGCGGGAGCTGCACCCTGGGTGTCTTCGACTGCGCCCCTGATGGTCGCAGGGGCTTCCTGGCTGCACGCCGCCAGCGCGGCGACCATTGCCAGTACGGAAATTCGCGTCAGCCTGCTCATTCGTCATCTCCCGGAAAAACAAAAAAGGGTGGAGTGCTGCCCTTCGAGGGGACAGGGCAACACTCCGACCGTCAGAAGGCGCAGGAATTGATGGGGCCCAACGCCGAACAGCCCCATTCATCGCCTGAAAACATTCTAATAATTGAGCCGCAGACCAACGAGATAGTATCGACCAAAGCTCTCAGACTGGTTGATCGTTCCATTGCCCGCAAAGCGGGTGTCGGTCTCGTCAGTCAGATTGTTGAAGTTGGCATAGACAGATGCATCAACCCCTGAAAAGTCGAAAGGCAGGGCATAACTGATGCTGGCGTCGAGGCGCTCCATCTCGCCCCAGAACTCTTCGGGATCTTCGATCGGCGAGATCCATTCATCGCGATACTGGTAGTTGATACGCGCTGAGAGGCCGTAATTCTCGTAGAAGATCGACGCGTTGTAGATCAGGTCTGATGTTCCGGGCAGGTCGAGCACACGGCCATCAAGTGTCTCGAATTCACTGCTGACAAGGGTCACGTTTCCACTGAAGCCGATCCCGCTGAGGGGGCCATCAATGAAATCCACCGCCGAGAAGATGAAATTGCCTTCCAGGCCGCTCAGCTTGCCATTGCTGCCATTCGCGGCGCCGCTGAAGGTGTAGTCCTGACCGGCAGCCGATGGCAGGTAGAGCCCGCCATCAACGGTCGTCACATCCTGGTAGATGACATTGTCAATCTCGCGGTGGAAGGCGCCAACCGAGAAGATGCTTGCGGTGGCGTAATACCATTCGAAAGATGCGTCCACGCCATAGGCTTCTTCGGGGTCGAGGAACGGGTTACCACCGGATATTTCCAGATCCACGGGATCGATCAGGACGCCAGCGCGCCATTCATTGTAGGTCGGTCGGTTGACGCCGCTGGATGCTGACAGACGAAGTTTCTTGTCATCCGCCAGGTCAAAATTCACATGCAGCGATGGCAGGAAGTTGGTGAAATCGCCATCGACAGAGATCGGATCGTCACCGGCGCGGCCCGTGCTGGTGTAATAGGTCTGCTCAACGCGCGCACCATAGACAATGTTACCCCAGTCAAACCGGGTCGTGGCCATCGCGTAGAGGGAAAGGATCTCCTCGTCGATGAACACCTGCTGGTCGGATGTCGGTTCCAGCGTCGGAGAAAGCTCACCGGATTCAAGCCAGGCGCGCTGCACGCCGAGGCTGTCATAATAGGTGCCCCCGATGGAATTGGTGGTGTTGGACTCCCACGGGCGACCGGTGTCGAAGCTGGCAATGTCGATGTCGGGGAAGCCACCAAAATCGACGAGGAAATCAAAGCCGCTGGCTTCGCGCTCCTCATACTGGGCACCGAATTTCACCGTGCTGTCATAGCCGAACACGTCCATGTCACGGCTGGCATCGAATTTTCCGAGCACGGCTTCGATGTCGGTGCGCGTGCCGAGATCAATGCCGAGATCGGCGCCGTAGCTGATCTCGTTGAGCGGACCGGCCAGCGTCAGGATCGGATCATTGATATCGCCGAGATCATAACTGCCAGAGGTCACCCCGCCCGCGCTGAGGGCGATCGGGATCCGGAAGAAGTACTCGGTCTCGGTGAAATTGAGCCGTGTTTCCACATCCCATCCGCCGAGGAGCAGATCCGCGCCAAGCGTGTTGGTGAAGATAGAATTCTCATAGTCGCCATAACGAACGAAACGGCTGGTCAGGAGCGGAACGTCGCTGACCTCGATCCCCGGCTGGGGTGCAAGGGATTCAAAAACGTATTGAGTGAGGTCTTCGCGGTCGACGAACTCGGTGTAGAGCGTCGAGGCGAAGAGCGATTTCAGGGTGCCCGTTCCGCGATACTCGATGCGACCACCATAGCCGGTGTCCTCGCGCTCAACGAGGTAGCTGCGAAAGTCGAGCTCGTTGACCTGAAGCGTGCCTGTCGCGTCCTCTTCCAGGTCGTATTCGCGCGTGTCTGTCACCTGCTCTCGCAGATTGTTGGAGTAGAAGCCCACAATCCCGAACTGGTCGCCGGAATAGGACGCGCGCAGGCTGGTGCGCGTGACGTCGCCGCCACCGAGCTCCTGTTCACCAAAGCCCACATCAAGAGCTGCTGTGAAACCCTCAATGTCGAAGGGCTTGAATGTCTGGATATCAATATAGCCCGAGACCGATTCGCCCGGCATGCTGGGCAGGATGGCCTTGTTGGCCACAACGCTGCTCGTGATCGTCGCCGGCAGGCTGTCAAAGCGCGGGATACGACCGTTTTCCGCGCCCGGCACGTTGATGCCGTCAAACGCGATGCCGGTATAGCGGAACGGCGCGCCGCGCAAATTCAGATAGCGCGCCTGGCCCTGGTCTCGTTCGATCGCAATGCCCGGCACGCGCGAGAGCGAGTCGGCAAGGTTCTGGTCAGGAAACCGGCCGATCGTGTCTGACGAGATCACCTCAACGACATTGTCCGACACCCGCTTGGTGTTCAGTGCCGCTTCCTGCGCGTCGCGGATCGGCGTGGCGGTGACAATTATGGTCTGCTGGCGAGCTTCGGCCTCATCAGCACCCTGAGCGATTGCACCCGGCGCAGCGAGCAAGGTCCCTGCCATGAGAATATTCAGTGTACGAAACTTTGTGGACATGGGACCCCTCTCCGATAACAAAGCCCCTGAGGCGGTATACTTGTCGAACAATCGTACCAAGTGAATTATTCGTGACAGTTTGATCGCCTGGATTGCGTTTCCTATTTTTTACGGTTCGATCAACTGTCATGAAAGTGTGGCATTTCGAACGGGCGCACTAATTCCCGCCGGGCAGTTGCGTGGCGGGCGAGGGGCGGTCATCCTCGATCCATGCACCGCGTTCCAACGCTCGCCGACCCCGCTGTGGATCCTCTGATCAGGGCAGCCATGCAGATTGCCGGCGCCCATGGCGTTGGCGCTGTGAGTTCTCGTGGCGTCGCACAGCTGGCCGGCATTTCCGCTTCGGCGGTCAATTACCGGTATGGTTCGCTCGACGATCTTCTGACAGCGACCGCCATGGCCGCCGACGGGGCGCGTGCGCATGCATGGCTTGCCGCGACAGGCGCGCTCGAAGGGCTGTCACTCGGGCCGTCCGATTTCGGTCCGGCGGCGTTCAGCCTCCTGCGCAGGATGACAGTGGACCATCGCGGCGAGGAAGCGCTTTTCTGGCACGCGGTCATCGAGCATTGCCGGACACACGGGCAGCTCGACACGGCGCAGGGCGCTGCAGCTGAGGCATCCTGCTGGGGCGAATTGATTGCCCGCTGCAACCTGCCGGCGCTGCGGGCCGATGTGATGCAGGCCTTTGCCCTGGCGCTGCGGTTTGCGTGGCTGGTCTTCGAGACACCGGAAGAGTTCGATCCCTGGGCCTTGGCGCTGGTCATGCGGTTTGCCGCACGCGCATCAGGACAGGCACCGGCTACGGCCGAAGACAGCGCCTGGCGCCAGCGCGCGGAAGTCCAGGCCGACCTCGACGCGGCCCACGCCATTCCCGCCCACGAGACGGCAGGACGGATCATCGAAGCGGCGATCTGGCTGATCATGACGCACGGCGCAGAAGCTGTGACGCATCGTGCGATCGCGTCACACGCGAAACTGTCTGTGTCATCGGTACAGCATTTCTTCGGCACGCGCCGCGCCATCCTGCTGGCGGCATTTCGCAGGATTTTCGAAGCGGCCAGGCAAAGATCGCTTCCGCAGCACTTGCCCGTTGCAGCGCTGGATGCCGATGAATTCTTTGCGTTCATGACCAGAGGGCGTGTTGTGAGCCGTGCGGAGAACGAAGCCGAGTTTGCCGCAATGCACGGGCTCATCCTGTCAGCATCCCACCATGACGACACACGACCCATCGCGCAGGCCCTGATTGCGCGCATGGGAGCCACTTCGATAGACCTTCTGGGCACACTGAAACATCCGCGCGGATCGGTCAGCCGGCTCGACGCCCAGCTCCTCAGCATGACGCTCAGCCAGACGGCAACTCTCAGCCTCTTGTTGCGCACGCAACCCGGCCCAGATGCCTCGGCGCATGATCCCTTCGCCGATTTCGGCAACAGCCTGCTGGACGTCCTGTTCACCTGAACCGACGACCGGCTGCAGCACCCTCGGAGCAAGTGTGTGATACCAGTGTGCGCAGATGAGGGTCCATCTGCGCATCCGGCGCATGGGGCGCCGACGCGCAGTCGCGCTTGCCCTCGCGCTGCGTGGATCGGTTTTGGGTCCATGCAGCTCGGTATAACCCATCTCTCCGGAACCATCCGTTACCTATGTCTCCGGTGTGGACACAGCGAAAATTGCTGAGAGTGAAGGACAAAGTCCGCACTCAAAGCCACGCGCGCAGGGTTGGCGTGGCGGCTGCGCCCCAGCGATAATGGCGGAGAGGAAGGGATTCGAACCCTCGATACGCGTCAACGTATACGCCCTTAGCAGGGGCGCGCCTTCAGCCACTCGGCCACCTCTCCGGGAAAGACAGGGCAATAGTGCGTGGCAGGCCCGGGCGCAACACCTGAAGGGTGAGGTCTGCTGCATCCGGCGTCGCGGCAAATTCCACCAGGGCGTTTAGCGCGGCCTTCACCGCCTTGTGCCATCCGGAAGGCCAGCCGAAGACGGAGGCGGACCCTGCGGCAGATACCCTCCCCCGATGCCTGGGCTGCCCTTGCCGGCGAGCGGGCCGAGCTTGAGCGGGCCGAGGAGGTCTGGCGCGCCGTGGTCGGTCCGGAGCTTGCCAGGCTCGACAGCCGGCGCCGGGCGATCGTGCGGCGCGCGGTCGTCCACAGCCTTGCAACCCTTGCTGCGCTCGTCCTGTTCCTCGTCGCCGGCGCTGTCGTGTTTGACCTCGGATCTGCAGGCGATGCCATCGTGCTGGCACTGCTTGTCGCCGCCATGCTGGCCGTGGTTCTCAACATGCCGGCATGGCTGGACGTGATGGCCCTGCAGGCGCGCTGCAAGTCGGTGGTGATGACCGCAGCGGCAGCGCAGTTCGGCGCGCGGTTTGACCCGCTGGTGCCCGATCCGCGGGCACTTTCGGCCGGACAGGGCCAGCTGGCAACCTGGCATGAAATCTCGCGGCGCACGAAGCTGACGGTCACGCACGGCCTGCGCCTTGCCCTGCAGGGTCCCTCAGAGCCGCCCACGCCTGCCTATGCGCGCCTGAAGGCCGCCAGCCTTCTGCCCGACCATGACGGCCGGTGCTTCGAGGATCAGATCACCGGCACCCATGCCGGCTCGGCCTTTTCCCTCGTCGAGTGCCAGCTGACCCGCAGTGGCGAGACCAACAGCGAGCAGACGGTGTTCCGCGGCATCCTCTTCCACATGGCGCTTCCCGCCCGCCTTCAGGGGCGCACGCTGATTGCGCGCAGCGGCTTCTCCACCCTGCTGAAGCGTCTCGGCCGGCTGGAGCCGGTCGATCTCGGCAGCCGCGAGTTCGATGCCGCGTTCCGCATCCTCACGACCGACCAGGTCGAGGCCCGCACCATCCTGACGCCCGACCGGATGGAGCGGCTGATCGCCCTGGAGCGCGCCATCCCGTCCGCACGCCTGCGCGGCGTGGTCGAGACAGGCCATATCACCCTGGCGCTCGCGTCTGGCGACCTGTTTGAGGGCCACTCGGTGTTCTCCCCACTGGTCGATCCGGCCGGCTACATGGCCGCGCTGACGGAACTGGCCGGTGCGTTTGCTGTCATCGAGGCGTTTCTCGGAACTGCAGACGCGCAGCGCCGACACGGGGTGGCGGCATGACTTGCACGGCTCTTGCATGCCGCAGGCGGCTCAACCCAAGGGGGCAGTGCCCCCGGCCCATCGACAGGGGAGCGACCCGACGGCCATGACTGACGCTGCTGTGCCCGAACCGCGGCCCGCCCCTGAAACGGAGGGGTCGCCTGCGCCGGCCATCCGGCGCGCCCGGCTGCGCATTGCCGCCTCCGGTGGCCGACAGCGCTCGGACCGGCCAGTCCGCCGCGTCAGCGGCCCGTTCCTGGCACTGACCCTGCGCAGCCTCGCCCGCGCCATCGATGTCAGCGTGCTGGCGCTGGTCGCCATGGTCGCGCTGGCCGGCCTCAGCGGTCCACTGCTGAATGCGCCGCTTGGCAGCGCACTGCCCTTTGTCCTGGTCCCCGTGGCGCTGGCGCTCGGCCTTGACCGGGCCGGCGCCTACCGCATCGAACATGGCTGCCGGCCCCTCGTCCAGATCCGGCGGGTCATCGCCGGCGCAGGGCTGGCGCTGATGGGCCTGTTGGCGGCAATGCTGCCGCTGGCGCCGCTGCCCGCGCTGGGCGGCGTCATGCTGGCTGGTCTGACGGCGATCGCCCTGCTTGTCTTCGTCCATTGCGGCATGCTGCTGGCCTTCCGCCGCCTCGTGCATTCGGGCCAACTCAGCGAGAATGTCGTGATTGTCGGCGCGACGGAAAATGCCCAGCGCCTGATCGCGCGCAATGCCGATGAGCGGGAGCTCAACATTGTCGGCGTTTTCGACGACCGCCTGTCCCGCGCGCCGGAGATGCTGGGCGACGTGCCGGTACTCGGCGGGATCGACGACCTGATCGGCTGGGAGAAACTGCCGGAGATCGACCGGGTCATCGTCACCGTCACCTCGCAGGCGCAGGCGCGCGTGCGCAGCCTGATCGACCGGCTTCGCATCCTGCCGCAGCGGGTGGTCCTGCTGCTCGATCTTGACGGCTTTGACCCGGAGCAGGCAAGCTTGGCGCAGATCGCCCGCTCGCCGGCGGCCTATGTCAGCGGCCGGCCTCGCGACCTGGAGCGGGCGCTGGTGAAACGCATCGCCGACCTGGCGGTTGCGGGCCTCATGCTGGTCTGCTTCTCGCCGGTGCTGGCGGCGACAGCGCTGGCGATCCGGCTGGAGGGGCCCGGCCCCGTCTTCTTCCGCCAGAAGCGCCATGGCTTCAACAACCAGATCATCCGCGTGTGGAAGTTCCGCTCGATGCATCCCGACAAGGACGCGGAGAGCCGGATGCACCAGCAGGTAACTGCTGACGACCCGCGCGTGACCCGTGTCGGGCGGTTTATCCGGCGCACCTCGATCGACGAGCTGCCGCAGCTCTGGAACGTGCTGAAGGGGGAGATGTCGCTTGTCGGCCCGCGCCCGCATGCCATCGGGATGACGGCGGAAGAGACCGAGGTGCAGGCGATTGTCGCCGACTATGCCCACCGTCACCGCGTCAAGCCGGGGATCACCGGCTGGGCGCAGATCAATGGCTCGCGCGGGCCGGTGCATACCCAGCAGGAGGTGCGCGAGCGGGTGCGCCTCGACATGGAATACCTCAATCGCGCGTCCTTCTGGTTCGACCTGTGGATCCTCCTGCGGACCGGGCCGTGCCTGCTGGGCGACCGCAAGAAGGAGCGCTAGGGACATGGATGCGCGCCCCGCCCTGTCGGTCAACCGGCATGCCCGGTCCATCGGACCGCTTGTCCTGCCGCAGGACGATGTGCCGGCTGCCCACCCGCCGCTGCGCTCGCCTCCGGTCATGCCGGATGCACCGCGCCGGTCGGGAACGGACGAGCTTGTCTACACATTCGGGGACATGGATCGGGCGGCGCTGAGCGTTGCGATCCCGACCTACCGGGACGATCCGACGCCGCTGATCAGGGCGCTGTCGGCCTGTCTGCGGGCCGAAGCGGTCGCCATCGCTGTGTATGACGATGGCAGCGTCGACGAGACCATGACCCTGTCGATCATGGCGGCGCTGGGCGCCCACCCCGGACCGGCACGCCTCGTCTCGGCGGTGCGCAATCGCGGCCGCAGCACGGCGCGCAACCGACTGATCGGCGAGGCCACGTCAGACTGGATCGCCTTTGTCGATGCCGACATGCGCCCCGACAGTCGCCGTTTCCTGGTGCGCTATCTGAACGCCATCGACAAGGCCGAGCGGCCGGCCGTGATCGCCGGTGGCTTCAGCCTGAGCCAGACGGTGCCGACGGCGCAGACGGCGCTGCATGCGGCCCAGTCGGCCCGGTCGGAATGCCTGCCAGCGTTCGAGCGCAATACCGCAGCGGGGCGATATGTGTTCAGTTCCAACGTGCTGGTCCACCGGGACATTCTCAAGGCGGTGCCGTTCGATGACGGCTACACCGGCTGGGGCTGGGAGGATGTCGACTGGGGCCTGCGCGTCGAGGCGCATTTCCCAGTCCGCCATGTCGACAACCCGGCGAGCCATCTCGGCCTCGACACGGACGAAGCCCTGGTCAGGAAATATGCCGGCTCGGGCACCAATTTCGCGCGGCTGGTCAACACCCATCCGGATGCCGCCCGGGCGATGGCGCTCTACCGCGCCGCGCGCCGGTTGAAGGCGGCAGGGCCGCTTCGTCCCCTCATCAGCGCAGCAGCACGCTCTGCCGCCCTGTCGAGGCGCCTGCCGATCGGCTGGCGGCTGGCCGGGCTGAAGCTCTTCCGCGCGGCGCGCTATGGCGGAGCGCTGTAGATGAGTGACGTGGCCGCCCTGCCCTATCGCCCGGACGTGTCGCTGCCGGCACGGCTTCGCCGGCGTCTGGTGCAATGGCGCACCGCGGCGCGCCTGAACGCCGCGCCGACGCGCACGCTGGTCAGCGTCACCTTCGACGACTTCCCGCGCTCGGCAGCGGACAATGGCGCCAGCCTGCTGGAGGCCTATGGCGGACGCGGCGGCTTCTACGCCTGCACGGGCCTGGAGGGGCGCTGCAATGCGTCCGGCGAGCTGTTCTCAGCTGACGACATCGTCGCGCTTGACCGGGCCGGCCACGAGATCGGCGGTCATGGCAACCACCACATGGATTGCGCGCAGGCGCCGGTCGAGCAGGCGCTCAGCGATATCAGCCTCAACCTGCAGCGCCTCCGCCAGATGGGGCTCCAGACGCCGGTGCGCCAGTTTGCCTATCCCTATGGTGAGACGAGGCCGGAGCTGAAGCTCGCATTGCGCGGCCGGTTTGATGCCGCCCGCGGCGTGCTGGCCGGGGTTAACCGGCGCGGCGCCGACCTGATGCAGCTTCGCGCCTTTGAGCTCGACGGGGATGAGACCAGTCATGACCGCTGCCTCGATGCGATCGAGCGGGCCGCCCGTCAGCCGGCCTGGCTGGTGATCTTCACCCATGATGTCTGCGGCCGGCCGAGCCCGTTCGGCACGACCCCGAGCGCGCTGCGCGCCATCCTGCGCAAGGTGCGCGACACGGGCGCGGTGCTGCGCACGCCGAGTGAGGCGCTGGCCGAGATCAGGGGGAAGGTGGCGTGACCGGGGTCGGTATCAGCGTCGTCATCCCGACCTTCCGGCGTCCCGCCAGCCTTGCCCGGGCGGTGCGCAGCGTCTACCGGCAGGCCCGTCCGGCAGGCATTGCCGTCACGGTGGTGATCGTCGACAACGACCCGGAGGGCAGCGCCGCCGACGTACTCACCACCCTGCGCGCCGAAGCACCGGGTTGGATTGCGTTCATTGCGCTGCACGAGCCGCACGCCGGCGTGGCCAATGCCCGCAATGCGGCGATGGCCGAGGTGACGACCCGGCTCGTCGCCTTCCTGGACGATGACCAGTCGGCCCCGCCGGGCTGGCTTGGTGCGCTGCTGGCGGCCCATGCGGCGTGTCCGGCAGCCGTGACTTTCGGGCCGGTCGTCACCGTGCTGCCGGACCGGGTCGCCCGCCACCGCCGATACCTTGAAGCCTTCTTCGCGCGCACGCCGGCCCATGACAGCGGCCATATCGACACTTGGTATGGCTGCGGCAATGCCCTGCTCGACCTGACCCGCGCTCCCAATGAAGGCCCGATGTTCGATACGCGCATGAATGCCAGTGGCGGCGAGGACGACCTTCTGTTTGCCCGCATCGATGAGCAGGGAGGGCGGTTTGCCTGGTGCGCCGAAGCGCCGGTCTTCGAGCATGTGCCGGAAAGCCGGGCGCGCCTTGGCTACACCCTGCGGCGCGCCGTCGCCTACGGTCAGGGCCCCTGCAATATCGCGCGCCGGCAGTCGCCGCCGCGGGTCGGAACCATCGCCTTCTGGATGGCCGTCGGTCTCGGCCAGGCGGTCATCTATGGAAGTGCGGCGAGCTTCAGCGCGCTGCTTCGCCGTGACGACCGGGCATTCTGGTATGACCGGGCAGCCCGGGGGATCGGGAAGGTCTTCTGGTGGCGCGGGTTCGAGTTCTACGGCACTGCTGCGCTTGCGCAGGGCCCGGAACCGGCACGGGCCGGCGCAGGCACGGCCGCGCCGGTCTCAGGCCGCGAAATTGTCGGCGAGCCGGGCGTCTGAACGCTCGCTGTTGAGGACGACGCCAAGCACCGACCCTCCTGCGGCGGCGATCTCGTCGCGCAGGGCCTCGGCCTCATCGACGCGGGTGCGGTCAGCAGCGATGATCAGCACCACCCCGTCGACCTGGCCGGCGACGCTGAGCGCGGCAGACGAGACCGCAAGTGCCGGGGCATCAACGATGATCCAGTCGGCCGCCTGGCCGACTGCCTGCCACCAGCCGGCATGGGGTTTGAGGACAAGGCGCTCGCCCGGAAGAATTGCCTCGTTCCGGAAGCGGGTGACGAGCAGGCGCGTGTCGCCGACCTGATGCACCGCGAGCAGGCGCTGGCGCGCGGCGGCATCGCTGCCCGACAGCGGTGCCGGCATGGTATAGATCGGCGCCTCGCCAAGGGCGGCATCATAGGCGCGGCTGAGTGCGCCGAAGCGGGAGAACGGGCCGGTGTCGAAAGCCTTGAAGGCCGGGTTGTGGCGGAAATCGAGATCGACCAGCCAGCACGCCCGGTGTGCCTTGTCGGCGGCCATCATGGCAAGCGATGCCGCGACGCTGGACGTGCCCTCGCCGGAACCGGCGGCAACGAACAGGACAGAGCGGCTCTGGCCCGGATCGCCGAGGCGCTGCAGGCGGCGCCAGAGGGGTTTGAGGTCCTGTCTCAGATCTTTCACGCCGCCAGCTCACGGTTTGGGAATGACTTTCCCACACTAACGCGCCCAGGGTTAATTCCCCCTTGCAGGCGGGCGGGCGTCACAGCCGCCAGTGGGCGGTGCGCGGCCCGTCCGCCACCAGCTGGCCGCCGGCGAGGGCATAGACGCGGCCCTCACCGAGGGCGAACGCCATAAGGCCCGACGGGAAGACTGCGGAGAATGCCGCGTCGCAAACGTTGAGGCCGCCCGTGTAGGCGCCAAGGGCCGGCATCACGAGCCGCTCCCCGTCGGTCGCGAAACAGCGCCGGCGGATGGACCGGCCCCGCCCGCGCACTCGCGCGGCGGGATGGAGGTGCCCGGCGATCTCGCCGGCCTCGCCGGTCGGCTCGTGGCGGAAGGTCAGGCCCGCGATCCGCAGCACGCCCGCTGCCCGGCCACCGAGATGGCTTGGCGGGGCGGGATCGTGATTGCCCTCCACCCAGACCCAGTCATGGCGGGATGTGAGGGCGCGGATGCGCGCCGCACTGGCAGCTGGCAGGCGCACCTCGGCGCCGCGGTCATGGAAGCTGTCGCCAAGCGATATCACCCGCTCCGGCGCGAGGCGGGCGGTCAGGGCCTCCACGCGGGACAAGGTCGCTGCGGTGTCATAAGGCGGCAGCATCTGGCCCTTCCGGGCGTAGCTTGATCCCTTTTCCAGATGCAGGTCGGAGACGATCAGGGTCGCCTGTTCGCCCCACCACAGCGCACCCTCGCTGAGGGGGGTGAGCCAGGTACCGGCGAGGCGGACCTGCGTGTCCGGCGTCGGAGAGGCGCGCGCAGCTGCTGTCATGGCGCGATAGGGCGCCAAGCCGGCGGCGGCGTCAATCGTGCGACGCCGCCCCGTCCACAGGTGTGGTGGGCGCCCCCGCTGAACGGCCTGCCCCCCTGACATTGGCGGGGCTAGCCCATCGCCTCGCGGACCAGGTCGGCTTCGGCCTCGGAGAGGATCGCCTCGTTCGCGGCACCGCCGAGAACCGGCTCCCTGCCGACCTCCAGCATCACCGGCACCGCGAACGGGCTGATGCGATCGAGCTCCTGGTGGACGATCTTTTCCCGGATGCGCACCAGCATGTCGGAGAGCCGGCGGATATCGAGCAGGCCGCTGGCCGCATCTGCCCGGGCGGCCTGCATCAGTATGTGGTCTGGCTCATGGCTGCGCAGGACATCATAGATGAGGTCGGTCGAAAAGGTGACCTGACGGCCGGTCTTTTCCTGGCCCGGAAAGCGCCGGGCGATCAGGCCTGAGACGAGAGCGCAATTGCGGAAGGTGCGCTTCATCAGGGCGCTGTCATCCAGCCATTCTTCGAGGTCGTCGCCCATCAGATCGGGGTGAAAGAGGCGCGCCATGTCGAGCCGGCCCATGCCCTCAACTCCCCATACAGCAAGGGCATATTCGCTTGCGACGAAGCCCATGGGCTTCAGGCCGAGCCGCTCCAGCCGCCGGGTCAGCAGCATGCCGAGGGTCTGGTGGGCGAGCCGGCCCTCGAACGGGTAGCCGACGAGATAGTGGCGCCCCGCGCGCGGGAAGGTCTCCACCAGCAGGTGATCCGCCGGCGGGATGGCCGAGCGCAGGCGCTGGACCTCGAACCAGTCGCGCACCGGTTCGGGCAGGGCGGGCCAGTGCGTAGGATCATGGATCATCTGGCGCACCCTCTCGGCGAGAAATGTCGAGAGCGGGAACTTGCCACCGGCATAATAGGGGATGGCCGGCTGCGGGTCGTCGCTCGGGGCGACGAGGGCGTCATTGTCCTGGATGCCAAGAAAGCGCAGTACCTGGCCGGCAAACAGGAAGGTGTCGCCGGGGGTGAGGGTGGAGAGGAAATACTCCTCGACCTCGCCGAGCTTGCGTCCCGGTCGGATCGCGGCCTGCGCGGAAGTGCCCGTCTTCCTGGTGAACTGGGCAAGCCGCACCGGCAGGTTGGCGGCCTCGACAATGGCGCCGACATTCATCTTGTGCTGCTGCGCATCGCGGGGGGTGCGAGCGCGCCAGACCCCGTCCGGCCCCCGGACGATGCGCCGGAAGCGGTCATAGACCTTGAGGGCATACCCGCCGGTGGCGACGAAATCGACGAGACGCTCGAACGTCTCCCAGTCCAGCCCGTCATAGGGCGCAGCGCGTCGGACCTCACCGAAGAGGGCGTCGAGCCGGAAGCCCTCGCCGCACGCGCGCCCCATGACATGCTGGGCGAGCGCGTCAAGGGCGCCGGGTCGCGGCGGCTCGCCGTCAAGCTCGTGACGCTGGACCGCGGCCTCGGCGGCGCGGCATTCCAGCACTTCGAAGCGGTTTGTCGGCACCAGCAGGGCGCGGCTTGGCTCGTCCATGCGGTGGTTCGCCCGTCCGATCCGCTGGATCAGCCGGGCTGCGCCCTTCGGGGCGCCGAGCTGGATGACGAGATCGACCTCGCCCCAGTCGATCCCGAGATCGAGGGTGGAGGTGCACACCACCGCCCTGATCTGGCCGGCCGCCATTGCCGCCTCGACCCGCTGGCGCTGTTCGCGGGCGAGCGAGCCATGATGCAGCGCGATTGGCAGGGCGTCCTCATTCACCCGCCAGAGTTCCTGAAACAGGAGTTCCGCCTGCGAGCGGGTATTGACGAAGACCAGCGCCATGGTGGCGCCGCGGATCGCGTCATAGACCTCGCCGACGGCGAAGCGGCCGGAATGGCCGGCCCAGGGGATGCGTGCCTTCGAGACGAGGATGGAGACCTCCGGCGGGGCGCCGCCCCCGGCGCTGACGATCCTGACGCCATGCGCCTGGCCCGATGGTGTGCGCACCGCCAGCCAGCGCGCCAGCGCCTGTGGGTCCTGAACGGTCGCCGACAGGCCGAGAAACCTGCAGTCCGGCGCCCACCCGGCGAGGGTTGCCAGGCCGAGCGCGAGAAGGTCGCCGCGCTTGCTTGGCGCGATCGCGTGGATCTCATCGATGATCACGCTCTGCAGGTCGGCGAAGAAATCCCGCGCACGGTCGGAGGCGATCAGAAGTGCGAGCTGCTCGGGCGTTGTCAGCAGGATGTCGGGCGGATCGGCGCGCTGGCGCTGGCGGACGCCAGACGGGGTGTCGCCGGTGCGGGTCTCGACGCGGATGTCGAGGCTCATCTCGCGCACCGGCGTTTCGAGATTGCGGGCCACATCAGCGGCGAGCGCCTTCAGCGGCGAGAGATAGAGCGTATGCAGTGCCGGGCGGCGGGCTCGCCCGGGCGGACGGGCGGACAGCTCGACCAGGCTGGCGAGGAACCCGGCGAGCGTCTTGCCGCCGCCGGTGGGCGCGATCAGCAGTGCGCTGTCGCCGGCAAGCGCGGCCTGCGTGAGCGCCAGCTGATGGTCGCGCGGACGCCAGCCGCGCCCGGCGAACCAGTTGCCAAAGCGCTCCGGCAGGAGATCGGCAGGCGGGATGCCATCGGCCATGGCGATTAAACTAGCGCAAGGATTGCCGGCGGCGCGAGCGATTTCATCTGGGGTTCAGGGGAGGGCCTGTCAGGCTCGCCCCGACAAACCGCAAGGAGACCTGCCTGATGCGCCCAGCCCTCTTTCTCGCCGCCAGCCTGGCGGCCCTGCCGGCGAGCGCCGACGACCTGATCGAGCAGGCGCGCGCCCTCAGCGCGGACGGGCCTCGCTATGCCTATGAGTTGCGCTATGAGGATGACGAATTGGTCGCCCTCGGCACGGTCGACCCGAGCGAGCCGGAGGGCCAGCGGATCGTCGTCACTGCGCCGCCCCGCACGGAGTGGCCGGACGGCTTTGCCGACGCCCTGAAGGCCATGGACCGGCGTAGCGATGGCAATATCTGGTGCTCGCGGCTGATGGCACGGGTGCCTGAGAACCCGGTGCGCACCGCCGCCCGCGATGGCAGCGCGACCTATACGTTCACGCCCAAGCCGGAGGACAACACCAGCACGCAAGAGGAAAAACTCCTGAGGAAGGCGATCGGCACGGTCGTGCTCGATACCGTCGATGGCGCGGTCAAGAGCTTCCAGATCCACCTACCGGAGCCGGCAAAGCCGCATTACCTCGCCAAGGTAACGGATTTTTCCTGGTTCGTGACCTGCGAGCGCGCGCCTGACGGGCGGACCTATGCGGCCGACTTCCGGATGCAGGTGGCCGGCTCGGCCATGGGACGGTCCTTCTCCCAGCGCATGGTCAGATCGATCCCGACACTCCTGAGGCCGGTCGACTAGCGCCCCTGCGCCTCCAGTGGGACCGCCTTGCGCTGCAGCCATTCAACCGTGCCGTCGGCACGGCGCTCGGCTTCGCCATTCTCCAGAGCGGAAGCGAGCGCTGAGCCCTCGGCCGCGCGCGCATCCGCCGCCTCCACGGCGGCGACGACATCGCGGGTGAAGCCGGCAATGTCAAAACGGGTAGCGCCGCTCTCGTCATAGCCGCGCCGGACGAGCACCAGGTCGCGCGAGGGTATGATGACAAGGTACTGCCCGCGATGGCCGGCGGCGGCGTAGCTGTCGGACGGCACGCCGCGCTCCTGGTTCAGGAGCCAGAACTGCGCGCCATAGCCAAAAGTGCCGCTTTCCGGCTGGGCCGGTGCCGGGGTCGCGACGAATTCGGCCCAGTCGGCAGGCAGGATCTGCTCGTCGCCCCATCGGCCATCCTGCAGGTAGAGCTGGCCAAGCCGGGCAAGGTCGCGCGCTGTCGTCCAGACCTGACTGGAGGAGACGAAATCGCCGTTCCAGTCAACCTCCAGCGTGGTGCGGCGCATGCCGATCTTCCACAGGAGCGCCGTATAGGGATAGTCGTGATAGGCCCCGATGTCGCCGATTGCCTCGCGCAGCGACCGCATCGCGATCAGGGTATCATTGTTGGCATACCGGAAGCGGCTGCCCGGGGGGACCTGCAGCGGCGCGGTCACCGCCTCGTCAACGACGCGGGCGCCGCCGAAATAGACCGCATCGGTGCGCGAGCCCTGCGCGCCGGAATCAAGCCCGCTCGCCATGTGCAGCAAATTGGTCAGCGTGATCGCGCGCCGCGGGTCGGCACCGCCATGCCAGGTCTCGATCAGAGCGGAGGATTGGCGCCCGATCAGACCGTCCTGCTCGGCCGCGCCGAGGATGGTTGCAGAGATTGACTTGGCCACCGACCAGGTGCGTTGCGGCGTTTCCGGCGTGACGCCGCGGGCATAATCCTCCGCGACGATTTCGCCGCCCCGGACGACAATGACGGCGCTGGTGCGCGTGCCCTCGCCATAGGTCGCCCCGTCAAAGGCAAAGCTCACCGGCGCCTCGAGCGCGGCCTGCAGGTCGACCGGCAGGGTGACAGCGGCATCGGACCCGATCGCGCTGGAGCGGTCGAGTCCCTCATCCGGCAGCCAGGTATCACGGCTGGGCAGCCACTCGGCCGCGTCCAGCCCGGCGCCGACGGGCAGCTGGGTGCAGCCATAGCCCGGCCGGTAGACGGCAATGCGCGGAGCCAGGTCGTCGGCATAGGCGACCGTGACGTGGTCCGGCGCGCTGGCGATCTCCGCCTTCGGAAGGCTCGCCAGGGTCTCGCGATAGCCCGGGTAGATGCCCGACAGCTCGTTGAGGGCGACGAGGTCGGCCGAGCGGGCGGCATTGAAGGTCGCCGAACAGGTGAACGCCGCCTTGTAGCCGGCGACGAGGGCGCGGTGTGCCAGGGTCTCGGCGTCCTGCGCCGTCACGGCGGCGGGCAGAGCGAAGAAGAGGGCGGCAAGGACAAGGCGGCGCAAGGGCGACTCCTCGACAGTGGGCTTTGGATCGGTTTTGACTGATACCAGTCCGGGATTGGGACGAGATCAAGGCCTGCCCCATATTACAGGTTATGCTTCGCCCCGACCTCCTGCTGCAGCCGACGCCGCGCGGGCTCTACTGCCCGCCTGGCGATTTCCATATCGACCCGGTACGCGGCGCCGTCGACCGCGCCGTGATCACCCATGGCCATGCCGACCATGCGCGGGCGGGCCACGGCGCCGTTCTGGCGACGCCGGAAACGCTGGCGATCATGGCAGCGCGCTATGGCGAAGGCTTCACCGCCTCGCGCCAGCCCCTGTCTCCCGGCGCAAGCGTTGACATCAATGGCGTGCGTGTCTCCTTCGCGCCGGCGGGGCATGTCCTCGGATCGGCGCAGGTGGTGGTCGACTATCGCGGCCTGCGCATGGTCTGCACGGGCGACTACAAGCGCCGGGCCGACCCGACCTGCACGCCGTTCGAGGTCGTGCCGGGCGTGCATGTGTTCATCACCGAGGCGACGTTCGCGCTGCCGGTGTTCCGGCATCCCGACACCAATGGCGAGATCGCCCGCCTGCTTGCGAGCGTTGCGACCTTTCCGGACCGCACTCACCTTGTCGGTGTCTACGCCCTCGGCAAGGCGCAGCGGGTGATCCGGTTGCTGCGCGAGGCCGGCTATGACCGCCCTCTCTTCATCCATGGCGCACTGCAGAAACTCTGCGACCTGTATGAGCGCCACGGCATCGACCTCGGCCCGCTTGAGCCAGCGACGCTGGACAAGGGCCAGCGCGGCGAGAGCGAGCGCTTCCGCGGCGGTATCGTCCTCGGCCCGCCCTCCTCGTTTGCCGACAAATGGGGCCGGCGCTTTCCCGACCCCCTGCCCGCCTTTGCGTCCGGCTGGATGAGCGTGCGCCAACGCGCCAGGCAGCGCGGTGTGGAGCTGCCACTGATCATTTCCGACCACGCCGACTGGGACGAACTCACCACCACGATCGAGGATGTCGATCCTGAAGAGGTCTGGGTGACCCATGGCCGCGACGACGCCCTTGTGCGTTGGGCGATGCTGGAAGGCCGGCGCGCCCGGCCCCTGCATATCGTCGGCTATGAGGATGAAGGGGATTGACGCGCAGGCCAGTGCGGGCGTTAACCGCGTGACGCACCGGAACGGGGAGTATGCGGGATGTCACACGTGCGACTTGCAGCAATGCTGCTCCTCGGCCTGTCGGCCCTTGCCGCCTGCGACCAGATCCGCACCCCCGGCGACAACCGGCCGCGCGCGCCGGAAACGACCCCGCCGGTCGAGCCGCCGGATCCTGTCGGACAGCCTGATCCCGCCTTGCCCGGCGAGCCGGGCGACCCAGGGGACGGCCCGTCACCGCTCCCGGCCGCCTCACTCGGCGAGATCAACGCGGTCCGCTGCGGCCTCCTCGACCCTGGGCTCGCCACACCAACCGCCGCTCAGCTTGCCGGCAAGACCACGATCACGCCGGCGAGCGAACGGTTGCTGACCACCCAGGCGGTCAACGCGACAGTGGCGCGGCGGGCCGACTATCCGGGCATTGTCAAAATGGAGCCGCGAGAGATCATGGCGAACGCGGTAGCCAGCGGGCATTGTGGCGCGACACGCATTGCCGAGCACTGGTTCGTCACAGCCGCCCACTGCGTCGATGACGACTATGACGAGATCCGCTTCATCGCCGGCGTCGAGGCATTGGACAGCCCGATGGCGCAGATCGTCACCGCTTCGGCCGCCGTCTGCCATGCCGCCTATTCCGGCTCATCGACGAGCTACAATAATGACGTTGCCCTGATCCGGGTCGATGATGACGCCCTGCCCGGCCTGGCAGGGGTGCCGCTGGCGACCTTCGGGACAACGGACAAGTCGCTGAGCGCGGTCAGCTACCCGACCGTCGACATGGCCGGCTGGGGCCTCACCGGCTTCAGCGAGGGACTGTCGAACGAGCTTCTTGCCGCAACGCTGGGCGTCGATACCGTCGGCCCGGCCAATATCAGGGTGGCGAGCCTGCGCGGTGCCGGACCCTGCATCGGCGACAGCGGCGGGCCGCTTTATGTGACCGAGGCGAATGGTGACCGGGTCGTGGTCGGGGTGTTGAGCGTTGTCGAACAGAACCGCGAGACCGGCCAGTTCTGTTCCGGCGACTACAAGGGCCGCTATACAAACCTGCAGGGCTACACCGACTGGATCAACCGGGTGATCGCGACCTGCGATACCGAGCCGGCCGCCTGCCGGTAGGGGGTGCGCGACAGGCATGCCCTACCGTTCGCTCAATCCGGAAAAGATTGTCGGCACGCTCGCCAAGCTGCGTGAACGGATCGAGGAGCGCTTTGCCGGACGCGGGATCGTTTCGGTGTGCGGCGAGCTGCTGGAGATTGCCCGCGACGATGCCGGGCGGGCGAAATCGATGGGCCAGCCACGCCATGGCCTGCGCCTGCTGGTGGCGACGATCCTCGCAATTGCCGCCGCATGGCTGGTCTATGCGCTGCTGACCTACAGCGCACTGGATATGGACTCCGAAGCGTTCCACGTCTTCCAGGGCATCGAGGCGGCGATCAACATTGCCATACTCGCCGGCGCGGGCATCTGGTTCCTGCTGAACCTGGAGGCGCGCATCAAGCGCGAGCGTATCCTTGAGGACCTGCACGAGCTGCGCTCGATCGCCCACGTGATCGACATGCATCAGCTGACCAAGGACCCGACCGCCATCCTGAATCCCGGCGGGCGCACCAAATCCTCGCCGGTGCGCGACATGAGCGCGTTCGAGTTGTCGCGTTATCTCGATTATTGCGCGGAAATGCTCTCACTGACCGGCAAGCTGGCAGCGCTGTATCTTGGCGCAAGCCGCGATCCAATTGTCATTCATGCGGTCAACGAGATCGAGGAATTGACCACCAACCTCTCGCGCAAGATCTGGCAGAAGATCATGATGATCCCGGACGAGCCGGCGGAGGCATCATCCCCTGCATCCCCGCAATCGGGCCCGCAATCGGGCGCGGGTGGTGCGCAGCCGGCCGGAGGCTCCGAGGCGGTGCGCACGCCAGCCGCCATGACGGCTGTTCGGGGGATCGCTTCGGCCGCAAACGGGGCGATGGCCGGCTCGGCCAATGACACCTGTTCGGAATTCCATCCCTTTGCGCTTCCGGTGCGGCCCAGACAGGACGATCTGCGTCGCTGAGGCGTGTTCGTACAGCGTAGTGGTGCGTCAGTTGGCCACAGCCACGTCCTGGTCCAACCCCATTGGCGCATCGCCAGCGCGGCGGCCGATCTGGTGGCGGCGGATGACGACGAGCATGTTCATAGTGGCCTCGGCGACCTGGTATAGTTCCCCGAGTTCCCTGTCCCGGTCCGCGGCGCTCTCGTAGTAGGCGATCGTCGATGCCAGGTCCTTGATCAACTGGTCAGCGCTCTTTTTCATGACGCAACTTTCTCCTCTTGAATGTTCCGGCTGCGCACGGCATCGCGCTCCTCGGCAAGGGCGGCGGTAAAGTCGGGCTGCAACTCCAGCATCAGGGCGCGGTGGGGAAAACCGAGATGTTCGCCGACCGGTCCCATCGGCTTCATCACGTTGAGGCGCTTGCGGAAAATCCCGTCGAATGTCAGCAGCATCACCCGACGAACGCCGTTTTGTTCATACCAGACATGCATGTCATGCATCAGCGTCAACAACGCTTCCTCGCGCCGGCCCGGAGAGGCCGTAAGCCTGACGCCGAGGCGCTGGACTTCCCAGAGGCCCGGCGCCTTGGGGCATGGCCCGTCCACGAAGTCGGCATAGTGGGTTTCCATCATTGTCGGAAACATGGAATTGGTGACCCGTGCGACCGCCAGCGCCTCGTCGCCTTCGCGGACAAGGAAGTGGACCGGCCGGAACACCGGCAAGTCCCAGATGTCGGTCTCCAGGTCGGCGGCCGCATAGAGGTCCTTGCGGGCGAGCCCCTGCAGGCTGACAAAAATCTCGTAGCGCAGCCGGTGATAGGCCATCAGGTCGGCCTGCTGGGTGTGCGCGCGATCCGGTGTGATGATTGTCGTTTTCATGCATCGCATCCTGCCGACGGTCAGGTACGTGCAACACTCCCAGAACCAGGACACTTTCCAGATTCTTTCGACGCGAACACGGACCGTCAGCAGCCGCGCCCACGCTGGACCGGCGCGGCGCCGGCAGGCGGTCGCGGCGGCCGCACCCGCCCGGTCAGTCGAGATAGCCGAGCCGGATTGCGCGGCTGATCAGCGCCGCATCGGTTTCTACCTGGAATTTATCGCGCAGCCGGGCACACGTCTTGTGCGCCCAGTCCTCCGAAATCGCCTGGCGCTCGGCAATGGCGCGGTGGGTGAGGCCATCAGCGAGCAGGCGAAGGAAGAGTTTCTCACGCTCATTGACCCGGACCCGCATGCCCGACAGGGTCTTGAGGTGGCGCTCCACCATCAGGTGCAGGGGAAACACCACGCCCGGCAGGCGCTCCATCACCTCCAGCGGGACACGTCCGCAATAGCCGGAGAAACTCATCCCCGTGACCGCACCGCCTGGCAGGTGGAAGCCGATGGCAAAGCCGGTCAGCCGGCCATGGCGCCGGGCAAGCGTGTAGAAACCGGCCTGGGCCGCGCTGTCTATCCGCCGCGGCGAATCCAGAAGGAAGGGGCGCACCTGCCGGTGACCGGTCGAGGGCGCGGCGTCGACATGGGCGAAATCGCTGGCCAGATAGATCGATTTCCACTCAGGATCCCAGGCCGTGAACTGCAGATAGGGGGTGAAGGAATCGCCCGTTTCCGGGTTCGAGCGGCCGAAATACATTTCCGAGAAGCCGGCCTCGCGCACGGCGCGGTATACTTCGCCGAAACGGCCAACAAGCTCGCTGCGCTCTCCCGGTGTCAGGAGATCGGGCAGGCGCGGCTCGAGCAGGCGCTCAGCCACGGCAGGATGCGAACCCGGATGCCCCATCCATTTCCCCGCAAAGCACAACCATCCATAGAATTAATTCTCGTTCAGGTCATGTCAAACCCGAAACGGTTGCGCGTCGCCGCGCCGCACGCCCTGCCTATATCCTGCCGGCCATGCAGCGTTTCGCCGACCTTCTCGACCGGTTGATCCTGACCCCGTCCCGCAACGGCAAGATCATCCTGCTTGCACACTATTTCAGCGCGGTGGATGACCCCGCGCGCGGCTATGCGCTGGCCGCCATCACCGGGGACCTCGACCTGCCCTCGGTAAAGCCGCACATGATCCGCCAGCTGATCGAGGAGCGGATGGACCCGGTGTTGTTCGCCCTGTCCTATGACTATGTCGGCGACCTTGCCGAGACCGTCAGCCTGACCTGGCAGGGAGTTCACGGCGCCAACCGGGCGCCGCCGCTCGACGAGGTGGTCAGGGCGCTGCAGGGCGCAAGCCGCGCGGACGGCCCGCGTCTTGTGGCCGACTGGCTCGATGCCCTCAACCCGCCGGGCCGCTGGGCGCTGCTGAAGCTCGTCACCGGTGGGCTGCGCATCGGTGTGTCGGCCCGCCTCGCCAAGGTGGCGCTGGCGAAGTTCGGCAAGGTCGAGGTGAGCGCAATCGAAGAGATCTGGCATGGCCTGGAGCCTCCATATGAAAGCCTGTTTGCCTGGCTGGAGGGCCGTGGCGGGCGCCCGGAGCCGGACCTTGCCGCGCCCTTCCGGCCGGTCATGCTGGCCCATCCGCTGGTCACCAAGGACAGGCGCGACGACCCGGACGCGATCGACCCGGCCCTGATCACGCCGGAGCGCTATGCCGCCGAATGGAAATGGGATGGCGTGCGCATCCAGGCGGCCAGCGCCGGCGGCGCGCGGCGGCTCTACACCCGCACCGGTGATGACATCAGCCACAGCTTTCCCGACGTGCTGGAAGCGATGGACTTCCACGCCGCGCTCGACGGCGAACTCCTGGTGCGGCGCAAGGATGGCAGCGTCGCCCCGTTCAACGCCCTGCAGCAACGCCTCAACCGCAAGTCCATCAGCCGCCGGGCGATCGACACCTATCCCGCCTTCGTGCGCGCCTATGACCTTCTCGATCTTGACGGCGAGGACTTGCGGAGCCTGCCCTTCCGCCAGCGTCGGGCGCGGCTGGAAGCCTTCGTCGCGGAGCTGGACAGTGCGCGTTTTGATGTCTCGCCACTGGTCGCAGTGACCGGCCTTCCGGATCTCGACGCAAAACGTAACGCCCCGCCGGCACCCGAGATCGAGGGCCTGATGCTCAAGCGCTGGGATTCGCGCTATGAGGCCGGTCGGCCGAAGGGCCCGTGGTTCAAGTGGAAACGCGACCCGTTCCTCGTTGATGCCGTGCTGATGTATGCCCAGCGCGGCCATGGTCGGCGCTCGAGCTTCTACAGCGATTTCACCTTTGGGGTCTGGCAGGGCGGCGAGGGTGGCGAGGCGCTGACCCCCGTCGGCAAGGCCTATTTCGGCTTTACCGACGCTGAGCTGAAACAGCTCGACAAATTTGTTCGCGACCACACCGTGGACCGGTTCGGACCAGTGCGCGCCGTCGCCGCGGGAGAGACGACCGGCCTCGTCCTGGAGATCGCCTTCGAGGGCCTGCAGCGCTCCGCCCGCCACAAGTCCGGCCTTGCCATGCGCTTCCCTCGAATCAACCGCATTCGCTGGGACAAGCCGCCAGCCGAAGCCGACCGCCTGGAGACACTCGAAGCCCTGTTGGCGGACGGATAGGCGCACCTCAGCCTCGGGCGCGATCCATATGGGGGCCACGCGCGCGATAAACGATCACGCCGGAATGGTGCGGACGGCCGGGCTTGAACCGGCAAGGCCTTGCGGCCGGCGGATTTTAAGTCCGCTGCGTTTACCAATTTCGCCACGCCCGCTTGCGACAATTTCCTAGCCGGTTTCGCCGGCGCGCGCCAGATTGGCGACAGCCGGGCCATTGAACCCTGAGGCAGGGGCGCTAGACCCCCACCAAGCCGCCGCTGCAACCCACGCCGGACCCGCCTGCCATGCCACCTTCCGCCTTCAACGCGCCCCGACTGTCGATGGTGATTCCGGCCTTCCGCGCCGGCGAGACGATCGAGCGGACCCTCGTATCAATCCTTGAGCAGGACTATCCGAACCTGCAGCTGATCGTCATGGATGGCGGCAGTCAGGATGGCACCGTCGATATCCTCCGCCGCTATGATGCGCATATCGATTACTGGGTCAGCGAGAAGGACAAGTGCCAGGCCGACGCGCTGAACAAGGGCTTTGCGCGCGCCGATGGCGATCTTCATGGCTGGCTGTGTGCCGATGACGCGCTGCTGCCGGGGGCACTCGACAGGCTGGTCGACCATCTGCAGCGCCACCCGGAGATTGACGTGGTGACCGGCGGCTGCAAGCGCGATTTCAATGGCAGGTCGCAGGTGTTCACCGAGCCGGCGCCAGATTTCTTCGAGCGGCTCGATTTCACCAACACGATCGAGCAACCCTCCACCGTGTGGCGCGCAGCCGCCCACGCCCGGGCCGGCGCCCTCGACCTCACCTACCGCTACGCCTTCGACTGGGAGTTCTGGTGCCGTCTCAAGAAGACGGGCGCCCGCTTCGGGCGCATCACCGATCCGGTGTCGGTCTATTATTTCTCGGACGACAACCTCACCTCATCGGGCGGCACAAGGATTGCCGAGGAGATGTACCGGGTGATCAAGACCTATGGTCCCTATGGCGGCCAGATCGCCGACGTCTATCGCTACCTCTACTACACCTTCGACCTGAAGGGGTATTATGATCAGGGCGTCGACCATGGCATCCCAGGGTGGAAACGGGGCATTTTCCACGCGGTTCTGCGGTACTTCTACACCCGCTACGACCAGGCGACGGTCAACGCCTACAATTGGAACTTCGCCTCCCGCCAGGAACGCGGCCTCGGCTGGGGCTGAGCTGAACGCCGGCCCCGGAGCGGTGAATTGCGATCACACCCCGGCGGCGGAAAGGGAGGGACACGCAGCCTTCGTGTTGCCTGCCTCGCGGCGATCCAGTACGCGGCCTGAGGGGGGAGGTGTGTGAAGAAGGTGGTGCATGGCGGTTCGCGGGTTCAATTCCAGTTCACTCCTTGCCCTGGCGCTGGCGGCCTCCATCCCGGTGGGCTGCGCCAGCCGCGGCGGGCCTGACACGTCGGTTGGTCCGACACCGGACCGCTTTGCCGACATGATCTCACGCGGCTATGCCGCCCTGCCTGACCCTGCCGAGACCGCGCCCCCGACCGCGCCGGTCGGTGCGGAAACCGAAACGCTGGTCCGCTGGCGCAGCTGGTCCAATGGCTACCAGATGGTCGAGGCGCCGCCCTCGCTCACAGCGGGGCTCGACTTCCAGGTCAGCGAAATCCAGTCGGCGGCCTTCGAGGACATGGCAGTGCCCGCCTTCGTCAACATGGCCTTTGGTGACATTCTCGGTGTGCCGTTCGAGATCAGCGAGCGCACCGCGGCCCGGCGCGACCTCATCAACCTGCGCATCCCGGTGGCGACCACGCCGGAGGAGTTCTTCCGCCTGGCGGCGACCGTGCTTGATGCCTACGGGATTGCTGTCGGCGTGCGCGATGGCGTGGTTAGGGTTACCGAGCGCGCCCAGGCCGACGGGACGGTGCCGACCATCCTGCGCACACGCAGCCATGGCGACACGCCCCGCGACCTGCGCCCGGTCGCGCAATATGTGCCGCTGATCTCGATGGAGACCGGGGCGCTGCAGAACCTCCTCAACGGGCTCGGCCTCAGCCGGGTCAGCATCCTGTCGATCCAGAGCGAGAATGCGCTGGTGCTGGTCGGCACAAGCAATGATGTCAGCGAAGCGCTGGCGGTGATCGAGACCTTTGACCGGCCGCGCTTTGACGGGCGCGCCAGCGCAACGGTTACGCCCAGTTTCTGGACCGTCGACGAGTTCGCCCGCGAATTGCAGGAAATCCTCGCCGCAGAGGGCGTCCTGATCGCCATCGGCGCGCGACAGACCCGACCGGTTACCATTGTCCCGGTGGAACGGATCAATTCGCTGGTCCTGTTTGCCGAGACCGACGAATTGCTGGAGCGGACCATCGACTGGGCACGGGAACTGGACCGGCCGAATTCCGCCAGCGACGAGCCCCAGGCGTTTGTCTACCAGGTTCGCAACACGGCCGCGAGCGAGTTATCCGGTCTGATCGAGGAGGTCGTCTCCGGCACTGGGACCACTGGCAGCGGATCCGGCCAGGCTCCGGGCAATCCGGGCGGACCGGGCAATGGCAGCAATGGCGGGGCGCTGCGCGGCGGCGAGCAGAAGCGCCTGATCGTCGATCCGAACGGCAACCAGATCGTGTTTGTCGGCACCCCGTCCGAATATGCCCGGATCCTGCCGCTCATGCGCCGGCTCGACACGCCGCCGCGAGAGGTCCTGATCGAGGTCATGATTGCTGACATCACCGTGTCGGACCAGGCCAGTTTCGGCGTCGAGGCGGCCCTCAACGACCTGTCCGCAAACGACCCGGACATCAGCGTATCGACCCTGGGCGGCCTTGGTCTAGGTGGCGGCGGCCTCGGTTTCGAGATTGTCGGCACGGATGCGCGCGCCATCATCAATGCCTTCGCGTCCAGCAACAATGTCAACATCCTCTCAACCCCGCGCGTGGTCGCCCGGTCCGGCCAGGAGGCGCGCATCTCGGTCGGCAGCGAGATCCCGATCATCACCTCCCAGCGCAATACCAATCTGCAGACCGGTGGCACCACAGACGTGCTGCAGCAGATCGAGTATCGCCAGACCGGCATCATCCTGTCAGTCAACCCGGTGGTGCACGGCCAGGACCGTATCCAGCTGTCGGTGAACCAGGAGATCAGCGAGAGCCAGTCCAACCCCAACCAGTCGATCCCGAGCCCGGTCATCGTCAACCGCAGCCTTGCAACCGAGCTGTCCCTGCGCGACGGCTCCACGGGCGTGCTCGGTGGCCTGATCCAGACCAGCTACACCCGAGGCGACACGCGTGTTCCACTGCTTGGCGACATTCCGCTGCTCGGCAGCCTGTTCCGTACCGACACCGTGGAGGCCCGCAAGACCGAGCTGCTGGTCCTGCTGACCCCCTATATCCTGGACGGGCCGGAGGAGACCGCGGCGATCGCCGACACCATGGTGCGGCGCCTGTCGCGCGCCGACGGGCGCGTGCGGGGCAGCGAGGCGGCCGACGCCCTGTTCGACATCACCCAGCCGCGGGCGCGCAATTACCTGGATGGCGACCCCGCACTCGGAAATGTCGAGGACCGGTTTGTTTCGCCCCCGGCCGGCGCGGCGGCAGAGCCCCGCTCGGGCGATGCCGGCTCCTGACCGGGCCGCGCCCGGCCGCCAGGGCGGCTTCAGCCTGGTCGAGGCGCTGGTCGCGCTCGCCCTGCTCGGCGGGGCCCTGTCGGCGCTCTATTCCCTTCAGTCGGCCAACAGCCGGGCGCTGGCGCGCACGATCGAGGCCGAGGCGCGCCGTCACGACATGCGCAACGCCTTTGAACTGGTGCGCGCGATCAACCCGGCGCAGGCGCCAGAGGGCACGATGACACTGGGGGCGAGCGAAGTAGGCTGGAGCGCCCGGCTGATCGCCGCTGATTCCCCGAGCGGGCGAACGATTCCCGGACGGGCGGTCTGGAGGGTCGGGCTTTACGAGGTGCAGGTGGAGGTGTGGCGTTCGGGCGAGCGGGCGGCGCAGTCGCTCACCCTGCGGCAGGCCGGCTGGATGCGCCAGACGCCCGCAGCCCCCTGACGGGCCGTAGCGACATCGAAACGGAGCCGGGCAACCGTGGCGAAATTGTCGCGATCGCAGGCCGATCGCCCCTCCGCCCCACGGCACGGGTTAACAATCACGCAATGCACTTGACGGGCCAAATCGGTCTGGCCTAGATGGGCGCGCTATGGGCGGGGAGGTCGCCCGACCAAGGCGCAGCTTGGCATTGGTTTCGATGTTGGGTTCTACCAGTAAACGAGGTAAGCAGATGAAACTGAAACTTTTTGCAACGGCGGCAACCACCGCTTTGCTGTTTGCGGGTGCTGCCAATGCGGCAGACATTCGCCCGGGTGTTGACACCGATGATGACCAGATCGTCGATGTGATCAACCAGGATCTGACGGCCGATCCCGGCGTGGACGTGGCGACGGAGAACTTCACCATTGATGGTGATGTGGACCTCCTCGACATCGGCGTCACGATCGTCCCGACGGCGTCTTTCGTCGAAACGGAAACGAAGGCCCGCGTGGAGTTCTCCCTTCCGCTCGCCAATGCGATCACCAATGCCGATCTGGAATTTTTCGATGACGGTGCTCTCAACCCTCAATCACAGGGTGACGGCATCTGTGGTACGGATGCCACGTCGAAGCTCACCGTTCTCACGGGCGGCCTGCCGGGCGACCAGTTTGTCGAAATCCTCATCGAGGGTGCGCAAGACTGTGTCCGTCAGGGTGCGCTGCAGTCCGACGCTGTGACCTTCCTCGCCGATTTCGAGGTTCCGGATGGTCTCACCGAGGCGCAGCTCACGGCTCTTGACGTTACGGCAGCGCTGACCCAGTTCGTCTTGGCCCAGAACAACGCCCAGGCCGTTGACCAGGGTGCGGCTGGTACGGCGCGTCTTCTCGCTGACTTTGAGAGTGCGATCGAGCTGACGAATGCCAACGACCTTACCGGCAAGGTTGATGCCTCTACGGGCGGCCTGCTCCTGGTCGGCATGGCAACCGAAGCGGATGTGGTTGAGTTCAACACGATCGGCTTCTCCTTCGATGCCGGCGAGCTTCTTGCCGACACCAATTATGGCGAGCCCTTCTATGATGACGGGTCGGTCATTGCTCCCACCGATGCTTTCGACGCCTATCGTCTGGAAAGCGTTTCGTTCGTGGTGTCGGGCCTTCCGACGCAGACCGATGAGGCCTTCTTCGACATTGACGGTACCAATGACGGCACCGGTACGACTCTCGACCTGACGGCCAACGCCGACGGCACCTGGAGTGCGGCGCTCACCCGCGCTGAGGTCAATGACCTCATCGCCAATGGCGGCACGTTCTACATCTCGGTCACCGGCGATCCGGAGGATGGCCCGATCGACGTGACCAGCTTCATCCTGACCGCAACGGTCGACTATGAAGATGACGAGCCGGAAGGCGACTTCCCGAATGACGAAGATGCCCTCGGCCTCGAAGTTTTCGAAGTGCCACTCGGCGCGATCACCCTTGAAGGCTGCCGCGTGAACATTCCGTTCTTCGCCGGTATCGCTGCAGAGGCCAATGGCTTCACCTATCTGGTGCGCCTGCGTAACACGTCGACCGAGACCGGCCGTGTGTTCTTCTCGATCGATCCCGACGAGCCGGGCAAGCCGCGCGTTGGTCCGTTCCAGATGACCGAAGCCAACATCACCTCGTTCTTCGACAATCTGAACGCTGAAGACCAGCTCGAGCCGGGTAACGCCATCGAGATCACCGGCAGCCAGCTGGATACGATCGCCCAGGCTGAAACCGGCGGCTCGGTGTTCACCGACCGTCTCGGCAAGCGCGCCACGCTGGAACTCTTCGGCGAGTTCGGCAATGGCATTGGTAATGTGGCGAGCCTTGACGGTCAGGACACCTTC
>CAYPQD010000030.1:0-27940 GCA_964412785.1 uncultured Hyphomonadaceae bacterium
CGGCCTAGGGGTATAGCTCAGTTGGTAGAGCATCGGTCTCCAAAACCGAGGGTCGGGGGTTCGAGTCCCTCTGCCCCTGCCAGGCCGGGGTGCTGCCATGCAACCATGCGCTTGCGATCGCGGGAAGGCCGGTCCACCAAGCGGCGGGTTTGTGCGGGGTAAACAGCGGTCCGGACCGCGGCATGGACATGCGGCGGGTCCGGCATCGGCCAGGGCAGGGAGCCACACTTGGCAGCATTCGTTCCGGTCGAGCCCTTCAATCTCGTGATCTTTGGAGGCACCGGCGATCTTGCCCGGCGCAAGCTCCTGCCCGCTCTCTATCACCGCTGGCGCGACGGGCAGATCCCTGCAGCGAGCCGCATCATCGCAAGCGCCCGCACAGAGCTGTCCGCGAAGGATTTCCGGGCATTCGCCCGCGAGGCGTGCGAGGCCGCCACGCCCAAGGGCGAATGGGACAAGGCCGCCTGGGACGGTTTCGTCCGCCTGATCGACTACCAGACGCTTGACGCAACCGCCGAGGATGCGGACTGGGCGGGCCTTGCCCGGAAGCTTGACCCCGCCCACGCCGTCAATGTGCACTATCTCGCCATTGCTCCGCGGCTCTATGTGGACACAGCCGCAGCGCTTGACAGGGCGGGCCTCGCCGGAGACCGCGCCCGACTCGTGCTTGAAAAGCCGATCGGCTCCGATCTCGCTTCAGCCAGGGCGATCAATGAGGGCGTCTGCGCCCATTTTGCCGAACATCAAATCTACCGCATCGACCACTATCTGGGCAAGGAGACGGTCCAGAACCTGATGGTGCTGCGCTTTGCCAACCGGCTGATGGAGCCGGTCTGGAACCGCTCGGCCGTCGACCATGTCCAGATCACAGTGGCAGAAGATCTCGGGCTGGAGGGCCGCGCGGGCTATTACGACAAGTCCGGCGCCCTGCGTGACATGGTGCAGAATCACCTGCTGCAACTGCTCTGCCTGACCGCCATGGAGCCGCCGGCGACCCTCGACGGCGATGATGTGCGCACCGAGAAGATCAAGGTTCTGAAAAGCCTGCGCAGGATGACACCCGAACTCGTCGCGCGCCACACCGTGCGTGGCCAGTACGGCGCCGGCATTGTCCATGGCACGCCGGTGCCGGGCTATCTGGAGGAATTGGAGGATGGCGAAAGCGGCACGGAGACCTTCATTGCCCTGAGGGCGGAGATCGACACCTGGCGGTGGGCTGGCGTTCCTTTCTACCTGCGCACCGGCAAGCGCATGGGCGAGCGGCGCTCGGAGATCGTCATCCAGTTCAAGCCCGTGCCGCACTCGATCTTCGGCGAGCGCGAGCCCCAGCCCAACCGTCTGGTCATCCGCCTGCAGCCGGACGAGGCTGTGCGCCTGTTCCTGCAGATCAAGGAGCCCGGACCAGGCGGCCTGCGGATCAAGTCGCTGCCCCTCAACCTCTCCTATGCGGAGAATTTCACCCTGCGCTATCCCGATGCCTATGAACGCCTGCTCATGGATGTGGTGCGCGGCAATCTCGCCCTGTTCATGCGCCGCGATGAAGTTGAGGCGGCGTGGGCCTGGGTCGATGGCATCATTGCAGCCTGGGCGGAGACCGAGACGAAGCCTGAGCCCTATGCGGCCGGCAGCGACGGGCCGGTGTCCTCGGCGCTTCTGATGGACCGTGACGGGCGGCAATGGTGGGGCGGATGAGCGGCGGGCCGGCTTTCGAGGCATTCCAGACGCGCGAGGCGGCAGCTGCCCATGTCGCCGCTCTGATAGAGGGCGCACTGCGCATGCGGCTCGCCACCGGCGGTGAGGCGGCGCTGCTTGTGTCGGGCGGGTCGACGCCGGGTCCGGTGTTCGAACGCCTCGCACAGGCGCAGCTGGGCTGGGAGAGGGTCCAGGTCGGGCTGGTCGACGAGCGATGGGTCGCGCCGGATGACACGCGGTCCAATGAGGGGCTTGTGCGCCGCACCCTCCTCAGTGCGCGCGCGGCCGGAGCCCCTTTCACTGCGATGAAATCCGGGACGGACATGCCGGACGGCGCAGTCGAGGCGCTCGCAGCGCGCTATGCGGCCTTCATGGCCCGCCAGCCCGTGATCCTTCTCGGCATGGGCACGGACGGACATACCGCCTCATGGTTTCCCGGCGCGCGCGGTGTCGAGGCTGCAATGGCGCCGGACAATCCGGCTGTGGTTGGCGCGATTGACGCCAGCGGCGCATCGGCTGGCGGCGACGTGCCCCTGCGGATGACGATTACCGCCTCCCTGCTCGGTGCCGCAGCGCTGGCCGTGCTCTACATAACGGGAAAGGAAAAGCGCAGCGTGCTTGAGGATCGCCGCGCCGCGCTGCCCGTTCACCAGGCCGGGCGCCTGCTCGGCCCGCGACTAAAGGAGGTCTGGGCACCATGACCGACACGGCTCGACTCAATCCCGCAGTCGCCGACGTGCTGGCGCGGATCGAGGCACGCTCGCGCGACAGCCGCGCGGCCTATCTCGACATGATCGGGCGGCGCAGGCCGGTCGATCTGGCCCGAAAGCGCCTGTCGGAAGGCAATCTCGCCCATGCCAGCGCAGGCTGCGCGGTCATGGACAAGGTGCAACTGCTCGCCAGCGCCTGGCCCAATATCGGTATCATCACCGCCTATAATGACATGCTGTCCGCGCACCAGCCATTCGAGCGCTTCCCGGAACTCATCCGGTCCGCCGCGCGCGAGGTCGGCGCGACCGCACAGGTCGCCGGCGGCGTGCCGGCGATGTGCGACGGGGTTACCCAGGGCCAGGACGGAATGGAGCTGTCGCTGTTCTCGCGCGACGTGATCGCGCTCGCCTCGGCCGTATCGCTCAGCCATGATGCCTATGACGCGGCGATCCATCTCGGCGTCTGCGACAAGATCATTCCGGGCCTTGTCATCGCGGCGCTGCGCTTTGGCTGGCTGCCGCATGTGTTCGCCCCCGCCGGGCCGATGCCGTCAGGCCTGCCGAACCCGGAAAAGGCGCGCATCCGCCAGCTCTTCGCCGAAGGCAAGGTCGGGCGCGAGGACCTCCTCAAGGCCGAGGCGGAGAGCTATCACAGCCCCGGCACCTGCACCTTCTACGGCACGGCAAACTCCAACCAGATGCTGATGGAGGTGATGGGCCTGCACATCCCCGGCGCGGCCTTCGTCAATCCCGGTACGACGCTGCGCGATGCGCTGACCCGGGCGGCTGTGCACAAGGCCGCCAGCCTGACGGTGACGGGCGCGTACACACCGATGGGCGAGATGATTGACGCGCGCTCCATCGTCAACGCGATTGTCGGGCTGATGGCGACAGGCGGGTCCACCAACCACGCCCTGCACATCCCCGCCATGGCCGCAGCTGCCGGCATTCAGGTCACGCTTGAGGATTTCGCGGCGCTGTCGGCGGTAACCCCGCTGATGTGCCGGATTTATCCCAATGGCGTGGCCGACGTGAACCATTTCCACGCCGCCGGTGGCATGGGCTTCCTGATCCGTGAACTCGTGCGGACGGGGCTGATGATCGGCGATGCCCGAGGCATTTCCGGCTGCATCGCCCGCCATGAAGACGAGCCCTTCCTGAACGGCGATCTGCTGGCCTGGCGCCCGGCACCGGAGACCAGCGGAGACCTTGAGGTGCTTCGCCCGGCTGGCAATCCCTTCCAGGCCGATGGCGGGCTGCGCCTCGTCGATGGCCCCCTTGGGCGGGGCGTGACCAAGGTGTCGGCGGTCAAGCCTGAGCACCGCGTGGTTGAGGCGCCGGCGCGGGTGTTCGATACCCAGGAGGCGCTGAAGGTCGCCCACAGGGCAGGCGAACTGGACCGGGATTTCATCGCCGTCGTCCGGTTCCAGGGCCCGGCGGCCAATGGCATGCCGGAGCTGCATTCGCTCTCGCCGGTCCTGGGTGCGCTGCAGGATCGCGGCTACCGGGTTGCCCTTGTGACCGACGGGCGGATGTCGGGCGCATCCGGCAAGGTGGCGAGCGCCATCCATGTCGCTCCCGAAGCGGCGCGCGGTGGGCCGATTGCCAGGGTGAGGGACGGCGATATCCTGCGTCTCGACTGCGAGCGCGGCACGCTGGAGGTGAAGGTCGAGCCGTCCGACTTTGCGGCGCGCGAGCCGGCGCCCTTCCGGCCGAATGACAGCCATATGGGCCTCGGCCGGGAGATGTTCGGCGCCTTCCGGGCCGGCGCGACGGAGACCGGGACCGGCGCTTGCCTGTTCGAATTCCTGAGGGCCGGAGGGGCGGCGTGACGGGCGCGACCCTTGTCGGCGATGTCGGTGGCACGCGCTGCCGCTTTGCGCTGGCCGAGCGGGGCAGGGGCGGCGGCCTTGCGCTCCGCCATGTCGAGCAGTGGCGCAATGATGATTTCGCCAGTTTCAGCGAAGCGCTCGGCGCCTATTTGGCTCGCACGCGGGCCGAGCCTGAGCGGGCGTTGTTCGCGCTTGCCGGCCCGGTGGAGCGCAATGGCAGCGTGCGGCTCGTCAATCGGGCCTGGCCCGTCATTCACCCGGAAGAGCTGACTGCCTGCTGCGGTGCCGGGCACGTGACGCTCGTCAACGATTTCGCGGCGATGGCCCGCGCTGTTGTGGAAATGCCCGAGGAGTCGTTCAGGCTCATCCGCCCCGGCAAGCCGGACCCGACCGCCCCGGTGATCGTCACCGGCCCGGGCACGGGCTTTGGTGTCGGTACTCTGGTCCCGCTGAGGGCGGGAGGGATGCATGTCCTCACCGGTGAGGGCGGGCACGCGGCCTATGCGGCCCACACCGTCCGCGAAGCGGAGCTGGCTGAGCGAATGACCGCAGCCCATGGCTATGTTTCCACCGAGATGATTGTCTCCGGCGCCTGGCTGCAGACGGTATTTGACCACCTCTCGGACATGCATGGCCGCCATCGCCAGGGGTTGGAGCCGGCCGAGATCCTGGCGCGTGCGGAGGCCGGCGACCCGGTCTGCGAGGAGGTCTGCCACCTCCGGGCACGCGCAATCATGGGCGCAGCAGGCGATCTCGTCCTGATCAATGGCGGGCGCGGCGGTGTCGTGCTGACAGGCGGGGTCGCCGAGCGGATGACGCGCTGGCTCAGCGCGCCGGACGCGTTGCATCGATTCAGCGCGCGTGGCTCCCACACCCGCTACATGGCCGAGGTGCCCGTCTCGCTGCTGACCGATCCGACGGCCCCGCTGGTTGGCGCGGCGGCCCTGGCCTTTGAGGAGGAGGGTGCGCCATGACCGACACCGCGACCCTTGTGGCACGCGCGCACCGCGCTGGCGTCGTCCCGGTGCTCACGATAGCCGATAGTGCCCATGCCGCACCATTGGCGCGCGCGCTGGTCGCCGGCGGGCTCGATGTCCTGGAGGTGACGCTGCGAACGCAGGCTGCGGCCGGTGCCATCACGGCGATCGCCGGGGCGGGAATCGACTGCATGATCGGCGCAGGCACGATCCTGTCTGCTGGCGATGTGCAGGCCGCGGCTACGGCCGGGGCGCAGTTCGTGGTGACCCCCGGCACGCCGGCCTCGCTGATTCCGGCGCTCAAGGCGTTTGACGGCGCCGTCATTCCCGGTGCGTCAACGGCGAGCGAGGCGATGACGCTGGCCGGCCATGGTTTCGACGTCATCAAGCTCTTTCCCGCCGAGCCGGTGGGCGGTGCGGCCTTCCTCCAGGCTCTGGCGGGGCCCTTGCCGGCGCTGCGCTTCATGCCGACCGGAGGTATCGGGCCCGCCAGCATGGCGGCCTATCTCGCGCTGGAGAACGTCGTCGCGATCGGCGGTTCGTGGCTGGTGCCGGGCGAGGCGCTTGCTGCCGGCGACTGGGGACGGATCGAGGCGCTGGCGCGCCAGGCGCATGAGGCTGCCCGGCAGGCGCGCTGACACGCCGGGCGACCCCTGGAAGGCGCCTGCCTCAGGCGCCCATGCGCTCAATGATGATCGCCGGTGCCATTCCGCCAGCGGCGCACATGGTGATGAGGCCATACTTGCCGCCGGTGCGCTCCAGCTCGTCAAGGGCGGTGCCGATCAGCATTGAGCCGGTGGCGCCGATGGGATGGCCTAGCGCCATCGCCCCGCCATTGACGTTGACCTTGTCTCGGTCGAGGCCGAGATCGCGAATGAATTTTTCTGCAACCACGGCGAACGCCTCGTTGATCTCCCAGACATCAATGTCGTCCTTGCCCAGTCCGGCCTTGTCGAGCACCTTTTTCGCTGCCGGAACAGGAGCATTCAGCATCAGGGTCGGGCAGTCGCCCATGTTGGCCATGGCGACGATCCGCGCCCGCGGTGTCCAGCCATTCCTCTGGGCATGGGCGGGCGAGGCAAGCAGGATCGCGGCGGATCCATCAACCACGCCGGACGAATTGCCGGCATGGTGGATGTGCTGGATCTCCAAATCCGGATACTTGGCATTGATCAGCGAGCGATAGGTCCGCCCGGTCTCGTCGACCGGAATGTCGGCGAGCGCGGCAAAGGCCGGCTTCAGCGCGGCAAGGCCGTCCCTCGTGGTCTGGGGGCGCGGGAATTCCTCCCGGTCAAGGGCGATGCTGCCATCCTCGTTGAGCACGGCAACCAGGCTGTTGTCGAAGCGGCCATCCTCGATCGCCCGCGCGGCGCGACGCTGGCTTTCCACGGCGAGGTCTTCGGTCGCCTCGCGCGATATGCCCTCAATGGTTGCGATCGCGTCGGCGCAGACGCCCTGGTTGGACTGCGGGTGCATCTCCCGCAGCGCCGGGTTGTCAGAATCCATGAGCGGCAGCCGGCCCGGATCGGCCGTCGCGGCGGTATAGCTCATCATCTCCGTGCCGCCGGCGACAACGCAATCTTCCATGCCCGACATGATCGAGGCGGCGGCCATGTTCGTCGTGGAGATGCCCGAGCCGCAGAAGCGGTCAAGGGTGACGCCGGAAGCCTTCAGGTCGTAACCGGCCAGCAGCGCCGACATCCGCCCCAGATCGGCGCCCTGCTTGCCGCGCTGGCTGGAGGTGCCCCAGACAATGTCATCGACCTCGGCGGTGTTGAGATCGTTGCGATCGCGCAGGGCCCGCAGCACCGTCGCGCCGAGATGCTGGGGGTGGAGATGGGCAAGCGCGCCCTTCCCGATCTTGCCGATCCCGCGCGGCGTGCGCACGGCGTCGATAATGTAGGCGTCCGACATGGTGATCCTCCCTTTCTGCCCTGATCCTGATCTGGCGTGCGGCGCATCCTGCACCATGCTGCAGAAAGCGAAAGATGCCGTTGGGTCAGCCCTCGCCCGGTTTCTCGAATTCCGCCTCGCGCGCACGGTGGCGAAGCTGCAGGTTGAGCAGGATGCCCTTCGCCGCCGGCAGGAGGGCGAGGCAGAAGCCAATGCACGCTGCGACTGTCAGCCCATAGCCGATCACCAGGCCCCACCACGGCAGGCCCGCCATCGGCATGATGAAATAGACCGGCGCAAAGACGATCAGCGTCAGGAAGCCGACGAAGAAGGCCGGCCCGTCGGCGGTGTCCGCATCGCAGAAGTCCTCGCCGCAAGTCTCGCAGCATGGGGCGAAGGTGAGATAGCGGGCATACAGGCTGCCTTCGCCGCAGGCGCCGCAGCGTCCCCTGAGGCCTGCGAGGATGGGCGAGGGGGTGGTCATGCGCGTCGCAACTCCTCAGGCTTGCCAGACACATGCGTAGCCGCCCGACCCCGGGCCGCAAACCGGACCGATTGCAGCAGGTTGCGCGAAGGGCGAAAGCCCGGCCTCAGGCGCGAACGAGGTGCAAGATCGCCTCGTCGGCCGCCCAGTTGAGGCGCCCGGTCCCGCCGGAGCGGAACGCGCCGACAAGCCCGCCGGTGACCGGCGCGGCGGCCTCGACCGCCAGCCCGAGATCGCCGGCGAGCTGGACGAGGTCGCGCACCGAGGCCGGGTGCAGCACATGGCCGGACTGCCAGCCCGCTCCGCCGGCAGTGCGCCCGCGCAGGGCCACCTCGAGGCGCCGTCGCCAGTGGCCGTAATTGCGGAAGGAGAGGATGACCTGCGGTGCAATCCGCGCCATTTCCGCGATCAGCGGGCCGGGCCGGCGCATCTCCTGAAGGGCCCGCGACAGGATGGCCACATCGAAGGCATTATCGGGAAAGACCTCCAGGTCGCGCTCCGCATCGCCCTGGATAACCGAGAGACCGCGGGCCAGCGCCGCCCCTGACGCGTCGCTGGAGATTTCCAGCCCCCTGGCATCGACCTCAAGTCGGTCGCGCAGGAGCGCCAGCAGGGCCCCGTCGCCGCAGCCGACATCGAGCACGCGGGCACCCTGTCTGACCCGGGTGGCAATCGCTTCATGGTCGGCGCGCTGGATCGTCATCTCGGGGCGTCAGATCCCCTCGCGCGAGGCGGTCGACGACAGGAAGCCGGCAAGGGCCGCCTCGAAGGTCGGCTCCGGCAGCAGGAACGCGTCATGGCCCTTGTCGGTCGCCACTTCGATATGGCTGACATCCGCCCCGGCAGCCGCAAGGGCACGGGTGATGTCGCGCGTCTCTGCGGGCGGATAGTGCCAGTCGGAAGAAAACGAGAACAGGCAGAAGCGTACCGGCGAGCCGCGGAACGCGTCGGCCAGCCGCCCGCCATGGCCGCCGGCGAGGTCGAAATAGTCCATCGCCCGCGTCACATAGAGATAGGAGTTCGCGTCGAACCGCTCCACAAAGCTGCGCCCCTGGTGGCGAAGATAGCTCTCGATCTGGAAATCGGCCGCGAAGCTGAAGCTCGTGTGCTCGCGGTCCTGCAGGCCGCGGTCGAATTTGCGCTTGAGCGCCCCTTCCGACATGTAGGTGATGTGGGCCGCCATCCGAGCGATGGCGAGCCCCCGCGCGGGTGTCCGCCCCTCAGCCAGATAGTTGCCCTCGCACCAGTCCGGGTCGGACATGATGGCGCGCCGGCCAAGCTCGTAAAAGGCAATGTTCTGCGCCGAATGGCGCGCCGCGCAGGCGATCGGCACGGCGGCTGCGACCCTGAAGGGCGCCTGCACCGCCCATTCCAGGACCTGCATCCCGCCCATGGACCCACCGACCACGGCGAACAGCCGGTCGATCCCCAGCGCGTCGATGAATGCGATCTGGGCACGCACCATGTCGGCGATGGTGATCACCGGAAAGCGCGTCGCCCAGGCGGCGCCGTCGGGTCCGGGCGAGGCGGGGCCCGTGGTGCCCATGCAGCCGCCGAGAACATTGGTCGCGATCACGAAATAACGCCCCGTGTCGATGGCACGTCCCGGGCCGACGCTGCGCGGCCACCAGGCCGGCCGGCCGGTCAGCGGGTTTTCAGACGCCGGAAACTGGTCGCCGGTCAGCGCGTGGCAGACCAGCACTGCGTTGGACTTGTCCGCATTCAGCGTGCCCCAGGTCTCATAGGCGATCTCCACGGGCGACAGCGCCTGCCCGCAGTCCAGCGCCAGCGGACCGGGCAGGGTGAGGCGTTTCAGCGCCCGGGCGGCAGGGGAGGCGAGTGGCGACATCCGCCGTCGATGTAATACCAAGCCGCATGGACCCGAAACCGATCCTTGCAGCGCGAAGCCAAGCGCGACTGCGCGTCGGCGCTGATGCGCCGGCCAGGCAGTATGCAGACAGGGCTTCATCGCGATATTGGCGCGAGCTTGGCAAAGGCCGATAGCGCGCGTTTGCCAAGCACAGGCCGCCACTTGACCGGCGAGGGGCCTCCCATACACCTGAAGGGTAAAGCGCGAACCGACGGAGCGACCGCCATGTCCAAGGGCCCTGAGCCCCTGCCGCAAATCCTGCAGATCACCCCCTACAAGGGCGGTGAGAAGCCGGCGGTGGGACACAAGCTGTCGTCCAACGAGAACCCGCTCGGTTGCTCGCCGGCAGTGGCGCCAGCGCTCACGCAGGCGGCCCGCTCGCTGGAGGTCTATCCCGATGGAGCCGCGACCCGGCTGCGTGAGGCGATCGGCGCGGCCCATGGCCTCGATCCGGAGCGGATCATCTGCGGCGCGGGCTCCGACGAAATCTTCCAGATGCTGGCACGGGCCTATCTCGCGCCCGGCGATGAGATCGTCCAGTCCGAACACGGCTTCCTGGTCTATCGCCTTGTCGCCCAGCAGAGCGGCGCGGCCACCCGCTCGGCGCCGGAGCTGGCCTACACTGCCAATGTCGACGCCATGCTGGCGCAGGTGAGCGCACGGACCCGACTTGTCTTCCTCGCCAACCCGAACAATCCGACCGGTACCTGCCTTCCGGCGAGCGAGGTCGCGCGCCTTCATGCCGGCCTGCCGGACAATGTGCTGCTCGTTCTCGACGGCGCCTATGCGGAGTATGTTGATCGCGGCGATTATTCCGACGGTCTCGACCTGGCCAGGGAGGCGCCGAACATCGTCGTCACGCATACCTTCTCGAAGATTCACGGCCTTGCCAGCCTGCGGCTTGGCTGGGGTTTCGGGCCGGCCAGTGTGATTGACGCGCTCAATCGCGTCCGCGGCCCCTTCAATGTCACTGGCCCCGCCCAGGCGGCCGGGCTTGCCGCCCTGACGGACGTGGATTTCGTCCACCGTTCGGTGGCCCATAATGCCGGCGAGCTGGCCCGCATCACGCAGGGCCTGCGTGTCCTCGGGCAGGAGGTCATCGCCAGCGCCGGCAATTTCGTCCTGCTGCCGTGCGTGCCTTCCGGGCCGTTGTCGGCCCCGGCACTCGACGCGGCGCTGCGGGCGCGCGGGCTCTATCTGCGCCGGCTTGACGCCTATCGCCTGCCCGATGCCCTGCGCCTTTCCATCGGGTCGGTGGAGGCCAATGACGCGGTGTTGGCGGCCTTTTCCGATCTCTTCCGCGCAGCGGCCTGAACCCGATGGACGCGCCCGTCTTCCAACAAATCGCCCTGGTCGGCATAGGCCTTATCGGCTCCTCGCTCGCCCTTGCGGCGCGTGAGAGCGGAGCGGCCGGCGACATCGTCCTCCACGACGCGGACACAGGCGTATGCAAGCAAGCGCGGGCGCTCGGGCTCGGCCGCGTCGTCGATACCCTCGCTGCGGCATGCGCTGAGGCCGACTGTGTCATTCTCTGCGTGCCCGTGGGCGCACTTGGCGCCGTGGCGGCCGGGGCGGGCGCGGCGATGAAGGACGGGGCAATCCTGAGCGATGTGGGCTCGGTCAAGGCGGGCGCCGTCGCGGCCATGGCCGAGGCGATCCCGGACGGCATCCATCTCGTCCCCGGTCACCCGATCGCCGGCACCGAGCGCTCCGGCCCCTCTGCGGGTTTTGCCAGCCTGTTTCGCGGCGCCTGGCACATCCTGACCCCGCTGCAATGCCCCGAGCCGGCCTATGGCGAGGCGGTGGCCCGGCTGACGGCATTCTGGGAACGGCTCGGCGCGCGGGTGGAGACCATGGACGCGGAGCGCCATGACAGGGTGCTTGCGATCACGTCCCACCTGCCGCACCTGATCGCCTTCAACATTGTCTGCACAGCCTATGACATGGAACGGGTCGATCAGGGCGAGGTGGTGAAATACTCCGCCGGTGGCTTCCGCGACTTCACCCGCATCGCCGCCTCCGACCCGGTGATGTGGCGCGACGTCTTCCTCGCCAACCGCGAGGCCGTACTGGAGTGCCTTGGCCGGTTTTCCGAAGACCTCGCCGCCCTGCAGCGGGCGATCCGCTGGGGCGATGGCGAGGCGCTGATGCGCGAATTCACGCGTGCCCGCGGTGTGAGGCGTGCCGTCATCGACGCTGGCCTCGATACGGACGAAGTGAATTTCGGCCGAAACAAGCCAGACTGAGCCGAATTCGACGGAACGGAGCGTTCAGGACGTGCTGCGCGCGTCCGGAGGAAGCCGCGCTCGATCTGATGCTGTAAGGCGAGGGACGGGGCATGCTCTGTTTCCCCTGCCTCAATCACGCGGAGGCGCACTCGATCCCTGCTACGCGATGTTTAAGCGCGATGGCGAGCCGACCGGCCCACGGCCGGGCCGTCTGGTGCGTGGGGCAGGGGCCGCGCCCGGACTTGCGGCAGCAGCGGAATAGGGCTTGGCTGGCGATGATTGCGACGCCGCAGGAGAAAGCAGACATGACGGCCAGCAGGATCGGTCTCTGGCTCGGACCGGCGCTTGCGCTGACCATCCAGCTTGTCGGCGCGCCGGAGGGGGTCAGCCCCGCGGCATGGGGGACGCTCTGCCTGCTCGCCCTGATGGCCGTCTGGTGGGCAACCGAGCCGATACCGATCCCGGCGACCTCACTGCTGCCCCTCATTGTCCTGCCGCTGATCGGCGCCGCCAGCGCCCGCGAGGCGACGGCGGGTTATTCCAGCCCGATCGTCCTCCTCCTGCTTGGCGGGTTCATTATCGCGCTCGGCATTGAGCGGTGGGACCTGCACCGGCGCATCGCCCTCAACATCGTCTCGCGCGTCGGCCCGCATCCGGCTGCGTTGATCCTTGGCTTCATGATTGCCACGGCACTGCTCTCCATGTGGATTTCCAACACCGCAACCACGCTGATGATGGTGCCGATTGCGCTGTCGGCCGCCGCGGCTCTCGGCGCCGGGCAGGGCGGGTTCACGACCGCGCTGCTCCTCGGCGTCTGCTATGCAGCGTCGATCGGCGGTGTGGCGACGCCGATCGGCACGCCGACCAACCTGATCGCGATCGAGTGGCTGGAGCGCAATGGCGGGGCAACAATCGGCTTCCCGCAATGGATGGCGTATGGCGTGCCGGCGATGGCTCTGCTCATCCCCGCTGCCTGGTGGAGCGTCAGCCGCAACCTGCCGTATATCGACAGGGCCGAGGCGGCGCTCACCGAGATCCGGCGCCAGCGCGACGGGCTCGGCGCGATGAGCGTGCCGGAGATGCGCGTCGCCGCCCTGTTCGGGGCCGTTGCGGTGCTGTGGATCGCCCGCGTGCCGGCACAACTCTTCGCAGAGGCGAGGCAGATCAACTGGCCCTGGCTGACTGGACTGTCCGACATGGGCATCGCCATGGCGGGCGCGGTCGCAGCCTTCCTGATCCCGGCGGGCGGTACGGCAAAGCGGCGCCTGCTGACATGGGAGGAGGCGGTGAAGCTGCCCTGGGGCGTGCTGCTGTTGTTTGGCGGTGGCATCAGCCTTGGCAACGCAATCACGTCAACCGGCCTGTCTTCCTGGATCGGCGAGCAGGTGTTGGTGCTGTCTGTCCTGCCGCTCGTCGTCTTCATCGCTGCGGTCGTGGCCCTGGTGATCTTCCTCACCGAGCTCACCTCGAATGTGGCGACGATGACCACCCTCGCCCCGATTCTCGGCCCGCTGGCGATATCGGCCGGGATTGCGCCTGAAAGCCTGCTCGCCCCGGCGGCCGTGGCGGCCTCGTGTGCTTTCATGCTGCCGGTTGCGACTGCGCCGAACGCGATCATCTATGCCAGCGGCGCGGTCACGGTTTCCCAGATGATGCGCCGGGGCCTCAGGGTAAACCTTATCGGCATCGTGATCATCACGGCGATCGGCTACTGGGTTGCGCCGCTGGTTCTGTGACGGCTCAGCGCAGAATGCCGCGAGCGGTCATGTCTCGGGTATAGTAGAGCAGGAACAGCTGGATCAGGAACAGGACCATCGCCATGGCGACGCCCATGGAGCCCTGCACCAGGATGCCGTCGGCCATCAGGTAGTTGCGGAAGAACGCGCCGACCATGCAGGCGGTCGCGACCACGAAGACCGGATAGGACAGGCGCGAGCGCGCAAGGATCAGCAGCGAGCCGGCCAGGCTGCCCCAGGCGGCGAACGCCCACAGCGAAACCGCCCAGGCTGGCATCGCCTCGATGAAGGCGATCTGCTGCGGCCCCATCGCCTCATTGTAGAAGGCCGGCTGGAGCATCGCGAAGAGATAGTCCGCCGCACCAAGAGTGTTCCAGCCCACCGCCAGCAGGCCGACCAGCCAGATGTGCCAGGGCACGCAGTCTGAGTGTGCCGTTTCGGTTTCGCTCATGGCCATCCCCCGGTCACCGCGCCACGACAAGGGATACAGTTCAATTCCTAATGGTTTGACACCCGCAGACCTTCAGTTTTCCACGCATGCATCCCAGAAATCGAGCGTGCCGCCCAGCGCGTTCCGGTGGATGCGCTGCTCCGGTGCGATCTGCACAAAGCCCGCGCTTCGGTCGAACTCGACATAATAGGTCAGGTCCAGATGGTCCGGCGCCGCAGCGTCCGGCTCGCGGCACAGTTTCACATTGGCGTTCCATTGCAGCTCGTTCTCGCCTGGCGTGGCCTGTTTCATCTCCGTCAACGTTTGCACGACGCCGGCCATGCGGGCTGCGTCCTCCCCCGACAGGCGAAAGGTCGTCAGCCGCATCCCGTCCCGTGCGGCGACCTGCGCCAGGCTGTCAGGCGTCTGCATGTCGAGCCGGGCCAGCGTGAAGGTCTCGCTCAGCCGGGTCTCGTCGCCGGTCAGGGCCGTGAGCGTCAGGACTGTCGCGTCCGGCTTGACCCGGAAGGCGCCCGGTGCGCGCACGGCAAAGCGAAGCGAGAGGAAGCCGCGGAAGACCGCGTCCACGTCCGACAGGCTCGCCGCCAGCGCCGCCTCATCGACCGCGCCGATGAACTCGAATGGCGGGTCCGCCTCTTTTGCCGGCGCCGGCGTCTCCGCCGCGCCGCAGCCGGCGAGCGGGATCAGGGCAAGCCCGCCTGCCGAGAGTGCACGGGTGAAATGAGCAAGCATCAAGGCCTCCCTGCCCCCGAACCCCCACCCTACTCGAGCAGAGGCGGGCCCACCCGGCAAGGCCCCGGACGCCTTGGCAGCGCCCGGCCAGCGCGCCCGCCGCGCACGGGCCGGCCTCCTCCAGCGCCGCGCACACTTCCGAAGCGGGATCGACATGGGTTACCCTTGAGACAGGCGGGCGACTATGGCGCTGGGCTGACCTCAACCACGAGCTTGCCGAGATTCTTGCCAGTGAAGAGGCGCTCCAGCGAGCCGGGCGCATTCTCCAGCCCCTTCACGATATCGGTCTCGAAGCGGATCCTGCCCTGCATCAGCCAGCCGGCCATGGCCTGGATGCCTTCCGGGAAGCGATCCAGATAGTCGATTACAATGAAGCCCTTCACCAGCGTGCGCCGCATCAGGAAATTGGCGAAAGTGTAGGGGCCCGGCACGGGCTCGGTGGCGTTGTAGGTGGAGATCAGCCCGCACAGGGGCATGCGCGAGAAATCGTTCAGCCGGGCGATCACCGCGTCCATGATCGCGCCGCCGACATTCTCGAAATTGATGTCGATGCCATTGGGGCAGTGGCGGTCCAGCGCTGCGCTGACATCCTCGGAGCGGTAGTTGATCGCCGCATCGAAGCCGGCGGTTTCGGTCAGCCAGCGGCACTTGTCGTCAGAGCCGGCGATGCCGACAACCCTGCAGCCCTCGATCTTCGCGATCTGGCCGACCATGGAGCCCACCGCGCCGGCTGCGGCGGAGACGACCACGGTCTCGCCCGGCTGCGGCCTGCCAATGTCCATCAGGCCGAAATAGGCGGTCATGCCAGTGGCGCCGAGCGGTCCCATGAAGGCGGTCAGCGGAATGCCGGGCAGCTGCGGCAGCTTGTTCATCTGCGCCCCCGGGCCCTGATTGTAATCCGCCCAGTGGGCAAGCCCGGTGTTGGCGATGTCGCCCTCGGCAAGGTCCGGGTGCCGGCTCTCGGTGACGATGCCGATGGAGCCGCCGCGCATGGGCTCGCCAATGCCAACGGGCGGCATGTAGGCGTCCATGTCGCTCATCCAGATGCGGTTGGTCGGATCGAGCGAGAGATAGACCGTGCGCACGCGCACCTCGCCCTCGCCAAGTGGCGCCAGCGGGCGCTCGACAAGCTCCAAATCCCCCTCCGCCACATTGCCGACGGGGCGCTTCTTCAGGAACCAGGTGCGGTTCGTCTCGGCCATGGCGTGTCGTCCTCCGGCTCTCAGGTGTCAGATCGTCAGGTCGCCAGCTTATGGCGAGGCCGCCGGTGAAAGGAAGCCCCCGCGCCGGCAGGGGGGGGTCAGTGCGCCTCGGCCCAGGTCTTCGCCGCCGCGGCCTCCACCACCAGCGGCACGCTGAGGTCGACCGCCGGAAGCGGCGCGCCGATCATCACCTCACGCACCGTCTCGATCACCCGGTCTGCTTCCGCCTCGGGGCATTCGAAGATCAGCTCGTCGTGCACCTGCAGCAGCATGCGCGCATTGAGCCCGGCGTCAGCCAGTGCGCCCGGCATGCGGATCATTGCGCGCTTGATGATGTCGGCGGCCGAGCCCTGCAGCGGTGCGTTGATCGCCTGCCGCTCGGCAAAGGTGCGCTGGCCCATGTTTTTCGAGCTGATATCCTTCACCCACACCCGTCGGCCGAACTCGGTTGCGACAAAGGTGTGCGTGCGCGCGAAGGCCTTGGTACGGTCCATGTAGTCACGGATGCCGGGGAATTTCTCGAAATACTCCTTGATGTAGGCGGCCGCCTCCTCGCGCGCGATGGCGAGCTGGTTGGCGAGGCCGAAGGCGGAAATGCCATAGATGATGCCGAAATTGATCGCCTTTGCGCGGCGGCGAACCATCGGGTCCATGCCCTCGATCGGTGTGTCGAACATCTCCGAGGCGGTCATGGCGTGGATGTCCAGCCCGTCTCGGAAGGCCTTCTGCAGCGTCTCGATGCCCGCCACATGGGCCAGCAGGCGCAGTTCGATCTGGCTGTAGTCGGCCGAGACCAGCACATGGCCCGGCTCGGCGATGAAGGCCTCGCGGATCTTGCGGCCCTCGTCTGTACGCACAGGAATGTTCTGCAGGTTCGGGTCGGATGACGACAGCCGCCCGGTCTGCGCGCCGGCCATGGAGAACGAGGTATGCACCCGGCCGGTCTGCGGGTTGATCGCCTCTTGCAGCGCCTCGGTATAGGTCGAGCGCAGTTTCGACAGCGACCGCCAGTCGAGGATCGTGCGGGGCAGGGCATGGCCTTCGGCCGCCAGCGTCTCCAGCGCGTCGGCGGGGGTTGCCCACGCGCCGGTCTTGGTCTTCTTGCCGCCCGGCAGGCCCATCTCGCCGAACAGGATGTCACCCAGTTGCTTCGGGCTGGCGAGGTTGAATTCGCGTCCGGCCTGCTCGAACGCTTCGCCCTCCAGAGCGGCCATCCGCTGGGCGAAATCCGACGACAGGCGCGACAGCGCGTCTCGGTCGACCCGGATGCCCGCCCGCTCCATCGCGGCAATCACCGGGATCAGCGGCCGGTCGAGTGTCTCATAGACGCTGGTCACCCGTTCGCGCGGCAGGCGCGGCCTGAACGCCCGCCACAGTCGCAGCGTCACGTCGGCGTCCTCGGCGGCGTACGCGGTCGCCCGCTCCAGTGCCACACGGTCGAAGCTGATCATCGACTTGCCGGACCCGCACACCTCCTTGAAGGCAATTGGCGTGTGGCTGAAGACGCGTTCCGACAGCTCGTCCATGCCGTGCCCGTGCATGCCGGCGTTCAGCACGAAGGACAGCAGCATGGTGTCATCGACCGGTGCGCAGGCGATACCGTGGCCGGCGAGGACGGACAGGTCGTACTTGATATTCTGCCCGACCTTCAGGACGGCAGGATCTTCCAGAAGCGGCTTGAGGAGGGCCAGCGCGGTCTCCATCGCGACCTGCTGTGGCGGCTCACCGCCCAGCATGTCGCCTTCGCGCGCATCCGGGCCGACATGGGCGAGCGGGATGTAGCACGCCGCGTTCGGCGCCACAGCCAGCGACACGCCGACAAGGCGGGCCGACACCGCATCCAGGCTGTCGGTCTCGGTATCGACCGCAACGACACCGGCCTCCGCCGCGCGCGCGATCCAGTCGGCAAGGCGCTCTGTCGTTGTCACCGTCTCGTACAGGCTGCGATCGAAGCCGGCCGCCTCGGCCGGGGTGTCCTCCAGCGCGCCATCGCGCTCCATCTGCTCGCGCACCCGCCGTGTGATGGTGCGCAATTCCATCTCCTCAAGGAAGTCGATCAGCGTCTCCGGGTCAGGATCGGCGACGGCGAGATCCTCCAGCGCCACGCCAATGGGGACATCATCCTTCAGCGTTACCAGGTCACGGGACAGGCGGATCTGCTCGGCATGGTCGATCAGGGTCTGGCGGCGCTTGGGCTGCCGGACCTCATCGGCCCGCGCGAGCAGGGCATCGACGTCGCCAAACTCGGCGATCAGCTGCGCAGCCGTCTTCAGTCCGATCCCCGGCGCGCCGGGCACATTGTCGGTGGAATCGCCGGCGAGCGCCTGGATGTCGACCACCTTGTCCGGCCCGGCCCCGAATTTCTCGTGCACGGCCCCTATGTCCAGCACCCTGTTCTTCATGGTGTCGAGCATCACCACCCGGTCGGTGACAAGCTGCATCAGGTCCTTGTCGGAGGAGACGATGGTGACGCGCGCCCCCTTCGCGGCCGCCTGGCGGGCATAGGTCGCGATGAGGTCGTCGGCCTCATAGCCCTCCATCTCAAGCGCATGGGTGGCGAACGCCTCCGCTGCGCGCCGCACCAGCGGGAATTGCGGGACGAGGTCTTCCGGCGGCTCGGACCGGTTGGCCTTGTAGTCGGAATAGAGCGCGTTGCGGAAGGTGATCGCGCCCTTGTCGAAGACGCAGGCGAAATGGGTCGGCCGCGCCTCGCCCTTCAGCTCCTCCAGCAGCTTGAACAGCATGTTGCAAAAGCCCGACACGGCCCCCATCGGCAGGCCGTCGGAGGCGCGCGAAAGCGGCGGCAGGGCATGGAATGCCCGGAAGATGTAGGCCGACGCATCGACCAGATAGAGATGGCTGTCCTCGGTGACGGGCGCAGATGGCATGGGCGGGCGGGCTTTCCTGATCCTCAGCTCCCGGACTTAGCGCGCCCGGTGCGGAGCGTCATCCCTTTCGCTTGGCCGGGGCCGATTCCAGTGGCAGAGTGGCAAGCGACCCGGGGAGGAGGACACCATGGCCGACACAGAACACAGCGAGCGCGCACAGTTCAGGGAAATGCTTGAGGGCACAGCGGAGGACTGGGCAATCATTGCGGGGCACTCGAAGGCCTTCAACACGGGCCTGGCAAAGCGCGTGATCGACCATCTGAAACTTCTGGATGGCGATTTCGGTGGCTTCCCGGTCGACCGCCTGACCCATTCCCTGCAGACCGCGACGCGCGCCCACCGCGCCGGCGAGGACGAGGAATACGTGGTCTGCGCGCTGCTCCACGACATTGGCGATACGCTCGGCAGCTATAACCATCCCGACGTCGCCGCCGCCATCCTCAAGCCCTTCGTCTCGGAACAGAACCACTGGATGGTCGCCAATCACGGCGTCTTCCAGGGCTATTACTTCTTCCACCATCTCGGCCTTGATCGGGAGATGCGCGAGCAATTCCGCGGCCATCCCCATTTCGAGCACACCGCCCGGTTTTGCCACCTCTACGACCAGGCCGCCTTCGATCCGGACTATGACAGCCTGCCGCTCGACGCATTCATCGCGATGGTCGAACGCCTGTTCGCAAGCCCGAAGACCTCCATGTACCTGAAGGCGCTGAAGGACGGCGAATAGCGCATGGCCCCTGACTTCCGGCAAATCGAGGCCAACGGGCTCATCCACCGGGTCGCGGTGGCGGGTGAGGGGCCTCTGGTGATGCTCGTCCACGGGTTTCCGGAAAGCTGGTATTCCTGGCGTCACCAGATCGACGCGCTGGCAGCGGCAGGCTACCGCGCCGCGGCGCCGGATGTGCGCGGCTATGGCGGCTCCGGCAAGCCGCACCCGGTTGAGGCCTATGACATGGAGACGATCACCGGCGACATGGCGGCGCTGGCCGGCGTGTTGTCGCCCGATGCGCCCGCGGTGATTGTCGGCCATGACTGGGGCGCACCGATCGCCTGGACCTCCGCATTGCTGCATCCGGGGCGTTTCCGCGCCGTCGCAGGCCTGTCGGTGCCCCACCTGCCGCCGGGGCAAATGGCAACGCTTGACCTCTATCACCAGCTATTCACCGATCAGGGCAAGTTCTTCTACCAGGTCTATTTCCAGGATGAAGGGGGTCCCGAGGCCGAGCTTGAAGCCGACCCGGCCGCCACGATCCGCCGCTTCTGTTACGCCGTCTCCGGCGACTGTCCGGAGGGCACCTGGCCGACCGACAAGCGCCATGGCGCGCGCCTGCTGGATGGCCTGCCCGAGCCGGCGATGCCGCTGCCCTGGCTCAGCGAGGCGGATGTCGCCTATTACGCCGGTGAATTTGCCCGCTCAGGCTTTCGCGGGCCGCTGAACCGCTATCGCAACAGCCACCGCGACCACGCATTCCTCAGTGTGCTTGACAGCCATGTCATCGATCAGCCGAGCCTGTTCATCGGCGGCACGCGCGACCTCGTCCTGAAGATGCTGCCGGTCGACCTTGTCGACCTCATGAAACCCCACCTCGCCGACCTGCGCGGACTGCACATGCTTGAAGGGTGCGGACACTGGACCCAGCAGGAACGCCCGGACCCGGTCAGCCACCTGCTGATCGACTGGCTCGGCGCGCTTTAGCCAGCCCGGCGCCGCACGCGTGCGCCGCAGCCGGCAGGTCCAGTGAGGGCCGGTCTCAGCCGGCCGCTTCCTGAACCCGCGCAAAGATGTTGGCGCCGTGGCCAGAGCCGCTCTCGAACGGGCTCTGAACGCTGCGATCGGTGATCTCGTCCCATTTCGCCGCCACGGCCTCGGCCGTCAGGGCCTCGCCGCGGCCGACAAAGGCGCCGCGCGTCTCGACGATCTGTGCCATGGAATAGGCGCCCGCGCCGGCCGACAGGATGACGCCGGTCGGTGCGTCCTGCTTGACCAGGTTGATGACACCTGGCGTCACATAGTCCGGCTTCAGCTGCTCCATCATCGCATCGGGCATCAGGCCCTCGGTCATCCGCGTCGCCGCGATCGGGCAGACGGCGTTGACGCGGATGTCGTACTTCGCGCCCTCGATTCTCAGCGTGTTCATAAGTCCGATCAGGCCGAGCTTTGCCGCTCCGTAATTGGCCTGACCGAAATTGCCATACAGCCCGGTGGAGGAGGTGGTCACCACCAGCCGGCCATAGCCCTGCTCCTTGAGGATCTCCCAGGCGGCCTTGAATGGCTTGACCGAGCCCATGAGGTGCACGTCGACGACCAGCTCGAAATCCTCGAGTGTCATTTTGGAGAAGGACTTGTCGCGCAGGATGCCGGCATTGGCGATGATGATGTCGATCCGGCCGAAGGCGGACATGGTCTCGTCGATCATCCTGTGAACGCCGGTATCGTCGGTGACCGAGGAACCATTGGCGATCGCCTCGCCGCCAAGCGCCCTGATCTCCTCCACCACCTTCTCCGCCGCCTCGGAACTTCCGCCCGACCCGTCGAGCGAGCCACCGAGGTCGTTGACCACGACCTTCGCGCCGCGCCGCGCCAGTTCCAGCGCGTGTGCGCGACCGAGACCACCACCGGCGCCGGTGACAATCGCGACGCGGTCATCGAAGCGGATATCTGCCATGGATTCGTTCTCCTTCAGGGCGTTGTCTGCGACGGCAATGACCAGACGCTTACGTGAACGTCAAGCGGGCAGCCAGCCGCTCAGCCGCCGGCACCGGGTGCCGTGGTGCGCAGGGAATTTTTCTGGATGTCATCGACGCCCTCGCGGGCCGCCCATTCCTGCGCGGCCCAGGCGGCGCGCGAGGCGCAGATATTGCGCGGAATGGTCGAGCCGGTGTCTTCGACCCGCTTGCAGACCTCCTCGTCAGGGTCCTGTCCGCGACGCTCGATCTCGGCGCGAATGGCCGGGGTTATCGAGACGACATTCGACGAGGTCGAAGCGCCGGTGCCGGACTGGGTGCAGGCGCCGACGACGCCGGCAAGCAGGAGGCCGAAGAGAGAGGGTCTGAGGGTCATGGGCAGGGTCTTTCCTGATCGGTTCAATCGGTCCGGTTGCAGACTTAACAGAAACACACCGCTTGCCTATGGCAGACCTGCGGCGCAGCGGCGATCGCGCAAGCCTGCCGCAATGAAGACCCTTGCCGGCGGGCACGGTGCATGATCCTGTGGCGCTGGCCCGCCCGGAACAGTGGGCACCAAGGGAGGACCTGCAATGCTCGCTTATGTCACGCTCGGTACCAATGATGTGGAAAGGGCGCTCGCCTTCTATGATGCGCTGATGCCCGAACTCGGCGCCAAACGCTTTTTCGACAATGGCCGCCTGTATTTCTACGGCACCGAGATGGGCCGGCCCATGTTCGCGATCGGCGGGCCCTATGACGAGCAGGAAGCGACCTGCGGCAATGGCGTCATGCCGGCGCTTGCTGCCGATGACCGTGAGACGGTGGACCGCGTCTACGCCAGGGCGATGGCGCTGGGGGCGGTGAGCGACGGTGAGCCGGGTGAGCGCATGCCGACCTTCTACGGCGCCTATTTCCGAGATTTGGACGGCCACAAGATCTGCGTCTGCAAGCTCGGGTGATCCGATCAGGACAGCGGCGCTGCCGCAGGGTTCGCATGGCGGCGCGCCGACAGGACTGACAGGCTGACCACGCCGATTGAGAGGGCGAGCGCGAACAGCGCCGTCCCTCTCCAGCCGGCCAGTTCATAGGCGGCAGCGCCAGCCCAGCTCGCCAGGCCGCCAATCGCAAACATGAAGACAATGTAGACCGTCATCAGCCGGGTGCGGACCTCGGCCTGAAGTGACAGGAAGGTCATGCGCCCGCACACATCGATGCCAGGCCCGGTTACATTGGTCAGCAGGATCGGCAGGATCAGCCACCACAGGCTGTGTCCCGTCACCATGAACAGGGCCGCGCCGGCAAACTGCACCAATGCCAGGCGCGCGCGCGCCCGGTGGGCGCCAGTGGCATCCGCCCAGCTGCCGAGGCGCGGTGTGACCGCCAGGTTGACGATCGCGAGCGCGGCCAGGTAGCCGACCGCATCGGTGCCATGGCCCATCGCCTCGCTGGTGAGGTGCAGGCCAAGCCCCATCCAGGTCGCCAGGAAGATCCCGAAATTCAGCCCCTGGATGGTGCCGGCGACCAGGATGCCGGGATGGCCCCGCACAATGGTGACGATCGAGGTCAGGAGGGCGCCATAGCTGCCGCGGCGCGCCGCCGGGGGGCCGGGCCGGCGCTCCTGCATCATCAGCGGCAGGGCGAGCGTTACCGCCAGCATCACGGCAACGGCAACGCCATAGACCCAGCGCCAGCCGGCAAACGCGGCCACCGCGCCCGCCATCACACGCGCCAGCAGGATGCCGGCTATGATGCCCGTGGTGAGGATCGCCGTTGCCCGGCCGAGCGTCTCCGGCGGAACCCGTTTCGACACATAGGCGGGCAGGATGTAGGGCGTGATCGTGACGAAACCGAGCAGGGTCGAGCCTGCTGCGAACAGCACGAATTCCTGTGATGCCAGCATCAGCACGAGCGCGGCAAGCTGGCCGGCGGCAAACACGCTGACCAGCGTGCGGTTGGAAAACCGGTCGCCGAGCGGCAGCAGCAGGAAGATGCCGAGCGCCAGAGCCATCTGGTTCAGCGCCGGCACCAGTCCGATGACGGCCGCACCGACGCCGAACTCCGCCGCCACCGGCGCCACGATCGGATGGATATAATACCCGTTGGCGACAACCGCCGCGCCGACGGCCGCCAGCAGGAACAGGGCGAGCGGGGAGAGGGCCTCCGGGGCCGCCGTCTCCGGCACGGGCGTCTCGCCCGCCGCGTCACGATTGCTGGGCAGTTCGGCCATCGCCGTCATTCTGGACCGCGCGCGCCGCCCGGACCAGCCCTGCCGTGCGGTGCGCCGTTGCACTTTGACTTGGCGCCGACGCCCTCTAATCAGTTTGGCAGTGCGGGTTTATCGGAGCGGCAGGACATGGATCTGGGCGTCAGCTGGGGCTGGGACAATGCGCGTGCGCTGATCGGGATCGCGCTCATCTACCTGCTGGCGCTCGCGATGTCGGAGAACCGGCGGGCGTTCCCCTGGAAGCTGGTGCTCGGCGCAAGCGTGCTGCAGTTTGCCTTCGCGCTCCTCCTGTTCGGCGTCGAGCCGGTTCGCGAGACGCTGTTCCGCGCCAACGTCATCGTCGATGCGCTGGAGGAAGCCACGCGCCAGGGCACCGGCTTCGTCTTCGGTTATGTCGGGGACAACCAGGCCGCCAGCGAGATCATGGCCGGTCAGGCGCCGCCCCTGTTCTTCTTCCAGATCCTGCCCATCGTCATCGTCGTCGCCGCCCTGTCGGCCATGCTCTGGCACTGGGGCATCCTGCGCCTTGTCACCCGCGCCTTCGCCCTGCTGTTTGCCCGCACAATGGGGCTCGGCGGGGCAACCTCGCTGGCGGTGTCGGCCAATGTCTTCATGGGCATGACCGAGGCGCCGGTTCTGGTCAAACCCTACCTGAAGGGCATGACGCGCTCGGAACTCTTTGTCCTGATGACGGCCGGCTTTGCCACCATCGCCGGCTCGGTCCTCATTATCTACGTCAACTTCCTGGAGCCGGTCATGCAGCCGCTCGGGCTCGACCCGCTGGCCCAGTTGCTCACCGCCTCGATCATGGCCGCGCCGGCCGCCGTGGCGCTCGCCCTCGTCATCATTCCGGAAGCGACCGGCGTGGACGCGCGCCGCCATGAGCCGCCGGCCGGCCTCTACCGCTCCACCATGGACGCCTTCGCCACCGGCGCCGCCGACGGCCTGAAGATCGTCCTCAACATCGCCACCATGCTGATCGCTGCACTGGCCATCCTGTGGCTCGCCAATGCGCTGCTGCAGGCCCTGCCGACGCCCGAGGCGTGGGGAGAGGTCACCATCCAGCGCCTGCTCGGCTGGGTGTTCGCTCCGCTCATGTACATGATCGGCGTGCCCTGGGAGGAGGCGGCCCGCGCCGGCTCGCTGATGGGCATCAAGACCGTGCTCACCGAATTCGTCGCCTTCCTCGAACTGGCCGCCATCCCGGCCGGCGACATGGACCCGCGCACCCGCATCATCACAGCCCACGCCATCTGCGGCTTTGCCAATTTTGGCTCCATCGGCATCCTCATCGGCGGGCTCACCATCATCGAGCCGGACCGGCGCGAGACATTTCTGGCCCTTGCATGGAAGACCCTGATTGCGGGAACACTGGCGACATGCTTGTCGGGCGCTGTCGTCGGCGCCCTGCCGGTTGAATTGTTCGTGCAGGAGACGCGATGACCCTCATCCCCTTCGACAAGGCTGCCAGCCTCGGCCTCATGGCCCTCGCCGCCGGCGCCCCGGCGCTAGCCGACGCAGCCGCCATGCTCGACCCCGTCATCGTCCATGGCGACCGCAGTCCGCAGGAGCCGGGCAGTGTCTCCATCCTGGGCGAGGAGGCGATCATGGCGGTCTCCGCCGACCACCCGGCGGAAATCCTCAACACCCTGCCGGGTGTCAACATCCAGATGAATGCCGGCCAGGAACACCTGATCGCCATCCGCAGCCCCGTGCTCACGGGTGGGGCCGGGCAGGGCAGCTTCCTCATTCTGGAGAACGGTGTGCCAACACGCGCGGCCGCATTCGGCAATGTCAACAGCCTGATCGAGCCGCACCACGAGGTCGCGCGCGCGATCGAGGTCATTCGCGGCCCGGCAAGCGCGCGCTATGGCTCCAACGCCGTGCATGGTCTCGTCAATGTCATCCTGCCGGCGCCGGGCCGCGCGGTGCCCCTCGAAATCAGGGCGCAGGCCTCGACCCTTGAGCGCTATCGCGGCGAGGTGATCGCCAGCAGCGACCGGCTCGTCGCCGCCCTGTCCCTGCAGGACGAAGCCGGCTGGCGCGATGACACCGGCCTCCAGCAGCAAAAGCTCAGTCTCGGCGCCACCTTCGACCTTGCCGGCTGGCAGGCCAGCGCCTGGCTGTCTGGCTCCAATCTCAACCAGGAAACCGCCGGCTTCATCGAGGGCTTCAAGGCCTATCGCGACAAGGCCCTGGCCGAAAGCAATCCCAACCCCGAGGCCTATCGCGACGCCGCCTCGCTGCGTGCCGCTCTCAGGCTGGAACGCGATCTGGGCAATGCGCGTGTGGTGGTCACGCCCTATGCGATCACCCAGGCAATGGATTTCCGTCTCCACTTCCTCCCCTATCCGGCTTTCGAGGAGAACGGCCATGACGCCTTCGGCGTGCTGTCGGAACTGGGCGGGACCGCCGGCACGCTCGAATGGCGCGCCGGCATCGATGGCGAAATCGCCTCCGGCTATCTTCGTGAGGTCCAGGACGGGCCCTTCGGCTTCTTCCCGGGCGACCAGCGTTTCCCGGAAGGCCCGCACTATGACTACCAGGTTGAGACGTCCCGCGCCGCGCTCTGGGGCGAGGTCACCTGGGCGCTGGCGGGCGATCTGCGGCTCCTTGCCGGCCTGCGCGGCGAGGCCCATCACTATGACTACTCAACCCAAATCCCCCCGATGGATACCGGCCGCTTCAAGGTCGTGCCGGACCGGCAGGATGACTTCGACCTGTTCACACCCAAACTCGGCATGATCTGGCAGCCGGGCGATGGCGCGGTGTCGTGGTATGCCAATTACGCCCGCGGCCAGCGCGCGCCCCAGGCAAGCGACCTCTACCGTCTGCAGTCGAACCAGCAGGCCGGCGAGATAAGCGAGGAAACCCTCGACTCGATCGAAATTGGCGCCCGTGGCACCCGCGGCCCGCTGACCTTCGACATTGCAGCCTACTGGATGGAGAAGGAGAATTTCTTCTTCAGGGACGCCGACGGGCTCAACGTCGCCGATGGCGCCACCCGCCATGTCGGCATCGAGAGCGCCTTTGACCTCACCCTGATGGCTGACACCCTGTCCCTGTCGGGCACGGCGGCGTGGTCGGACCAGACCTACACCTTTGATCGGATCGTCGCGAACGGCTCAGAAATCATTCGCGATGGCAACAGCATCGACACCGCGCCGGAATGGCTCGCCGACCTCACCCTCATCTGGACACCCACCGCGGCCGCCGAACTCAGCCTGACCGCGGATTATACCGGCGCCTATGCCGTGAACCCGGCTAACACGGACGACTATCCCGGCCACACCGTCTTCCACGCCCGCGCCACCCTTGCCCTGGACGAGACAACCGAAGCGTTCGTCATCGTGCGCAACCTGTTCGATCTCAACTATGCCGACCGCGCCGATTTCGCCTTCGGCGACTACCGCTATTTCCCCGGCGAGCCATTCAACGCCACCCTCGGCGTGCGCAAGCGCTTCGGCGGGTAGCGGCGCCGGCGCCCTCCTCAGGACGCGGGGCGCCCCTTGGAAACTTCGCCACAAGGCCCCTCATGCTGAGGAGCCGCGAAGCGGTGTCTCGAAGAATGGGCCGCGGGCGGGGTCTCTTCCCCCGCCGATCCCTGCGCAGGCAGGGGGGTCGCCACGCGTCCCCGCTGGACGCCTGCGCGGTTTCGCGGCACCGTCCGCGCGAGCCAAGGGAGGACAAGCCGGAATGAAACTCTACCACAGCCCGATGGCGCCGAACCCGGAGCGCGTCGTCCGCTTCCTGCGCGCCAAGGACAAGCTCGATGCGGTGGAAATTGTCGAGGTCTCGATCATGAAGGGCGAGCACAGGAGCGATGCCTACAGGGCCGTCAGCCCCTATGCGCAGGTGCCGGCGCTGGTGCTCGATGACGGCACCGCGATCACCGAGAGCCGCGCGATCTGCAGCTATTTCGAGGGCCTCTTTCCCGAGCCGGACCTGATGGGGCGCACGCCGCTGGAGACCGCGCTGATCGAAATGTGGGACCGGCGCATCGAGTTGCTGTTCTTCATCCAGTTTGCCGGCTGGTTCCGCAATGCCCACCCGGCCATGGCGCCTCTGGAAGATCCCCAGTGCGAGGGGACGGCTGAGAAAAGCGAGCGCAACGCCCGGGCCTTCGCCAGGCGCCTTGACGCCCACCTGGAGCAGCATGACTTCGTGGCGGCCGGCCGGTTCTCGATCGCCGACATCACACTCTACACCAGCTGTGGCTTCTGCGGCGTCATGCGCTGGCAGCCCCAGAGCGAGCATCCCAACCTGAAGGCGTGGTCCGACCGCGTCGCCGCGCTGCCCTTTGCTCAGGCCTGATACCAAGCTGCATGGACCCAAAACCGATCCTTTGCAGTGC
>CAYPQD010000031.1:0-27711 GCA_964412785.1 uncultured Hyphomonadaceae bacterium
ACGCGCAGTCGCGCTTGCCCTGCACTGCAAGGGATCGGTTTTGGGTCCATGCAGCCTGGTATTACGCCCGCGCGCGGCGAAACAGTCCGATTGCCAGCTTGAACAACAGGAACAGGCCCATCAGCAAGGCCAGAAGGAAGCCCGTCGCATGCGGCCAGTATTTGTGAACGACCTTGTTGACGAGCTTGTTTTTCAGCACATTGAGCGCATAATCATTCGCGCCCAACTCGAAGACGCCGACATCCTCAGCATAGGCCTGATACTCGGCCAACATGCCTTGAAAGAGTTCCGGATTCTGGCTTGCGAGGTCAGTGGTCTCGCCGGGATCCGTCACAATGTTGAAGAGCCGCCACTGGCCATCGCCCATGGGGCGCGAATTCCGCGTGATCTTCCAATCGCCGCGAAAAAGGGCGGCATTGCCGCTGACCTCGAACGCGAAGCTCTCATCATCGGCGTAGGTCGTCTCAGTCTGCCCGGAGAGCATCGGCAGGACGCTGCGGCCATAGAACGCGCCCGGATCATAAGACACGTCTGCCGCTTCCAGCAGGGTCGGCACGAGGTCCGCGACGTGAACCGGTGCGTCTTCCACGCCCTGTTCCGCGATGCCAGGTCCCGCAATCACCAGGGGCACGCGCAGGCCGCCTTCGCTGCCGTAGAATTTGTACAGGTTGAAGGGCGCAGCCTCGACCGACGCCCACTCCGGACCCATCGCGGTCAGACTGTTCTCCAAGCCGAGATTGTCATACGATGTATCGAAGCCGTCCAGCCACTTGACCACGCTCAGGGCGAGGTTTGCCGGACCCTCGAGTGACGTCATCGCCGATTCCGCGCCATTATCTGACGCAACCACGAAGATCGTGCTGTCCAGTTCCCCTTCCGCTTCGAGGTAGCGCATAAGGCGCCCGATATGGTGGTCCGCCGCCTCCATCATGCCGGCATTGACCTGCATTTCGCGGGCGGACACCCGCTGCTCTTCCGGTGTCAGGTCGGCCCAGGCCCGGTGGCTTTCCGGCGGCGGGGCAAGCTTTGTAGTCGGCGGCACGAGCCCAAGCGCGATGGCACGCTCCAGGCGCTGCTGACGCATCACATCCCATCCGGCATCGAACACGCCATCATACCGGTCGATGTATTCCGCCGGCGCCTGGATCGGCACGTGCACAGCCTGCAGAGACAGGAGTGAATAGAACGGACGATCGCTGTCACCCTCGTCGATATAGCTGATCATCCTGTCGACGAGAGAGCGCGACGAATACCAGTCGTCCGGAAGCGTGACCGGTTCGCCGTCCTCGAACCAGTCCACGGCGTGGGATGCCGGAAGGTAAGCCTTTGCGTCGTAATTGCCGCCGCCGGTCGCATCCATGACGAAAGACCGGTCGAAACCGAACCGGTTCGGAAGGTTGCCGCCCACCTCGCCAATGCCCCACTTGCCCGTGACATAGGTCTGGTAGCCCGCATCAGACAGAAGGCTGGCAATCGTCTCCTGGTCCTCGTCGAAAGCCATCGAATAGCTGGGAAGCTCGCGCATCTCTTCCGTTGCCGTCTCCACCAGAGTCCCCATGCCGACCTGGTGGTTGTCCATGCCGGTCATGAGTATGGCGCGCGTCGGGCCGCAAAAGGGCGTTGCATAATACCGCGACAGCAATGCGCCCCTTTTGGCGAGGGCATCGATGTTCGGCGTGCGCGAGTCGCTGCCATAAGCGCCAATGCCCATGAAACCGACATCATCGAACAGGATGAAGACAATGTTCGGCGGACCTGCCGGTGAGGCTGAGATGTCGGGATCCACGATCTCCGTGGTGTCGGTTTCCGCAGGCGGCTCCACCGGTCCGGTGTCCTGCGCCAGCGCGGGAAGCATCGCGACGGCTGATGCAGAAAGGGCAAGAACCGATACCGTGAACTTCCGCAACATGAGGACACCCCGAAAAAAACTCTGTTAATGATCTCTGACGCCTTAGCTCACTGGCGACCCGGCCCCTAGCTCTCGTCAGGCCAAAGTGAATTCATTTCCGGCCAGGCAGCTGCTGGGCGCTTCGTGTTTCCCGGAAGGCCTTGGGTGTCATGCCTGACCAGCGCTTGAAACTTCGCGCGAAGTTGGACGGGGAGTCATAGCCAAGCTCATAGGCGATGACACTGACCGGCTTGTTCGTGTAGGTGAGCAGGTCGCGCGCACGGCTGTATCGCACCTGGTCCACCAGCTCCCTGAACGATGTACCCGACTGTTCCAGCTTCCGACGCAGCCCGCGCTCGGAAAACCCCAGCGCCGCAGCTGTTTCCGCAAAGGAAGAACCGATCGACCGGCCATCTCCCAGATAGGCGACAACCTGGCCCAGCGGGGTGGGGTCAATGCCGCCACTGACCGCCGTTTGTTCGCACAGGTCCAGCAATCTTGCATGGTTGACCGGGTCGGCCCCCGGCAAGGCCGTGCCAAGGCATCCGGTTGGCAGGAACAGGCTGATCTGGCTGGCGTCGAAGCTGATCGGAAAGCGAACCTGCATCGAGACAGTTTTCCATTCGGCCGGCTCGCTCACCATCATCTTCCCGCTCGCAGTCACCCTCGGTTCGCGCAGGATTGTCCTGAACAGGCCATCGCACGCAACAAGGGCAAAACTCGATATGAAGTATCCGATATCTTCGAGGGGAAACCGCGGGCGCAATTGAACCTCGACCTTGTCGTCGGCGGTTGCCTCGCGTGTCCGATGGTAGACAAGGCAGAACGAGATTGTGGGAAAGGCCATGCCGAAGAAGCGGCTCAGAATGTTGAGCGCATCCCTGAACTGTGCGGCGTTCATCGCGGTGTAGGCCGGCAAGCCGACATAGGTCGCCTCGAAGCGCTCACCGAGCCGTATCCCGAGATGGGGCTCGCCCGTCACCTCCAGCGCATTCAGCGTCAGCCGACGAAGCGAGGAAAACGAAAACCTGTGGTTCGGATCCCCAAGTCGCTCATCCGTCAGCTCCGTTCCGGCCAGCAGGGCCTCGCTGCAATGGCCTTCCTGGCGAAGTGACCGGACGATGAAGCCCGGATAGTGCATCGGCAGCGCCGGATCCCGTGAGGTGAACGTCTTCATGACCGTCAATGGCGACTCCATCACGCGATCAACGCCGGACCACGCCCCGTCACTCAGGAATAGGTTGCACGGCACTCTATACAAGCGCAAGATCGGCGCTTTCCGCCGACATCACCGCCTCGGCTCTCGGTCACCGCGGGTTTAGCGCTCCCTCTCACGGGGCTTATGATATGCGCGCCACCGCTGCGGCTCGGCAGGACTGGGCGTTCCGGTCTGTGTCACCAGGAATTGCGGACCCATTCGGTTTCGCACCCGCAAGAGGCCAGTGCATGCGCCATCAGGGCCGAGCCTGCCAATGGGCGAAACCGGAATAGTCTGCCAAGAGCCCCCGCCCGCTCTTATCGGCCCGGGAGCCTGTGACGGTGTGTTAGCTGTAGTCGGCAATGCGGCACATCAGATTGCCGCGGAACTCGAAGAAACTCGCCCCGCGCACCTTGATCGTCTCGCCGGCCTTGACGCCATTGGGAAGGTCGACCGCGGCCTTGCCCTCGAACTCGATCTCGGCGGCCGCCTTGCCTTCATGCGCAATCAGGCTGACGATCCTCTGGCGGCGGTAGGAGAACGCGTTACCGGAAAGCTCCGCCACCTCGCGCATCGCCTCACGCCCCTCAAGGCGCATCGAGTTGCCGGCATTGGAAATGTTCTCGAACACCACGTCATCGGTGACAAACTCGATCATGCCCTCGATATCGCGGGCATTGTAGCAGGCGATATACTTCGTGATCACGTCTTCAAGCATGGCAGGTCCAGCGGCGTCACTTCGAAACCTCTGTCTCGCAAAGCTGTGGCGGTTCTGCAACGGGCGATTTGCAGGCGCGCCTCGATCGCTTACGTGAACGCTGGAAATCAGAAAAGGAGAGTTTGATGGCCTTGCGCGTTGCCGTCGTCGGCGCCACCGGGAATGTCGGCCAGGAAATCCTGGCGATCATGGACGAGCGCCTGTTTCCCGCCGACGAGGTGGTCGCCGTCGCCTCGCGCCGCTCGGTTGGCCGCGAGGTCAGCCATGGCGACCGGGTCCTGAAATGCCATGACATCGAGACCTTCGACGCCTCTACCGTCGACCTGGTCCTGATGTCGGCCGGCGGCGAGGTGGCGCGCGAATGGGCGCCGAGACTGGCCGCCGCCGGGGCCATCATCATCGACAATTCCTCCGCCTTCCGGATGGACCCGGACGTGCCGCTGGTGGTGCCGGAAGTGAATGCCGACGCAGTGATGGGCTATGGCGCCCGCAACATCATTGCCAATCCCAACTGCTCCACGGCGCAGCTGGTCGTCGCATTGAAGCCGCTGCATGACGCGGTCGGCATCACCCGTGTCGTCGTCGCCACCTACCAGTCCGTCTCCGGTGCGGGAAGAGCGGCGATGGACGAGCTCTGGCTGCAGACCAAGGGCCTTTACGTCAACCAGGCGCCTGAGCCGGCCGAGTTCCAGACCCAGATCGCCTTCAACGTCATCCCGCACATCGACGCCTTCATGGCAGACGGTTACACCCGGGAAGAGTGGAAGATGCGGGCGGAGACGAAGAAGATCATCGATCCCGCAATAGAACTGGTCGCCACCTGCGTGCGCGTTCCGGTGTTTGTCGGCCATGCCGAGGCGGTGCATGTGGAACTCGCCGGCCCGCTGGGGCCCGACGAGGCGCGCGCGATCCTTCGCGAGAGCCCCGGCCTGATGGTCGTCGATGACCCGGCCGAAGACCTCTACACCACACCCATCGACTGCGTCGGCGACTGGGCGACCTATGTCTCGCGAATCCGCCGTGACCCGACAGTGGAGAACGGCCTCGCCTTCTGGTGCGTCTCAGACAATCTGCGCAAGGGCGCAGCGCTCAACGCCGTCCAGATCGCCGAGGAACTGCTCAACCGCGGCGTCCTGAAGCCGGAACGGGCGCAAACCCTGGCGACGGAGTGAATGGGGCAAGGCCGCAAGGCGTCTTCGCCCCGGTCAGGCATTGGCCATCGCCCGGGGCTTGCGTGCGCCGCGGCGGCGTGACTTGCCGCCCTCCCGCTTGCCTGTGGCAGGCCTTTGCTTCGCAGCCGCCCCGCCCGGCTGGCCACGGCCACCTCGGCGCCCGCCGCCGCGGCCCTGCGGCTTGGCCGGCGCCACATCCGTGTGATCGTCGCTGAAGCCCTCGGGCGCAGGCAGCACCTCCAGCGCCCGGCGCATCGTCTTCTCAATGTCGCGAAGATAGCCCTTTTCGTCACCGGCAACCAGCGAGATCGCTATGCCCTCTGCGCCGGCCCGGCCGGTCCGCCCGATCCGGTGGACATACTGCTCCGGCACATTCGGCAATTCATAATTGATGACATGGCTCAGCCCGTCCACGTCGATGCCGCGCGCGGCAATGTCGGTCGCCACCAGAACCGGGCATCGCCCGGCCTTGAACGCCTCCAGCGCCCTGGTGCGCTGCGGCTGGCTCTTGTTGCCGTGGATCGCCGCTGCCGCAAGGCCCGCCTGGTCGAGCTGGCGCACCAGCCGGTCGGCCCCGTGCTTGGTGCGGGTGAATACCAGAGCGCGCGCCATGTCCGGTGACCGCAGCAGGCCGGCGAGCACGGCCGGCTTGTCGCTGTCCTTGATGAAATACGCGGTCTGGCGCACCCGCTCAGCCGTTGTCGCCTGCGGCGTCACCGCCACGCGCACCGGGTCGGTCAGGAAATCGGCGGCCAGACGGGCGATCGGATCGGCCATGGTGGCGGAAAAGAACAGGGTCTGGCGCGCCGGCGGCACCGCCTTGGCGATCCGTCGCAGCGCATGGATGAAGCCGACATCCAGCATCTGGTCGGCCTCATCGAGGACCAGAACCTGCACATGCCGGAGGCTGAGCGCGCCTTGCGCCATCAGGTCCTCCAGCCGGCCGGGGGTCGCCACGAGAATATGCGCGCCGCGCTTCAGCTGCGTGATCTGCCGGGATATCTTTACACCGCCAAAGGCCGTGACAATGCGCAGGCCCATGAACTGGCCATAGGTCGCAAAGCTCTCGGCGATCTGGCCGGCAAGCTCGCGCGTCGGCGCCAGCACAAGCACCCGGCAGCCACAGGCCGGCGCCGCGCCCTGCTCTCGGCACAGGCGGTCAAGCGTCGGCGCGGCAAAGGCGAGCGTCTTGCCGGTACCGGTCTGGGCAATTCCCATCAGGTCGCGCCCCTCCAGCGCCGGCGGGATCGCCTGCACCTGGATCGGCGTCGGCGTGTCATAGCCGGCCTCGGCGAGCGCGCGCGCCACCGGCGCGGCGAGATTGAATTCTGAAAAACTGGTCATAAGGCTCTTTCATTGCGCACCGGCTCCACGGCTTGCCGGACAATCCGGCGCCGGGCGGCGCGGGGGTCATTCAGACGACCCGCGTGAATCAGGGCGTATTCGCTTGAGGGGGTCTTCCCCGGCGGAGGCGGCGACCGCGCATGGGGCCCGGCCGTCTTCACGTTGCGTCCGCCTGGCGCACCCGTTCAAAGCGCGCAGACATGCCTTGAATGCGCCAGGGCGCCCAGTCTGTCAAGACGCGGCGACACTGAACCGGGCGAAACGGGTTCGGCGCTTCCTTATGGTCCGGAAACCCATTACAGCGTCGCATCATGACACCAGACCTGCGCCTCGGCCTGCTGGCTGGCCTAGCCGCTTATGGCCTGTGGGGGCTGCTGCCGCTCTATTTTCGAGCGCTCGACCATTTGCGGCCCGACGAAATGCTGGCCCACCGCATAGTCTGGTCGGTGCCGACCGCGCTGGCCTTCATCGCCATCGCCCGCCGCTGGGGCGAGCTGCGCGCAGCGCTGACGCTGCGCCGGATCGGCTGGCTCAGCGTCTCGGCGGTCCTGATCGGCGCCAACTGGCTCGTCTACATCTATGCCGTCCATGCCGGCCGGGTGATGGAGGCGAGCATTGGCTATTACATCAACCCTCTGGTCAGCGTGCTGTTCGGCCTCGTCTTCTTCGGCGAACGCCTGCGCCCGGCGCAATGGGGATCGATCGCTATTGCCGCTCTGGGCGTTGCCATCCTGACACAGGCGTTCGGCAGCTTCCCGTGGATCGCCATCCTTCTGGCACTGCTGTTTGCGTTCTACGGCGTCATCCGCAAGACGGTGACGGTGGACGCTCGCGCCGGCTTTGCGGTGGAAGCGGGTGTCCTTGCCTTGCCGGCGCTGGCCTGGCTTGCCTGGCTGGTCACCAGCGGCCGGGTCGATGGGCCGCTCGGCGAGGCGCCGGTCGACATGCCGCTGCTGTTCCTTGCCGGGCCGATCACGGCGGTCCCGCTCATCCTGTTTGCCATCTCCGCCAAGCGGCTCAACCTGTCCACCATCGGCATCATGCAGTATCTCGCTCCGACCCTGCAGTTCCTGATTGCCGCCCTTGTGTTCCGCGAGCCCTTCACGCCCACCCACGCGCTCGCCTTCGCCTGCATCTGGCTCGCTGTTGCGGTGTTCACCGCCGACAGCGTGCTCGGCAACAGGAAGGCCCGCCGTCTCGCCCGCGCGGCGCAGCTCACCTGAACTCGCCCCCTTGGAACAGAAAAGACCCCGGTGCATGGTGGCACCGGGGCTGAAGGTCGTACGCAGATGGAGTTCACACTCCCCCACCAGAATGCACACTGCGTGCCAGGTTCGCGCCTGACGCGCGTCTTCATCGCCATCGGGGATGTCCACGGCGAGGCCGAGCGCCTCGCGCGCCTGCATGAGGCGGTATTCGACCACTGGCGGCTCCTGTACGCCAACCTGCCTCTGACGCTTGTCCATCTCGGAGATTATGTTGATCGCGGACCCGACAGCTGCGGGGTCATCGACCGGATCCGCGCGATCGAACACGAAGGTGCCGAAACGGGACAGTTCACGGTTGTCAGTCTTGCCGGCAATCACGAGCAGATGATGCTCGCTGCCCTCGACGGCGGCACGAATGAACAGGAACACTGGATCATCAATGGCGGCGGCGCCACGCTGGACAGCTATGAGGCCGCCGGGCGCGCGCCGATCGACCTTGCCCATGTGGCCTGGCTGAAATCCCTGCCAAGCCTTCACTGGGTGCGCGAGGACGGTCTCATTTTTGTCCATGCCGGCATCCAGCCGGACGAGTTCCCGCACGACCGGCCGGACGTGTACCTGTGGACGCGCTCGCGCCGCTTCTTCGATTCAGAGGGCTGGACCAACCCACAGCTCGACGGCCAGACCGTGGTCCACGGCCACACGCCGACCGACAATCACGAACCCGACATCTCCGCCGATGTCCGGCGCATCAATATCGACACCGGCGCAGTGTATGGCGGGCGGCTGACCGCCGCGGTTTTCGCCCCGGGCGAGCCTGTCCGTTTCCTGCACGCCTGAGCGCGGCCCCGGTCGTCGCGGCCTGCCCCTACAGGCAGCCATACAGCGTGTCGACCAGCCGGCGCGCGCGCGGGTCGCCCTGCAGGTGGGCCGCCTGGCGGTTCATCACATAGGCCGCCGACAGCCCGCGGTCAGGATCGCCAAGCGCCATGGAGCCGCCCCAACCTGAATGCGCAAGCGTGTGCGGATTTGGCCCATAGATGCCAAGATTGTTGCGCATCACTCCTGCAGCGTACTCGGTCACGTAAGGCAGGACGAGGTCCTGCCCGATGACGCGGCGCCGGGTCAGTGCGTCGACCATCGCGTCTGACAGGATGTGCGTGCCGAACACCGCGCCGCGACCGGCATAGACGCCATACAGCGCCGCCACGGCCCGTGCCCCGCCATGGCCATTGGCGGAGGGAATCTCGATCTCGCGCCAGATCGCCCCGCCCCGGTCGGGCGCGGCCCATTTGGTGAGGAAGGCCGCCCGGGTCGCGTCATTGATCTCGCCCATGTCCGGCACCGTGCGCGGGCGCATCGCTTCAGCACAGCGGGCATGCTCGGTGGCCGGCAGGCCGAGCCAGAAATCGATGCCCAGACCCGCCCGGAACACCCGACCGATCAGCGCGCCAAGGCTTTCCCCCGACAGCCGACGGGCAATCTCGCCGACGAGGTAGCCCCAACTCAGAGGGTGGTAACCATGGGCGCTGCCCGGTGGCCACATGGGCGCCAGGGCGGCGAGCGCGGCAGCCGCCGCGGGCGGGTCCAGCCAGATCTCCGGGTCAACCGGCTCGATGAAGCCGGGAAGCCCCGCCTGGTGGGCGACCAGTTCGCCAAGGGTCACCGCGCCCTTGCCGTTCACCCCGAAGGCCGGCCAGATGTCCGCGACCGGGCGCTCATAAGTCTCCCCTTCCGCCTCAAGCACCATGGCGAGCGCGATCGCGGCGATCCCCTTTGTCGTGGAGTAGACAGGCACCAGCGTCGCGCCATCGAAGGGCCGCGTCTGCGCCCGGTCTGCCCAACCGCCGGTGAGGTCGACAATGAGCTCGCCGTCGAGATAGGCGGCAAAGCCGGCTCCCAGCTCCAGGTCCTCGGCAAAATTCGCCTCGAACGCATCGCGGACCGGTTCAAGGCCCGCCGCGACATGGCCCTGAACGCTCATGGCATCTCCTTCCCGAGGATCGATCGGACCTGGCGGTCCTTCTCACGCGCCTCGATCATGTCCCCGAAATCATCGACCAGCTGCTCGAACGCGAACACCTGGTCGATGCCGAACGCATAGTCCTCGCGCAGATCGGCGCGGTGACGCACGCAGATCACCAGGCCGGCCCCGCGCTTGTCGTCCACATACGCCACACCCGTCTTGCCGCGCTGCAGGTCGAGATTGAACCGGTTGACGAAATCGAGCGCCTCGGACCGGTCGAAGTCGCTGGCAGAGCGGCAGGCCTCGGTCGTCACGGTGTCGCAGAGGTCGAGCCCGTCGAAACAGTCGCGCAGCGTCGCGGTAAAGCCCTGACCCTTGAAATTGCCAATGATCACCGGGGTGTTGCTGAGAAAGGCCATCTCCAGCGATGAGGCACCCTGCTTGCCGAACTCGCGCGCGACCTCACGGATCGACACGGCATCGGCACGCGCCGGTTCGCTGAAGCTCACGAGCGCCGCGACGGCGCAGACAAGGGAACGCATGGGCGGGTCCTGAACAGGTGGTGTCTCCCTGAACCCTACGCAGACCAGGTCGATGGCACAATCGGGACGCCGAAAGGCACCCCGCGCGCGCCTGATCTGGACTTCGCTGCCCACCGCGTGCATTGGCCTTGCAAGGCCATCCCGTGCGCCGCAGAGTAAAGGGTCTGCCCATGTCGTCCTCGCCCCATCGTCCGCGCCGCTCCGTCCTCTACATGCCGGGCGCCAATCCGCGAGCGCTTGAGAAGGCGAAGTCCCTGCCGGCCGACAGCCTGATCCTCGACCTGGAGGACGCCGTCGCGCCAGAGGCCAAGCCCGAAGCGCGCGAGACCGTCGCGGCCGCAGTGAAGGCGGGCGGCTATGGCCGGCGCGAGGTCATCATACGCATCAACGGGCTCGACACGGAATGGGGCCCGGCAGACCTGAACGCCGCCATCGACGCCGGTCCGGACGGCGTGCTGGCGCCGAAAGTCATCGATGGCGGCGACATCGACCGCCTTGATGATGCCCTCTCGCGCGCCGGCGCGCCGCCGACACTCAGCCTCTGGGTGATGATCGAGATGCCGAAGGCCCTGCTCAACATTGCAGGCATTGCCGAGGCAGCCGGGCGCACCCGCCTCACCGGCTTCGTGATGGGAACCAACGACCTCGCCAAGGAACTGCGCGCCCAGCCGACCCCCGACCGCGCCGCTTTCCAGGCCGCCCTCGGCCTCACACTCGCGGCGGCGCGCGGCCATGACCTCCTCGCCATTGACGGGGTCTTCAACGACATTGAGGACAGCGCCGGGCTGGAGGCTGAATGCCGCCAGGGCCGCACGCTCGGCTTTGACGGCAAGACCCTGATCCATCCTTCCCAGATCGAGACCTGCAACCGCATCTTCGCCCCCGACCCTGGCGATGTGGCGCAGGCGCGCGACGTCATTGCCGCCTTCGCCGACCCGGACAATGCCGGCAGGGGCGTCCTCAAGGTCAATGGACGAATGACCGAACGCCTCCACCTGGAGGAGGCCCACCGCCTCGTCGCCATGGCCGAGGCGATCGACGCCGCCGAGGCCGGCGGGGCCGCTTGACGCCCGCGCGGCGCCGACGGCACCCTGAATGACGGACAGATCGCAGGGACAGGAAACGGAAGAGGAAGAGACCGGAATGGACACGGCAAGCCGCGCCGGAACCTGGATCATCGCCACCGGTGTGGTGATCGCGCTGCTCTATCTCGGGCGGTCGATCCTCGCCCCCTTCGCGCTGGCGGTGTTCCTGTTCCTGACCATGGAAGGCTTCGCCCGGGCAATCGACGAGCGCGTGCCCGGCGTCACCCTCGGCCCGGCGCGGGTCCTGTCTGTGCTCGCCGTGGTGGCGGGTTTCATCCTGTTCATTGCGATGATGGCCCGGGGCATCGCCCAGTTCGGGGCGCAGGGCGGGCTCTATGAGAGCAAGATCAACGCCCTCATCGGCGATGCCTACGGCTTGGTCGGCATGCAGGATGCGCCGACCCTCACCGAGCTTGTCTTCAACGAGACCGGCCAGCGCTTCGTCGTGGTGATCCTCAATTCCATGCAGGGCCTTGCAGGCGATCTCATCCTGATCCTGATCTACATCGCCTTCCTGTTCCTCGCCCAGGCCGGCTGGTCGGACAAGCTCGACCGGATCTTCCGCGACCCTGAACAGAGATCGCGGGTCCGCGCCGTCGGCGAGAGTGCCCGCAAGGGGATCGAGACCTATTTGTGGACCCAGACCGTGATCTCCGCCCTGATCACGGCCCTGACCTGGGCGACGCTGGAGGCGCTCGGCGTGGAAAATGTCCTGTTCCTTGCCGGCCTCATCTTCGTGCTCAACTACATCCCCACCGTGGGTTCGATTGTCGCAGCGTTCGTACCGCCCCTGTTTGCCCTCGTCCAACCCGACATCCCGGGCTGGGTGCCGGGCACGCCGCCCACCGACACCTATGTGTATGCCGCGATCGTCTTCGTCGCCGTCAGCTTCTGGCAATTCGTCATCGGCAACTTCCTTCAGCCGCGGATGATGGGCGAAAGCCTCAACCTGTCGGCGCTGGTGGTGCTGCTGTCACTGGCGATCTGGGGCGCGATCTGGGGTATCCCGGGCATGTTCCTGTCTGCGCCGCTGACCGTTCTGATGATGATCCTGTTCGCCCAGTCGCCGGGCACGAGATGGGCCGCCACCCTCCTGTCAGCCGACGGGAATCCCAACCGGTTTGCACCTGTGCGCGATTGGGTCCGTGAACGCTCGCACTCAGATTTTCCAGGCCCTGGCAGCAATTAGGTCTTGGCAAAGCCGGATTATCACGACATAAAACTATTAGAAAAACACCGGTTCTATTGAAACCGGCTTCAGTTAGGCCTCCGCGTGCGTCCCCCCACCCAGCCTGCGGATGAGGCCTAAACCGGGCCCGCTGGACATGTCCCCGTCCAGCGGGCCCACCTTTATCGGTCGCTGGCTTGCACCGCGCCGCGCCGCTTCCAACCGGGCAAAAACCCCAGTATCGAGCTGGATACTGCCCAAGCGGAGCCCGTTCCCGTCATGTCAGCCGATAGCCCAACCCTGCCAAGCCCGCGCACCCAGATCCTCGACCAGATGGCCGCCGCGGCTGCCGGGGAGTCCGCCGCCGGACTGTCGCGCGCGGATCTGGAAGACCTTGCGGATTCCTTATGGACCTTCAGCGAGCCTGCCACCGGCAAGGCCCACGCGGTAGGCGTGCGCGACCTGCAGGTGCAGGATGGCGGGGGTCTCGATCGCAGTGTCCTGGAGGTGGCCGGGCCCGACATGCCCTTCCTGGTCGATTCCCTCCTGAATGAATGCGCCGCCCAGGGTCATGAGGTCCTCACGCTGTTCCACCCGATCGTGCGTCTGGATGACGGACGCGCCCGTTCCGCCATCCAGATCCACCTGCCCCGTCTGACCCAGGCCGAGGCTCAGCGCCTTGCCGACGGCGCCCGCCAGACACTCGGCGATGTCCGCCTCGCCGTCGGCGATTTCGACGCCATGCGGGCGGCCATGCTGGAGGAGATCGAGCGCCTGGCGACGGTCCGCCACCTACCGATCGACACGCTCAGGGAAGCGATCGCCTTCCTGCGCTGGCTCAGCGAGGGTCATTTCGTCTTTCTCGGAAAGCGCACCTACCGTCTCCACCGTGACGCGGCAGGACAGGTCCTGCCGGAAGAGCCTGACATGGTGGCCGGGGCCAATCTCGGCCTGCTGCGCGACCCGGACGCCAATGTCCTCCACCGCTCCAGCGAACCCAGCGTGATCACACCGGAGGTCGGGCGCTTCCTCGACCGGCCGACCCCGCTGATCATCGCCCGCTCGACCATGGAAAGCCGCGTCCACCGGCGCGCGCCCGGCGACTATATCGGCATCAAGCATTATGACGAGGCCGGCCGCGTCGCCGGCGAGACGCGCTTTCTCGGCCTGTTCACCGCCGAGGCCTACAATGAACCGGTAAGTTCGATCCCGCTGATCCGCGAGCGCGCCCGCGACATCATCGAGGCGGCCGGCGCCGCGCGCGGCAGCTACAGCGAGAAGGCGCTGTCCAACCTGCTGGAGACGTGGCCCCGCGACGAGCTGTTGCAGAGCCCGAGCGAGACGCTCATCCCGATGCTGCACGGCGCACTCAGCCTGCTGAGCCGCCCGCGCACGCGTCTCTTCCTGCGCTATGACGAGTTTGGCCGCTTCGTCACCGCGATCGTCTACGTGCCCCGCGAGAGCTATGACACGGACCTGCGCCACAAGATCGCCCGCCAACTCGAAGGCGCCTTCCGCGGCCGCGTCATCCGTTTCCAGCCGCAATTCGGCGAAACACCGCTCGCCCGCGTCCTGTTCAATATCCGCCTTGCCACCGACTCCGCGCACCTGGGCGCCGAAGAGATCGAGCCGGATATTGTCGCGCTCGCCCGAAGCTGGCGCGACGCCTTCCGCCAGGCGCTGATGCGCTCCGGCCTGGAGGGCGAGGACCGCACCGGTGCCCTGTGCTTTCGCGACGCCTTCAATGCCGCCTATCGCGAGGCCTTTCTGCCGGAAGAGGCGCTGGCCGATGTCGCCGAAATGGCACGCCTCAGCGCCGAGGCTCCCATCCGCCTGCGCGCCTACAGGCTCCGGGGGGATGCCGGCCATGTGCTGCGCGCCAAGGTCTACGCCCGCTCTGGCGCGATCGCACTGTCAGACTGCGTCCCGATCCTGGAGAACATGGGCCTCTTCGTGGAGTTCGAGACCGGCTACCCGGTCCGCCCGGAACAGCTGCCAGTGCCTGACGCCCCCGATACCTATTGGGTCCATGCCCTCTCCACCCGCACGCCCGATGGCGCGGCGGTCGACCTTGAGCGCGTCGGCCCGCTATTCCAGAAGGCCTTCGTCGCCGTCTGGAGCGGGCTTGCGGAGAATGATGGCTTCAACCGCCTCGTGCTCTCCGCCGGCCTGTCCTGGCGCGATGTCGCGCTGCTGCGCGCGCTGGCCGCCTATCGCCGTCAGTCCGGCCGCGACCCGATGCGTGCCACCCAGATCGCCGCGCTCAGCCGGTACCCGGCGCTCGCCTGCCAGCTTGTGGAGTTGTTCCGCATCCGCTTCGATCCCGCGCTCGACATGATACTGGACGAGCGGGCGCAGCGCTGCACCGCCCTGCGTGCCGAGATCGAGGGCGGGCTCAACGCCGTCAGCGGGCTTGAGGACGACCGGGTCATCCGCCGCATCGCCGACCTTATCCCGGCAATCCGCCGCACCAATCACTACCAGGGCGCGCCGGGCGGGCGGGCGCCGGGCCATGTTGCGTTCAAGATTGCCAGCCGCGAGATCGAGGACCTGCCGCGCCCACGACCGGACCGGGAGATCTTCACCGCCAGCCCGAAGGTCGAGGGCGTCCACCTGCGCTTCGGCCCGGTCGCGCGCGGCGGCCTGCGCTGGTCCGACCGGCGAGACGATTTCCGCACCGAGGTGCTCGGCCTCGTCAAGGCGCAGCAGGTCAAGAACGCTGTGATCGTGCCCGTCGGCTCCAAGGGCGGGTTCTTTCCCAAACACTTGCCCGATGGCGCCAGCCGTGATGCCTGGATTGCCGCAGGCGTGGAGGCCTATCAGGAATTCATCTCCGCCCTGCTCGGGCTCACCGACAACCTCGTCGACGGCCGGGTGATCCACCCATCCGACACCGTCATCTGGGACGATGAGGACCCTTATCTGGTGGTCGCTGCCGACAAGGGCACGGCGACCTTCTCCGACACCGCCAACGAGATCAGCGAGGCGGAAGGCTTCTGGCTCGGCGACGCCTTCGCGTCGGGCGGCTCGGCCGGTTATGACCACAAGAAGATGGGCATCACCGCGAGGGGCGCCTGGGAAGCCGTAAAGCGTCATTTCCGTGAGATGGGCCGCGACATCCAGACCAGCCCCTTCACGGTGATCGGCGTCGGCGACATGTCCGGTGACGTGTTCGGCAATGGCATGTTGTTGTCGAAGGAAATCCGCCTCCTTGCCGCCTTCAACCACATGCATGTCTTCGTCGATCCCGACCCGGGCGACCCTCGCCGCCTTTGGGAGGAACGCAAGCGCCTGTTCGACACCGCCCGCTCCACCTGGGACGATTACGACCGCAGCCTGATCTCGCAGGGCGGCGGCATCTTTGAACGGGCCGCGAAGGCGATCACGCTCAGCTCCGAGATCAAGGCACTGACCGGCCTGACAGCCGACCGCGTGGCCCCCGCGGACCTCATCCACGCCCTGCTCAAGGGCGAGGCCGACCTCCTCTGGTTCGGTGGCATCGGCACCTATGTGAAGGCAGCCGAAGAAGGCCATGCCGATGTCGGCGACACCGCCAACGACCCGATCCGGATCGACGCGGGCGACCTCCGGGTCCGGGTGATTGGCGAGGGCGCCAATCTCGGCATGACCCAGGCCGCCCGCGTCGCCTTCGCCAGCGCGGGCGGGCGGATCAACACCGACGCGATCGACAATTCGGCCGGTGTCGATAGTTCAGATCATGAGGTCAACATCAAGATTCTCGCCAGCGAGGCGATCCAGCGCGGCGACCTCGCCCGCGCGGAACGCAACTCCCTGCTGGCCGAGATGACAGGCGACGTCGCCGCCCACGTGCTCGCCCACAATGTCAGCCAGACCGCAGCCCTGACGCTGTGCCAGGCAAGCGCGCTTGCCGACCATGGCGCGTTGGAGCGGACCCTGGCCTATCTGGAGGAGCGTGGCGGCCTCGACCGGATGGTCGAGGGCCTGCCGTCGACGGCCGACATGCGCCTGCGCGAGGAGGAGGGAGCGCCGCTCAACCGGCCGGAACTGGCACCTGTGCTCGCCTGGTCGAAGATCGTCCTGTTCGACGACCTCGTCGCCTCCAAGGTGCCCGACGATCCCCATTTCGCCGACGTGCTGCGCGGCTATTTCCCCGGCGCGATCCGCCGCTTCGATGCTGCCATCGACGCCCACCCGCTGCGCCGGGAGATCATCGCCACCGTGCTCGCCAACCGCCTGCTCGATGCAATCGGCCCGGCCGCGCTGCAGCGCCTGCGCGAGAGCACCCGCGCCGACAATGCCGAGATCACTCGCGGATTCGAGATCGCCTGGAGCGTCCTCAATGGCGAGGCCTATCTCCACGAGGGCGCCGCGCTCGACAACACCGTGCCAGCGCGCATCCAGACGCAGATGCACGCCGCCCTCGCCAACGCCCTCATTCGCGCAACAGAATGGCTCACCGGCGAGGCGCCCGGCCGCCCCATCGGGCGCGAGATCGCCCGTATCGAGCCGGCGCTCGCGACGTTCAGGCGCACCCTGCGCGAGACGGCCTCGCCCTTTGTCGCCGCCAGGATCGAGCGGCGCGCCCGCAGCCTGATGGACGAGGGCGTGCCGGACGGCCTGGCGCGCTGGTCGGCGGCTATCGCCAGTTTTGCCGACGGCATCGCCATCGTCGCCCTCGTCGATGGCGGCAACGAGATGCCGGCGGTCGCGGAGGCCTATTTCCGCATCGGCGACGCCCTGCGCCTTGATCGCCTGCGCGCCAGCGCCGAGGAAAGCCTGACCGGCGCCGGCTACTGGGACCGTGTTGCCATCCGGCGTCTGATTGACGACATCAATGCCCAGCAGGTCGCCTGCACCCGCGCCGCCCTGACGGGACCCGGAGTCGAAGCCTGGCTTGAAGCGCGCGCAGGCCGCCGCCACGCCCTCCTGCAGACGCTTCCTGAGCTGACCGCGCCGGGCGAGGGCGCGCTCGCCCGCCTCAGCCTCGCCAGCGATGCGGTCCGGCGCGTAATCGCCGGCGGCTGAGCGCGCCCTTGCCGCACCGCCGGCAGCCTGTACTCTCCGTCTGCGAGAGACAAGGCGCGGGAGGCAAGCGGGCAATGGCGTGGATCGGACGGGGACTGGCCGGGCTTGGCCTCGTACTGGTGGCGCTCTGCGCTGTCATCCTGGTGCGCACCGTCACCTATGGCGGTCCGGTCGAGACCCGCTCCATCGCCCTCGCCACCCCGTCGGACATGCCGGCCGAACGCGGCGCGCAGCGACTGGCAGAGGCCATGCGCTTTCGCACCATAACCGTCGCGCCAGGCGATCCGCGCGCCGGACAGGACGGCCCCTGGCGCGACATGCAGCGCTGGATGCAGCGCACCTATCCCGCCTTCCACCGCATCGCGACACGCGAAACCATTGCCGGCCTGACCCTCATCTACACCTGGCCGGGCAGTGACGAGACCCTGAAACCGCTGGTCCTGATGGCCCATCAGGACGTGGTGCCGGTCAATATCGGCACTGAGGATGACTGGACCGCGCCGCCCTTCGAGGGGCAGGTGATCGAAGGCTATGTCTACGGCCGCGGCGCGATCGACGACAAGGGCTCCATGGTCGCCCTGTTCGAGGCGCTGGAGACACTGGCGCTCGACGGCTTCAAGCCACGGCGGAGCCTCATCCTCGTGCTCGGCCATGACGAGGAGGTCTCCGGCTCCGGCGCCGAGGCGGCGATGGCGCACCTGATGGCTCAGGGCATCGAGGCGGAAATGGCTCTCGACGAGGGCTTCATGGTGGTCGATCCCTCACCACTGACCGGCAAGGCGATGGGCTTTATCGGCGTGGCGGAAAAGGGCTATCTGACCCTGCGCCTCACTGCGATCGCAGAGGGCGGCCATTCCTCCACCCCGCCGCGCGATTCCGCGGCCGTACGCCTGTCGCGCGCGCTCGTCGCCCTGGACCAGAACCAGATGCCGGCCGACTTCTCCAGGTCACCCGTGCGCGAGCTGTTCCAGGCGGCGGCGCCTGAAATGCCCTTCATGAGCCGGATGGCGCTCGCCAATATGTGGCTGTTCGGCGGCCTCGTGGAAGGCCAGCTGGCCGACCTGCCGGCCGGCAATGCGATGATCCGCACCACCACAGCGCCGACCATGCTGACAGGGTCCGCCAAGGAGAATGTGCTCGCCCAGCGCGCCATTGCCTTCGTCAATTTCCGCATCCACCCGAATGACAGTGAACAGGACATTATCGACCATGTCCGCCACGTCACCCGCGGGATCGAGGGGCTGGAAATCGACATTGCCACCACCGGCGCACGCGGGGCCGGAGCGTCGCCGGTCTCGGCCATCGACAACCGCGCCTATGCCGTGCTTGCCGCCGTCGCAAGGGAGGCCGGCGGCGGGGCGCCGGTCGCCCCCGGACTCGTTCTCGGCGCCACAGACGGACGCTATGCCCATGCCATCACCGACAATGTCTACCGCTTCGCCCCGGCCGTGCTCTCGCCGGAGGACCTCACCGGCTTCCACGGCACCAATGAACGCATCTCGGTGGAGAACATGGGCCGGCTGGCGCGCGGTTATGCCCAGATCATCCTCGCCATGGACGCGCCCTGACGCGCCGCCAGCCCACCGCCCGCGAGGCGTCATGCCAGTCTGCGCGGATGCGAACTGATTCGCGGTTACCGCGATTGGGGAGCCGACGCGCAGTCGCGCTCGGCCTCACGCTGCACGCATCGGCTTCGGGTCCGTGCAGCTTGGCGGCACGCCCGCCACACGATTGCGGGCATTTTTCCTATTGATCTTTCCCGACTCCAGATGCAAATTGTTCGCATGATCATTTGCGTCTGCCGCCGGTTGAATGAGGACGCCGTTCGCGACGCTGTGCGCGCAGGGGCCCGCTGCCCTGACACCGTCCAGCGACACCATGGCTGCGAGTTCAATTGTGGGCGCTGCCGCGAGACGATGGGAGAGACCATCGCCCGCCAGCTCGACGCCCAGAACCCTTCCCTTGCGGTCGCTGCGGAATAACTCCACTCCCGTCTTAAAGCATGACATCGCGCCAGTTCCGGCGCGGGTACCCTGACCGACCGGAGAGATGCGCACCATGAAGGGCGACCCCAAGATCCTCGACTTCCTCAACGCGGCGCTCAAGAACGAGCTGACCGCCATCAACCAGTACTTCCTGCACTCGCGCATCCTGCATGACTGGGGCGTGACCATTCTTGGCGATTATGAGTACAAGGAATCGATCGAGGAAATGCAACATGCGGACTGGCTCATCCAGCGCATCCTCTTTCTCGAAGGCCTGCCGAACCTTCAAGACCTTGGCAAGCTGCGTATCGGCGAGAGCGTGCGCGAGATCCTCGAATGCGATCTGGCCCTTGAACACGACGCCATCCCGCTCCTCCGCGATGCCATGCAATACGCCGAGAGTGTGCGCGACTATATCTCGCGGGACCTGTTTGGCCGCATCCTCACCAATGAGGAGGAACATCTCGACTATCTGGAGACCCAGTTCGAGCTGATCGACCGCATCGGCATGGAGAACTACACCCAGCTGCAGTCGCGGCCGAATGGCTCGCCGGCGCAGGACTGATACCAACCGGCGTCGAAGGGCGTCGGGCTTCGGATGAAGCGGGCAGCCGGCAAGGCCCGTCGGCCGCCAGGGGCCGCCCCCCGCGCCGGTGTTCGTCGAGGCCGGGCTGTCGTGAGCGCAGGAAAACCGCAAGGAAAACCAAAGGGTTTGCCATGAGTGACGGTCGCGAACGAGGGCGCCGGCGCCCATCGCTTCCTCAGGCCCCCTACCCCTCGAACTCCGCGACCCAGTGGCCGGCGGCCACTTCCTCCAGTCTTGGACTGTACTGCTCTGCATCGGGGTCATCGATAAGTTTCGACTTGAGGAAGCGCAGTGGAGCGCGGGTGTCGAGCGGGCTCGGCAGGTCGCCTTCCAGCTTGACCCGCTCGCGAGAGCGCTCGGCCGCCGGGTCCGGCATCGGCACGGCGGAGATCAGCGCCCGCGTGTAGGGATGGCGCGCATCCTCATAGATCGCGTCGCGACCGGCCAGTTCCACCACCCGGCCGAGATACAGCACCATCACCCGGTGGCTGACCTCACGCACCACGGCGAGGTCATGGCTGATGAAGATCATGGCGAGGCCGAATTCCTTTTGCAGCCGGATCAGCAGGTCCACCACCTGCGCCTGCACGCTGACATCGAGTGCTGACACGGCCTCGTCGCAGACCACCAGCTTCGGCTCCAGGATCATCGCCCTTGCGATGCCGACGCGCTGGTTCTGCCCGCCGGACAACTCGTGTGGATAGCGGTTGATGAGCGCCGGGTCGAGGCCGACGCGCGGCAGGATCGCGCGCACCTTCGCCTCGCGCCCGGCACCGGACAGGTGCGGCAGGTGAACTGTCAGTGGCTCGGCGATGGACTTGCCGATGGTCATGCGCGGGTCGAGCGAGGCGAGGGGGTCCTGGAAGACGATCTGCAGGTCGTCGCGCAGCGCCTTCATCTCCTTGCGGCCGGCCCTGGCAATATCGCGCCCGAGCCAGGAGACCGCCCCCGCGCTCGGCGGGACCAGCTTGAGCACGGCGCGCGCCAGTGTCGATTTCCCGCAGCCCGACTCGCCAACCACGCCCAGCGTTTCACCGGGTCGCAGCTCGAAACTGACGCCGTCGACCGCTTTCAGCGGCTTGGTCCGCCCAAACAGCCCGCCGGAGACCCGCACAGGGAAGTGGACCTTGATGTCATCGACCCTCAGCAGCGTCGCTGCATCCGTCCCGGGCGATGGCCCCAGCGCCTCGCGCCCCTCCCGGTCCGGCCGGTCGATCCGCGGCACCGCCTCCAGCAGCATCTGGGTGTAGGCATGTTGCGGCGCGCCGAAGATCGCTTGCGCCGTGCCGCGTTCGACGATCTCGCCATGGCGCATCACCGCCACCCGGTCGCACATCCGCGCGACCACGCCCATGTCGTGGGTGATGAGGACGATCCCTGTCCCGGTCTCCCGCTTCAGGTCATCCATCAGGTCGAGCACCTGCGCCTGCACCGTCACGTCGAGCGCCGTTGTCGGCTCGTCGGCGAGCAGCAATTCCGGCCCGCACAACATGGCCAGCGCGATCATCACGCGCTGGCGCATGCCGCCCGACAGCTCGTGCGGGAACTGGTCGAGCCGCCGGCGCGCCTCAGGGATGCGCACCTGCTCCAGCCAGTCGATGCAGCGCGCCCGCGCCGCCTCGCCGCGCAATTCCGTATGCAGGCGCAAGACCTCCAGCATCTGCGCGCCGACCGTCATATGCGGCGTCAGGGAGGTCAGCGGGTCCTGGAAGATCATCGCCATCTTCGCCCCGCGGATCGCCCGCAGGGTCTTCGCATGAGCGGTCAGGAGGTCAGTGCCGTGGAAGTCGACCCGCCCGCCGGCGCGGCCATTCTCTGCCAGGAGACCCATCGCCGCCAGCGCCGTCTGGCTCTTGCCGGAGCCGCTCTCGCCGACAATGCCGAGGCATTCGCCAGCGGCCACGTCGAACGCGGTGCCGCGCACCGCCTGGACGACGCCGTCGGGCGTGTCAAAATCAATGGTGAGATCGCGAACGGAAAGAATGGGCTGGCTCATGGCGACGGATCGGGCCGCGCCACGCCCCGCCCGTCAAGCCCGAAAGGGCAGATCGCGGTCGCTCCAACCCCGCGCGCCTCCCGCGGGCGGGGGAATCAGGGGGCGGGGCCAATACCTCGCGCACCGCCCGTTACCAGCACCGCGCCCTCTCCCCTGCTCATTCCCAAGGGAGAGGGGGACAGACCCATCCCGTGCCAGCCGGGCCAGGCGGGCTTGCGCGCCCGCGCCGGGTCGAGGCGGGGCTGCGCCGGGCGCCGGGGCAGGCCACGACGCCCGCCAGCTAGCGCCCGTCGCGGACCCTCAGGGCGGTGTCCGGGAAGTCGGTAAAGACGCCGTCGAGGCCAGCGCCAAAGGCGGCGGTCAGCTCTGCCTCGATGGAGCCGAAGCCCTCGCCGACCGCATCGTCGCGATAGGTCCAGGCATGGACCGCAAGGCCGGCGGCGTGGGCGTCGGCGATGAACCCGGCAATGCCGCCCTCATGGCGGGCCATGTGCTGCTTCCAGGGGCCAACCGCGTCGGCATATCTGGCGATCTCCTGCAGCGACAGGGTCTCGCCGGTGGTCACGGGCAGGAGCTGAACGAGGGGATGGTCGGTCCGGTCGGCAAGGGCGCGCAGGGACCAGGGCTCGAAGCTCTGGATGTAGACCGGAATGCCGTCGCCGGCGGTTCGCAGCGCCTCCAGGAGGGCCGCGCCAATGTCGAAGCCGAGATCGGCATAGCTGCCCGGCTCCTTGATCTCGGGATAGACCGCGACGCGCTGGCCGGCGCTGTTGACGACGGCGGCGAGGCCGAGGATTTCGGTGAAGGTCGGGATGGACAGCGCGCCATCATGGTCGCTCGGGCGGCCCTCGCGGGTCTGTCTGGCGCGCAGCGACTTGATCTCGGCGAGGGTGAAATCCTCTGCCCACCAGTCGCTTCGCAGCTCTGTTCCGGAGCGCTTCTCGGTCCGCCGGGCCGCGAATTCCGGCCGCTCCGCAATGTCCGTGGAGAGCGAGAGATAGCGCTCGTGGCGGGCGATCAGGTGGCCGTCCTTGGTCATCACGAGGTCGGGCTCGATGGCATCGGCGCCCATGTCGATCGCGGCCTCATAGGCCAGCAGGGTGTGTTCGGGGTAGAGTCCCGAGGCGCCGCGGTGGGCGATCACCATGGGCGTGTCGGACCCGGCCGGCTGGGCCGCGGCCGACCTGTCGGCAAGCAGCCCGGGACAGAGGGAACCGAGCGCAATGAGCGCTGCAAGAATCTGGCGCATCTGGGGACGGTCTCCTGCGTCGGCTGGCGAGAGGGAGATGAGACGCTCCGGGACAGAAATCCAGAGCCTGAAACAGGCCAGGACGTGACACCGGCCGAATGCAGCGCCAGGGCGCTTCCCGCCGGCCTTAACCCAGCTTATATGCTCCTGATGACACCCAGCGACCACATACGCAACTTCTCGATCATTGCGCACATCGACCATGGCAAGTCGACGCTCGCCGACCGGCTGATCCAGGCGACCGGCGGCCTCACCGCGAGGGAAATGCGCGAACAGGTGCTTGACTCCATGGAGATCGAGCAGGAGCGCGGCATCACCATCAAGGCACAGACGGTCCGGCTCGACTACACCGCGCGCAATGGCGAGCACTACGTCCTCAACCTGATGGACACGCCGGGCCATGTGGACTTTTCCTACGAGGTCAGCCGCTGCCTTGCGGCCTGCGAGGGATCGCTGCTGGTGGTTGATGCGAGCCAGGGCGTGGAGGCGCAGACGCTGGCCAATGTCTACCAGGCGATCGACCAGGACCATGAGATCGTGCCCGTCCTCAACAAGATCGACCTGCCGGCGGCAGAGCCGGAACGGGTGAAGGCTCAGATCGAGGACATCATCGGGCTGGATGCTTCGGACGCGCTGGAGATCTCGGCCAAGACAGGGCTTGGCATCGACGAGGTGCTGGAAGCGATCGTGCACCGCCTGCCGTCGCCGGAGGCGGGCGGGGCCGATGCGCCGCTCAAGGCCTCGCTGGTGGATGCGTATTACGATCCGTATATGGGCGTCGTCGTGATTGTGCGTCTGTATGAGGGAACACTGAAGAAAAAGCAGAAGATCAAGATGATGCGCACCAGCGCAACCTATGAAATCGACCATGTCGGCGTGTTCAGCCCCAAGCCGGTGACTGTCGATGCGCTGGGTCCCGGCGAGGTCGGCTTTCTCGTCGCGTCGATCAAGGAGGTGGCCGACTGCGCCGTCGGCGACACCATCACCGAGGAAAAACGGCCCACGCCAAAGCCGCTGCCGGGCTACAAGGAGGTGGTGCCGGTGGTCTTCTGCGGGCTGTTTCCGGTCGATGCGGCCGAGTTTGACGACCTGCGCGCCGCGATGGGCAAGCTGCGCCTCAATGATGCCAGCTTCACCTGGGAGATGGAGACCTCCGCCGCGCTCGGCATGGGCTTTCGCTGTGGCTTTCTGGGCCTTTTGCACCTTGAGATCATCCAGGAGCGCCTGTCGCGCGAATTCGATCTCGACCTGATCGCCACCGCACCCTCTGTGGTCTACGAGATGACCCTGACAGATGGCACGCAAATCGACCTTCACAACCCGGCCGACATGCCCGACATGGTCCGCATCGCCGAAATCCGTGAGCCGTGGATCACTGCCACCATCTACGCTCCCGACGAGTATCTCGGCGCCATCCTGAAGCTCTGCCAGGACAGGCGGGGCGTCCAGAAGGAGCTCTCCTATGTGGGGGGGCGGGCGATGGTGAAGTATGAATTGCCGCTCAACGAGGTGGTGTTCGACTTCTATGACCGGCTGAAATCGATTTCGCGCGGCTATGCCAGTTTCGATTACGAACTGGCCGGCTATCGCGCGGAGAATCTCGTGAAGATGGACATTCTCGTCAACGAGGAGCCCGTGGACGCCCTGTCCATGCTGGTCCACCGCGACAGGGCGGAAAGCCGCGGCCGCCAGATGTGCGAGCGGCTGAAGGACCTGATCCCGCGACAGATGTTCAAGATACCGATCCAGGCCGCGATCGGTGGGCGGGTGATCGCGCGCGAGACCCTCTCCGCCATGCGCAAGGACGTCACCGCGAAATGCTATGGCGGCGATGCGACCCGCAAGCGCAAGCTGCTGGAGAAGCAGAAGGCGGGCAAGAAGAAGATGCGCCAGTTCGGCAAGGTGGAGATCCCGCAGGAAGCCTTCGTCGCCGCCCTGAGGATGGACGGGGACTGAGGCCGGACATCGTGCCTGTCCAGGGGCACAAAGAACTCCGGCCCTGACTGTTCCCGGGCTGCACTGCACCTGCTAGGATCCCTGGGGCTGTCAGGAGGAGGGCCGTTTTCCAATGCGTCGCTTGATTGCTCTGGTTTTCGCCCTTGGGCTATTGCTTGCACTCGGGGCGTGTTCGGCCAGCGAGGAAACGGCACCCGGAGATCGCTCACCCGGAGAATCCCCAATGCGGGGCAATACCGATCCGACGATCGATCCGGAGGGAGACCGCGAGGCGCCTGTCGTGCAGCCGGACCTTGCCTGCGCCGATACCGGCCTCAATGATTTCGACTGGCCGCCGCCGGAACCCTCCACGAAAGTGACGATCCCGCGGGCGCTCCTGCTGGCCGGCCTGGCCGATGCCGACGAGACGCTGGGCACGGTGAGCGCGCGGCTGGAACAGGCGCTGATCTCGGCCGGCTATGTGGAGTATGGCTACCAGTCGGTCGGCTGCACGGGCTTTGCCCTGGTCACGCGGCTGGAGCGGATCGACGAGGAAGGCCGCCCGCTTGGGGGGGATCTGCGCTTTGCGCCGCCGGAAGCGAAACCCAATTGGTCGCTTTCAGACTATATCTCGCGGCTGTTTTACGCGCCGCCGGGCTATTACCGCCAGATCGTCTTCGCCGCCACCGACCAGCCCTATGACGAGGACAAGCTGGCACCGCCGCCCACGCGCGCCGAGCTAGACCGGATGATGGCCGATGCGACCGTCACCATCCTGCCGGAAGCGATGGAGGCACGGCCCTTCACCCGTCGTCACAACCTGCATGCGCTGATCTATGAGTTCGAGAAGGGTCCGGGCGACCGCGAGGTGGCACAGCTGAAGCCCTCCCGCCTCGGCGGGGCAACCCATATCCGCGCCGCCGGCATCTATGACCGGCTGGAAGGTGGCAATGAGTAAGCCCAGCCGACCCGGCATTCCATCCTTGCGCCCCCGCGGGCGCGCCCTCGCCCTCGCGCTGGTGCTGGGAATGACGCTTGCGGCCCCGGCGACGCTGACCGCATGCGAAACCACGCCGCCGCCACCACCGCCACCTCCTCCTCCTCCGCCTCCTCCGCCACCACCGCCTCCGCCTCCACCACCGCCACCGCCGCTGCTGCCGGTGGAAGAAGCCGGGCCGAGCCCGGAGGACGTGGCCGAGGCGGAGGCCTTCAACGCCGTGCTGCAGCGCGACAGCCTTGAGAGCTATGTCAGCTTTCTGCAGGCCTATCCGCAGGGGCGGTATGGCGACACCGTGCGCCGTCAGCTGGAGGCGTTCAGCCGCACCGCCGATCCTGGAACGCGCAAGCGGATCGAGCGCGTTCTTGATGCCTCCTGCCCGTTCGAGCGCCTTGTGACGTTTGACTGGCCGCCGCCGGAACCCTCCGCCCGCGTGCTGATTCCGCGCCCCCTCGTCACGGCCGGCCTCGGTGAGGCGGTGTCGGTGTCCGCTGTGGCGGAACGGCTCACCGGCGCCCTGCGCCAGGCGGACTATCTGCAGTATGGCTTCCAGTCGATTGGCTGCAACGGCTTTGCCCTGATCACGCGACTGGAGCAGATCGACGGGTCGGGCCGGCCGCTGGAGGGCGCGCAGCGCTTCCAGCCGCCGGGTCAGGACGAACCCTGGTCGCTCGGCACCTATCTGAGCCGGCTGTTTTATTCACCGCCAGGCCGCTATCGGCAGATCGTCTTTGCCGGCACAGACCGGCGCTTTGACGAGACGCGTCTCGCCCCCCGGCCCAACGTCGCCGAGCTTGATGCCATGATGAACGCGGCCGATGCGACCACTCTGCCAGAAGCGTTCGATGCGCTTGAGTGGACGCGCGGGCATGAGCTGCATGTCCTCATCTACGAATTCGAGAAGGGTCCGGGCGACCGCGAAGTCACCCACAACCGACCGTCCGCACTGGTAGGCGAGGCACATGTTCGCGGCGCCGGGCTTTATGCCACGCTGGCGTCCGGAGGGAGCGAATGAGGCTGTTCATCTCCTATCGCCGCGCCGACACGCAGGTGACCGCGCGGGCGATGAAGACGTTTCTCGACCAGATCCCGCGGATCGACGAGGTGTTTCTCGATTTCGACGAGATCGGTATCGGCAGCGATTTCGAGCAGGCGATCCAGACGGCGCTGGCGAAATCGAGCCAGTGCCTCGTGCTGATAGGGCCAGGCTGGAAGGGCGTCGGTACAGACGGCGCGGCGCGCATTTTCGATCCTGAGGATTTCGTCAGGCGCGAAGCTGCGCTGGCGCTCGGCAGCGCTGCGAAAGTCATCCCGATCCTCGTCGATGGCGCGCCGATGCCGAAGGCTGCCGACCTGCCGGACGATCTGAAGCGCCTGCCGAAGATCAATGCGTTCCAGCTTCGCACCTCGCACTTCAACGAGGACATGGACGACCTTCTCGATGTGGTATTCGGACGCAAGGCCGGCGCCGGCTCGCGCTGGCGCCGGGCGCCGCTGACGGCGGGCGGGATCGCGGCGCGGATCGCAGGCGGGCTGGTTCTGGCATTCGGTGTGGTCGTTGCGGCCGGGATGACCAGCGACCTCGTGGCGCGCAGTTCGGGCGGCTGCGGCAGCCTCGCCTGCCGGATGCAGGCCGTGCTGGGGGTCGAGCGACAGGAGGACGCGCT
>CAYPQD010000032.1:0-27443 GCA_964412785.1 uncultured Hyphomonadaceae bacterium
TGAGCCCGGGCGATCTGGTGGTTGGAGAGAGACTTGAACTCTCGACCTCCGGATTATGAGTCCGGCGCTCTAACCAGCTGAGCTACCCAACCGATCTCACCCCCCGACCGTGCAACAGGCACCGCTGCATACAGGCGCTCGCCCGGCCCTGCAAGCGATCACGCCGGCACCGATCACGAGCGTGTCGATGGCATGGGTCTGGCGAGGTGTCATGGCTGCACGGTATCGGATGGGGAACCGTCGCAGAGCACTGGTCGCGCGTTCACTGCGCGCTATTATGTCGCGCATGAAGCAGGCTGTCGCGATCCCGGTTCTTGTCGCCTTCCTTCTGGCCGCCCCGGCCTCGGCCGGGCCGCTTGAGGAGCAGGCAAGTCTCGCCTTCGCTGAGGGCCGCTTCCTGGAGGCGGCCGACGCTGCGCGCCGCCTGACGGGCGAGCGCAGTACGCCCTCGCCGGACGCGCTCGCCTTTGCCGCACGGGCGCTGCTGGCCAAGGTGATGTGCGACGGCCGCAAGCCCGAACCGGAACTCCTGGCGGAAGCTGAACGCCTCGCCCGCGCTGCCCTGGAAGGCGCGCCGGACCATGCCGAGGCGCGCCTGCAGCTGGCGATCACCCTGTCGCTGCGCCTGCGCCCGATGGCGCCGCTGGCCGCCTATCAGAGCGGGCTTGGCCGCGAGGTGCGCGAGCTGGTTGAGGGCGTGCTCGTCGATGAGCCTGGCAATGCCTACGCCCATGGCCTGATGGCGGTCTGGCATGTGGAGGTCGTGCGCCGCGGCGGCGGTCTCGGCGCACGTGTCATGGGCGCCGACATGGATGCGGCCTTTGCACACTATCGCGCCGCGACCGCAGCACGGCCGGGCGATCCGGGCCTGCACTGGCAGTTCGCGCGGGCGCTGGCCGCCCTCGACCCGGTGCGCTATCGCGGCTGGATCGACTTTGCACTCGCCCGCGCCGGCGAAAGCCCGGCTGCAGATGCGGTGGCCGAAACCATGAAGGTGCGCGCCGGCCACCTGGCTGCCGCGCTGAACCGGGAAACCCCCGACGCCCTCAGGGCCTGGGCCATCGCCCACCTCTGACCGCCTGTCCGGGCTATTCGGCGGCGAAGGCCTCGGTCTCTGCCGCGACGCTCTCCAGGTAACGCTCCGCCTCCAGAGCCGCCATGCACCCCATCCCTGCCGCGGTCACGGCCTGGCGGTAGACCTCGTCGGTGACGTCTCCGGCGGCAAACACGCCGGGCACGCTGGTCGCAGTCGAATCGGGTGCGGTGACGATGTAGCCGCTCGGATGCATCGCCACCTGGTCGCGGAACAGATCCGTCGCCGGGGCGTGGCCGATGGCAATGAAGACCCCGTGGACCGAAAGCTCGCGCATCTCACCGGTCCCGACATGGCGGATCCGCGCGCCAGTAACACCTGGCGGCGAGCCGTCGCCGACAATCTCGTCGAGCACATGGTCCCAGATCACCTCCACCTTGGGGTGCCGGAACAGGCGGTCCTGCAGGATCTTCTCGGCCCTCAGACTGTCACGCCGGTGCACCAGCGTAACCTTCGAGGCGAAATTGGTCAGGAACAGCGCTTCCTCGACAGCCGTGTTGCCGCCGCCGACCACCAGCACCTCCTTCTCCCTGTAGAAGAAGCCGTCGCAGGTCGCGCACGCCGACACGCCATAGCCCTTGAAGTGCTCCTCCGACGGCAGTCCCAGCCATTTTGCCTGCGCGCCAGTGGCAATGATCACGGCGTCGGCGGTGTAGGTGGTGCCGCTCTCGCCCTCCGCCCGGATAGGCCGCACGGAGAGGTCGACCCGGGCGATGTGGTCCTCCGCCGTCTCCGCCCCCATCGCCTCGGCATGGTGGCGCATCTTGTCCATCAGCTCAGGGCCCATGATTTCGGCGAAGCCCGGATAATTCTCCACATCGGTGGTGATGGTCAGCTGCCCGCCCGGCTGCAGTCCGCTGACGACGAGCACCTTGCGCAGGGCGCGGGCGGCATAGATCGCCGCCGTCCAGCCCGCCGGGCCAGAGCCGATGACGAGAATCTCCACATGGCGGGTCTCGGTCATGTCGGTCTCCCTTCTGTCCAGTTCCTGACACCTGTCACCTAGCCGTTATGGGGTGCGCCGGCGTCGCGATAAAGGTGCGCTGGCTGTCACGAAGCTGTATTTGCCGCGGCGCGCGGGCGCGAGCGCACCTCCATCGTGAAATGGCTGACGTTGAAGACCTCCCGCAGATGCGCCTTCACGGCTCGGCGGACCGTCTCCGGGCAGGCCCTCGCCGCCGCATCGACCTCCAGCGTCACTATCGCTCGGTGCCCGGTGAAGGCCCAGGCATGGACATGCCCGACGCCAGCCACGCCGGGCATGTCCTTGCAGAGCTGGCAGGCGATGTCGGCTGGCGACAGGCCGGGCGGCGCGCCCTCGATGAGGATGTGGCCGGACCGGCGGGCGATCGTGACGCCAGCCCAGCCGACCAGCAGGGCGACAGCAACCGTCAGGACCGCGGCGACCGCCACCCTCCGGCGCGCATCGGCGGTATCGCCCGCCGGCATGTGGGCATGGCCGGCATGGTCATGGGCGTAATACCAAGCTGCGTCGATCGGTTTTGGGTCCATGCAGCTTGGGCTCAGCGCATCCAGTCCGGCAGCACCACCCCGTTACCGTCGCCGCCGACGCTCGTCCTCATGGCCGGTTGCGGGTAGCGCGCCAGCAGGGCCTCGACAATTCGGTCGGCCACGCGGTCAGCCTCGCGCAGGGGCGGGTAATCCCACATGTCCAGCGTGCCCTCGAACCAGCGCGCGCAGCCATGCCGCAGCAGGCTCTCGTGCAGGCGGGTGAACTTGGCGCTCTCGCCCTCCAGGCGGAACATGTGGATCGGCAGGGCGTGATAGGCCGCATCGGATAGCATGTTCGCGCTGTCCTCGGTGACAATGGCGGCGTTGGAAAAGATCAGCCAGGCCAGGTAGGGGTTGGGTCCGTCTTCCGGGCCCGCCCAGAACTGGGCGCCGATGCCGTCGGCGATGCGGCGCATCTCTGCTGCGACGTCGATCGGCGTGCGCCGCGAGGCGGTAATCCGCACACGCCACTGGTCGGCAGCCAGGCCATTCAGCGCGTCGCAAAGCTCCGCAGCCCGCGCCATCGAGAAGGTATGGGTCGACGAGTTCCCTCCGAGAATGACGACCACGCTGCGTTTCGGCTCGTCGGCAAGGTCAGCGAACTGGTGGCCCGCCGCCTCGATGTCGTCAGGCGAGAAATAGGCGGGTGAGCCGATCGTGGCGATGACATTCTCGCCGGTCATCCCATCATGCTCTGGCGTCACGAGGAGGTCGAAGGCGTCCGGCCGCATTTTCGGGTCAAGGATATGCACGCTCAGCGTCGCGCCGCCACTCCAGCTGCGCACACCCGCGGAATAGGGCGCTGTGCGCCGCCCGGCCCCGATCCAGACCGTTGGCCAGGGTGCGGCCAGTTCCGCCCGCTCCTGAGGCGGCAGGGCAAGACGCGGCAGTCTCCAAAGGCGCGCAGGAAGGTGTGTCCAGGGGCGACGCGGCGTCAGCGTCAAAGGCATGTCGCGGTGGCCATCCCCGGCGATGTGCGCGATCCGCATCCAGCGCGCGGTTTCACCCATAGCCTGCGTGACCGCGCGGACTTGCGCGGCATTTCCGGCGCGGCCATCGCAGACCGCCCAGACAGAGGGTCCGAGCGATCCCCCGCCAGCCAACATTCAGATATACTCGACCTTGCCGATTTCATAGGCCTTGGCCCCGCCCGGAGCGGACACCTCGGCCTCGTCGCCTTCATCCTTCCCGATCAGGGCTCGCGCAATCGGCGAGGTGATCGAGATCTTGCCGTGTTCGATGGACGCCTCGTCCTCGCCCACAATCTTGTAGATCGAGGTGGCCTCGCTGTCGACGTCGATCAGCGTCACGGTGGCACCAAACCGGACCTTCGTGCCCTTGATCTTCGACAGGTCAATGACGTCGGCCCGGGCGATCTTGTCGTCGAGCTCGGCAATCCGGCCCTCAATGAAGCTCTGGCGCTCCTTGGCGGCATGGTACTCGGCGTTCTCTGACAGGTCGCCATGCTCGCGCGCCTCGGAGATCGCCTGGATCACCGCGGGTCGCTCCACCGATTTCAGCGTCTTCAGCTCTTGGACGAGCGCCTGATATCCCTCAGGCGTCATGGGAATGCGTTCCATGGACTTGGTCTACTGTTGTTGAAGGGAAAGCGTCTCGGCAAACGCGAGAGCCGTCAAGTGGGACGTGTCAGGCAGTTTGCAAGGCCCGGATGCCGAGCGGGCCTGCGCGCAGACGCTCGATCGCCTGCACCGAGGCCCGCGAGGCCGCGAGTGTGGTGAAATAGGGAATCGCGCGATTGACGGCGGTGCGGCGGATCGAGGCGCTGTCGGCGAGTGACTGCGCACCCTCGGTGGTGTTGAACACCAGGTGGACTTCGCCATTGATCATCGCGTCAACAATATGCGGCTGGCCGTCGATCACCTTGTTGATCCGCTCCACAGGAACACCCCGTTCCCTGAGAAAGGCCGCCGTGCCGGCCGTCGCCAGAAGGTCAAAGCCCATGGCCGCGAGACTGCGCGCCGGCTCGACAATTCCCGGCTTGTCGCTCTCCTTCACCGAGATGAAGGCGCGTCCGCCGGTCGGCAGGGTCACCCCGGCTGCAATCTGGGATTTCAGGAAGGCCGCTCCGAAATCATCATCCCAGCCCATCACCTCTCCGGTGGAGCGCATTTCCGGGCCAAGCGCAGGGTCGACGCCGGCAAATCGGCCGAACGGGAAGACCGCCTCCTTGACGGCGATGCGGTGCGGCATGGCGTGGCGCAGGTCGAAATCGGCCAGCGCGCGCCCGGCCATGACCTTGGCTGCAATGGCTGCGATCGGTGCCCCTACTGCCTTTGCGACAAAGGGAATGGTGCGCGATGCGCGTGGGTTCGCTTCAAGGACGTAGATCGTCTCGCCCTTTACCGCATACTGGATGTTGATCAGCCCGCGCACGTTGAGCGCCCGGGCGAGCGCGATTGTCTGCTCTGCCAGGCGTCCCTGCAGGGCTGGCGACAGGGTCGTCGGCGGCAGTGAGCAGGCTGAATCGCCCGAATGCACCCCGGCCTCCTCAATATGCTCCATGATGCCGGCCACATGAACGTCCATGCCATCGCTGAGTGCATCGATGTCGACCTCGATGGCGTCGGAGAGATACCGGTCGAGGAACAGGCAGGCGTCGCCGGAAACCGCCAGGGCGCGCGGGGCGTGGGCCTCCATCTCCGCATCGTCATGGACGATTTCCATGGCCGAGCCGGACAGGACGAAGGAGGGGCGCAGGATGACCGGATAACCGAGCCCGGCCGCGGCCGCCTTCGCCGCCTCGACCGAGCGCGCGACGGCCGAAGGCGGCGAGGCAATGCCCAGCTCGTCCAGCAGGCGCGCGAACAGGCCCCGGTCCTCGGCCTGCTCGATCGAGGCGAGCTGTGTCCCGAGGATCGGTATGCCGGCTTCGTCCAGCGGCCCGGCTAGTTTCAGCGGCGTTTGCCCGCCGAACTGCACGATGACGCCGAGGAGGTGGCCATCGGCCTGCTCGCGGTGGAGGATTTCCAGGACATGCTCCTCGCTCAGCGGTTCGAAGTACAACCGGTCAGAGGTGTCATAGTCGGTGGAGACCGTCTCCGGGTTGCAGTTCACCATGATCGACTCAATCCCGAGATCGGCCATGGCGTAGGCGGCGTGGCAGCAGCAATAGTCGAATTCGATACCCTGGCCGATCCGGTTCGGTCCGCCGCCGAGGATGACAACCTTGTCGCGGGCGCTGACCTGCGCCTCGTCATCGGCAGCGGCGGAAAGGTGTGGCCCGGCGCGGAAGGGCGCGCGCTCATAGGTTGAATAGAGATAGGGTGTCCGCGCCTCGAACTCGGCCGCACAGGTGTCGATGCGCTTGTAAACCGGCCGCACGCCAAGGGCATGGCGTCGCTCGGTCACCTCGCGGGGCGACAGCCCGGAAAGCGTCGCCAGCCGCCGGTCGGAGAAGCCCATCGCCTTGAGGCCACCGAAGGCGCCGGCGGTCTCAGGCAGGCCGCCCTTGCGGACCTCGCCCTCGGTCTCCACCAGCCCGGCAATCTGGCGCAGGAACCAGCGATCGACCCGGCAGATCGCGTGCACCTCCTCCACCGAGAGGCCATGGCGGAAGGCGTCGGCAATCAGCAGCAGCCGTTCGCGCGTCGGCCGGGCGAGCGCTGCGCGCACCGCCATTGCGTCCGCAAGCCCGCTCTCGTCCAGCCCGCTGAGACCGGTCTCGAGCGATACCAGCGCTTTCTGCAGGCTCTCCTGGAAGTTCCGGCCGATCGCCATCGCCTCGCCGACCGATTTCATGGCCGTCGTCAATGTCACGTCGGCACCCTTGTACTTCTCGAAGGCAAAGCGCGGGATCTTGGTGACCACATAGTCGAGCGTTGGCTCAAAGCTCGCCGGCGTCACCCCGGTGATGTCATTGACAAGCTCGTCAAGTGTATAGCCGACTGCGAGCTTGGCGGCGACCTTGGCGATCGGAAAGCCCGTCGCCTTGGAGGCAAGGGCGGAGGAGCGCGACACGCGCGGGTTCATCTCGATCACGACCATGCGGCCGGTCTCCGGATTGACCGCAAACTGGACATTCGAGCCGCCTGTCTCCACCCCGATCTCGCGCAGGACCGCGATCGAGGCGGAGCGCATCAGCTGGTATTCCTTGTCGGTCAGGGTCAGCGCCGGGGCGACTGTCACCGAGTCACCGGTGTGAACGCCCATCGGGTCGATATTCTCGATGGCGCAGATGATGATGGCGTTATCAGCGCGGTCGCGCACCACCTCCATCTCGAATTCCTTCCAGCCAAGCAGGCTCTCATCGATAAGGATCTGAGCAACCGGCGAGGCCGTGAGGCCCTCGGCCGCGATCCGCTCGAATTCCTCGCGGTTGTAGGCTATGCCGCCGCCGGTGCCGCCAAGCGTGAAGGCCGGGCGAATGATGGCCGGCAGGCCAATGGCGTCGAGCGCTTCCAGCGCCCGCTTCAGGCCGAGAATGCGGTCATAGCCGGTCACCCGGCCCGCCCCGTCACGCAATTCCGGCGCGGCGACGATCTCCGCGCGCGGGCTCTCAAGGCCGATGCGGTCCATCGCCTCGCGGAACAGCCGGCGATCTTCCGCCTTCTCGATCGCCTCGCCGCGCGCGCCGATCATCTCCACTCCGTGGGCGGCGAGCACGCCGCGGCGGTCGAGCTCCAGCGCGCAGTTCAGCGCCGTCTGTCCGCCCATGGTCGGCAGCAGCGCGTCAGGCTTTTCCGCAGCGATGATCTTTTCGACAAAGTCCGGCGTGATCGGCTCGATATAGGTGGCGTCGGCAAGGCCCGGGTCGGTCATGATCGTCGCCGGGTTGGAGTTGACGAGGATCACCCGGTAGCCCTCATCCTTCAGCGCCTTGATTGCCTGCACCCCGGAATAGTCGAACTCGCAGGCCTGGCCGATGATGATCGGGCCGGCGCCAATGACGAGAATGGAAGCGATATCGGTGCGACGGGGCATTGTGGCTGGCTTTCTCCATCGACCGGACCGGCAGGGCAAACGGCTGGCGTATAGCGATGGTTCAGACCTTGGCGCAAGGCTTGCCGCCCGGTTTCCTGCGGTCAGGCAAGCCCCAGCACGCTGTCGGCAACAAAGGGATTGTCCCGGCGCTCCTGTCCGAAGGTGGACAGCGGTCCGTGACCGGGCACGAAGCGCATCGCCGCCCCGAGCGGCCAGAGTTTTTCCACGATCGAACCGATAAGCGCCTGGTGATCGCCGCGCGGGAAGTCGGTGCGCCCGACCGAGCCGCGGAACAGGACGTCGCCGACGAAGGCAAGTTGGCCTTCCTCGCTGTAGATCACCACATGGCCCGGCGTGTGGCCCGGGGTGTGGACGACACCGAACCGGTTGCCGGCCAGCTCCAGCGTGTCACCCTCGTCAAGATAGCGGTCCGGCACCACATTGCGCCCATCGGTTATCCCGAAGCGCGCGCCCTGCGCCTCGATGTCGTCGAGCAGCCACTGGTCGTCCCGGTGCGGGCCGATCACAGGGCAGCCCGTCCGCTCGCGCAGCTCGGCGGCCGCGCCAGCATGGTCGAGATGGCCATGGGTCAGCCAGACGGCGATGATCGTCACACCGAGCTCCTGCGCCGCTGCCATCAGCCGGTCAGCTTCCCCGCCCGGATCGATGAAGACCCCCTCCATGGTCTGCGTCGACCAGATAAGGGAGGTGTTCTGCTGCAGTGGCGTCACCGGAATGATCCGGATCTCGAGCTTTGGCCTGGCGGTCGTGTCGGTCATGGCGTTATCCTAGCCCCTCAAGACGCCCGCGAAAAGGACAGGCGCGCGGTCGCGAGATTGTTCAGGAGCACGCCCGCCGCGAACAGGTAGAGACCCATGCGCGGCTCTACCTTCAGTATGGCGCTCACCTGGGTCAGCCCGATCAGCAGGGCGGCGAGGAAGACGTCGAGCATCGACCACTTGCCGAGAAACTGCATCAGCCCGGCCGCTCCCTTCGAGACCTGCGCGCCAAGCCGGAACAGGATCGCCGCAGTGATGGTCTTCACGAGCGGGAAAACGATCGAGAACACCGTCACAATGGCCGCCAGAACAGTCCGCTCCGCGTCCCAGAGGCCGGCAATCACCTCAAACACCGTCATGTCCTCGCCGCGGATCAGGCCCGGCTTGTGGATCGAGGGCAGTATCAGCCCGCACACGATCAACGCTGCCGAGACATACAGCAGCCACTCGGCCAGCACGTCGAGAATGGGGACCCGGGGCAGGGCGGGCGGCGCAGGGGCGGGCGTGTCGGTCATGGCGGGCTTGGCGTGAATTTTAGAGGTTCAGTTCGTCGCCCCGCTCGGTTAACACACCGGTGTCACCAGAGGGAGCCCGGGACACATGCCCCAAGAAAGCCGCCACAAGGTTCGCGCCGCCGCCTTCGCGCTTCCGGGCGGGCGTTTCGGCATTATCCTGATCGCCCTCGTCGGGCTCGTCGTCTACTGGATGTCGAACCAGCAGGAAGTGCCCTTCACCGGCCGCAAGCAGTTCAACACGATGAGCATCGATGATTCAGTCCGCCTCGGTGCCCAGTCCTATGTCCAGATCCTGCAGCAGGAGGGCGGCAACGTCCTGTGCTCGCGCCAGGCCGGCTCCTGCGGCGTCGGCGAGCGCGAACTGGTCGAGACGGTCAACGAGATCGGCGCACGGCTGCAACGCGCCGCCATCGAGCTGGAGCAGGACCTGCTCGCCGCCGGCTACCGGTTCGAGCCCGTCGCCGACCGCTTTGACTGGACCTACAATGTCATCGCCTCGCAGCAGCCCAACGCCTTCTGCCTGCCCGGCGGCTATGTTGCCGTCTATACCGGCATCCTCGACATCACGGGAAATTCTGACGGGCGGATCGACATCAACGACATTGACGATGTCGACAAGCTCGCCGTCGTCATGGGCCACGAGATCGGCCACGCGCTCGCCCATCATGGCGCCGAGCGGATGAGCCAGCAGCAGGTGCTGCAGCTTGGACAGGTCGCCGTCGGCCTCGGTCTTGGCGACATGTCGGCCGGCCAGCAGCAGGCGATAATGGGCGCCATGGGGGTGGCCGCGACGGGTGGGCTCAACGCCTTTTCCCGCAAGCATGAGGAAGAGGCCGACAAGATCGGCCTCGATCTGCTGGTGCGCGCCTGCTACGACCCGCGCGAGGCACCGGAATTGTGGCGTCGCATGGGCGGAATCGGCGGCGGCCAGCGCCCGCCGGAATGGCTGTCCACCCACCCGGCCAGCGAGACCCGCGCCGCCAATTTCGAGGCGTGGATGCCGGACGCCATCGCCGAGTATGAACGCCGCTGCGGGCCGCTGGACTAGTCGCCAGGGCCGCTCACGCGGCCGTCACAATGCCATGAGGCCCCTCGACAGCGCGCCGCACTGCGCCCTAGCCTGGCGTGCCCTGGTGAGTTAAAGAGTGTCTGTCCCATGCAAGCCATCTACTGGGTCCTGACCTGGGCCTGCCACCGCAAGTGCCGCCATTGCTATGATGACCGCTTCCGGCCCTATGTCCGCGGCGCCCTGACCGAGGTCGTTTCCGAGGGCCAGCGCGCCTATCAGGCGATCATCGCAAACCTGCCCCGGCCGATGTCCTTCATCGACGAGGCGGGCAACTCCCAGCCGACAACGCTGGTGCTCGCCGGTGGGGAATTGCTGATCGACGGGGTGCGCGAGGACTTGTTCTTCCCCGTCCTCGATGAGGTGCGCCGCGTCCACGCCGGCGCGCTGCCGCGGATCTCGATCCAGACCACCGGCGACGTGCTGACCCCGGAGATTCTCGACGCCTGCCTCGCCCGCGGCGTCGACACTATCGCAATAGCCTCGATCGACGACTACCATGTCGGCTTCGAGGGCGAGCGGAAGTTTGCCTTCATGGACCGTATCCGCACACTGATGGCTTCGCGCGGCGTGCGCGAGGTCTCGCTCGGCGGGGCGAAGGACGAACGCCTGAAGGCCCCCGACACCGCCCGCCGCCCGAAGACCGGCGGGCCCACCTTCCTGTTCTTCGGCGCTCAGCCTGATCTGTGGATCGGTGAGCTGTGGCCGCGCGGGCGCGCGTGGGCGAACGGGCTCAGCCAGGCCGGCTATGACACGAATTTCTGTGCGCGCTGGTCCGGCGGGAAGAACTTCCTCGCCCATGGCCGCCCCGGCAGCGAGGTTGCGATCGAGCCCGACGGCTCGGTCTATCCCTGCTGCCTGAAAACGAAGGCGCCGCTCGGCAGCCTCGCCGAGGAACGGCTTGTCGAAATTCTTGACAGCGTCGCCGCCCTTCCGGCGATGCAGGCGATCAATGCTGGCCGCCCGGAAGTGATGGGCGTTCAGGCTGGCTGGGACGAGGCGATTTTCCGAGACCGCTCCGAGGCCATCGACGGGGCCGGGCGCACGGTTGCCAATCGCTGCCTCGGCTGCGACCGATTCTTCGAGGAACATCTCGGCGAGGCCCTGCGCACCCTGCGGGCCGAACGCCTCGCCGGACGGGCCGTCAGTCCGACGGATCGACCTGTGCCGTATCCGACTGGTTGATCCGCCACCAGGCCGCAATTGCAAGGCGCGGCGCCCGCGTTTCCTCCACCGCGTGCGGTATCTGCTCCGACAGCAGGAAAACGAAGTCGCCGCCGACCGGAAGGATGCGCGCGGACGGCAGCGCCTTTTCCTTGCCGGCAAAGCCGAGAAGCGCGCCGCCATCCGCCTCTGCGCACGCCTCGTTGAGCGCACGCCGCAGCGCCTCCACCCAGGCCAGGAAAGCCGACTGCGCAGGCGTGCTGGCCTCCATCCAGGTGATCCTCGCGCGGCGGATGTCGCGGCGCAGGGCATGGTCGTCCTCCCGGCCGGTGCCTCCAGCCCGCCCCGGCAAGGTCGGCGGCGAGCACCGCGACAGGGTTGTCGCCCGGCGGCGGTGCCGGCGGCGTGGTCAAGCGCGGTGCCCGTCCATCAGCTCTGCAAAGCGCCGGAACAGCACGAAGCTGTCCTGCGGGCCGGGGCTCGCCTCGGGATGGTGCTGGACGGAGATGATCGGCTTGCCGGCAACCCTCAGCCCGCAATTGCTGCCATCGAACAGCGAGCGGTGGCTCTCCTCCACGCCTTCCGGCAGGGTCGCGGCATCCACCGTGAAGCCATGGTTCATGGACACGATCTCCACCCTGCCCGTGGCGAGATCCCGGACCGGATGGTTTGCCCCATGATGGCCCTGCGCCATCTTCACGGTATGAGCGCCCAGTGCCAGAGCCAGCAGCTGGTGGCCCAGGCAGATGCCGAGAATCGGCGTGCCCGACGCAATCAGGCCCTCAAGCAGCCCCGCCACCCGCCGGAACGTCGCCGCCGGGTCGCCCGGACCGTTGGACAGGACGATCCCATCGGGCCGGAGCGCCTCGATCTCGGAAAGCGGGGTGTCGGCCGGCACCACGCTCGCGCGTGCCCCGGTCGAGGCGAGATTGCGCAGGATGTTCCGCTTCACGCCGAAATCGACCACCACAACGTGATACCGCGCGTCCTTCAGCGACGGGTATCCCTCGGCAAGCTGCCATAGCCCCTCCACATGCACCATCGGCGAGTCGGCGACCATCTCGCGGGCAAGGTCGGCTGCTTCGAGCCCGGCCCAGGCCTCTGCCTTGGCAATCAGGTCCTCCACATCGATGCCGCCTTCCGGCGCATGGCAGATCGCCGCGCTTGGCATTCCGGCCGTGCGGATGAGCCGCGTCAGCGCCCGCGTATCGACGCCCGACAGGCCAATGATGCCGCGCCCGGCGAGCCAGGTGTCGAAGGGCTCGCGCGCCCGCCAGCTGGCCGGCGCGGTGATCGCTTCGCGGAAGACGGCGCCGCGCGCGGCCCGCGCCGCCGGCGGGGCGGTGTCCTCATGGTCTTCCGGGTTGGCCCCGACATTGCCGATATGCGGAAAGGTGAAGAGGACGATCTGGCTGGCATAGGAGGGATCGGTCAGGATCTCCTGATAGCCGGTCATCGCCGTGTTGAAGCACAGCTCGCCGACCGCTGTCGCGGCGGCGCCGTGGCCTGTGCCGAGAAACACCGTCCCGTCCGCCAGGGCGAGGGCGCCCGTGGCCGTCGCGGCCTCTTGCGTGACCGAATTGTAAGCCATATCTCACTTGCCTTCCGGGGGTGTTTAGGGTTCGCTAACGAACTGAGGGGCAGGAATATCGGGACTAGGGGCTGAATGTTCTGGGCGTCAAGGCGCCAGGGAACGGCATAAGTGTGGTAATGGCGACCAACGGAAATCACTCCGTCGATCCGGGCCTGCGCGAGCGGCTTGAGGCGGCACTGAAGGATTGCGAGACCAACGCGCCGGACAGCGTGCGCGCGGCAACGCTCAGGCTCATCAATTGTGCCATGCGCGACCGCGACATCAGCGCGCGATCCCTCGGCCAGTGTGGCGGCTGCGCGGAGGCGGAGGTGCTTGAAGTGCTTGAGATGATGGCGGGCCAGCGCGAGGTCTCCGCAGCGGAGTATGACGAAAGCGGCCGCATCGAGGATGCCGAGCGCGAGCGCGAGGAATTGGCGGTGATCCGCGAGTTCCTGCCGCGTCCGCTCATTGGCGAGGCCCTCAGCGAGGCCGTTCAGACTGTGGTCGATGACCTCAATGCGTCCAGGCTGACCGATCTGGGCCGATGCATGTCGGCGCTGAAGGCGCGCTTCCCCGGCCGCATCGAACCCGGCGAGGCGGGCCGGGCCGTTCGCGACGCCCTGCGCTGAGCCGAACCCACAGGGGCGTTGTCCGCGCGCCTTTGTGCCGGCGCCAAACGGACCTACCCTTGCACCCATGAGCACATCGCTTCCCGAAGGCTTCGTTGACGAACTGAAGGCGCGCATCCGGCCATCGGACGTGATCGGGCGCAAGGTCAAGCTGAAGCGTCAGGGCAAGGAGTGGGTCGGCCTGTCGCCTTTCACCAGCGAGAAGACGCCGAGCTTCTACGTCAACGACCAGAAGAAGATCTTCAAGTGCTTCTCCTCCGGACTTGGCGGCGACGTCATCAGCTTCCTGCAGGAGACCGAGCGGCTGTCCTTCATGGAGGCGGTCGAACGTCTCGCCGAGGAGGCCGGATTGGCCCTGCCGACCGCGAGCCCGCAGGACAAGCGCGCCCATGACCGGCGCACTCGCCTGCGCGCGGCCTGCGAGGCAGCAGCGGCCTTTTTCCAGCACGCCCTGAACGCGCCGTCGGGCGAGGCCGCCCGGCGCTACCTCACAGAGCGCCGCGGTCTCGGCCCGCAAGCCTGGACGCGCCACCGCATCGGCCATGCCCCCGATGCCTGGCGTAGCCTGCGCGCCCACCTCATGGAGGCCGGCTTTCACGACGATGATCTGATCGCCGCCGGCCTCGCCAAGGTCGGCGACAAGGGCGGCGAGCCCTACGACCTGTTCCGCAACCGGATCATGTTCCCGATCGAGGACCGTGCCGGCCATGTGATTGCCTTCGGCGGCCGCGCCCTCGATCCGCAGGCGAAGGCAAAGTACATGAACTCGCCCGACACCGATCTCTTCCACAAGGGCGAGGTGCTCTACCGCTACCGCGCCGCCCGCGAGGCGCTCGGGGCTGGGGAGGCCGGCGGCCTGATTGTCTGCGAAGGATACATGGATGTGATCGCCCTCGCCGAGGCGGGGATCGGGGGCGCTGTTGCCCCGCTCGGCACCGCGCTGACGCAGGCCCAGCTCGGCCTCGTCTGGAAGGCAGGGCCGCACCCCGTCCTCTGCTTCGACGGCGACGCGGCAGGCCTGCGCGCGGCCTGGAAAGCGCTCGACCTGGCCCTGCCGCACCTCGCTCCTGGCCAGTCCGTCACCTTCGCCCTGCTGCCCGACAGGATGGACCCCGACGACCTCGTCCGCGCGCGCGGGCCCGAGGCAATGCAGGCCGTGCTCGACAGCGCCCTGCCGCTGGTGGAGATGCTCTGGCGGCGCGAGCGCGATGCGGAGCGGCTCGACACGCCGGAGGCCAAGGCCGGCCTCGACGCCCGCCTGATGGCCGCGGCCCGCACCATCCAGCACCCTGGCGTGCGCAGCGCCTATGAGCGCGACCTGCGCCAGCGCATGAACGACCATCTCTGGACCCTCCGCCGGGCCGCGCGCGGCACTGTCGGCCCTGGCCATGGCAAGGCCGCCCACCGCCGTCCTGACGGGCCGCCACCCCGTCTCAGCGGGCTCGGCCTGCTCGTGCGCGCCATTCTCAGCCCCGATCTGATTGACCGCCATGCCGAGGATCTCGCCCGCGCCGATTTCCCGGATCGTGATGTCTGCGCCCTGCGTGATGCGCTGCTCGATGCATATGCCAGCGAGGGAAGTGTTGACCTGCAGCGTCTCCTTCACCAATTACAAATTTGCGGTAATGCGCGCGCTGCAGGCCTGCTCAGAGACTATCTCGCGACGCCCGATCTCGATCATGACGGGACAAATGCCAGACTTTGGCTGATAGCACTGGAGCGGTTTGGGGTGAGAGAACAGGTTGGCGAAGTGGAGCACGGACTGCCGGCTGGCGAAGACAAGCTGTCGTCTGAGGTCTGGAAGCGCGTTCACCGGCGCGTGGCGGAGCGCAAGGCGCTTGTCGCCCGCCTGAATGACGCTGCCGACGAGACCGACGAGAGCTAGCCTACCGGGAACCGGACGATGAGGGACCTTCTGGCGAAGGGGCCCTGCGAGGAGAGGCGTATGGCGAAAGCCCAGGAAAGAGAGCAGGAAGCCGACACCACGGACGGCCCGGTCATCGACATGACCAGCGCGTCCATGAAGCGGTTCCTCAAGGAGGCCAAGGCAAAGGGCTATGTCACCTATGACGAGCTCAACGCCGTCCTGCCCCAGGACCAGCTGACCTCCGACCAGATCGAGGACACCATGTCGGCGCTCTCTGAACTGGGCATCAATGTCGTCGATTCCGAGGAGGAGGCGGAAGGCGAGACGAAGGCCCTCACGAAGACCGAGGACAAGAAGGTCGTCGCCAAGAAGGGCAATGCCCGCGGTACCGACCGGACGGACGACCCGGTGCGCATGTACCTGCGCGAGATGGGTTCGGTGGAGCTGCTCTCGCGCGAGGGCGAGATTGCCATCGCCAAGCGCATCGAGGCCGGACGCGATGCCATGATCCGTGGCCTGTGTGAATCGCCGCTGACCTTCGAGGCGATGATGGTCTGGCGCGATGAGCTCCTCGGCGAGCGCATCCTCCTGCGTGATCTTATCGACCTTGAGGCGACCTATGGCGCGGAAAACCCGCCGCCGGAGCCTGAGGAGAAGGACGAGGACGAGGAGGACGAGGCCTCGGCAAATGGCGAGAGCCGCAGCGATGACGAGGATGATGATGAGGGCCAGTCCATGTCCATGTCGGCCATGGAAGCGGAACTGCGCCAGGGCGTCATCGAGAAGCTCGACCAGATCGCCTGCGACTTCCCGAAATATCGCAAGCTGCAGGAAAAGCTCGTCGAACGCCGGCTCGCCGGCAAGGGGCTCGCCCCGAAGGCGCAGGGCGAATACGAGGCGATCGTCGGCCACATCGTCGACACGCTGAAGACAATGCACATCAACAACGCCCGGATCGAGGCGCTGGTCGAGCAGCTCTATGCGATAAACAAGAAGCTCATGGGACTGGAAGGCCAGCTGATGCGTCTTGCCGACAGCCATGGTGTGCCGCGCAAGGACTTCCTGACCGCCTATCTCTGCCGCGAGCTTGACCCGACCTGGGCCGACGACGTCTCCGGCAAGTCAAAGAAGTGGAAGAAATTCGTCGACAGCGAGCGAGCCAAGGTCGAGGCCCTGCGCGAGGAGATCGCCCTCGTCGCCCAGGAGATCGGCGTTCCCGTCGATGATTTCCGCCTGATCGTGCAGCGCGTCCAGAAGGGTGAGCGCGAGGCGCGCATCGCCAAGAAGGAGATGGTGGAGGCCAACCTTCGCCTCGTCATTTCAATCGCCAAGAAATACACCAATCGCGGTCTGCAATTCCTTGATCTCATCCAGGAAGGCAATATCGGGCTGATGAAGGCGGTCGATAAGTTCGAGTATCGCCGCGGCTACAAATTCTCCACCTACGCGACCTGGTGGATCCGCCAGGCAATCACCCGCTCCATCGCCGACCAGGCGCGCACCATCCGCATCCCCGTGCACATGATCGAGACGATCAACAAGATCGTGCGCACCCAGCGTCAGATGCTGCACGAGATCGGCCGTGAGCCGACACCGGAGGAACTGTCGGAGAAACTTGGCCTGCCGCTGGAGAAGATCCGCAAGGTGCTGAAGATTGCCAAGGAGCCGATCAGCCTCGAAACGCCGATCGGCGATGATGAGGACTCAAACCTCGGCGATTTCATCGAGGACAAGTCCGCGCTCCTTCCCGTGGACAGCGCCATCCAGTCCAACCTGCGCGAGACGACGACGCGGGTGCTCTCCTCGCTCACCCCGCGCGAGGAACGGGTCCTGCGCATGCGTTTCGGCATCGGAATGAACACCGACCACACCCTCGAAGAGGTCGGCCAGCAATTTTCCGTCACCCGCGAACGGATCCGCCAGATCGAGGCGAAAGCGCTGCGCAAGCTCAAGCACCCGACCCGCTCGCGCAAGCTCCGGAGCTTCCTCGATACCTGATACCAGGCGGCATGGACCCAAAACCAATCCTTGCAGCGCAAGGCCGAGCGCGACTGCGCGTCGGCGCTCCAGGCGCCACAATCGCGGACGAGGCTTGATCCGCGCACACGGGTATGAGCCCGCTGGGCATCCGGTGGCGTGGGCATCCGGTGGCGGCATCCGGTGGCCGGGGCAGGCGGCGCGGACAGCCCGCGGCCTGTCCGACCGGTTCCGCCTGACCCATAGACTGCCCGGGCCATGACGCCGTCCGTGATCCTTCACCTGTTCTCCGCCATTCCGGTCCTCTACTGGCCGGTGCTGGTGGCGGAACTCGTGCGCCTGTTGCCGGAGATTCGCGCCTACGCCGCGCTGAACCGTGGCGGCTGGATCGAATATGACACGGTTGGCCGGCTCTGGCTCGTTCCGGCTCCGCCGCAAGGCGCCCACCTGTCCCCATCACCGGCCGGGACGCTGCCCGGCGGCCTCGCGTCACAGCGAAGACGGCTCGCCATTGCGCTCTGCGTGCCGTGCGCAGCGCATCGCCCCCCCATGCGTACGATCGGCGCGGGCCTGCCCGCCCCGGCGCGCGCAGCTTTGCTGGCAGCGCCGGATACCTCCTGACATGCCCGCTCCGTCCCCGACACTCCGCCCCCGCCCTGCCAGCGCCCCTCCGGGCGTCGCCTGTGCTGGCCGGCGGCAGTCTGTCAGAACGAGACCGGAGCGAATTGGTCATAGTCGCCGAGCGAGACGAAGCCGCTGAGGGCGCGGCCGCTCAGGCCATTGCGCAGGGCCTCCAGCAGGTTGACGCCGGCGTCGACCTGGTCGGCCGCGATCAGCACCACCTGGCGTTGGGGCGAGGTGTCGCCGGCACAGGCCCCCGTGCTGGTGCAGCCATTCCTGTCCTGGTGCTCGCCAAGGCTGACAGCCAGCACCCCGGGTGCGGCGCCCGCACAGCCGCCGGTGACGCTGCGAAGCGCCTCGCCGATCCGCTCGCCGCGATTGCGGGCAAGCTGGTGGTTCAGTGCGGTCGGCCCCTCATGGGAGGCCGCTCCAATGGCGATGGTCGCATCAGCGGCGCACAGTTCGGACACAAGGCCGGGCCGGTCGAAGATATCGGAGAGGGCAGCACTGCCGGTGCTGTCTCGCACCGCAGAGGAGGACCCCAGAACCCAGGAATAGCGCTCGTCGAGGACATAGAGGCGGAAGTCCGCCCGGCGCCCGGCCGCATCAGTGCCCGAAAACTGGTCCGTCCGCGCCCAGGTGCCGGCGACGACCGGTTCAAGCCGCTGCGGCGCGCACTGGCTGGCATCGGTGCCGAAAGTGAGGCGGTCCCACCATAGCGAGCGGGCATAGCTCGGGTCGGTGGCTGCAGCCTGACGCTCGTCGAGATCGCCGGTGCAGATGACCTTGCCGGTGCCGCGCTCAATGCCGAAGGTGCCGGTCTCATCGGCGCTCTGCGCATGGGACAATGACATCGCAGTCAGAACCGCAATGAAGACCCCGCTCAGTGTCGCTTTCATGTCGAATATCCCCTTTGCCGCAAGCCCCGTCTGCCCTGCCTATGCCCTTGCGCGGAGGAGATCAACAGAAACCGGCGCGGCGATGCGCGAATACGCCTAGTCAGAGACGGTTGCGATCACCGGAACATGGTCCGACGGCTTGTCCAGTTCGCGCGCACTGCGGTGGATATCGACCGCTTCCAGCCGGTCCGTCGCCTGCGGCGAGCAGAGCAGATGGTCGATCCGGATGCCGTGGTCCTTGCGATAGGCCCCGCCCTGATAGTCCCAGAAGGAGTAGTGGTGGGTGCGGCCATCAAGCGCCTCATAGGCGTCGGTGAAGCCCAGCCACTTCACCCGGTTGAATGCGGCCCGGGTTTCCGGGCGGGCGAGCGCGTCATCGGCCCACACAGCCGGGTCCCAGCAATCGGCATCGCGCGGAATGCAGTTGAAGTCGCCGGCGAGGACGAAGGCGTTCTCGTCCCGAAGACGGCGGGCAGCGTGGCCTGCAAGGCGTGCCATCCAGGCGAGCTTGTAGTCGAATTTCTCCCCTGGCGCGGGATTACCATTGGGGACATAGAGGCTGGCGACCCGGACGGGGCGCTCGGTCAGGATGGTCGCTTCGATATAGCGGGCCTGCTCGTCATCCTCGCCGCCGGGCAGGCCGGGCTCGACATCCTCCAGCGGCCGCTTCGACAGGAGGGCCACGCCATTATAGCTCTTCTGGCCATATACCGCGCAGGTCCAGCCGCGCTCCTCCAGCTCCAAATAGGGGAAGGCGTCCGTCCCACACTTGATCTCCTGCAACGCCACCACATCGCATTCGATCCCCTCAAGCACAGCCAGCACGGTCGGCAGGCGGGCCTTGATGGAATTGACGTTCCAGGTGGCGATCCTGAGCGACATCCCTGCCGCCGGTCAGTGGTCGCCGGCCGGGTCGAGCCGGTAGACCACCCCGTCAATGTCCATGCTTGCAAGATAGAGCTTGCCATCAGGACCGGTTTCGACATCCCGGAAGCCGAGCTGGCGGTCCTTCAGGAGGTCCTCTGTGCCGACGACACCGCCCGCCTCGTCGAGGTCGATGCGCACCAGCTTGCGGCCATCGGGTCCGTTCATGGCGCCGATGAAGAGATCGCCCTGCCAGCCTGGATAGGCATCACCGGTGTAGAGCGTCATGCCCGATGGGGCGATCGAGGGGACCCATTTCACCGCCGGCTGGGCCATGCCCTCCTTCTTCGTCTCGGTGGTGATGATCGAGCCGTCATAGTTCACCCCATAGGTGATTGCCGGCCAGCCATAATTGGTGCCGGGCTCGATCAGATTGAGCTCGTCGCCGCCCTTCGGCCCGTGCTCATGGGCGTAGATGAGGCCGCGCGTATCATCGATGACCAGGCCCTGGACATTGCGGTGGCCATAGGTCCACACGGCCGCCGCAGGGCCTGCCTGGTCCGCGAACGGGTTGTCGGCCGGCAGGCTGCCATCACGGTTGATCCGCACGATCGTGCCGAAATGATTGTCCACAGACTGGGCCTCATCCTTCCAGGCAAAGCCGTCGCCGAGGGTTATGAGCAGGGTGCCATCGCCAAGGAAGCCGAACCGGGACCCGAAATGGGCGCCGCCACGCTTGGCCGGGACATGGGATGCGAAGATCTCCTCTACCGCCTCGAGCGCGCTGGCGTCATCAGACAGCCGCCCGCGGACCACGGCTGTGTGGTTGGAATCGGCGTCGCCCCTGGAATAGCTGAGATAGACCAGCCGGTTGTCTGCAAAGTTCGGGTCCAGCGCCATGTCGAGATACCCGCCCTGGCGCTCGACAAAGGCATCGTCCGGCGTCCCGGAGATCGCCACGGGGTCGAGTGTGCCATCGCGGATGATGCGCAGACGGCCCTCGCGCTCACTGACCAGCAGGTCGCCATTCGGCAGGAAGGCCATGCCCCAGGGGAACTCCAGGCCACTGGCGATCTCTGTCAGGGTCCAGTCCGTCGCCGCGCCGGCTCCCGCAGTTGCCCCGGGTCCGGCCTGTTCGGCACAGGCGGCGAGGGCAAGGGCGAGGGCGGGGCCGGCGGCGAGGATGGCGGTGCGGGTCATCGGATGAGGTCTCCAGATAGCGCGGATCAATGCGTCTGTGTCTCAGGTAAGTCGCCTGCCGGTCCAATAAAGTCGCACCCGACATGGAAAACGGGCAGCCGGTCGCTGGCTGCCCGCAAATCCCGAAACCGTGACCGCGTCTTACCAGTTCTTCGTGAGGGTGATGCCGTATGTGGCCGGCTCGGTCAGGAAGATGTTGGTGAACAGGCCCGAGCTGTCATCGGTAAGGTAGGCGCCGGTGATCACCTCCTCATCGGTGACATTCTTGCCGAACAACTCGATCTCGAACTCTCCCGGTTCATTGATGAATTTGAGCGACAGGTTGAGATTGTCCCAGCTTTCCAGGACATCGCGACCGGTATTCCAGACCCGCGAGAAGCTGTCGTCCTGGTAATAGTAGTCGGCGCGCACAATCGTGGTCCAGTCGCCTCCGAAACCCCCCTCCCAGCTGTATTCGGCGCCGAAATTTAAGGTGACGTTCGGTGTGCCGGGCAGCTCGTTTCCGGAAAGGTCCTTCGCGAAACCGTCAAGCGGTGTGAAGGCGCCGCTGGGCAGTCCGAACGCCGCCTCCTGGCCGACGAATGCGCCGGTACACAGGCCTGCAGAGGACCCCGGAGCAAGGATGCCGCCCTGTATGGCGCCAAGCACGGTGGCATAGGCCGCCGAGGAGATGACGCAGTTGGAGAAGGACGCCGCGTTCTTCAGCACCACGAAATTGGCGTCGCCATTGGTACGGTCGAGCACGTCGATCGCCGCGCTGTCCTTGATCTCGCTGTCCAGCAGGCCGAGATTGGCGTTGAGTACGAGACTGGACACCGGGCTCCAGATCGTCTCGACTTCAAGGCCCTGGATCTCCGCGTCGATATTGAAGTTGGCCGAGGTCCGGTTGATGATCTGCGTGATCTGGTAGCCTTCATAGTCGTAATAGAAGCCGGTGGCATTGAGCTGCATGGCCCCGCCATCCAGCGTGTTCTTCGTGCCGACCTCAAAGGCGTTCACGAATTCAGGCTCGAAGGTCGACGGGAACGCGTTCGCATTGCCGGCCGGCTGTGGCGGGTTGATGCCGCCGCCCTTGTAGCCCTTGGAGTAGAACGCATAGACCAGCGTGTCCTCGGTGAAGCCAAGGTCCGGGGCCCAGTCGAAGCCGACCCGGCCGGTCACCTCCTGGAAGTCGGCCTTATCGACGCCGCGCGGTTCCAGAGCGCCGCCGGGTGGCAGCGCCGCCTCCGGGGTGAACAGGAAGGTCGGGATGACATCCTGCTCCTTCTGGTCGTCGGTATACCGCAGCCCGAGGGTCAAGGTCAGCGTGTCGGACACGTCGTAATAGCCCTCGCCAAAGACCGCGAAGGATTCCAGACGATAGGGCGAGAGCGTCCGGAAATAATTGCCGCCATCGCCGCCGACATTCTCAAGAATGGGGCCCGTCCCGTCGCCGGCCGTATCGATCGGCACGAGGCCGCCGAAGAGCGCGCCGCCGAGGGCATTGTTGATCTGGGCCACCGCGGTCAGGGTGTTGGAGAGGACATAATAGCCGTCGGACTTGCGGCTCGGATCGATCGCCTCGACCTCTGCATAGATCGCGCCGAGATTGAAGTTGAACCGGCCCTCGAAATCCGATTGCAGGCGCAATTCATGGCTCGACTGCTCGCTGCGTCCGCCGGAAATGTCGAATGTGCGGAAGATGTTCGAGGTGCCAAGCTGTGGGTCGCTGACGACACCGCCAGGGAACAGCGCCTGGTAGACCGGCGCGAGCGCCGGATTGCCAAGGGGAATGCCCGCCTCGTTGAAGGCAACCGTCGGCGCCACCTTGTTGTAGTCCTCCACCGAGATGATGTTCGAGGTCGAGGTCGAGCCGAGATAGGTCGCCGTAAGGGCGTCGGTCAGGTCAAATTCCGCCTTGAATTCGTAAAGCGTCTGGTCGGCCTCGTAGATCGGGTCAAACGCGCTTTCGATCTTGCGCAGGTCCGCCACAAGCGGGTCGGTGAACGCGTCGCCACTCAGCAGGCCGGCAGTAATGCCCAGGCCACCGCCAAGGGTGGCGGCGGAGTTGACGCGGTCGAGCGATTTGTCGAGCGGGGCTTCGCGGCAGCCCAGCGAGGTGTAAATCTGATCGGCGGGGCCGATCGGGATGCCGGCAAAGCTGGTCTCGAACGGGTCCTTGGCGCACAATTGCTTGCCGGAGCGGATCCGTGTGTCGTCCTCCTCGAAATGCTCCACCAGCAGCCAGGTGCGGAAACGCTCGGTCGGCTCCCAGGCAATGGTGCCGCGCACGCCATAGAGTTCGCGGGTGTCGATCTCATTGCCGGTGACAAGGTTGTCGGCAAAGCCGCCGCGCGACAGGTAGGAGCCGGCCAGCCGAACCGCGATTGTCTCGCCGACGGGGATGTTGGCCATGCCCTTGAGCTTGACGGTATCGTAATTGCCGACGGTGGCCTGGATGCGGCCCTGATACTCCTCAAGCACCGGCTTGGCGGTAATCACATTGATCACGCCGCCGGTGGCGTTGCGACCATACAAAGTGCCCTGTGGGCCGCGCAGGACCTCGACCCGTTCCACGTCGAAATACTCCGCCTCGAACAGGCGGTTGGCAGTCAGCGGCACGTCGTTCTGGTGAACGCCGACGCCGGCGTCGCCGGACTGGGCGACCAGGTCGGCGCCCACCCCGCGGATCTTGAAGTTGGAGCCGGTGAAATTGCCCTTGGAGAAGGTGACGTTCGGGATCGACTTGACGAGGTCCGGACCGCCGGAAAGCTGCAGTTTCTCAAGCGCCCCCTCGTCGAAGGCGGAGACGGCGATCGGCACATCCTGAATCGATTCTTCCTGTTTCTGCGTGGTCACGACGACGGCGCCGAGGGTGCGCGTGTCATCGGCCTGGGCCATGGCACTGCCGGCGCCGGCCGTCACGGCCAGGGCAGAGGCCCCAGCCAGCAGGGCAAATCTCGAGTCTTTGGTCAGGTTCATAGCTCACTCCTCCCGTGCCGTCAGGCCTGCTCGGGCCGTCCGGTCATATCTTGCTTGCGAGCCCCGAGCCGTTGACCCGGGATCTTCATTTGTCATGACAGCGTCGAGCGTGACAACTTGTCAACACATCGTTCGGGCGGTGGGCCATGCGGGAATGGGGCGTGTCATAAATGTGACGATTGGCCGAAACCGGCACAGTCAAAGCGATTTTCTCGCGCGCCTTCGACTGCTAGAGCATGGCGATGCCTGAGCCAGCTTCCGCCGCCCTCGTCCTCCTGTCCGGCGGGCAGGATTCCACCGTCTGCCTCGCCTGGGCGCTGGAGCGGTTTGCCCGTGTCGAGACGGTCGGGTTCGACTATGGCCAGCGCCACCGGGCGGAACTGGCCTGCCGGGAGCGGGTGCGCGCGCAGATCGCCACGATCCGTCCCGGCTGGACCGGCCGGCTCGCTGGCGACCACCTTCTCGACGCCGGCGTCCTGAAGACCCTCGGAGGCTCGGCAATGACCCATGATGTGGCGATTGAGACGAGTGCGGCCGGGCTGCCCTCCACATTCGTGCCGGGGCGGAACCTCCTCTTTCTGGTGCTCGCCGGAGCGCTTGCCTACCGGCGCGGGATCGGTGTCCTGGTTGGGGGCATGTGCGAGACCGATTATTCAGGCTATCCCGACTGCCGGCGTGCAACCCTTGACGCCCAGGCCGAGGCCCTGTCGCTTGGCCTTGACCGGTCCCTCGCCATCGAGACCCCGCTGATGCAAATCGACAAGGCGGCCACCTGGGCGCTGGCCGATGATCTCGGCGGACAGGCTCTGGTTAATCTCATAGTGGAGGAGACCCACACCTGCTATCTCGGTGATCGAAGCCAGCGCCATGACTGGGGGTATGGCTGCGGCCGCTGTCCGGCCTGCACGCTGCGGGCGAGGGGCTGGGCGGCCTGGCGTGGTGGGCATGCCGCATGAGCTATGCCGTAAAGGAAGCCTTTGTCACCCTGCAGGGCGAGGGCGCGCAGGCGGGCCGGACAGCGGTGTTCCTGCGGTTTGCCGGCTGCAATCTCTGGAGCGGGCGGGAGGCGGACCGGGCGGGCGCGGTCTGCCGGTTCTGCGATACCGACTTTGTCGGCACGGACGGTCAGGGCGGCGGGCGGTTCGCTGATGCGTTGGGCCTGGCCGGTCACGTGGCCAGGCTCTGGCAGGCGCAAGCGGGTGGACGAGCCAACCGCTTCATCGTCTGCACCGGTGGCGAGCCGCTCCTGCAGCTCGATGCGGCCCTGATCGATGCCCTGCATGGTGCCGGCTTCGAGATTGCGGTGGAAACAAATGGAACGATCCGTGCGCCCGCGGGGATAGACTGGATCTGCGTCTCGCCCAAGGCCAGCGCGCCGCTCATTCAGTCATCCGGGCACGAACTGAAGCTCGTCTACCCGCAGGACGAGCCGGAGGCGCAGCCGGACCGTTTCGCGCTTCTGGACTTTGCGCACTTTTTCCTGCAACCGATGGACGGGCCGGGTCGTGCGCAGGCAACCGCCCGGGCCGTGGCCTATTGCATGAAGAACCCCCAATGGCGACTGAGCTTGCAGACCCACAAACTGATCGGCATTCCGTGAGTGTCGCGGGGCGGACCTTCGAGATCGCCAAGTCGGTCGGCTTCGAGGCGGCGCACGCGCTTCACACCGGCAAGCCGGGTCACCCCTATGGCCGGATCCATGGCCATTCCTTCCGGATCGAGGCGAAGGTCGCCGGCACCGTCGCCGACGGTGAGGGCTGGGTGGAGGATTTCGCCCGCCTCAGCGAGGCGCTGCACAAGGTCGCCGCTGCGCTCGACCACCGCCTGCTCAACGAGATCGAGGGGCTTGCCCGCCCGACCCTGGAGCGGCTGTGCGTCTGGATCGCAGAACGGCTGAAGCCCGACCTGCCGGGCCTCAGCGAGGTTACCCTGGAACGCCCGAGCCTGCATGAACGCTGCACGCTCCGGCTCGGCTGAGGGAGCACGGACAGGGTGCCAGACGACTATCGCTGCCTTCATACTTTCGTCTACAAGGGCCAGCCGGAAGCGCGCCACCGGCTTGCCCTTGACGCGCCCGAGGCCGGGAACCGCTATGTGGTCTACGAGACGCGCTCAGGGCAGGCGCGCCTCGGCCTGTTCTGGCATGCTGCGGACGGTGACCTTGTCCTTTCCGCCCGGCTCGGCGGGTCCTGGGAGACGCTGACCCGTTGGCCCCAGGCGCGCGGGCCGCTGGTGGTCGATCTCGACATCGAACCGGATGGCCTGTTCCTGCACAGCGGCGCACAGACTCTCCGGCTGTCCCTGGACGGGGACCGGTTCGGGAGGCTGCAACGGGTCATGGGCAATGGCGGCTGGCGGCTGCATGCCCGCGCGGGGGTCTCAACCTTTCCTGCCGATATCCGCCCGGTCGAGGACCCGGACGATCCGCGCCTGGCCGCCTTTGCCAGAGCGACCGGCCCCGTCATCGTCGACGCGGGCGCGTATAATGGCCAGGATACCGAGCATTATCTGGCCTGTGGCGAGCGGGTCCTTGCGATCGAGGCGAACGCCAACCTTGCCGCGCGCCTTGCCCATGCCTTTGCTGATGACATCCGCGATGGACGGCTGCTTGTCCTGAACATGGCGGTGGGTGAGCGGGAGGGCCGCAGTCTCTTTTACACCAACGCGGCCTCGGAGGAGTGGAGCAGCCTCAATTCGGGCCTCGCCGCCCGGCGCCATGGCGGCCGGGTGGCGACGGTGACCGAAATCACGCTTTCGCGCCTGCTCTTGCGGTTCGACAGGGTCTCCTATCTGAAACTGGACATTGAAGGCCTCGACTATCGGGCCCTGGCGGACCTTGCGATGGCGCGGGTGCAGCCGGAAATCCTGTCACTTGAACTCGCCGCGCAGGGACAGAAGATCACCAAGGTCATGCAGGCGGCAACACGCCTCGGCTACAGTCGCTTTGCCCTGATCGACCAGAGCGTGATCTCCGGAATGAGACGGCCCGAGCGGGCCTGCCGGGCCGGTCTGCCGGAACGCTTCGAGGCGGGGTCGAGCGGACCCCATGGCGACGACCTTCCGGTCGCCTGGGTCGGTGCCGAGGAAATTGCCAGCCATGACTTCACATCGGCCCCGCCTGAAGCCTGGTTCGACCTTCACATGACCACAGGCTGAGCGGCCGGGATGTCAGCCTCCGACCGTTTTTGCAGCCTCCACGGGCACGCCCTCGGCGAACCGGCGGGCGAAGATCCGTGCAGCCCGGCGGGCATCGCTCCATGTGGTTGAGGGCGGCACATTCCTGATGTCGGTCTCGAACCAGTCATAGGAGAGGCTGAAGATCTCCCGTCCGTCCGCGTCGAACGCGATCGCACTGACATCCATGCCACCGATTGAGATGGAGCGCATGTAATCAAGCCCCGGCCGGTCGGAGAGCTGTTGGAGGGTCGGCTTGTTCGGCTTGGCGTCATTGATGGTGACGGCGATCCGCGCGACATCCTTGCCCGCCTTGTCGAGGCTTTCGGCGATCTTCTCGGTCACGTAGCCGGCGAGGTAATCACCCTCGCCTATGCCGTAGTCGTCCTCAAGCGCCTCGGCGAAGTCTTCCGAATAGGTAAGGGTGATCTCGGCGGCCATGGCAAACGGCGCCGAAATCAGGGTGAACAGGGCGGTGGTGGCAAGAAGACGTTTCATGGAGGGTCCTCAGTCGCTGTTTCCCTTCATGTAGGAAAGCGCCCGTCCGCGTCCAATCACGAGTGCGGCCGGCTCATACCAATCTGCGCGGATGAAGACTCATCCGCTGC
>CAYPQD010000033.1:0-26839 GCA_964412785.1 uncultured Hyphomonadaceae bacterium
CCCGCAGGGAGACAGGCGTGCGTCGGCGAAACAGGGCGCTTCGGATCGGCACGGGTCGCGGCCTCGGCCGTGCCGAGCCGGTCCGCGATCCCTGTGGAGGCGGTGCGCCGGCGGGGCTGGTCGCAAAGGGCCGCCCGCTCGCGCCGGTTGTCTCCGGTGCGGCCGTGCGCGCCCGGCTGGCAGCGCTGCAGCGTCTTCTGGCCGATCCTGAGGCCGCCACCCGGCGCCTGCGCCGCCGGCTTGGCCGCAGGCCTGCCCGCGCGCCGGTATTCTGGCCGCTGGCGCGCCTTCGATGGCGGGGTCGTCAGCCCGATTGCCTCCTCGCCAGCGCGCTCGCCCACCTTGACGGCCTCGCCCTGGCCGGCCTGCTGGCGCTGCAGCGCCCGGCGCCGTCCTGAACATCGGTCTTTCGGTTCACTCCAGACCGGTGCTTGAGGGCTTGGCGTGCGGCGCGTCGCCCTTGAACACGATGTTGGAGGTCTCACCCGGGTCCGGGTGGGGCGCGGCCGGCCAGGCACAGCCCAGCGCCTGGCCCTGTCCCTTCAGGTAGGCGCGGCGCTGCTCGCCCTTCAGGAAGGCCGCGGCATATTTCTTCGCGTGGCTGTGGGCACCGGTGGCGCGCCGCACCAGCCCGCGGAAGGGGATGAAGCCGCGCGCCTCGGAGGCGACCAGGTCGAGCGTCGCCGAGGACGCCTTGTCGGCGGCCCATTCCGCCTCCGGGACGTCCTCCTCGGTCTTCGGGGTGTCCCAGTCGGCCCCCAGCAGGGCATCCAGCGCGACGACCTCCTGGCCGATGGCGATGCACGACAGGGTAGGGCTGGCATCATAGGGCGTCTCCAGCGCGGCGAGGCGTTCGGGGATCGCGTCCTTGCGCAGGTTGAGGTCCTCCAGCGGCGACAGGGCCGCGTCAGCGAGCCCCTCGCGGGTCTGGCCGACCGCCATGGACGTGGCATCGCCGACCGACCCGCCGGTCGGTTCGGACGCTGCCACCTCAGGCGAGCCCGCCCCGCCGGACGTGGCGCACGCGGCCAGCAGAAGGCCGCAAAAGAGGGAGGCGGTGAGACGCAGCGCCATGTCACAGAAGGACCAGACAATTCAGGCAAAAGCAAGCACGGCGCGGCATTCCGTTCATTGACCGGCAAGGTGCGCCTGCCTATGTCTCGCGTCCGGCGTGCCCGTAGCTCAGTCGGTAGAGCAGCTGACTTTTAATCAGCGGGTCACAGGTTCGAATCCTGTCGGGCACACCATATTTTTCAAGGCCTTGCGGGCTGCCGCCTGACCGGTTTGGAAACAATGACGGGCGGATCCTCGGAGAGCGGCTTGCATGAATCGCAGCGCAGTGGTGATGGTTCAATCATGATGGGTCCGGATCAGTCGCCGCAAGCGGGCATTCGGCGATCGACACACGCGCGATCTCCTGCGCCTCGATTTGTGTGCCTGCGGCCGCCGTTTCGATCCGGACCGAGATGTCCAGGCTTTCGCTCCTCGTCGTGCCCCCGATCGTCAGGACCGGCGTTTCGGGGCCCATTGGCTGGAAACCTACCGATGAGAGATTGCTGACCATGACGCCGAAGCCAGGAGGCAGGTCGCAGGTCAGCACCTCTGCTGTCCCGTTCGAGACGGTGCTGGACGCACAATCGGCGCCCCGGACCGACAGGACAACATCCGGCTCGTCCGGGACAGAAAGGGAGATCCGAACCGACCGGTCAACCGGATTGGCGAAGGGTTCCAGCATGTGCCCTGCGCCCGGCAGCCCCGGATCACATCGACCCGAGAGCGCGCCATCGGACCGCCTGTAAACGGAAGCCTGTCCGAGGGATGATGCCAGGTGTCCAAGCGACACCTCCAGCGACTGGACCCGGTCCATCACATTGCGCCTGGCAAAACCAGTCAGACCTTCGCCATCGGTCGAGACACTCCGGATCATGATCTCCGCAGCGGAAATCTCAAGGACGGACACAAGATGCGCGCCGCCCAGAGCGGCGGGTGTGGCCTTGATGCGCCCGCCGGTTGCCCCGTGCACCAGGTATCGGATGCCATCCAGCTCACCGTCATCCTGCGAGTAATGGAAATGCCCTGCCACGACGAGAAGAACTCCATGCTCGGCGAGCAGGGCGTGGACCCTCGACCAGTCGCCCCAATTATACCACAGGGGCTGGTGGATGAAGACAATCGTGCCGTGTGTTTCCGGCCGTCGTCCCGCCAGCACGTCCTTCAGCCAGGCGAACTGGCGATCGGAGATGCGGGCGAAGAATATCTTGCCCCATCGGGGATCGGAGTGCAGGTGCTCGTGGGAATAGAGCGAGATAAGCTGCCATCCGTTCACGGTCACGGCATAGTAGGGCGTGCCTGCAATGCCCGGCTTCTTCCCCCGGTAGAGCTCGAGAAACACCGCCTCCCGGGAGCGGTCAGCAGAGTTCGCCTCGCGCAGGGGCGGGTTCACATCATGGTCGCCCGCGGTGAGGAACCATGGGGCGGCCAGCCGGTCGAGCAGACCCGTTGCCTTCTCGAAATCGGCCTTGATGGCGGGCACTGGCTTTGCCGACTCAAGGAGGTCGCCGACATGGATGACGGCATCAAGGTCGAAACCGCGCAGCTGTTCGACGCCCTTTTCGAGCTCACCATAGGCGCGTCCAAGGTCGTGTGTCCCGGTCTGGTCGCCGATCACGCCGAGACGGAAGACCGGGCGCTCGGGTTGGGAAGCTATCGTCGCACATGACGACAAGGCCCAGACAGCAAGCAGGGCGATAAAGGTCAACGCCGCCCCACCACGAAAAGCGGCGGGGCGGGAGCTTGCGCGCATCGGACCTAGTTCCGGACGCGTATGCCGACATATCCGGCAGCGCCCGGTGATGCGAAGCCGATCACCTCCTGATAGTCCTCATCGAGGATGTTCTCGCCCCGTGCAAAGACTTCCAATTGGTCGTTAACCGCATAGCTGCCCGCCAGACGGACCAGCGTGAAAGCGTCGAGCGTGCGCCGGGGCGTGAAACTGGGATCGGCGAAACCAAAGAACAGGTCCTCATTCTCGCCATTATAGTCGATACCGAGGTTTGCGTCCGCTCGGTCGCCAAGTCCTGTCCAGTTGATATTCAGGCTGGCGATGTTCTGCGGCCGGCGCACTTCGGTCAGCTCGTCAGATCCGGTGGCGTCGAGATAGGAATATTGACCATCGAGAGAAAACTGGTCATTCAGCCTCGCCGCGAAGGATACTTCGATCCCCGATCGATCACTTTCGCCGGGATTGTTGACCGGCGTGGACACAAAGGCTCCGGTCACCGGGTCCTGCACGAAGCTGGTGCTGATCTCGTCTTCGAGATTGGCTTCGAAATAGGTCACGTCGAATTTGAGATCGCCGTCGAACAGCGTCTGTTCGACGCCGAAATCGAAGCCCTCTGACCGCTCCGGCTTCAGGTCCGGATTGCCGATGAAGGTGTCGGGATTGAAGCCGAAGCGTTCGTTGAAACCGGGGTCGGTGATCCCCTCGCCCCAGCTTGCGTGGAGCCGTGTCCCGGTCTCATTGAAGATGTACGCTGCCGAAACCCGGAAGGTCGTGGCATCGTCAAAGACATCATTGTAGTCTTGGCGAACGGCAGCGGCAGCATACAATCTTTCGTCGAAGTCGAGTGTGTACTCGCCAGCGAGTGAGAGCTGTTCATCCTCCTGGACGTTCGGTGCCGGAAGGAACTGGCTTTCATTGCGGAAATCCAGTTGTTCCTGCTCAAGGGCGACCGTCAGCCCGTGCCGGGCGCGACCCTGCTGGACATATCCGCTCGCCTGTACGCCAACATCGAGCCTTTCGCCCCTGCTTGCACTGGTCTCGGTTCCATCGGTGAAGTTATCGAAGTCGCTCTGCGTGTAACCGACATAGCCGCGTAGCGTGACAGCGCCGTCAAGGAGCGTGCCGATGGCGTCCAGCTTGGCGAACAAATCCTCCGATTCCGAGGTCTGGTTGGCATCCTGAACGGTCCCGAAGCTGAACTCCTGGGCATCGGTGTCGACCTCGCTGTCGACATAGCGGATCACGCTTTCGATCCTGAGCGCGTCACTGGGCTCGAAAACGCCCTTCAGCGAGCCCGTGAAATTGGTGAACCCATCCTCTTCGCTGCCGCTCGGGGAGGAGGAAATGCCGCCCGTGTCATAATGCTGAAACGCCGCGCGCAGTCGCGCGGTCTTGTTGCCACCGCCAAGTGCTCCGAAAAAGCGGGTTGTTTCGAATGAGCCAGCCTCCAGCTCGCCCTCGGCCTGGAAGCCCTCTTGCGGCGATTTCGTGGTGACCGCGATGACACCCCCGATCGATTCAGAGCCGTAGAGCGCTGACTGGGCGCCGCGCAGGATTTCGATCTGCTCGACATCGGCGGCGACGAGATTGGCGTAGTTGAACTCGCCGAAGATCGGATTGTTGGCCTCGATCCCGTCAATATAGGTCAGGGTCTGGTTCCCCTCCGCGCCACGGATCCGGACCTGGGTGAGCGTACCGGGAGGGCCGGTGCGGCTCACCGCAACACCCGGCACCTCACGCAGCACGTCAGAGACCAGGTTGATCTGACGGATTTCGAGAGCCTCGCTGCCGATTACCGAGATCGCCGATCCGATCTCGCTCACGGGACGCGGAACCAGGCTGCCGAGAACCACGACAGGGTCCAGCTCATAGTCGCCATCGCGAACCGGCTCGATTTCGGCCTGCCCCTCCAGCCCGTCCTGGGACTGGCCCTGAGCCGGCGACGCCCCCAGCAGGGCAAGCAGCGATGCAGACGCAAGCGAAACTCCATTCCAAGTAGCGCGCATGAATTTCCCTCTGGTTGCAAAGAATTCGGATGCCTCTCATCAATATAACTGAAAAGCGAACCTTTGGAGAAGGTAAGTTGACAATTCCGTGAATTTTTCGCCGACCTGCGCGAAAGTGTCACGAACATTTGTTAGAATGAAGGCTTGCAAGCAGGAGTAAATATCAATGCGTCCCAGCGCCAGACACGTGGCAATTGCACTGTCACTCACCGCAACTGCATGCGTCCATGACGGGGTTCCGGTTGGGGAAGGGGCGCGTCCCGCCTTGCCTGAACCGGCCATGGCCTTTGTGAACCCGGATCAATCGGTGGCAGACTATCTGGCCTGCCTGCGTGACCAGCAGGTCATGATCCTCAGCGCCCATCGCGGCGGACCGCAGCCGGGCTTTGCGGAGAACAGCCTTGAGACGTTCGCCAACACGCTGGCTTACGCCCCGTTCCTGATCGAGACGGATGTGCGCATGACGGCTGATGGCGTGTTTGTCCTGCTTCATGATGAGGACCTTGAGCGAACGACAACGGGCACCGGACCGATCAGCGAGACCAAGAGCAGCGATCTCGCCGCTGTCACGCTTCTCGACGATGACAATCAGCCCACACCCCATGCCATTCCGACCCTCGACGATGCGCTTGGCTGGGCAAGGCACAGGGCCATCCTGCAGCTCGACGTGAAATCCGGCGCGCCGATCGAGGAGGTTGCCCGGTTGGTCGTCGACCGCGGGGCGCAGGGCTTTGCGGCGGTCATCGCCTATTCGGTCGAAGACGCGCTGGCGGCCGCAGCGGTCAGTGATGAACTGACGGTCTCGGTCGAAATCATGGACATCGCGACGCTGGACACGCTCGAGGCGTCAGGGCTCCCGGCAAAGCGGATCATGGCCTGGACGGGAATTGAGACCGAACGTCCGGAACTTTGGGCCGCGCTGAATGCGCGGGGCGTCAGCGCCGCCTGGGGCTCGCTCTGGTATCTTGACCGCGAGATCATGGAAAGCGGCAACACGTCCGAGTTTGCCCGTCTGGCCGAGGACGGCCTCGACGTCCTGTCCAGCGATATCCACCTCGACGCCCACCGTGCGGTGGAAACGCGCCAGGACACCCTGGCCGCGGTTTCGACCTGCAACACGCGCCGTTGAGCCTGCCTTGCGATTGGAAGCACTTATACCCGTGTTCGCAGATGTACCCTCATCTGCGCACACGGGTGTCAGACCGACATCTGGCGCATCACGGCAAACGCGTCGCGCAGTTCCTGCGACCAGCGCTCGGAGAACCGGCGGAAGGCCGGGTCGTCGGCCTCGATCCGGCGCAATTGCTCGAACGCCAGCGTGTCGCGCCGCATCACCGCGAGATCCAGCGGCATGCCGACGGAGAGGTTGGAGCGCAAGGTGGAATCCATCGACAGCAGGACGCAGATCACGGCATCCTCAAGATCGGTCTCCACTGTCACCACCCTGTCGATGATCGGCTTGCCATACTTGTGCTCGCCGAGCTGGAAATAGGGCGTGTCCTCCATCGCCTCGATGAAATTGCCGGCGGCGTAGACGAGGAACAGGCGCGGCGCCCCGCCAGCGCGCTGGCCGCCGATTATGATCGTCGCGCCGGAATCGACCCCGCGGGCTGTCAGACCGCCGGCATAGCGCTGCTGGACCATACGCATCTTGTCACCGACCAGCTGGGCGACGTCGAACATGCTGGCGGCGCTGAGCAGTGTCACCCGCTGGTCGGCGGCGCGCTCGATATCCTCGTTGAGCTCGGAAATCACCGCCTGGGTGATGCCGAGATTGCCGGCGGTCATCATCGTGATGGCCCGCTCTCCGGGCGTGTGCCAGGTGAACAGCTTCTTGACGCGGGAGATATTGTCGACGCCGGCATTGGTGCGGCTGTCGGCGAGGAAAACGAGGCCGGCGTTCAGCTTGATGGCAACGCAATAGGTCATGGGAATGTCGTCGAGGCTGGGAACCGTGTCGGGCGTCGGCGTGCGGGCAAAGCGGTCACTGTCCTGACTTTGGGTCATCCGCACTGCCCTCGCCGAGCGGTGGAGCGAATCCGTAGGCCTCTGCCAGCAGGCTGGCAATCGAATAGTTCCGTTCGATCACGTCGGTGAGGAATTCGTGAAGCCCGAACTGGAAGATCCCGTCCACGGTCATCGCGCCGACACGCGCCACCAGGTCCTGCAGCGGCGCACGACAGGCCGCCGGGTGGCCGTAGAAGCGTTCCAGGTCAGCCACGGCGGTCTCGGCGCGGCGCAGGTTGAAGATGATCGAGCGGGGAAAACGGTGGTTGAGGATCAGGAAATCCGCGACGCCGCGTGCGCTGACATCCTCGCCCATGGCAAAGTGATAGGCGCGCTGGGCGGATGCGGCCTGCAGCAGCGAGAGCCACTGATAGTGATCCGATGGCGAGCCGACATCGGCAATGGAGGTGAGCAGGACATGGTATTTCACATCGATCAGCCGCGCGGTGGCATCCGTGCGCTCCACCGCCATGCCCATGGTGACGAAGTCATAGCCATCGCCGCGCAGGGTAGTGCCATGGAAGGCGCCGCGAAAGATCGCCGTCTTGTCCTTGGTCCAGTCGATCAGGTCTGACAGGCCCGATCCGGTGACCTGGTGGCGCTGCCAGGTGCGCATCTCGCTCCACGCTCTGTTGAGCGCCTCCCAGCTCTCCTGGGTCAGGGTGGAGCGGATCGATCGGGCATTCTCGCGCGCCCGGGTGAAGCAATTGACAAGGCTTGAGGCGGTGTCGGGGCTGAATACGAGGTGTTCGACGGCGCCGGCCTGGGACACGGTCTCGATCGCCGCTCCGAGCCGGTCGCGCGCGCCTGCTGCGATCAGGACCGAGGACCATTCATTGGAGGCGGGCCGGCCGACATCGCGGGGCAGCGTCTCCATCCGCCGGGCGGCGTCGAGCAGGCGGGCGATGTTTTCGGCCCGCTCGACATAGCGACCGATCCAGAACAGGTTCTCGGCGACCCGGCTCAACATTGCGTGCCTGTCCTCTCCCCGCCTAGTCCGCCAGCACCCAGGTGTCCTTCACCCCGCCGCCCTGGCTGGAATTGACCACCAGCGAGCCTGCCGTCATGGCGACCCGGGTCAGCCCGCCCGGCGTCAGGCGGACCTCCCGCCCGACCAGTGCGAAGGGGCGGAAATCGATATGCCGCGGCGCGATACCCTCCTCAACGAGCGTCGGGACGGTCGACAGGGCCAGCGTCGGCTGTGCCACGAACGCCTTCGGATTGGCCCGCACCCGCGCGGCGTAGGCGTCCCGCTCAGCCTGCGTCGCCGCCGGTCCGATCAGCATGCCATAGCCGCCGGAACCGTGGATTTCCTTGAGCACGAGTTCGTCGAGGTGGGCGAGCGCGTATTCCAGACTGTCAGGTTCACTGCAGCGCCAGGTCGGCACGTTCGGCAGGATCGCCTCCTCGCCCATGTAGAAGCGGATGATTTCCGGCAGGTAGCAATAGATCGCCTTGTCGTCGCACGCGCCGTTTCCCGGTGCGTTCACCAGCGTCACCCCGCCGGCGAGATAGGCGGCCATCAGGCCTGGCACGCCAAGGCTGGAGTCCGGGCGGAAGCAGGCCGGATCGAGGAAGGCGTCATCGATCCGGCGGTAGATGACATCGACCCGCTCCGGACCGCACGTGGTGCGCATGTAGACCCGGTTGTCATCGACGAACAGGTCGGAGCCCTCCACCAGGCTGACGCCCATCTCGTCAGCAAGGAAGGAATGCTCGTAATAGGCGCTGTTGAAGTGGCCGGGGCTCATCACGACGATGTTGGGCGTGGTGCTGCAGGCCGTTGGCGCGACCTCACCGAGCGTGCGCCGCAGCATGCCGGGATAGGTGTCAACGGGCAGGACGTCACCGCGCGAGAACAGGTCTGGAAACAGGCGCATCATCGTCGCGCGGTTTTCCAGCATGTAGGAGACCCCCGACGGGGTGCGGGCATTGTCCTCCAGGACGTAGAACGCGTCGGGACCCGTGCGCACGATGTCGATGCCGACAATGTGGGTGTAGACATCCAGCGGCGGCACGAAGCCTTCCATCAGCGGCTGGTAGGCGTCGTTGTTCTGCAGCAGGTCCCCGGGGACGATCCCCGCGCGGATGATCTCGCGCGGGCCATAGATGTCCTTCAGGAACAGGTTGAGCGCGCGCGCTCGCTGCTTTACCCCCCGGGCTATCCGGTCCCATTCGGCGGCGGAGAAGACGCGCGGGATCAGGTCGAACGGGATCAGCCGGTCAGGGTCGCCGCCCTTGCCATAGACGGCGAAGGTTATGCCTATGCGGCGAAACACCGCTTCTGCCTCGCTGCGTCGGGCGTGAAGGGTTGCAGCGTCCATCTGCGCCAGCCACTCGGCCACTGCCAGATATGGCGCGCGAACGCCGTCGCCGGAGTTCATCTCATCGAAGGACACGTTTCGTCTGCCTCCCTTCGGTCACCTTATGATCGACGTGCGGGCAGTGACCAAGTTGCGCCGGCCCCTGGCAGGCCGAATGCGATTGCCGCCCGCTGCGCAGGCACCTACGCTCGCCCAATGAGCATTCGCATCGCCCTGACCCATCGCACGCGCTATCGCTATGACCGGAGGGTCCGTCTCGGACCGCAGGTGATACGTCTCCGCCCGGCACCGCACACCCGCACGCCGATCGTCTCCTACAGTCAGACCATTGCTCCGGGCGGGCATTTCCTCAACTGGCAGCAGGACCCGTTCGGCAATTACCAGGCGCGCGCGGTCTTCGAGCATCCGAGTGACCATTTCGAGGTGGTCGTCGACCTCGTCGCCGACATGATCGCGATCAACCCGTTCGATTTCTTCCTCGATGATGATGTCGTCCACGCGCCCTTTGCCTACAGCGCCGGGACGGCGGAGGATCTGACTCCGTATCTCAGGGAAGACGCGGGCGGTTCCGCCTATGCGGCGCTCGCCGCCGAGGCGCTGGAACTCTGGCGGGCGGGCGGCGAGGCGCCGCTGCGCACCATCGATTATCTCGTCGAGATCAATCAGCGGGTGCGCGAGGCGGTCGACTATCTGGTGCGGATGGAGCCTGGCGTGCAGGCGCCGGACGAGACCCTGGCGAAGGGGTCAGGCTCGTGCCGCGACAGCGCCTGGCTGCTGGTCAATCTGCTGCGCCATGTGGGTGTGGCAGCCCGTTTCGTCTCCGGCTACCTGATCCAGCTTGCCCCGGACGAGCGGCTTGAGGGCGAGGCCAGCGGGCCTGAGACGGACTTCACCGACCTCCATGCGTGGGCTGAGGCGTTCGTGCCCGGCGCTGGCTGGATTGGCCTGGATGCCACCTCGGGACTGTTTGCCGGCGAGGGCCATGTCCCGCTGGCGGCCACCCCCGCGCCGGGCCCGGCCGCGCCGATCAGCGGGGCGCTGGAGCCCTGCGAGGTCAGCTTCGAGGTCGAGATGACGGTGACCCGGCTGCGCGAGCCGGCGCGGATCACCCGGCCCTTCACCGAGGCCCAGTGGCAGGCGGTCGATGCCGCCGGGCTCGCCATCGACGAGGCGCTGGCGGACGGGGATGTCCGCCTGACCATGGGTGGCGAGCCGACCTTCATTGCCGCGACCGATCGCGACGCCGGCGAATGGACCAGTGAGGCGGTCGGGCCGACCAAGCGCCGCTATGCCGACCGGCTGGCGCGGCGCCTCCGCCACCGTTTCGCGCCGGGCGGGGTGCTGATCCATGGGCAGGGCAAGTGGTATCCGGACGAGCCGCTGCCGCGCTGGGCCTTCGCGATTGTCTGGCGACGGGACGGGGTGCCGCTCTGGCAGAACCCGGACCTGATCGCCACCGAGGGGGCCGATCTCATGCCGGATGACGATGCGGCCGGAGCGCTGGCGCGCGATCTCGCCACGGTGCTTGGCGTCGATCCCGCCTTCGCCCAGCCACTCTATGAGGATCCGGGTGAACACCTGTTCGCCGAGGCCCGCCTGCCGGACACTCTGACGCCTGGCGACAACCGGCTGAAAGACCCGGTCGAACGCGCCCGGATGGCGCGGATCTTCACCCACGGGCTCGGCCAGCCTGTGGGGTTCGTCCTGCCGCTTCAGCAGGCGCAGGCTGATGCAACGCGCGGGCGGACGGTGCGCTGGATGTCGGAGATCTGGCAGACCCGGCGCGGCGCGCTCTGCCTCATTCCCGGGGACAGTCCGGCCGGCTTGAGACTTCCCTTGCAGTCGCTGCCCTGGGTCGATCCGGCCAACTTTCCGGAGGTCCAGTCCGTCGATCCTTTTGCCGAGCGCCAGCCCCTGCCGGAAACGCTGACGCGCCGCCAGCGCCGCGCCGGCCTTGAGCGGGCCGAAGCGGACACGCCAGACGGGCCGGATGACGGACCGGGCCAGGCTCAGGGGGGCAGCGAAGCGTCCGGTGCGCCTCCGGTGCGCACGGCCCTGGTGATCGAGCCGCGGGCCGGCCATCTCAATGTCTTCCTGCCGCCGACTGTCACTGCGGAGGGCTTTGCCGACCTGATCGCTGCGGTTGAGGCGGTGGCCGGGTCGCAGGGCCAGCCGGTCCGGCTGGAGGGCTACCCGCCGCCGCGCGACCCGCGCCTGGGCGAGATCAAGGTGACGCCTGATCCGGGCGTCATCCAGGTGAGCATCCACCCATCCGCCGACTGGCCGCACCTGCGCGACAAGACCCGCATTCTCTACGAGGAGGCGCGCGCGTGCGGGCTCGACGCGTCGGGCTTCATGATTGACGGGCGTCCGAGCGGCTCCGGCGGCGGCGCGCATGTCACCGTTGGCGGGGCGCGCGCGCCCGACAGCCCGTTCCTGCGCCGGCCGGACGTGCTCGGCTCGCTGATCCGTTTCTGGCAGAACCACCCTTCGCTGAGCTATCTCTTCTCGGGCCTGTTCATCGGCCCGACCAGCCAGGCGCCGCGGGTCGACGAGGCGCGCGAGGACACGCTCTACGAGCTGGAGATCGCACTGGCGCAGCTGCCGGGGCCGGACGTCACAGGGTTTCCGCCCTGGCTGGTCGACCGGGTGCTGCGCCACCTGCTGATCGATGTCACCGGCAACACCCACCGCTCGGAAATCTGCATCGACAAGCTCCACTCGCCTGACGGGCCGGCCGGACGGCGGGGCCTGGTCGAGTTCCGCGCCTTCGAGATGCCGCCCCACTGGCGGATGAATGTTGCCCAGCAGCTTGTGCTGCGCGCCCTCATCGCCTGGTTCTGGAAGACACCCTACACCGCGCCGCTGGCTCCGTTCGGGATGGCGCTGCATGATCGCTTCATGCTGCCAGATATCCTGTGGGCGGATTTCCGTACCGTGCTCTCGAAGGTCTCGGCGGGGACCGGGGTCAGGCTCGATCTCGACTGGTTCCGCGCCCAGTTCGATTTCCGCTTTCCCCTTGCCGGGCGGCTGGAGCATGACGGAATGGTTGTCGAGCTGCGTAATGCCCTGGAGCCGTGGCCCGTGCTCGGCGAGGAGGGGGCGGCCAGCGGGACGGCACGGTTCGTCGATTCCTCACTGGAGCGCCTGCAGGTCAAGCAGGTGACGCCGCCGGGGCGCGTGCCGCTGGCGATTGCCTGTAATGGTGTGCGCCTGCCGATGCAGCCGGGCGAGCGGGCGGGGGAGACACTGTGCGGGGTGCGCTTCCGCTCCTGGCTACCGGAACCCTGCCTGCACCCGACGATTGAGCCGCACAGCCCGCTTGTCTTCGACATCCACGATCCGGACCATGTCCGTGCGGTGGCGGGATTCACGTATTACACGACCCATCCGGGCGGCCGAAACTTCGAGACCCGGCCGGTCAATGCGCTCGAGGCGGAGGGCCGGCGCCTCGCCCGCTTTGCCCCGCATGGCCACACGCCGGGCGTCTCGGTACCGCTGGAGCCGCCGCACGATCCACGCCTTCCCTACACCCTCGACCTGCGCCGGGTTGTCCCTGCCGGCGGCAGTGGATCGGTTGTGGCGGGGTGATACCGCGCTGCAAGGGATCGGCACCGATCCATTGCAGCGCCGGGCAAGCGCGTCGGCGCCGAATGCGCAGATGGTCCATCATCGGCGCACATTGGTATGAGGCGCGGCTTGCGCCTGAGCGCGCACAGGGCGACGCTGCGGCAGGTCTTGCAGGGGCGCGCCGGCGCCGCCATCGAGGGATACGCGCCGCGTCGGCGCTTATCGCCCTTGAGGAGGTCTGCCATGCAGTATGACGAGGTTGTGAAGGGCCGGCGGAGCATTCGCGGCTATCTGGAAAAGCCGGTGGAGAGGGCGCTGATCCGCGACATTCTCGAACTGGCGATGCGGGCGCCGAGTTCTCTCAACACCCAGCCCTGGAATTTCCATGTGGTGACCGGTGCGCCGCTGCAGCGGATCCGCGAGGGCAATGTGGAGCGTAACCTTGCCGGCGTCCCGGACACGCGCGAGTTCCGCAAGGGCCCCGGCTATGAGGGCGTCCACCGCGAGCGCCAGATCGAGATTGCCAAGCAGCTGTTCGGCGCCATGGGGATCGAGCGCCACGACAAGCCGGCGCGCCAGGACTGGGTGCTGCGTGGCTTCCGCCAGTTCGATGCGCCGGTGTCGATCGTTGTGACCTATGACCGTGCCATCCATGGCAGCGACATCGCCCCGTTCGACTGCGGCGGCGTGGTCAATGCGCTGGTCAACGCCGCCTGGTCGAAGGGCCTGGGCTGCGTCATCAACAGTCAGGGCATCATGCAGAGCCCGGTGGTGCGCGAGCATGCCGGCATCCCGGACGACCAGGTGATCATGATCTGCGTCGCCATGGGCTGGCCCGATGAGACCTTCCCGGCGAACGCCGTTGTCTCGCGCCGCAAGCCGGTTGACGAGGCGGCGCATTTCGTCGGCTTCTGAACACAGGGCCGCAGGGGCCCGGCCTGATCGTCCACGAAACAGGCGAAGCAAAAGACGTCAGAGCGTTCCGGCGAGCCATGATCTGCTGTGCTGGAATGGTGCGGAAGGCCGCCAGAGCGCAAAAGATGCCCCAGCGTGTGGCCACGAAGAAGGCCATAAATTCATGCACGTATACCAAAGCGCGCGGGTAAAGACACATCCGCGGCCCCGGCGCATGGGGCGCCGACGCGCAGTCGCGCTTGCCCTGCACTGCAAGGGATCGGTTTTGGGTCCATGCAGCTTGGTATCAGTAGTCCACGACCGCGGGCCAGTAACCCATGCCTTCTCCGAGATCGCAATCGCGCTGGACCCCGGCAGCGATTTCCTGTCCGCCCAGTCCTTCGCCGACAGCCAGTCGGGCACCTGCGCGCCGGGCGCCATCTTGTACCGCGCGCCCCCCTGTTCGGGCATGGCGAGATCGGCCGGCTGGATTTTTGCAGCCGAACGATCTCTTTCGTAACGAGGGAAAGGTACAGTGTGCGCATGGTGTACCGGATCGTGATCGTCTGTGTCTGCACGCTCGTCCTGCATTCGGGGGCAGCGGCGGCTCAGGTGTTGGAACTCCTCACCGATGCCCCCTCCGGGCAGATCGCCGATGGCCTGCGCGCGGCAATCGGCGATGCGGGGCCGGGCGCGACACGCCTGTCTGCACGCCGGCAGGCGGACGACGCCGCCGAGCGCGCCGGCGCATTCCTCAATTCGCGCGGCCATTTCAGTCCCTCGGTAGAGGTCGCGATCGCCAACGCAGAGCCCTTCACCTGGACGCTGCGCATCGATCCGGGTCCGGTATTCGCACTGAGCGCTGTGTCGATTGCCTGGCCGCAGGGTGCGCCGGACGAGGCGGTCGTGGACGAGCTTGTCGAGGCGCTGGCGCTCGGCCCGGGCGAACCCGCACGCCCCGATGGGATCGTCACCCAGGAAGGGGCTCTCGTCTCCCAGCTGCACGCGCTCGGCTATCCGGACGCGCGCGCCCTGGCGCGCCGCATTGTCGGAGACCGGGAGATGGGCACCGTCACGGTGACCTACAGGCTGGCGCCTGGTCCGCGCGTTCGGCTCGGTCCGGTTCAGATCGCCGAGGCCGGGCGAACCGATTATGGATACATTGAGAGCCTCGCGCCATATACGCCTGGCGAGATTTATGACCCCGCTGTCCTGCTGCAATATTCCAACCGGTTGCGCGACACCCGCCAGTACCAGACCACCGTGGTGCGCCTGTCGGAGACCGCGAGCGGAGCAGGCGAGGCCGGCTGGGAGACCCGCGCTGTCATCATCGAGCTGACGCCGCGCGCCCGCTACACGCTCGGCCTCGGTGCGAGTTTCTCTACCGCCAACGGTCCGGGAGCGCAGGCGCGCCTGACCCGGCGAAATGTCACCGGGCGTGCGGACCTGCTGACGGCGACGGCAACGATCGCGACCCAGCGCCGGCAGTTCGGCGCCAGCTGGGCCCTGCCGAACGCGCGCGGGCCGGGGCGCGACCTCGGTGCCTTCGCCGAGATCGGCCAGGACGAGACCGACGCGTTTGACCGTGACCGCCTGGCCCTCGGTGCCAGCTATGCGATCCGGCAGACGCCGGATCTTGCCTTCGCCTTCGGCGCCGGCGGTGAGATTTCCAGCGAGACCGATGCCTTTGGCGAGCGCACGCTGCAGGTGCTGCACGTCTCGGCGGCCGCCTCGCTGGACCGTTCCAATGACGCCCTCGATCCGACCGGGGGCTGGCGCGCCGATGCCCGCATCGAGCCGGCGACGGCCTTTGGTGACACCTCGCTGGTGTTTGCGGCGCTGAGCGGCGAGGTCCGCGGCTATCGCGCGCTGGACCGCGAGGCGACCTTCGTGCTTGCCGGTCGGACACGGGTCGCCTCGGTCATCGGCGGGGAGCTGGAGAGCCTGCCGGTGAGCTATCGCTATTTTGCCGGCGGAGGTGGCAGCGCCCGCGGCTTTGCCTTCCAGTCGGTCGGCCCGCGCAATACCGACGGCCAGCCGACCGGCGGCCTCGGCCTGTTCGAGACATCGGGGGAGCTGCGCTGGAGGCGCGCGCGCCCGCTTGGCTTTGTCGCGTTTGTCGATGCGGTCAGCCTTGTGGAAGACGCAGCGGCAGATCTTGGCGCGCTGCGCTTGTCGGCCGGGGTCGGCGCGCGTTACCGCACGCCGGCGGGGCCGCTACGCCTCGATATTGCCACACCGATTGACAGTGAACCGGGCGACGACCCGGTTCAGATCTATATCAGCATCGGGCAAGCGTTCTGATGGGCGCGCGCTGGCCCCTCCGCCTCCTGAAATGGACCGGCATCGCACTCGCCGTGTTTGCGGTGCTGGTGGTAGCTTTACGCATCCTCGTCGCAACACCGCCAGGCCGGGCCTTTGTCGCCGCGCGGATCGAGGCGGTGGAGCCGTCAGGCCAGTCGATCACACTGAGCGGGCTTCGCGGCGACCTGCTGGGCCGCGCGCGTCTTGAGCGACTGACCCTTGCCGACGCGCAGGGCGTCTGGCTGGAGGCGCGTGACGTGACGCTGGACTGGCGGCCGATGGCGCTGTTGCAGAGCACGCTGTCGGTGAGGTCCCTGCGGGCCCGCGAGGTGATGCTGCTGCGCGAGCCCGTGCTTGAGGCCGGCGAGGCCAAGCCCTCGGACGATGGCACGATGCCCCTGCGCCGGCTGCGGCTTGCCGATTTCGCGATCGAGCGGGTCATGATCAGCGACGCCGTCCTGCCGGAGGCTGCCGCGCTGGAAGTCAGCGCGCGGGCCGAGGCGGGCCTGCGCCAGGGCGACGTGTCTGTACGGGCTGAGCGCCTTGATGGCGGGGGTGACCGGCTTGTGGCGCAGGCCGCCTGGGCGCCGGGCGCGCCCTTGCAGGTGTCGCTTGACCTCGCCGCGCCGCCCGGTGGGCCAATCGCGGCCGTCCTCGGTACCGGCAAGGCGGGCAAGCTGGTCGCGACCATCGAGACCCGCTCGGAGGCAGGGCTCTGGCAGGTGACGGGCGATGCGCGCCTGGCAGGCCGCGATGTGGCCGACCTGACCGCGCGCTATGGCCGCTCCGGCGCGCTATCCGCCTCTGCCAGGATCGTGCTCGATGCGTTCGGCCCGCTGCAGCCAGTGGCCGCGCGTCTCGGCGAGGAAGCAAGCGTGTCGCTGACCGCCTCCGCGCCGGAAGATCGCAGGCGGGCGCTCACCCTGTCGCTGCAGGCGAGCCGCCTTGCCGGGGAGGGGGCAGGCGAGCTGGTGATGGACGAGACCGGTCTGGAGGCGGTGGAGGGTGCCAGGCTGGGCCTGACCCCGCGCGCCGGTGGCCCGGTACTGGTGGAGGGCCTCAGCTGGAGCGCCCTGCGCATGGAGGGCGAGGCGCGGCGCGGCGACGAGGGCTGGTCCGGGACCGGGGCAATGACCCTCGAGCGGCCCGCCTTCGAGGCGCGGCGGGCGCAGGTGCTTCGGCTCCAGGGCACGCTCGCGGCGCGGGAGGAGGGGCCGGCTGTGGACGCCACGCTCCAGCTTGTCGGGGCGGACTGGCCGGGCGCGGCGGAAGCGGCCCTGCTGGGCGCGGCGCCGAGCCTCCGCCTTGGGGCCCGCAGCCGGCGCGGTGGCGTCATCGCGATCGATACCGCGCGGCTCAGCGGCGCGGCGCTCGGCTTCGACCTCGCCGGACGCGCGGCACCCGGTGAGGGCACCGCCGATCTCTCCGGGACCGTCACCCTGGCCGCGAGCGAGGCCCTGCCCCTCGGCGCGCGGCTTGAGGTTGCAGCGACGCGCACGGGCGAGGGCGCCCTGACGCTGGCGGCTGACGGTCCGCTGAGCCTTCCGGGCGACCTGCCGGACGAGGTCATCGCGATCACGGGAGCGGAGGTGGCCGCCGTGCTTCGCGCCGGCATCGGCGCGGGCGGCATCATAGAGGTGGAGACGCTTGACCTGACGGGCGCCGCCTTCCGGCTTGATGGGGAAGGGCAGCTGGCCGATGGCGCCCTGGCGGCCAGCGCAGAGCTTCAGACCGAGGCGATCGCGGCCGGGGGGCTCGACCTCTCGCCGCTGCGGGCGTCGCTCTCCGCGAAGGGCCCGGTGGGCGCGCCGAACCTTGCGCTGCAGGCGGAAGGGGCAAGGGCGGACCTGCCGGGCGGGGTGTCGCTCGGCGATATCCGCTTCGCCGCCACGGGCCGCTATGCCGTGGCCGAGGCGGTCGCCGTCACCCTTTCCGGCACGCTGGCGGAGCGGCCGCTCTCCTTTGCTGCGCGGATGCAGCCGGATGCGGCGGGCGGGGTTCTTGCCGAGGAGATCGCCCTCGACTGGGGCGAGGTTTCCGCGCGCGGACGGATCGCCCTGCCGGATGGTGGTCTGGAGACGGCGCGCTCCGCGATCCGCCTTGACGGAATGGTGCGCGAGGGCGGGCTGTCCGCCGCGATTGCCGGTGATCTCGGCTATGAGGCGGGGGTCGTCGCGGCTGACCTGTCGCTTCGCGACGTGGCCATTGGTGACATGCGGCTGGACAGGATCGGCCTGGTGGCGAGCGGGCCGCTGGAAGCCGTTGACGGACGGGTGACGCTCGCGGGGGCCATCCCGATTGGCGGCGAGGCGCGGGCGTTCGACCTGGCGCTGCCGGTGCGGGTGGATTCGTTGGGCGCACGCGTCGAGGTGTCGCCGGACGGACACCTGGCCGGCATCGCGATGGCCACGGAAACGCCGCTGCGCCTGATCTCGGAAGGCGCCGGGCGCAGCCTGTCCGGAGCGCTGCGCATGGGCGATGGCCGGCTCGGCCTTGACGGTGTCGTGGACGGTGCGGCGCGGCGGGTCGCGATCGATCTCGACGGGGTATCGCTGGCGCCCTTCCTGGCGCTCGCCGGGCGGCCGGACATGAGCGGGGCACTGAGCGGCGAATTGCGGCACGAAGTATCGCCGGAGCGTGTGGAGGGGTCTTTCCGGTTCGACCTGTCCGGCCTCGGCGACGCGGCCCTCGGGCCTCAGACCGCGCAGATTTCGCTCACCGGCACGGTGGGCGGCGACGCGCTGGCAGGCAATGTCACCCTCGCGAGCACGGCGGGCCTTGATGGGGAAGGCCGGTTCCGACTGCCGCTGCTGCGCGATAACGGACTGGCCGGTGTGGCGCCCAGCCCGGGCGCGCCCGTTTCTGTCTCGGCGATGGCGGCCGGGCCAGTCGGGCCGGTGTGGCGCCTGGTGGCGCCGCAGACGACGCGTCTCGACGGCGCTCTGGACCTCGCCCTGGAGCTGGACGCTCCGCTGGACGACCTGCGCCCCGTCGGCCGGGTGCGCCTTGGCGGGGGTGAGTTTGAGGATGCCGGAAGCGGCGTCTACCTGACCGGGATCGGCCTTGATGCGACGCTGTCGCGAGGGGCGGTGACGCTGAACCGCTTCGATGCCCGCGGCGGCAGAGGCGGGACGGTGTCCGGCGAGGGCCGGATGGGGCTGGACGGGCTCGGCAAGCTCCAGATCACGCTGGACCGGCTGGACGCACTGGAGCGCGATGACGTCACCGCAATCGTGTCGGGTGCGATCGGGGTCAGCCGCTCGGAGGATGAATTGCTGGTCGATGGCGACGTCACGGTCAATGAGGCGCGGATCGATGTCGGCGCAATCCGAGGCGGGGGCTACACCACGGTGGATGTGGCCTTTCCCGCCGAGAATGGGGAGGTCGTTGACGCGCCGGGGACGGATGCGCTGCCGGTGGCGCTTGGCCTCACTGTGCGGGCCGACAACCGCATCTTCATCGCCGCGCCAACGCTGGACAGTGAATGGGGCCTTGATGCGCGGGTCGCTGGTCCTGTGGGTGCGCCGCGCATTGAGGGAGAGGCGAGGCTGGTGCGCGGCCGGGCAGACCTGGTGGGCCGTGCCTTCCGGCTGCAGGACGGCTCGGTGCGCTTTGTCGGGCCACTGGACGAGACCATGGTGAGCCTCACCGCGACCCGCAGCCAGGCAGATTTTGTCGGGACGGTGAAAGTGACCGGGCGCGCCAGCGAACCGCGGATCGAATTGTCGGCGACGCCGGCGCTGCCTGAAGACGAGATCCTGGCGCGGCTCCTGTTCGGGCGCTCTGTGGCCGACCTGTCCGGGCTGGAAGCCGCGCAGATGGCTGGCGCCCTGGCCTCGCTCGCCAGCGGCAATGCGCTGGACATGGTGGGACCGTTCCGGTCTGCGGCCAATCTCGACCGCCTGGATTTCGGCTTCTCCGAAAGTGGCGGGGCGACGCTGGCCACCGGCAAATACCTGACCGACGACCTCTATCTGGAGCTGGAGGCGACCCGCAGCGGCACGCCGGGTGTCACGTTGGAATGGACGCCGCGCAACAATATTCGTGTCGATGCCGATCTCGGCGCGGTTGAGGGGCCGGAAATCGCCATTGAATGGACGCGAGATTTCGAACGGTTTGGCGGTGGTCGCGGCGGGGTGGCTGACGCGGACGAAGAGACCGGCGACGCGCCGGGCGGGGCGGAGTGAGAACCGGTCACCAGGTCATCAAAGCGATTTGACGATGTCCTCCACCATCTTCTTCGCATCGGCGAGCAGCATCATGGTGTTATCCATGAAGAACAGGGTGTTGTCGATGCCGGCATAGCCCGAGCCGAGCGAGCGCTTGACGAAGAGGACGGTGCGGGCGTTCTCGACATCGAGGATCGGCATGCCGAAGATCGGCGAGGCCGGGTCGGACTTTGCCGCGGGATTGGTCACGTCATTGGCACCGATGACAAAGGCAACGTCGGCAGTGGAAAATTCCGAATTGATGTCCTCAAGCTCGAACACCTCGTCATAGGGCACCTGCGCCTCGGCCAGGAGGACGTTCATGTGGCCCGGCATCCGGCCGGCAACGGGGTGGATGGCGTATTTCACCTCAACCCCTTCCTCCTTCAGCTTGTCGGCCATTTCCTTCAGGGCGTGCTGGGCCTGGGCAACGGCCATGCCATAGCCCGGAACGATGATGACCTTGGAGGCGTTCTTCATGATGAAGGCCGCATCCTCCGCCGAGCCGCGCTTGACCGGGCGCTCCTCGCCGCCGACGGCTCCGACTGCGGCATCCTCGCCACCGAACCCGCCAAGGATGACCGAGATGAAACTGCGGTTCATGCCTTTGCACATGATGTAGGAGAGGATCGCACCCGACGAGCCAACCAGCGCGCCGGTAATGATCAGGGCGAAATTGCCGAGCGTGAAGCCGAGTGCGGCCGCTGCCCAGCCGGAATAGGAATTCAGCATCGACACGACGACCGGCATGTCGGCGCCGCCGATCGGGATGATCAGGGTGATGCCGAGGATCAGCGCGAGAATGGTGAGCCCCCAGAATGCCCAGGTCGCGGCGCCGTTTGAGAGCCCCAGGACGACGATCAGGGCGATGATGCCGGCGCCAAGAGCGATGTTGAGGAGGTGGCGCGCCGGCAGCAGGATCGGCGCGCCGGACATGTTGCCATTGAGCTTGGCGAAGGCGATCACCGAGCCGGTGAAGGTCAGCGCGCCGATCGCCGAACCGAGCGACAGCTCGATCAGCGAGGCCAGCGCGATGTCGCCAATGCTGCCAATGTCAAAGCTTGCCGGCGCGTAGAGAGCTGCGGCTGCGACGAGGACGGCGGCGAGGCCGACCAGCGAGTGGAAGGCGGCAACGAGCTGCGGCATGGCCGTCATCGGGATGCGCCGGGCGATCAGCGCGCCGATTGCGCCGCCAATGCCCACGCCGGCGAGGATGATGCCCCAGGTGGCCGGATCGAGCCGCTCCCACAGCACCGCGAGCGTGGTGGCCACGGCAATCGCCATGCCGATCATGCCATTGCGGTTGCCTGCGCGTGAGGTGGCAGGGCTCGACAATCCGCGCAGGGCAAGGATGAAAAGAACCCCGGCGACGAGATAGAGGAGGGGAGCAATCGTCGTCTGGAACATCTCCACGGACCTATTCCCCCTTCTTCTTGTACATGGCCAGCATGCGCTGGGTGACGAGGAAGCCGCCAAAGATGTTGACCGCGGCAAGACCGGCGCCGACGCCGCCAAGGCCCTTGGCGATCCAGCCGCCATTAACATCGGCGGAAGCGGCGGCCGCGATCAGGGCGCCGACTATGATCACCGAGGAAATCGCGTTGGTGACTGCCATCAGCGGCGTGTGCAGGGCAGGCGTGACCGACCAGACGACATAATAGCCGACAAAGCAGGCGAGCACGAAGATCGCCGCGAGGAACACAGTCGGGTCGATCGCCGAGGCGGCGGCTGCGTGGGCGGGCAGGGCCAGGGCGAGGCCGGAGAGGAGCGCGACAAGGAATTTCATGCCTTGAGCCTTTCATTCACGGTCTTGCCGCCGCGGGTGAGCAGCATGGCGGTGACAATCTCGTCATCGGTGTCGAGATTGAGCGTGCCGTCCTCTGCCGTGACCAGCGGCAGGAAGGCAAAGAGGTTCTTGGCAAACAGTGAGGACGCGTCCGCCGGCAGGCGGGCGGGCAGGTTGGAGAAACCGGCGACCTTCACGCCGTCCACGTCGACCACCTCATCGGGTTTTGACAGCGGGCAGTTGCCGCCCTGGGCAACGGCCATGTCGAGGATCACCGAGCCCGGCTTCATGGAGCGCACCATCTCCTCGGTGACAAGGACTGGCGCCGGACGGCCGGGGATCAACGCCGTGGTGACGACAATATCCTGCTTGGCGATATGGCTGGCGGTCAACTCGGCCTGCTTATTCTTGTACGCGTCGGACATTTCCCTGGCATAGCCGCCGGCAGTCTCGGCGGCCCTGAACTCCTCGTCCTCGACCGCGATGAACTTGGCGCCGAGCGAGGCGACCTGTTCCTTCGCCGCCGGGCGCACATCGGTGGCCGACACGACCGCGCCGAGCCGCCGGGCCGTGGCGATGGCCTGCAGGCCGGCCACGCCGGCGCCCATGATGAAGGTCTTGGCCGGAGCAATGGTGCCGGCGGCGGTCATCATCATCGGGAAGGCGCGGCCATAAAGTTCGGCCGCTTCGATGATTGCGCGGTATCCGGCCAGGTTCGACTGCGAGGACAGCGCGTCCATCGACTGGGCGCGTGTGATGCGCGGGGTGAACTCCATCGCCATGGCGGCGATGCGGCGAGCATTGAGGCCGGCTTCGCTGCCACCCAGCGCGAACGGGTTCAGCAGGCCGATCAGGGCAACACCTTCCGGCAACTGCTTCAAGCGTTCGCCATCCGGCATGGCGACGCAGAAGACAATGTCCGGGGCCGCCTTCAGCATGTCTGCCAGGGCGCCGACACTTGCGCCTTCGTCGGCGTAGGCCGCATCGGGAAAACCGGCGGACCGGCCGGCGCCGCTTTCGACCAGGATGTGATGGCCGGCGCCGGCGAGGCGCCTGACCGTCTCCGGCGTGGCGGAAACGCGCGTTTCGCCGGGATAGGTTTCCCTCAGGACCGCAATCTTCATGGAACGCACCTTTGCTGCAGACCGTGGCGAAGGGCAACGGGGGAGATGGCTGCGCCGGGCGGCGCGGGGGTGAAGTTCGACCCGCTGAATTAATCCATCTTTATGATCTGGCAAACATAGAATTCGGCCACAACCGCGGAGCCGATGCCATGGCCGCCCAGCGCAAACACGATGATCACGCAGCCCGAACGCCTGCCAGCCGGCCCGGCGAAACCGGCGGTGCAGGATGGCTGCTTGAGTCCCCGCCGCCCCATCCCGAGGCGTGCTCTGGCGCCGCAACCGGCTCGCCCGCTGGCGCATTGCAGGCGCGGGTCGCCGCGGCGTTTTCGCCGGCGCGCCGGGCCCGCACCTGGCGGTATGGCGGCGCCAGCGCGCTGACCGCAGCGCTGGCGCTGGTCCTCGCCGGATGGTTGCTGCGCGCCCAGCTCTGACGCCTCGGGCTTTTAATTTCCGCCCGAACCGCTAAGCCAGCATCAGCGGAAGGCGTGCGCATGAATGTTCTCGTCACCGGCGTGGCCGGTTTCATCGGCCACCGGATTGCGCTTGCCCTGCTGGAGGCGGGTCATGGCGTGGTCGGTGTCGACAACCTCAACGCCTATTACGATGTCGGCCTGAAGCGCGACCGGCTTGTGCGGCTTGCGGCGCATACAGGCTTTCGTTTCGAGGGGCTAGATATAGCCGACCATGCGACGCTGAGAGCGGCTTGCGAGGGGGTGCGTATCGACCGCGTGGTCCATCTCGCCGCCCAGGCGGGAGTGCGCTACTCGATCGAAAACCCGTTTGCCTATGCCTCGGCCAACCTTACGGGACATCTCAGCGTGCTGGAGCTCTGCCGCTGGCTGCCGACGCGCCCCCTGCTTGTCTATGCCTCGTCCAGCTCGGTCTATGGCCTGTCGACCGACCAGCCCTATCGCGAGGATGCGGTGATCGACGAGCCGGTGTCGCTTTATGCCGCCACCAAGCGGGCGGACGAACTGATGAGCCAGACCTATGCGCATCTCTACCGGCTTCCGCAGATCGGGGTGCGGTTCTTCACCGTCTATGGCCCCTGGGGGCGGCCGGACATGGCCTACTGGTCCTTCACCGAGCGGATCCTCGCAGGCAGGCCGATCCGCGTGTTCAACCGCGGGCAGATGCGCCGCGACTTCACCTATATCGACGACGCCATCGATGCCTTGTTTCGGATCGTGACCCAGCCGACCCATCTGGATGAACTGCCGCGTCCGCACACGATCTACAATATCGGACACAATGAGCCTGTCGCGCTTCTCGACTTCATCGCCGAGATCGAGCGGGCGACGGGGCGGACAGCGCGGATGGAACTGGTCGACATGCAGCCCGGCGACGTGCTGGAGACGTGCGCCGACCTGACTGCGATCCAGCGCGATTATGGCTACCGGCCGGCGACGGCTCTGAGGCCCGGGATTGCCGCGTTCGTGGCCTGGTATGCGGCGCGTTACGGCCAGGGCGTCCGTCCGCAGCCGGACGAGGCGCTCGGCGCGGCGGCACCGCGCTGAGATTGCCGGAGCCGGTGACTGGAAACTGTCACAACCGGGCGTTAGAGCGACGGCACGCGCCCATCCTCTTGCCGAACGAGACCGACAATGACCCCGATGCGTACCTTGATGCTGTTGCTTGCGCTGGCTGGCCTGTCAGCCTGCGGCGAGGAGAGCGCGCCTGCCAGCAGCGCGCCGAAGGCGCTGCCCGAGCCGGTCGCCATGCTGCCGGACGCGCCGGCGCCGACGCCGTTCACCCGCGCCCACCAGTTGCAGGAATCGCCGGACGGGACGATCCGCGTGTTCGCTCAGGAGGATGGCGATGACACCAACCTGTTCGAGATGGTGCGTCAGGAGGATGGCAGCTGGAGTGCGCCGGCGATGATCGACCTGCCGCACGTCAAGCGCATCACCTCGCCGGCGTTCGACCCGCGCGACGGCTCGCTGCTGTACGCCAGCGACCAGCCGCTTGAGAGCCGGCCCGGGCGGACCGACCTCAATCTCTGGCGGGCCGAGCGGCGCGACAGCCAGTGGGTCGAGCCCAGACCCTTCCCGGAGCCGGTCAACACCGGGGCCATCGAGAAGAGCCCGGCAATGACCCGTGATGGCACGCTCTATTTTGCAACCAACCGTCCTGACGCCGGCGGTGGCGGCCTCGATATCGTCTCCGCGAGACAGGCCCCGGAGACCGAGGCGTGGACGGTCACGGCGATGCGCGACGGCTTCAATGATGCCCGCACCGACGACCACCTGGCCGTCACCGCGGACGGCACCCGCCTCTTCTTCTACTCCCACCGTGCGCCGAAGCGCGGCGTTGTCGATATCTGGACAAGCGTCAGGGGGGAGGATGGCATCTGGTCTATCCCGGCCAATCCTGGTGCGCCGCTGAACACGCCGGGGGTCGATTACGGGGCCGGGCTGTCGGCGGATGGAAAGACATTGTTCTTTTCCCGCGAGGGCGCCCTGTACGCGCTACCTGTGGAGGCGGTACTCTCCGGCCTGGATGGTGATGGGGCTGATGGCGCCGGCTGACACGCCTTCGCTGGCGCGGGTCCTGCGTCCGTCGGGAGCCGCCTGGGCGCGCGCTGGCAGTCTTGCAGCGGCGCTGGCCGGCATTCTCGGCTTTGCGTGCCTGCCGGGAGGGGTGACGGCGCCGGACTGGCCGGCCTGGCTGCTGGCGGGCGTACTCGTCTGGCTGAGCGCGATCGACATCGAGCACGGATTGCTACCTGACGTGATCACCCTGCCGCTGATCGTGGCCGGACTGGTGCGCGCATTGCTGGGCGAGGGGCCGGGGATGCTGGCAGCCGGGCTGGGTGCGCTGGTCGGCTACCTTCTGGTGCGTGCGCTCGACGCGGCGTGGTTGTCCCTGCGCGGTCGGGCGGGGATCGGACAGGGCGACGCCAAGCTGCTGGCGGCAGCTGGCGCCTGGTGCGGCGTGCTTGCCCTGCCGCTGGTCCTGCTGGTGGCCTCGACCAGCGCCCTCGCGCTCGTCCTGGTGACGGCCCTGAGAACCGGCGTGCGCACACCGGGTGACGAGGCGATCGCTTTCGGGCCGTTTCTTGGCCTCGGCATGGTGTTCGCCCTTGTCGTGCCAAAGCCGGTTTTCCTGTTGCTCTGAAACAACCAGAAGGCCCCTGCGCATAGCGTGGCCAATACACCACAACGCGCCTTCGAAGCCGATTTCCTGCTAGATTGTCACACCACTGTCATGGCTGCGCGGTAGCCCGTTAACTCGGTTAATCTGCCAATCGAGGGGTATCATGAAATTTCGTACAGCTGTTAGCGCGCTTGCGCTTTTCCTCGCCGCTGCCTGTTCCCAGGGCAGCGATATCGCATCTCCCGGCGTGACCAGCCCGGGCACGCCTCCCGGTGGCGGCGGTGGCGGCGGCGGTGGCGGCGGTGGCGGCGGTAGCACTTCTGCCGAGTGCCCGGATGGCTTCACCGCAAGCGAGGTCGTTGGTGATCTGCTGTCCTGCGACCTTCAGGGTGTGTACACTGCCAATGTGACGCTGAGCGCGGTTGATGGCATTGCCTACCGACTGAACGGTCGCGTCGACATTGGTGTGGATATTGGTGGTGATGGCAACAAGGCTGGCGGGACGCCGGCGGTGCTCACCATCGAGCCAGGCGTGACGGTTTTCGGCGAATCCGGCGCCGACTATATTGTGGTCAATCGCGGGTCTCAGATCATAGCCGGCGGTGAAGTCGATGCGCCGATCGTTTTCACGAGCGCCGACGACATTGAGCGCCGGGCGGCTGATCCCTCCGACACGGGCGGTGATGCGATTTCCGAGTGGGGCGGCGTTGTTGTGCTCGGCCGCGCACCGATCAATCG
>CAYPQD010000034.1:0-25001 GCA_964412785.1 uncultured Hyphomonadaceae bacterium
CCAATGCCGGCGGCGTCGCGGTGCTGCGCTATGGCATGATGCGCGACCTGCTGCTCGGGCTTGAGGTGGTGCTGCCGTCCGGCGCGGTCTGGGACGGCTTGTCGGGCCTGCGCAAGAACAACACCGGCTATGACCTCAAACACCTGTTTGCCGGAGCCGAGGGCACGCTCGGCCTTGTCACGGCGGCAACGCTGAAGCTTTTCCCGAAGGTGCAGCGTGCCAGCGCCTGGATAACCTGCAACAGTGCCAGCGATGTGGTGGCCCTGCTGGCGACGGTTCGCGCGCACGCCGGCGACACGGTGACAAGTTTCGAGATGATCCCGGCGAACGCCATCGACATGGTCCGCACCGACATACCGGACCTGCGCGACCCCCTGCCGTCGAATGCCGGCTGGCGGGTGCTAAGCGAGATTTCCATGGCGAGTGAGGCGCAGGCACGCGAGACCCTTGAGACTGCCCTGGCCGATGCGCTCGGGGCGGGCCTGGCCGCCGACGCCGTCATCGCAGAGAGCCTCGCCGGCGCGGCCACCTTCTGGCGTATTCGCGAATCCATCCCACTGTCAAAGCGCGCCTTCGGGGCGTCGGTAAACCATGACGTCTGCGTGCCGGTGTCGCGCATCCCGGCCTTCCTGGAGAGCGCCGGTGCGGCCATTGCCAGGGTTGCCCCAGAGGCGGAGATTGTCGCCTTCGGCCATGTCGGAGACGGCAATCTGCACTATTCCGCGTGCGAGCCGGCCGGCGTCACTGCGCCGACGCTGCGTGCACTTGCGCCGGAGATCACGGCCGCCGTCCACCGCGAGGCGATGGTTCATGGCGGCTCGATTTCCGCCGAACACGGCGTCGGACGCCTGAAGCGCGACGAACTTGAAGGTCTGAGGCCCGAGGCCGCGACTGCCACCATGCGCGCCATCAAGCAGGCGCTGGACCCGCTCAATATCATGAATCCAGGCCGCGTTGTCAGCGTTTGACCATTGCCGAGGGGTCCGCCGCGCCGGGCACCCCGGCCATGAGGGTCTATTATGACGGCGAGTGCCCGTTCTGTGCGTCCTATGTGAAGATGGCGCGCCTCAGACAGGCGGTCGGCGATGTCGTGCTGGTCGATGCGCGCACTGCGCCGGAGGCCGTCAGCGCGTTTGCCTCGGCCGGCTATGACATCGACCAGGGCATGATCGTCGAGCTGGACGGGCGGGTCTATTTCGGGTGGGAGGCGGTCTGGGCGATCAATGCCCTGGCGGCACGCGCGCCGCTCCTGAGGCGCCTGACCAGCCGGCGGCTCCTGAAGGCGGTCTATCCGGCCTTGCGGGGGTCGCGAAACCTCGTCCTGCGCCTCCTCGGTCGCCAACCCATCGGCTCGGGCAGGAGACGCTAGCCCATTTGCGGGTCCTGGATCGCCTTGAGATACTCGATCAGGGCATCGACCTCGTCGGGCTCGAAGCGGAATTCGGGCATGTCAGGGTGGCCGACGACAATGCCTTCAGCCAGCGCCTCGGCGAGGCCTTCCACTGGGTAACGCTTCGCCAGTGTGCGGAAGGGCGGGGCATCGGCATGGGCGCTGTCACCTGCCGCGCCGATCGCATGGCAGCTTGCGCAATAGGCCTGCGCCAGCCTCTCACCGTGTCCGGCGCCGGCCGCATCCGGCCCGGCCACGACCGGGGCCGCCGACGGCGTCTGCGGCGCTGCCACGCACGCGGCAAGCGCCAGCAGGAGTGTCGGGAACCATCGCAGGGTCATCGGCCTACTCCGCTGCCTCAGCCTCCGGCGCCGCGTGCGCCCGTTTCAGGTCCGGCGCCAGCGCCTCATGGCTTAGAGCCTGCACCACCTCGTCCAGAGTGGCAATCGACTGGCCCCTCGAGCCGAAACGGCGCAGCGCCAGCTTGCGCTCTTGCGCCTCGCGCTCGCCAACCACGGCGATCACCGGCACCTTCTTCACCGAATGCTCGCGGACCTTGTAGTTGATCGTCTCGTTGCGGGTATCGAGCTCTACCCGCAGCCCGGCGCGCCGCAGGGTCTGCGCCGCCTCTTGCGCATAGGGCTTGGCCGCATCGGTGATCGTTGCCACCACCACCTGCACCGGCGCCAGCCACATCGGGAAGGCGCCGGCATAGTTCTCGATGAGGATGCCGAGAAACCGCTCGAACGAGCCGAGAATCGCCCGGTGCAGCATCACCGGCCGGTAGCGCTCGCCATCGGGGCCGACATATTCCGCATCCAGCCGGTCGGGCAGGTTGAAGTCGGCCTGGATGGTGCCGACCTGCCATTCGCGGCCGATGGCGTCCTTGAGGACGAAGTCGAGCTTTGGCCCGTAGAATGCCCCGTCGCCCGGATTGTGGATGACCTCCAGCCCGGTCTCGTCAGCGGCAATCCTCAGCGAGGTCTCCGCCCGGTCCCAGATCTCGTCGGTGCCGACGCGCACCTCCGGCCGGTCGGAAAAGCGCGCCTGCACGTCTTCAAAGCCGAGATCGGCATAGACCGACTGCAACAACGCGCAGAACGCGCCGACCTCCTCGGTGATCTGGTCCTCGCGGCAGAAGATGTGCGCGTCGTCCTGCACGAAGGCGCGCACGCGCATCAGGCCGTGCAGCGCGCCGGAGGGCTCATAGCGGTGGCAGGAGCCGAACTCGGCCAGCCGCAGCGGCAGGTCGCGATAGGATTTCTGGCCCTGCTTGAACACCTGCACATGGCACGGGCAGTTCATTGGCTTGACCGCCAGCACCTTGTCTTCCTCCTCAATGGAGGAAATGAACATGTTCTCGCGATACTTGTCCCAGTGCCCTGAGTCTTCCCAGAATTTCCGGTCCATCAGCTGCGGGGTGCGGATCTCCTGATAACCGCCCTCGGTCTGGCGCCGGCGCATATAGTCCTGCAGCACCCGGTAGAGGGTCCAGCCCTTGGGATGCCAGAATACCTGGCCCTGCGCCTCCTCCTGCATGTGGAAGAGATCAAGCTCGCCGGCGAGGCGCCGGTGATCGCGCTTCTCCGCCTCCTCCAGGCGTGTGAGATGGGCCTTCAGGTCGGCCTCGCTCGCCCAGGCAGTGCCATATATGCGCTGCAGCATCGCGTTGCGATGGTCGCCCCGCCAATAGGCGCCGGCCAGTTTCATCAGCTTGAACGCCTTGGGCAGCCTGCCGGTGGAGGGCAGGTGCGGGCCACGGCAGAGGTCGAACCACTCGCCCTGTCGGTAGACCGTGATCGGCTCGCCTGGCGGGATGATGTCGTCGATGATCTGCGCCTTGTAATCCTCGCCGATCTCCCGGAACGTCCCGATCGCCTCGTCCTTGTCCCAGACCTCGCGGGTGATGGGATAATCGGCGTCCACGATCTCGGCCATCTTCTTCTCGATCGCTTCGAAATCCTCCGTGGAGAAGGGCTCATCTCGGGCGAAGTCGTAATAGAAGCCGTCCTCGACCGTCGGGCCGATGGTGACCTGCGTGCCCGGGAACAGCGCCTGCACCGCCTGCGCCAGCACGTGTGCGGCATCGTGGCGGATCAGTTCCAGCGCGTCGGGATCACCGGCCGTGACAATCTCCACCGCCGCATCTCCGGGCAGGGGCCGGCTGAGGTCCCAGAGTTCGCCATCGACGCGCGCGGCCAGCGCCTTCCTGGCAAGTGATCTGGAGATGGACTGGGCAACGTCCAGCGGGCTGGCGCCGTCATCATATTCGCGGACGCTGCCATCGGGCAGGGTAACTTGGATCATGGGTCTCGAACTTCTGGTCTGAAGGCCGGCGCCTTCCCGCGAAGGCCTCGGAACGGAACGCTGGCGGGTGTATCGCGATCTTGCCGGAATGCCCACAGTGTTATCAGCTACCCTGGGTGATCGGGCAGCCTGGGGCCTTTCCCGGCGCGGACTGTCTCTCAGGGCACGTGACGGGGTCTCACTCCCAAGGCCCGATCCGGGCCGGGTCACGCACCCACGAAAGTTCGCGATACAGGATGACGCGCTATCTCAGACATGTCGGATAAGTAAACGCGGGCGGCCCGAAACGCAATCAGTCGTCCGCACCCCTGTGGCAACCGCCCTGACCGCAAGGGCCGCACCAGTCGCCATGGCGCCAGGGCGCCCACCATGCGACCGGCCTGCGGGTCTGCGGCACCGGGTCGAAGCCATGGCTGCCCCAGGGACGGCAGCGCTGGAAGCGCGCCACGGCCATCCAGAGACCTGCCCATACACCGTGCCGGCTCACCGCATCGGCGGCGTACTCCGAACAGGTCGGCTCATGCCGGCAGCGCACCCCGACCGCCATGAAAAGCGGCGAAAGCGTTAGCTTGTAGGCGCGCAGGACAACGCCGGCGATGGGCTTAGTCCGCGACCGCATCAGCGTCCGCCCGCGCCGCGAGCGCTTCCTCGATCGCCGCGACCGCCGCGTCGAAGGCCAGCAGGGTGGAGGTGTGGCGCGGCGGGTAATCACGCACGCCTTCCAGGTGGCGCAGCTCCCAGAACCGCCCTGCCGGCGGCGGCCCGCCCTCCTTCAGCATTGCCTGCAGGGCGTCGCGCGCGGCGCGGACCTCGTCCACCGCCGCGCCGATCGCATGCTCTGACAACACCGCCGTGGCTGCCTGGCCGAGCGCGCACGCCTTCGGCTCGACGGCAATCGCCGCCACGTGCTCGCCAGCCGCGTCGAGGCAAAGCTCGACCCGGACGGCCGAGCCGCACACCCGCGAGACCTTCTCCACCGAGGCCTCAGGCGCCTCCAGACGCCCCACATGCGCGATGTCGGCGGCCAGTTCGAGGACACGGTTGTGATATAGCTCTGCGCTCATGGGGTCCGATGTCGGCCGCCCGCGCCGGCAAATCAAGCGCGCCGGCGTCACACCCCGATCAGGCCGAGAAGGCTCGGCACGATCCGCACCAGCAGCAGGCACGCGCCGACCAGCGCGCCGGCTGCGATGACCAGGACGACCCCGTCGCGCGCCGTCAGCCCGAGGCCGAACAGCAGGACTGCCAGCCCCGGCAGAACCGGCCCGAACGGGAAGAAGCCGAGCGGGAAGGTCACCAGCGCCGCGGCAACGCAGATCAGCGCCACCAGCTGCGCAAACGGCGGATCGGTGAGGAAGGTCAGGCGCGGCTGCAGCAGCCTGTCGACCGTGTGGGCATGGCGCTCCAGCTGTCCGAGCGCGGCGTCGAGGTGCTCGCGCCTGAACTCGAAGTCGAGAAAGCGTCGCGGCACCCAAGGAAAGGGCCGGCCGATCACGATCTGCAGCGCGATCAGCAATGTCACCAGCGCCACCAGCCAGCTGGCGCCCGGGATGATCGTCAGCGGGCTGATCGAGATGAAGCCCAGCACCAGCAGCAGCGGGCCATAACTGCGCCGCCCGACCGCCCGGAGCAGGTCGCGCACGGTAATGGTCTCGCCCTCCGCCTCGCCCGCCAGCGAGTGCAGCAGCGACTGGAGATTGTGAACTTCAGACATCCTCGGCCCCTCCGCGCCTTCCTTGTCGCAGAGGTTGCTGCAAAACCCAAGGGACACCCTCCGCCTTGCCAGAGGCCGCGGATTGGCGTTTGGCTCACCGCATGGTCAGACGACCGCGACCGGCTCCGGGAGGGCGCCATGGCGCATACGCTGCTGATTGCTAACCGCGGCGAGATCGCCTGCCGCATCATGGCGACCGCCCGCCGCCTCGGCATGGACACCGTGGCGGTCTACTCCGACGCCGATGCCTATGCCGCCCATGTCCGCCTTGCTGACCGGGCCGTGCGGATCGGCCCGGCGGCGGCGGCGGAAAGCTATCTCAGGATCGCATCCCTGGTCGAAGCCGCGCGCGAGACCGGCGCCGACCTCGTCCATCCCGGCTATGGCTTCCTGTCGGAGAATGCTGCCTTCGCCGAGGCGGTAATCGCTGCCGGGATCGCCTGGGTCGGCCCGCTGCCGGAGACGATCCGCGCCATGGGCCTGAAGGACGAGGCCAAGCGCCTTGCCGAGGAGGCCGGCGTGCCCGTCCTGCCGGGCTATCGCGGCGAGGACCAGTCCCTGCAGACCTTGCAGTCGGCGGCGGAGGAGATCGGCTATCCTCTCCTCATCAAGGCGGTGGCCGGTGGCGGTGGGCGCGGCATCCGCGCCGTCACCGCGCCATCGGCGCTCGGGGCGCAGCTGGAAAGCGCCGTGCGCGAGGCGGAAAGTGCCTTCGGCGACGGTCGGGTCATGCTTGAAAAACTGGTGGAGACGCCGCGCCATATCGAGGTTCAGGTATTCGGCGACGGGCATGGCCGCATCATCCACCTGCATGAGCGCGACTGCTCGCTGCAGCGCCGCCGCCAGAAGGTGATCGAGGAGGCCCCCGCGCCTGGCATGCCGCAGGATGTCCGCGCCGCGATGACGGACGCGGCGGTCCGCCTGGCCGAGGCCGTCGGCTATCGCGGCGCCGGCACGGTGGAGTTCATCGTCGATGGCAGCCGGCCTCTGGCAAGGGACAGTTTCTGGTTCCTGGAGATGAACACCCGCCTTCAGGTCGAACACCCGGTCACCGAGGCGATCACCGGGCTTGACCTGGTCGAGTTGCAGCTGCGCGTGGCGCTCGGCGACCCCTTGCCTCTGGCGCAGCAGGACGTCCCCCTTTGCGGCCACGCCATCGAGGCGCGGATCTGCGCGGAAGACCCGGCCGACAATTTCCGGCCTGGCGCCGGGCGGATCGAGTCCTTCGATCTGGCCCACGAGAGCGAGCCGCCGGCGCTCAGGCTCGATACCGGCTTTGAGTCCGGCGACAGCGTGCCGGCGCACTATGACTCCCTGATCGCCAAGCTCATCGTCACCGGCGAGACCCGGGAAGAGGCCTGCGAGCGGCTCGCCGAGACCCTGGCATTGACCCAACTGGCCGGCGTGCCCTCCAATATCGGCTTCCTGCACCGCTGCGTCGTGTCCGACACCTTCCTGGACGCCGCCCACCATGTGAACTGGATCGCAGAGGCGGGCGAGGCCCTGACGGCCCGGCCGGAGGAGAACGCCGATGCCGCGCTCGCTGCCGTCGCCGACATCCTGCTCGGCAGCGGCGCGGTTGGCGGCGGGGCCGCCGACCCGTGGGCACTGCGCGACGGCTTCCGCCTCAACGCCGCACCGCGCCGCACGGTCGAGCTCGACATTGACGGGCGCCAGGTGATCGCCGACCCGGACGCCATCGACCCCGCGCTCCTGCCGTTTGCCTTCGTCACCGACCTCTCGCCCGGCCGCTTCGCCGTCACCGCCGGCGGCGATACCTTCATCGTCTCGCGCCCCGATTTCGAGACCGAGGCCGAGGCGCTGGAAGCGGGCGATGTCGTCAGGGCGCCCATGCCAGGCAAGGTGATTGCTGTCACAGCAGCGCCCGGCCAGGCGGTCAGCCGCGGCGATATCCTCGTCGTCATGGAAGCCATGAAGATGGAACACGCCCTGACCGCGCCGCGCGACGGCACCATCGACGCGGTTGCAGCCGAGGCGGGCACCCAAATCGCCGAAGGCGAAATCCTCATCCGCCTTGCGGAAGCCGACAGTGGGCCAGGGAAATGCTGAACCGGGCGGTGCGGTGGAAGCCTGCCCTACCCCTCACAGTCGCCGCATTCGGTTGTCGTCGGGTCGGCGTCGAGGCATGCGAGCGGGATCGGGCGGCCACACTGGCGGCAATAGCCATACTCGCCGCGCACCAGCCGCTCCAGCGCCGCGTCGATCCGCGCCAACTCGTGGTCGGGCCCGAGGGAGGGCACCGTCTCGGCAGGCCGCGACCGGGCCAGCAGGCGGGTGAGATCGGTTTTCACGAGATCATGCTGGAGCCGACGAGGACGCTTGGCAAGGGGTTGCCATGCCCGCCCCGCACTCTTTATCGAAAAGAGATAAGCGCCGACCGGAGGTTGCCCGCCCTTGACCGCTCACCCCCTTGAGATGACCGGCGCAACCAAATGGTTCGGCCAGTTCCGCGCCGTCGACGCGCTCAGCCTGACCGTGCCGGAGGGACGCATTGTCGGCTTTCTCGGTCCCAATGGCGCGGGCAAGTCGACCAGCCTGCGCATGGCGCTCGGCATCATGGCGCCTGACGAGGGCAGCGTGCGCCTGTTCGGCGCGCCGCCCAACCTCGATGCGCTTGCCCATGTCGGCTTCCTTCCGGAGGAGCGCGGCCTCTACAAGAAGATGAGCCCGCGCAGCATCATCACCCATTTCGCCCGGCTGAAGGGCCTGTCCGCCCGCGAGGCCCGCGCCCGCGCCGACACGCTGCTTGAGGTGTTCGACCTCGGCCCGTTCGCCCGCTCGCGCATCTCCAAGCTGTCCAAGGGCATGGCCCAGAAGGTCCAGATCATCGCCACCCTCGCCCACAGCCCGGACTTCCTGATCCTCGACGAGCCCTTTTCCGGCCTCGACCCGGTCAACCAGCAGGGCCTGGAGGCGCTGATCCGCGCCGAGCATGACCGCGGCGCCACCATCCTGTTCTCCACCCATGTCATGGAACATGCCGAACGGCTGTGCGACGGCATCGTGATGATGGCGCGTGGGCGCAAGGTGTTCGACGGCACGCTGGAGGCCGCCTTCGGCGCCCTCGGCCGGCGGGTGCGCATCGCCGTCTCCGACGGCTTCGACCTCGCTGCGGCGCTAAGGCCCGCCGGCTTCATGGCGGAGCGCGAGGCCGGCGAGGCAGGCCCTGCAGGCTGGTGGCGCGTCCAGCTGCCGCCCGGCCGCGATGCCCAGGACGCCCTGCGCGCAGCGATCGACGTCAGCGCCCCGATCGCCGGCTTCGCGCCGGAGGAAGCGCGCCTGCGCGATGTGTTCGTCTCCCTCGTGGGCGAGGCGGAAGCGGCCGACCTGGCCGCCAGCGAGCGCGCCGACGCGGCGCCGGAGGCTGCCTGATGCGCAACACCTACCTGATCGCGCGGCGCGACTATCTGGGCTATGTCACCGCCTGGGGGTTCTGGCTCGGCCTGTTGCTGACGCCGCTGCTGATGGGCCTGTTCATGGCTGCGCCGATGGTCGCCGCCTCCTCCCAGCCGACCCGCCATTTCGTTGTCATTGATCCCGCCGGTGACTTCGAGGCCGCGCTCGACCGCGAGCTTGAGGAGATCACCGCCCGCGCCGCGCGCGCGCAGATCACCGCCACCGGCCTCCTTGTCGGCGATGCGGAGACCGCCGAAGCCGCCTTTGATGCCGCGATCGAGCGCGGCGAGAGCGTCGAGGCCGCCCTGCGCGCGGCCGGTGCGCCGGAGGGCCTGCGGGTACCCGTGCCCGATTTCGTCAAGCTGGCGCCGCCCGCGGACACGGCCGACGGCCTCATGCCCTATCTGATGGGCGAGCAGCTGGTTGACGGCCCGGCGGGTCCTGTCCCCCTCTTCGCCGCCCTCATCGTCACCGGCGAGGGCGAGGTCGACTATATTTCCGATGCCATTACCGTCGGCGGCCTCAAGGCGCTCGCCCGGGATGCGGCGCGCACCATGGCCCGCGACCGGGTCTTCCGCGAGGCTGGCGTGCCCGTTTCACTTCTGGACGATGTCCGCGCCGCCACGCCAAGCCTTGTGGAAAAACGTGCCCGGCCGGCCAGCGATGGTGGCAGCGCTCGTGTCACCCTGGCCGATAGGGCGCCCTATATCGCCTCCATCGCCATGGCCTTCCTGCTGTGGACGCTTGTCTTCTCGGTGGTGAACTACCTGCTGATGGGCACGATCGAGGAGCGCTCAAACAAGATCTTCGACAGCCTGCTGACCTCGGTCCGCCTGCCCGAACTCCTGGCCGGAAAGCTGATCGCCGTCCTCGCCGTGTCGCTGACGCTGATGGGCTTCTGGGCCCTCGGCGGCGGCGCCGTCCTCACTGCAGCAGGCTCGGCCATGCCGGCGCCGGCGCGCGAGACGATGATGACCTTCATCGCCGCCGCGTTCGCGTCCTCGCTCGTCATCCCCGCAGCGATCAGCTTCGTGCTTGGCTATCTGATGTACGGGTCGATGTTCCTGGCGCTCGGCTCGCTGTGCGACACCATCCAGGAGGCGCAGACCCTGATGACACCCCTCATCATGCTGTTGATGGCGCCACTGCTGATGGCGACGGTCGCGATGAACGACCCCTCGTCACCGATCCTCGGTGCGATGGCGTGGATCCCGCTGTTCACGCCCTTCCTGCTGATCCTGCGCATGCCGACCGAGCCGCCGCTCTGGGAGGTTGTCGGCCAGATGGGCGTGATGATCGCCGCCACGCTCGCCATACTGTGGCTTGCGGCGAAGGTTTACCGCGCCGGAGCGGTCCATGGCGCCGGCGTAACCGACGCCTCCGGCTGGCTCAAACGACGCTTCGGCTTCGCCCGCGCCGGCTGAACCAGACATTGCGTGGGCGGGCGCTCCCCTTTCCTGCGGGTAGGGCGACCGTTCGGCACACCATGCCGGCACCGGTTCCGGCGGGGGACGGGCACTGCGCCTGTTGCAGAGCCAAGGCCCTGTCCGACCGGGCAACGCCCGGCCCATACTCCGGCCAATGACGCGTGACAATGTCCTTGCCCTGCTGGCCCGTGTGCCGGTCTGTTACTGGCCGGTCCTGGTGATCAGCCTCTTTCGCATCGCCGGCGAAATCGAGGCGGCGTACCGCCAGGGTCTGAGCGGGTGGATCTGCTATGACCGTTGCGGCCGGGTCTGGCTGGAGCTTTACCCTCCGGCGACCCCGGGCGTGTGGGATCACCTCAGGGAGACGCTCGCCCCGGCACGTCGGATGCTGGCGTGCGCACTGGCCGCAAGCCTGCCCGCGCCGAGGCCCGTCTTCACGCTCCATTGCACCCCTTTGCCGGCAATCAATCCGGACGCGTCAGCGCCCGACCTTGCCGACACGTCCTGACCGGCTTCGGTCTCCCGACAACCTGGCCCCACCTGACAAGCGCCGGCCCGGGCGTCGCCCGTGCTGGCGTTCAGGACTTGCGGAAGAAGCGGGCCGCACCGAACAGGCCGGCGACCGCCGAACCGAAACCGCCAAGAACCATGAAGAGCGGGTTCGCGTCCTGGGCAAACAGCAGCATCTGGCGGAAGCGCGAGACCTCGACCACGACGGTGTCGCGATAGGTGCGCACCGGCATCGCGCGCGTGCCCTGCAGGGCGTATATCTCGATGGTGAGGTCGAGCGCGCCGGCCGACAGCGGCGTCGCCTTCCAGCGCCAGGTGTTCTTGACCGTCGGCGACAGCGCCTGTTCGGCCGGCGACAGCAGCTCGATGTCGAAGTCCGTGCCGGTCAGCACCGCGCGGACTTCCGGGGCGACTTCCGCCTCCGCCTCGACAATGTTGCCGCGCCCGGGCAGGGCGTCCGCGGCGCTGCCGGAGCCGGTGCCGTCAATCGCCAGCGTCACGTCGAAGGGCTTGCCGATCACCGCGCGGTCGGGCGTCTCATGGGCAATCGGCACGGTGCGCAGCGTCGAGTCCAGCGCCGAGTGGGTCGATGACATGGGCTGGGCCAGCGGCTCATCAGCCATGCCGCTGACCCCCAGTTCAGGCTGTGGAGCCGGCGAGGCCGCTCCCGGCCGGGTGTCCTTGGCGGGGCCGCCGGGCGGCATCAGATAGGCCGCCACACCGAGGGCACCGACCGCAAGGCCGACAAGCAACAGGATCACACTGACAAGCCGGACCATGATACACCTCCCTCACGCGCTCACAGACATAACAGATGATCAATCGGGCGAAAATGCGCCGCGGGCGGCTTCGTAGAAAGCAATGGCCGCGGCATTGGAGACATTGAGACTGTCCATGGCCGGCGCGATCGCGATGCGGGCAAGGTGGTCGCAGGCGGCCGCTACGGCCGGGCGCAGGCCGGCGCCCTCAGCGCCCAGGACAATCGCCAGCCGGTTTGCGCCAGCCAGGGCATCCGCCAGCACCGCGTCCGCCTCGCCGGCGAGCCCGACGACCCTGTATCCGGCCTCGCGCAGCGCCCCGAGACTGCGGGCGATGTTGACGACCCGGATCTCGGCGACCGTCTCGACCGCACCGGCCGCGCTCTTTGCGACGATGCCGGTCACCGGCGGGGTGTGGCGGGTCTGCAGGATCAGGCCGGCGACGCCGAACGCCGCTGCGGACCGGAAGATCGCGCCGAGATTGTGCGGGTCGGACACCTGGTCGAGGACGGCAAGGCGCGCCGGCGCGGTCTCGATGACGGCGTCCAGGGCGGCAGGCTGCATCGGTTCGACCTCGCAGGCGACGCCCTGGTGTACCGCCCCCGGCGGCAGCAGCCGGTCGAGCGCCTTCGCCTCGATCGTCTCGGCGCCCTCCAGGCCGAGCCGGCGCTCAGCATTGGCGGTCGCCACGAGGCGGCGCAGCGTGCGCTGCGGATTGGCTGCGGCAGCCGCCACGGCATGGCTGCCCCATAACCAGAGCGGGCCGCCCTCGTCCTGCGGCGACTGCGATTGGCGCCGCTCCGGTCGGCGGCGATGGTTGCGCGCGGATTTGTTCATACCTATAAGGCGTGCTCCGGACTGCCGGCGCGGTCAACGCCCCGCGTCACGCAGCCCGGCCGCCGCAGCGCGACCGGCCCGGCCGGACGGGTTCGGAGGGATGGGAGAGTGGTTAAATCCACCAGACTGTAAATCTGGCGCCTTGTGCTACGCTGGTTCGAATCCAGCTCCCTCCACCACCCGACCGGAAGGTTGCCGCACTGGCCGGCGCGGGTATAGCACAATGGTAGTGCAGCAGCCTTCCAAGCTGAGGATGTCGGTTCGATCCCGTCTACCCGCTCCAGTTTTTCCTGGCCGATCAATAAGGTCTTTCAGGGCCGTGGGGCCGGTCTCGACGGCGCATGACCTCGCCATTCCGCCCCGGCCGTTCACCGGTCGAGCGGGCGCTCCCATGATCCTGGTTCTGATGTCCTTGTCGCGGCTGGTGAGGATAAAACACGGCAAATCAAAGCTGACGCCTTTTCATGCGATGTCATCACCGGACAATGTAAACACCGCCGCACCAATAAAGTGTGTTCATGAAAGTGACAATTCGATTGAGCCGCCGTCGTACAATCGCTAAGCTGGTGCCATGCGGCTTACGTCCTACACGAACTATGCGCTTCGTATCCTCATCTATTGTGCGCTGCATCCCGACACGCTGGTCAAGGTCGAGGACATTTCGACAGCCCACAGGATTTCGCGTTCCCACCTGCTGAAGGCAACGCGCCAGCTCGGTCAGCTTGGCTATCTTGAGAATGTGCGCGGGCGCAGCGGGGGTATCCGCCTCGGCCTCCCGCCAGGATTGATCGGGATCGGTGAAGTGGTGCGCCACACCGAGCAGCAGGACGCCTTCGTTGAATGCTTCAACCCCGGCACGAACACCTGTCCTCTGATTGGCGTGTGCAAGCTCAGCCTGCTGTTCCGGACAGGGCTGCAGGCCTTCTTTGCCGAGCTCGACAAGGTGACCCTGGCAGACTTGATCACCAACGGACCGGTCCTGCTCGAAAGGCTATCACCCACCGACCCGGCCGACACGACTCAGCGTGCGCTTTCCACCACGCCATAGCTGCCATGGCATGAGGCGCATTTCACCATGGTATCGAACAGCGCCTGCTGGACGTCCGGCATCGGCACAGTCATTGCCATGTCGGAAATTGCCCCGAAATCCTGTCTCAGCATCCTGCTCATCTGCGTAAAGCCCTCCGGGGCCTTCTGCTGAATTGACCGACCTGCTGCGCTGCCTGCGTCGCGCCGCAAACCGTCGGCGACAGTCGCGATGGTCTCGCGATCACCGACAAGGCTGGCCTCGCCGATCTGTTGTACCCCCTGCAGGAAGGCCAGCATCTCGCCGCTGATATGCTCGCGCTCGTCCGCCGTGAGCGAGACGACGATCCGGCCGCCGCGCGCGCCCTCGGCGTCTTCGACCCAAGGCCCTGTCGCCTCGCCCTCGGCAGGCTCAGCCGCCAGCGCCTCCACCGCTGGCCGACTTGCCCTCGATTCCAGTTGGCCCGCGATGAAATGTCCAATGGCTGCACCCATAAGCAGAAGCGCCCCACCCCCGATAACGGTTCTCATGCCCATGCACCCGCCCGCCATCAGAAGCTGAGCACGCGCACGTCGCGGCGCGAGAACACCGAAGCGATTGCAGGCGGCATGGCCACGCCGACGCCGTCGATCAGCGCTTCGGCGCCGAATGGACGGTTTGGCAGGTAGATTGCGCACACCTCGACCTGTACGCCCTGCGACACCAACTCACGCAGCATGCCTGCCGGGCTTGCCCCACGCGGCTGTTGCGGTGCGAGAGCCGCGGCAGGTGGTTCCCTGAGCGCCAGGTCGCCGCCGTCTCCGCACAGGAGGACCTGCGGGGTTTCTCCGCCCGCCATCGCCGCACGCGTCAGCACGAGCGCCATCAGCTGCGTCTGCGGATCCTTGCTTGCCAGAATCGTCAGGAGGCTGGTCGCGGGGCTCTCTGTTTCGGCTTGCGTCATGGGCGCTGACACTTCAGTGGTCGCACAGGCCGCCAGCATGAGCCCCGCGACGCAAACGGCTGCAACCGCGGCCCTGATTTTGAATGCCATGTTCAGTGTCTCCATGATTATTGGGTTGAGCGCAATTCGAAACGCCGCCGCTTTCTGCGCAACGCTTGAAGGCCGGCAGGTGTCTGTCATGCGAGGCATCGCGCAGGCGGGTCATGACGGCGCGTATGTCGGCATGGGCCGAAACGGCCGGCAGCAGCTCTTCGTCGTAAAGCCGGACATTCTCCTGCTCTGCCCGCACCGCAATCGCGCACAGCGAGGCGAGGTCCAAGCTGCCGCAGAACGGCGGAGCCTGCGCTGTGTCATCGGGAACGGGAACGCCGTAACGCTGGTAAAGGGCCAGCAACGCTGCCTCATGCCGGCCCTCCGCCGCAACAATGTTCACGAAAGGGCGTATGGGACCGAAACGCGCGAGAATGGCCGTATAGGTCGCCCTGGCGTCGCGTTCGTCCGCCAAGGCAAGCCGGAGGGCCTTGACCACGCTGGCGGGGATGGGCTGCGCGCGGGTCATCACGAACGCTGCACGCTCTCGCCCGTCGTGACGTGACAATCGACATCATCGCAGGCCTGGGCCTCTTCGGAGAACTCGTTCCAGAGCGCGTTGAGGATGCCGAAGGTCAGGGCGAGGCCAAGGCCGAGTATCCAGGCAAAATACCACATGATGTCAGGGTCCTATCCGTTTCAACCGTTCAGTATGCATGGCCGCCATCGGCGCCGGTGGCTTCGGCCGTCGTGACCCGGCCCCACAGCACCTTGTAGACCCACGCCGTGTAGTAGAGGATCAGCGGGACAAAGATCACCGCCATCACCAGCATGAAGAACAGGGTAAAATGGCTGCTTGAGCTGTCCCAGACCGTCAGGCTGGATTTGGGGTCGATCGAACTGGGCAGAATAAAGGGGAACATCGACGCGCCGACCGAGAGGATGATACCCGTCACGGACAGACCCGAGCCGACCATCGCCAGCGCCGATTTCCTGCGAAAGCCGACAAAGGCGACCAGCGATCCGGCGAGGCCGAGCACCGGGGCGACGATCATCCAAGGATACTGCGCATAGTTGTCGAACCAGGCGCCGGAGACGATTTCCACCTCCTTGCGCAGCGGATTGGGCAGCATGTTGCCATCGACGTCGCTGACAATCCGATAGCCGTCGACACCCAGCGCCAGATAGATCCCGCCCAGCGCAAACAAGGCAAAGGTTGCAAGGGCAGTGACGGATCCGATTTTCATCGCCCGGTCTCTTACCATGCCCCTTTCCAGCTTGATCGTCAGCCAGCCGGCACCATGGGTGACCAGCATCGCCACTGAGGCGAGGCCGGCAATCAGGGCGAACGGGCTCAGCAGGGCAAGGAAGCCCATCACCATCCCGCCCTCATAGGTCATTCGCATCGTGCTATCGAGCTTGAACGGAACGCCCAGCAGCGTGTTCCCGACCGCCACGCCGAAGATCAGCGCTGGCACGAAGCCACCGATGAAGAGCGCCCAGTCCCAGCGCGAGCGCCAGGTCGGGTCTTCCAGCTTGGAGCGATACTTGAACCCGACCGGCCGCAGGATGAGCGCCGCCAGCACGACAAACATCGCGATGTAGAAGCCCGAAAAGCTGACCGCATAGACCAGCGGCCAGGCGGCAAAGATCGCGCCGCCGCCAAGGATGAACCACACCTGGTGGCCTTCCCACATCGGACCGATCGAGTTGATCACGAGACGGCGCTCTGCGTCCTTTCTTGCCACGAAGGGCAGCAGCGAAGCAACGCCGAGATCATAGCCGTCCGTCAGGGCAAAGCCGAGCAGGAGAACCCCGAGAAGGCCCCACCAGATGACTTTGAGCGTCATGAAATCAACGGGGATTTCCATGTTCGAGCTCTCCTATTTGTCAAATTCAGGTGCTTCAGGAAGCGCAGGCCCGCGAATGCCGATGGCATCGGAAATACCGCCGCCTCCGGGCAGTTTCACCACTTGGCCCCCATTCGGCCCGAGATGGATCGTGCGCGCCATCAGCCTGACCATGATGAAGAGCAGCACGCCGTAGAGCGCCGTGAAGGCCACCATGGTCGTGATGACCTGCGGTGCCGACAGGCTGGACACGCCCAGATGGGTTGGCAGCACGCCGTCGATGATCCAGGGCTGGCGACCCGCCTCCGCAACGATCCAGCCGAACTCCGCCGCAATCCAGGGCAGCGGGGCGGCCGCAATTGCGCCGCGCAGATACCATTTGGGAATGTTGCGGCGAATGTTCATGAAGTAGAAGCCGGCCGCAAAGATGGCGAGATAGAGGAAACCGATGCCCACCATGAAGCGAAAGCCCCAGAAGGTCAGCGCCACGTTCGGCACGAGGTCATCAGCCGCCATGTCGATCTGCGCCTGCGTTGCGGTGCGCGGATCGTCAACATAACGCTTCAGCAGCAGGCCATGGCCGAGATCGGTCCGGGTCGCTGCGAAGGCCTCCTGCGCCGCCACGTCGCCCGGATTGGCGCGAACCCGTTCGAGCGCATCATACGCCGCAATGCCGTTGACGATGCGCAGTCTCGCCTGAACAAGGAGGTCATTGATCCCGAGCACTTCCTCATCCAGCGAGCGCGTCGCGATCAGGCCGAGGACGTAGGGTATCTCGACGGCCAGGTGTGTCTCGCGTGCTTCGCGGTCCGGCAGCCCGACCAGGGTGAAGGACGCCGGAGCAGGCTCTGTCTCCCACATCGCCTCGATCGCAGCGAGCTTGAATTTCTGGTTCTCACCGTCGATGTACCCGCTCTCATCACCCAGCACGATCACCGAGGCTGCCGACAGGATGCCGAATGACGAGGCGACCATGATCGAACGCTTGGCGAGACCGAGATGCCGCCCACGCAGGAGATACCAGGCTGACACTGCAAGTACGAAGCCCGCCGCGGTGACATAGCCCGCAGAAACTGTGTGAACGAATTTTGCCTGGGCGACCGGGTTGAACAGCACCTCCATGAAGTTGGTGACTTCCATCCGCATCGTTTCCGGGTTGAACTGCGATCCCACCGGTGACTGCATCCAGCCATTGGCAATCAGGATCCACAGCGCCGACAGGTTCGATCCGATCGCCACGAGGAATGTCACCATCCAGTGCGCCGGCCTCGACAGCTTGTCCCAGCCGAAGAACATCAGGCCGACCATGGTCGCTTCAAGAAAGAACGCCATCAGGCCCTCAATCGCCAGTGGCGCGCCAAAGATGTCGCCGACATAATGGGAGTAATAGGCCCAGTTCATGCCGAACTCGAATTCCATGGTGATGCCGGTGGCGACACCCAGGACAAAGTTGATGCCAAACAAGGTCGCCCAGAACTGGGTTATCTTTTTCCAGACTTGCTTGCCTGTCATGACATAGGCGCCCTCCATGATGACGAGCATCATGGACAGCCCCAGCGTCAAAGGCACGAAGATGAAGTGGTACATGGCCGTCAGCGCGAACTGCCAGCGCGAGAGATCGGCGACGAGTAGGTCAGGCATGGGTGCAATCTCCAGATGAGTCTGGTCAGTGTAACCGGGTGATGACACACCTATCCAATGCGCCCCTACCCAGCGATTGCGCGAAAAGACGCATGCGGGATAACACTTATATGGTCTAGGGGACGCGCATGACCGACATGACTGACAATCGGGAGACGGAGCAGGCGCGCGAAGCGCTGCGCAGGTGGACGGTTCCGGCCTCGCACGCCGTGCGGGCCGGTTTTCTGCTGCAGCTTGCCGGTGTCGGCTGCTGGATCGCCATCGCTTTCGGTATCGCGATCACCGTGGGCGCCGCATCGCAGGGCCAGGTCGCCCTTCATGGCCTGCCGATCGCGGTTGCTGGGATCCTCATTCGCGCGATTGCCGGTTGGCTCGCCGAGGAGCAGGTCAGCCGGGCCGGGCGCGAAATTGTCGCCGCGGCCCGCGCGGAAATTCTCGACACGGTGGCCCAGCATGGTCCAGCCTGGCTCCATGGCGAATCGCATGGCGCACGCACGAGCCAGATAATCGACCGGACACGCCAGTTGCACGGTCATGCAGCCCGATGGTTGCCCGGCATCCAACTGTCCGTTGCCGGGCCGGTTCTGGTGCTTGCAGCGGTCGCGACGCAATCCTGGCTGGCCGCCACGCTGCTGCTGGTTTCAGTCATGGTCCTGCCGGTCTTCATCTGGCTCACAGCGAGCGGCACAGCAGCAGAAGCGCGCACACAACAATCAGCGCTCGACCATCTCTCCGGCGATTTCCAGGCACGGGCCGCCCAATCAGGGCTGATCCGCGCATTCCGTGCCGTGGGACGGGAAAGCGCCGAGATTGCCGCGCGCGCACAAACACTGCGCGAGCGGACCATGGCGGTCTTGCGGATCGCCTTCCTGTCGACCGCGGTTCTGGAGTTCTTCACATCCGTTTCGATTGCCCTTGTTGCGGTTTACATAGGCTTCAAACTCCTTGGCGTCTTCCCGTTTGCAACCGGCGAAACGCTGACCCTGACCGAAGGCCTTGCCGCGCTGATGCTCGCGCCGGAATTCTTTGCCCCGATCCGGCGCCTGTCGGGTCTTCACCACGACCGCTCTGACGCCGCAGCCGCTGCTCGATTCCTGTCCGGCTGGCTGGCGCGCAAACCGGAACCCGGAAAGCGTCACCCGCCGCTTCGCGAAGCGCCGCTGATCCGATTTGATGCGATCTCGCTCGCCTGGCCGGATGGCACCATCGCCGTGAGGGGACTGAGCCTTACCGCGCGCCCGGGGGCAATCACTGCGCTGACGGGTCCGTCCGGCGCCGGCAAATCCTCCGTGCTGCTGGCCCTTCTCGGCCATGTCCGACCGGTACACGGGCAGATATCGGTCGATGCACGTCGTCTCGTGGCTGGCGAAAGCCTTGCTGACAGCACCGCCTATATCGGCCAGACTCCCTGGCTGATGGAGGGCACAGTGGGAGACAACATTGCCGTGGCATCTCCGGAGGCCTTAAGCGAGGACCTGCTCAGGGCCGCGCGCCTCTCTGGCCTGCCGGGGGCTGAGGACACACTGGACCGGCCGCTTGCGCGGTTCGGCGCGGGGCTGTCCGGCGGCCAGCGCCAGCGTGTTGCCCTGGCGCGCGCGCTTGTTCGCAAGTCCCCGCTCCTGCTGCTCGACGAGCCAACAGCGCATCTCGACGCGCAGGCCGAGGCCGAATTCATCGCCCTGATCAAGGCGCTGTCGCCGGGTCGGACAATTCTCCTTGCCACCCATTCCCCCGCTCTCAGGATGGCGGCAGACCACTGCGTCGCCCTGCCTGTTGGCGCGCGCGAGGCGAGCCGTGCTTGAACTCTGGCGCCTGCTGGGACGTCCCGCACGCGGGAGGCTTGCGCTTGCTCTCGTGCTCTCTGCCATGGCGGGGGCCTCCGGCGTCTTCCTGCTGGGGCTTTCGGGATGGTTTCTCACGGCGTCGGCCATGGCTGGCCTTTCGGGTGGCGGATACCTCTTCAACCACCTTTATCCAAGTGCTGGCGTGCGGGCGGCGGCCTTTGCGCGGGTGCTGACGCGGTATGGCGAGCAACTCGTTGGCCATGATGCAACCCTTGGCATTTCAGCGGCCCTGCGACCGGAGGTCTTCGCCGCCTCCGCCCGGCGCCGGCGCGGCTTTGCGCCCATGCCTGCGGCCGACCTTTCCGCCATTACCGATGATATCGACGCGGCCGAGGCCGGGTTCCTGAAGGTCATCAGCCCGCTCCTTGCCATCACGGCCGGCGCCGTGGTCGCTCTCGGTTTCGCCTTTGCAGCGAGCGCCTTGAGCGGATTTGTGACGCTGGCAACCCTCCTTCTGGCCGCAGCTTTCCTGCCCTTGCGGGTCATACGTGCCGGTGAAGCGGGCGCGGTCGTCGCCGCCGAATTGGCCGAGGCGGCGCGAGAGGAGACCGCGCGCCTTGTCGAGAACGCCGTGGAGCTCGACACGCTGGACGCCCTGCCCCGCATTGCCGTGACTGCGAGGCAGCGGCTGGATGACGCCATGGTCGCACAGCAGCGCAATGACCGCCTGTTTCGCCATGCTTCGGTCTTCACCAGCCTTTGCAGCGCGCTCGCGGCCCTTTTCCTGGTCTGGAGGGGCGCAGTTGGCAGCGCAGACCTTGCCATCAGCGTTGCCGCGGCACTCGCCCTGATCGCCGCCCTGGATGCCGCTGCAGGGATGGTTTCAGTTCTGAGCGCTGCGAACACGTCGGCCCGGGCGGCGGGCCACCTGGCCGAGCGCATCCGCAAACCGGATGCCGACTGGACCCCCCCTGAAACCGCCGCGGTGCGGCTGGACGGTGTCTTCCCGATCCGGGCGGAGGGCCTGATGATTTCCCCGGCGCTGCGGGCTGAACCGATTGGCCCCTTCGATTTCTGCATAGAGCAGGGCGAGGCGGTACAGCTGCTCGGCCCGTCGGGCAGCGGAAAGTCGACGCTTGCGGAAACCCTGATGCGCCTGCATCCGCCGGTGGGCGGTTACCTGAGTTTCGCAGGCCATCCGGCAGGGCAGGTCCGCATCGCTGGAGTGCTAGAGCATGTGGCCTATGCGCCGCAGCTACCGGCCTTCCTGCCGGGGCGCCTGATCGACCAGCTCCGGCTTGCCGATCCGAATGCCTCGCAGGCGGCCATCCTGACAGCGCTGGGCACGGCCTGCGCCGATGAATTCGTTGCCAAAAGTCCCGCAGGGCTCAACACGGTTTTCACCGAGGGCGACTATCCCTTCTCCGGCGGCGAGTTGCGGCGGATCGCGATCGCCCGTGCCCTGCTCGTCAATCCTGACCTGCTGATCCTTGATGAACCCCTCGCCGGGCTCGACGATGCGCTCGCGGTCCAGCTCGGATCGAACATCAGGAACTGGATTGCAGGCGGCCCGCGCAGTCTTCTCATTCTCGGCCATCAGGCGACGGACGTCTTCGGCATGACGGCCATCTGGCTCACCCCGGCGGGACGCGCAACAATCGGCGGGGTGGAGGCGTTCAGACTGCCCGCTCGATCGTGAGTTAAAGCAAGTTCGCAGCAAATGGACTCATTTTCGAACGGATACTTGCGTAAAAACAAGGATCTAAAGCACAGATCTGGAGTAAAACGAAAGACCGGGGCTTTATACCAAGCGGCATGGACCCAAAACCGATCCCTTGCAGTGCAGGGCAAGCGCGACTGCGCGTCGGCGCCCCATGCGCCGGGGCCGCGGATTGGTCTTCATCCGCGCAGATTGGTATGAGTCCCTATCTGCGCACTCTGGTACAAGGCCACTTCCCCGGCCCTGACCCTCAAAAGACCTGCACTCGATCTACGGCTTTCGAGCCTGCAGGCAGGGTGAAAAGCATGCCGTCCTTGCCGACTCTGATTGGGCCCCGGAAATATGACTTCGCATCGCCGAGGAACACCGTCTCCATCAGGTCCACAGGGAGCGGCGGCACGATGTGATAATACACCAGTTGACCCGCCCCCGCCTCAGAGGCGGCGCGCGCAGCGTCTTCGGGCGACGCATGATAATCCAGAATGTCGAAAAAGACCGTCGCTGTGTTGGCCTGGCCGCGCTTTGCGAGTTGCTCGCCCATGGTTTTCACCATTTCGGGATTGAGCGCTTCGTGGAGCATGAGGTCCACACCTTTTGACGCGGCCACGAATCCTGGATGGTAGATCGTATCGCCGCTGATGGAAACGGACCGGTCCTTGTAGTCGATGCGATAACCGAAGGCGGGTTCGACAGGTGCGTGCTCGACCCGGATCGCCGTGATGGTGAGGTCTGCGTCCTGATAGACAACGGCCTTTGCGGCCGGACCCGCAGGCAGGGTGAATTCCTTCGCAACGCCACCAGTCCCACTCGGATTGGCAACAACGGTTCCGTGGTGCGCGATGCGGTAGGTGCTGTCGATCCGGTAGGCCGTGTTGAAGCCAGAAACCACCTCACCCGTTCCGACCGGACCGGCGACGGGCAGCGGCTCTGACCGGCTGCCGCCGATCCATGCCAGCAGGAGAAGCTCACCGAGCCCGTCGATATGGTCGGAGTGCAGATGGGTCAGGTAGACACTTTGCAGCTTGTCGATGGGAAAGCCCATGCTGCCCAGATTGCGCACGCCGCCCGAGCCAATATCGAAAATAAAGGCCTTGTCACCGGCCAGCACGCCAAGGCAGGGGCCTGCCCGGCTCGCGTCCGGCATGGGCGAACCCGCGCCGCAAAGATAGACATGCAGTCCGTCGGGCAGCTCCGCGCTCCGGTCCACGCCCAGTCTTTGTTCCACGCCGCGTTGAAACAGGTTTGCGGCGATCGGTTCCTTGAACACGTTGAAGCCGACAACGCCCAGGATCAGCAACGCCGCCAGCACGAAGAATATTCGTCTTAGCCAGATCATCTCTCGACCTCCTCCTAAAGACCCCGAATTCAGGCCAATGCTTGCGTCATTTCATCAGAAAGCGCCGGTTCAAGCGGCGTCGTTTCCGTCCGTACTGCACCCACCTGCGCACGACTGGGCGGTGCCTCTCTTCCGGTCGATTCAGGTCGGATCGCCGACCCACCAGCAAAGACGTGGCGTGGCTCAACACTAGTTTGGCCAGATGACATACTCGTCCTTTTCGCAAGGCCGATCGACGACCGTCTTGTCGATACAGATCGGGCCTTCAGTCTGATGCGGATAAAGCGGTTGAACGGCATCAGACCAGTGTGCTTGCATCAGCACCTCAAGGCGTGCGCGGTCTTCAGGATGCGTCTCGGCAAGGTTGACCTGCTCGGTCGGGTCCTCAGCGAGGTTGAACAGCCAGGCTCGCCCCTGACGCCCATTATAATGCAGCTTCCAGTCCCCTGCGCGCACGACGCGGTAAAAGCCACTAGACCAGTAGAGCGCATCATCGTCGCGGCTGACTTCACTTGCGCCAAGCGCTTGCGGCAGCAGATTCTGGCCATCAATGATCACGTTGTCAGGCAGCGGTGCACCGGCCGCCGCTGCCAGTGTCGGCAGCAAATCTATATGGGCGACCGGCGAATCAATGCGCGTTCCGGGGGAAATCTGTCCTGGCCAGGAGACAAACAGCGGCACGCGAATTCCGCCTTCAAACAGGGTGATCTTCCAGCCTCGAAAGGGCGCGTTCACCTCAGGCAGGCCGATATAGCTCGCCCCGCCATTGTCTGACGAGAAGACAATGATCGTATTTTCCGCAAGGCCTTCTTCGTCCAGCTTGTCGAGAATGCGCCCGACCGAGCGATCGACTGCGCGGATCATGGCCGCATAGACGCGCAGCCTGTGGGGCTCGATGTCGCCGACGGCTTCATAATCCTCGCGTGTCGCCTGCAGCGGCGTATGCGGCCCCCAATGGGCAAGATAGAGGAAGAATGGGCGGTTGCGATTAGCCTCTATGACGTTGAGCGCCTCATCGGTCCAGTAATCGGTGAGATAGCCACCCGGCTCGAACCAGTCCCGCGTATATGGCTCGCCCGCGCGGTTGAACTCCGCCGCATACTGGGAAATGCCCCACAAGAACTTGTCGATTGGATCAAAGTCCAGCTTCGCATTGACGACGTTAGGATGAACTTCCGGCAAATACAGGCTGCTGGCCATCAACAGGCTTTCGTCAAAACCCTGGGCGACAGGTCGAAATTTTTCTTCACGGCCAAGATGCCATTTGCCGATATGGGCATTGTGATAACCGGCATTGACCAATATTTCAGCGATCGTGACCTCTTCTGTCGGCAGGCCCATTTCGGAAAACTCGACCACCTCAGTTTCATCGGAGGCGTCGAGATTTGCTGTCGCCTCCGGAAGCCAAGCCCCCTCCTGCGTGCCCTCGGACAACATTCCCACGATGCGCGGCATCCCGGCCGGCATCGGCGTGAACTCGAAACCCGTGCGGGTCGGATAGCGCCCGGTCATCAGCATGGCGCGTGACGGCGCGCAGGTTCCGGTCCCGGCATAGGCCTGGGTAAAGATCGCACCGCTGGCAGCAAGCCGGTCTATGTTGGGGGTCGGAACGCGACCGTCAGCCACGCCGCCGCCGAATGTGGAGATGTCATTGATACCGAGATCGTCGGCCAGGATGAAGATGATGTTGGGCGGGCCTTCCGATCGGTCCGCGGCTGGCGCCTGTGGCCCGGGCGACCATTCGACGGGCCGATTCTCCGCGACTTCCACATATGCAGCGCGCTTGACCATATGAAAGATGATCGCCTTGCGATTGAACCAGGCCAGCGCGCCGGTCCCGATTATGACAATGATAAGGCCAATCAGGATACGTTTCCACATTTGCTGCTTGCCTCCCAATTGCCGCCCGGATGCTCTCACCTCGGAGTCTTCGGCAACCTGTTTAATATAATCGATGTCATTAGTGTGCGCGCCATCCCGAAAGTCAATGGACTGGGGCGTTTTCCGACCAGACCAAGGTCCTGGGCCCGTAGCCAGCGCGCCTCACGCAACGCTTCCCAGTCCACGGAAAAGGTGTCGACGTAGCGATCGGTGTATTCGCGGGGTATTTGGACCGGGATGTGAACGGCGAGAAAGGCGACATAGGCAAGGAAAGGCTCCTGGCGCCTTGCATCAGCCTCAAGATAGTCGATCATCCTTTCGACAAAGAAAGTGGAGGAGTAGAAATTCTCCGGCAGGTCGGCCGGCTCACGGTCCTCTAGTGTCCTGATTCCGAAGTTTGGGTGACTTGGGCTTGTGCTGTTTCGATGG
>CAYPQD010000035.1:0-23389 GCA_964412785.1 uncultured Hyphomonadaceae bacterium
CATTGTCGCTGCCGCCAAACAGCGTGTCCTCGCCCTCCTGGCCGAGCAGGATGTCATCGCCCACGCCGCCGAAAAGCACGTCTGAATCGACCGCCTTGCCGCCAATCAGCGTGTCATTTCCGGCATCACCGAACAGCGTATCGACGCCATTGCCGCCGAAAACCTTGTCATTGTCGTCGCCGCCAAGCACGATGTCTTGGCCATTGCCGCCATTCAGGAGGTCGTCGCCGAGCCCGCCCTCAATCGAGTCACCGCCCTGGGCACCAAGCAGCGTGTCCGCACCGGCAGAGCCCCGCAGGACGTCTTCGCCACTGCCGCCGACAAGCCTGTCATCGCCTCCGCCGGACTGAAAAATCAAGGCAATGCTGGCGGGAGAGCCATCGAATGTGAAATCGCTGGCGGAAAACTGAACAATCTGAACGCGCTCGATCCCTGTCAGGGTGTGGGTCCAGCCATCGATAGAATAGGCCACCGATGTGTCCGAAACCGTGATGGTCTCGCCGGGCGCTGCCCCACCCAGCAGGAAGTAGGTATCGCTCCCCGAGCCACCCTCAAGGCTCTTGTTACCGCTGACCGCCAACCTGAAAAGGTCATTGCCGTCGCCGCCATTGACCGCATCATTTCCGCCCGACATGGAGATAATGTCGCTGAACGCGCTGCCCGTCACGATATCGTCACCATTGCCCGTAACGATCGACGTCCCGAGGGTGTCGGCCGAGGCGTCCAGCGTGTCGGCGCCGCTGCCGCCGAACAGGAACAGCTGTGTCAGGACCAGCGAGGTGCTAAGCACCTCCACCCGTTCGATCCCGAAAAGCGTGTGGTCAGCCACTAAAGCAGAGCTTGTATCGAAAATGGAGACAGACACTCCGTCGCCGATCGGGTCGGCATTGTTCCACCCAAAACCGGGAAAAGCGTCGATGACCAACTGCGCGACATCAAGGCCATCGCCGCCGGTCAGGGTGTCGAACGAGACCGCGTCCAGCCGGAACAAATCATCGCCGAGGCCACCATTTGCGACGTCATCTCCGGCCCCGCCATCAAGTGTGTCATTGCCCTCGCCGCCATCGATCAGGTCCGCATCGTCGCCGCCCTCGATCAGGTCATTGCCGCCAAGGCCATCCAGCGTGTCTTCCCCGCCAAAACCCTGGATCGTGTCATCGCCACTGGATCCGGTAAGCGGATCACCGCCTGGACCCCCTGGAAAAACCGGCATGTCGCCCTCCTGCAAAAATTTCAGCGTCACGTGAACCCAAATATTGAGTCACGCAATCTTTCAATACGGAAAGGAAACATCCTTCCGGACAGACCATTTCGCCCGGGCACAGGGTGGCCGCAGCGTCAGCCGACCCTTTCAAACACCGCCGCCAGCCCCTGGCCGCCGCCAATGCACAGGGTCTCCAGGCCATAGCGCGCGCCCCGCCGGTCCATCTCGCGCAGCAGGGTCGCCAGAATGCGCGCGCCGGTCGCCCCGACCGGATGGCCAAGCGATATGCCCGACCCGTTGACGTTGACGCGCTCAAAATCGGCCTCGGTGAACCGCCACACGGCGGCGCAGCCAAGCACCTGGGCGGCGAACGCCTCGTTGAGTTCAATGAGGTCGATATCGGCCAATGTGAGCCCCGCGGCCGACAGCGCCCGTGCGCTCGCCGGCACCGGGCCGATCCCCATGGTCCTGGGCGGCACGCCCGCGACCGCCCAGGAGACCAGCCTGGCGAGCGGCTTCAGGCCATAGCGCTCGGCAATATCCCGGCGGGCCACGATGCAGGCCGCTGCGCCATCATTCTGCCCGGATGCATTGCCGGCGGTAACAGTGGCGTCCGGGTCCTCCTCAAGCCGGATCGGCTTCAACGCCGCCAGGCTCTCCAGTGTCGTTTCCGGACGGATGTGCTCGTCATCCGTCACGACGGTCTCGGACCGGCGATCGCGCACGGTCACCGGCACGGTCTCCTCGGCAAACCGCCCCTCGTCTGCCGCCGCATGGGCACGCTGGTGCGAAATCAGCGCGAGTCGATCCTGCGCCTCGCGCGAGACGCCGTGATCGCGGCGGACGTTCTCCGCCGTCTCGATCATGCCGCCGGGAACAGGGTGGTTGATCCCCCCCGCCGTCACCCGCCCGCGCGTCAGCCCGTCATCAAGCACCATCGCCGGCGTGCGAATGCCCCAGCGGTATTGCGTCGAATAGATCGGCGCGTTCGACATGCTCTCCGCTCCGCCGGCGATGACGAGGTCGCTCGCCCCGCACGCCACCTGCAGGACGCCATAGATGACCGCCTGCAGGCCGGAGCCGCAGCGCCGGTCGATCTGCAGGCCCGTTGTTTCCACCGGCAGGCCGGCGTCCAGCGCCACCACCCGCCCCAGCGCCGGGGCATCCATCGACGGATAGCACTGGGCGAACAGGACATCGTCGACCGCCTCACCGGGAAGGCCGGTCCGCTCCATCAGGGCCGACACCACAGTGGCGCCCAGTTGATGGGCATGAAGCGTGCGAAACACTCCGCCAAAGCGCCCGACAGGCGTGCGCAGCGGCTCGCAGATGACAATGTCGTCGAAGGTCATCAGATCACCCCTGCTGGCCTCGGCCGCGCGCAGTGACCGCCTGGCGAGCCGCTTCCACGGCATCGGCAGTCACGCTCGCAGCATGCTCGGCCGAGCGCCTCACCTCCTCGCGCAGGCCGTCCCCGAAGGTTATCGCAAAGCCGTCATCGATCATGCGCTTGTATTCGCGCAGCAGCGTGGGATCGCAGCTCGCCATGTCCTGGCCGAGCTTGATCGCGGCAGGCAACAGCTCATCGGCCGGATAGACCCGGTTGACGAGGCCCCAGCGTTCGGCGGTCGCCGCGTCGAGGAAATTGCCGGTGAACGAAAGCTCCTTCGCCCGGCTCATGCCGATCCGTCGCGAGAGTTTCTGGCTGAGCCCCCAGCCGGGCATGATCCCGACGCGGGCATGGGTATCGGCGAACCGGGCGTTCTCGGAGGCCAGCAGCACATCGCACATCAGCGCCAGTTCGAACCCGCCAGTGATGGCAAAGCCGTTGATCGCGCCGATGATCGGCCAGGGAAAGGCTGAAAGGCCCTTGGCAAGGTCGATCTCGCCGCCATCTGCGCCCAGCGCGAAGCCGGTCTCGCCGGCCTCTTTCAGGTCGACGCCGGCCGTGAAGGCCCGGCCTGCCCCCGTCAGCACCGCCGCACGGACCGTCTCATCCGCGCCCAGCCCGGCGAACGCGGCGACCAGCTCCGCCCGCAGCGCCCGCGAGAGCGCGTTCAGCGCATCAGGACGGTTCAGGGTCACGATCGCGACCGGGCCGTCGCGTTCCACCCGCACCAGAGGTTCGGACATGGCTGTTTCCTCCCGCTTGCGTCTGTCCTCTATAGTCTTAACGGCCCCGCCCGTGAAGAAAAGGGAAACCGCCGGACGCGCGACCTGGCGCTCATGTCTCGCCCTCGTCGACCTCCGGCTGCGCACCCTCATCGCGCACCAGTGCCACCAGCGCCTCGCGGGCGCGGCCCAGCGCATCGGCATTGCCTGAACGCGCGACCAGGCTGACGCCGCTGTCCTCCGGTGAGCGGTACCACGGGTAGGAGCCGAAGGAGACGTCCGGATGCGCCGCATCGAGCGCGCCGAGTGCCTCGGCGAGATCGCCCTCGCGCAGGCCCCGGCCGCGCACGGTCACCGCGTGGACCACCGCGCCGCCCTCAAGCCTGTGGGTGATGTCGGTGAGCATGCCGCGCACGATTGCCGGCACGCCGGCCAGGGTGAACACGTTCTCCGTCTGGAAGCCGGGCGCACCGGAGACCGGGTTGGCGATCAGGCTGGCGCCGTGCGGGATGCGCGCCATCCGCCGCCGCGCCGGGGTGAAGTCGGTGCCTGCCTCGCCATAGCGCGCCTTAAGGATCGCCAGTGCCTCCGGGTGCTCGGAAATGCCGACCCCGAAGGCGGCAGCTATGGCATCGGCCGTGATGTCGTCATGGGTCGGGCCGATCCCGCCGGTGGTGAAGACATAGCTATAGCGCGCCCGCAGCGCATTGACGGCCGCAATGATCTCCGCCTGCACATCGGGCACCATCCGCGCCTCCCGCACGCTGATACCCATCGGCGCGAGGAAACGCGCGATCTCCTGCAGGTTGACCTCCCGCGTGCGCCCGGAGAGGAGCTCATCGCCGATCAGCAGGACAGAGGCCGTCACCATCGCGTCAGGCGGCCGCGTCGAAATAGGGCCGGTCGCCGGCAATGGTGACGCGCTCCATCACCCGCACCTGCGGGAAATAGTCCGAGGCAGCAAAGTGCTGGCTGGCCCGGTTGTCCCAGAACGCGATCGAGCCGGGCGCCCAGCGGAAGCGGCACTGAACCTCCGGGTTCCACGCGCTGCGATAAAGGCGCTCAAGCAGGGCGGCGCTCTCTGCCAGGTCCATATCCTTGATATGGCTGGTGAAAGCGCTGTTGACATAGAGCACCCGCTCGCCGGTCTCCGGATGGGTGCGCACCAGCGGGTGCTGCATGGGCGGATACGTGTCGTGCAGGTCCTCCGGCGCCTTGCCGAGCCGGCTGGCAAAGACGCGCGCGATGTCATGCACCGCAGTCAGTCCGGCGATCCGCTCGCGGGTCGGCGCGTCGAGACGCTGGTAGGCAAGCGCCATGTTGGCGAACAGGGTGTCGCCGCCGACCGGCGGCACTTCGATCGCGCGCAGAACCGAGCCCAGAGAGGGGCATTCGCGCCAGGTGACATCGGAATGCCATTCATTCTCCCGCCCGCGCGAGTCCGGCCCGTGAGCGATCCGCAGCACTTCCGGGTCGGGCTGGTCCTTCGGGGTGGCGGGATGAATTTCCAGCTCCCCGAACGCGCGGGCAAAGGCGATGTGATCGGCCCGCGAGATCGACTGGTCGCGAAAGAACACCACCTTGTATCGAAGGAGCGCCGCACGGATGTCGGCCAGCAGCGCATCGTCCAGTGCGCCAAGGTCAACGCCGATGAGTTCCGCTCCGATGGCCGGCGTCATCGGCCGGGCCTCGAATCGGGCGAAGGTTTCGGCTGGAACATGGATGGTCATGGTTCGTCGTCCTCCCGTGCGGGGCTCTTGCCGGCCTCGCCTGTGCCTTGTGAAGTGTGCGACGAATTCTACGCCAAAGCTTCCGGATTTACCAAGCGATGATCCTGCCACCCCTGCGTCATGCCCGCCTCGAACGCCGCTACAAACGCTTCCTTGCTGACGTCACCTTCGAGGATACCGCAGAGCTGGTGACGGTCCACTGCCCCAATCCCGGCGCGATGATGGGGCTCGACGCACCCGGCAACCGGGTGCTTGTCTCCACCTCCGACAATCCCAGGCGCAAGCTCGCCCACACCCTGGAACTGGTGGAGGCGGATGCAACCCTTGTCGGCATCAACACCAACCGCCCGAACGCCCTCGCCGAGGAGGCCATCAGGGCCGGACGGATCGCAGCGCTCGCCGGGTTCGACAGCCTGCGCCGCGAGGTAAGCTATGCCGGGCGATCGCGCGTTGACCTGCTGCTGGAGGACGCGGCGGGCCGGCGCACCTTTGTCGAGGTCAAGAACTGCCACCTTCACCGCGGCGGCGGCCTTGCGGAGTTTCCCGACTGCGTCACCGCGCGCGGCGCGAAACACCTGATCGACCTGGCCGGCGAGGTCGCCGCGGGCCACCGCGCCGTGATGCTCTTTATCATTCAGCGCGCCGATTGCGATCGTTTCGACACCGCCGGCGACCTTGACCCGGCCTATCATGAGGGCCTGCGCGTTGCCGCCCTGAAAGGGGTGGAAGTCATGGCCTATGGATGCCAAGTAAGGCCCGGGGAAATCACCGTTGAGCGAGGCCTGCCCTGGGTCGGCGCCCCGCCATGATCGCCTGAGCGATGGAGCACTGCCGTCCATGTATCCTACCAGCGCCGATACCCTGCCAGTCCGGACCGGCGAGATCCGCCTCCACGATGCGGAGGGTTTTGACGGGATGCGCCGGGCCGGACGACTGGTCGCCGAATGCCTGGACATGCTGGTCGGCGAGGTCCGACCGGGCGTCACCACCGCGCACCTCGACCGGCTGGTCCATGATTTCGTGCGCGACCATGGCGCCCTGTCGGCAACCATCGGTTATCGCGGCTATCGCTACGCCTCCTGCATCTCGCTGAACCATGTGATCTGCCATGGCATGCCGGGCGAGAAGCCGCTGCGCGAAGGCGACATCCTCAATGTCGACGTCACCGTGATCCTTGATGGCTGGCATGGCGACCATTCGCGCATGTTCGCCGCCGGCATCCCGAAGCGGAAAGCCGAGCGCCTGATGGACATCACCTATGAGGCGATGATGGCCGGCATAGAGACGATCAGGCCGGGCGTGCGCCTCGGCGATATCGGCGCGGCGATCAGCGCAGTGGCGCGCCGCAACCGGGTCTCGGTGGTGGAGGATTTCTGCGGCCATGGCCTCGGCCGGCTGTTCCATGACGAGCCCAATGTGGTCCACTCCGCTCAGTCCGGCACCGGCCCGGAGCTGAAGCCCGGCATGTTCTTCACCGTGGAACCGATGCTCAATCTCGGCCGCAAGGATGCCGCCATCCTCTCCGATGGCTGGACGGCGGTCACGCGCGATCGCCAGCTCTCGGCCCAGTACGAGCATTCGGTCGGCGTCACCGAGGACGGGGTGGAGATCTTCACCACAAGCCCGAAGGGCTGGCACCAGCCCCACAAGGTGGACATCGGCTGAGTTGGCCGGCATGGCGACCCAAACCAAACCCCACTGGCAGGGCCATCGCGAAAGGCTGCGCAGCAAACTGCTGAGCCGGGGGGCCGGCGCGCTGGACGACTATGAGCTTCTGGAAACCCTGCTGTTCGCCTTCATCCCGCGCCGCGACGTCAAGCCTGTCGCCAAGGCCCTGCTCGCCCGCTTCGGCTCATTGTCCGGCGTGCTGGCGGCCGAGCCCGGCGCGCTGACAAAGGTCGAGGGCGTCGGCGAGACCGCGGCAGCATATCTGAGGACGGTGGCTGAACTGCACCTGCGCACAGCCCGCGAGGAACTCGCCGCCCGGCCGGTCATCTCCTCGTGGACCGGCCTGCTGGCCTATGTCCGCACCAGCCTGCAACACGAAACGCGCGAGCAGTTCAGGGTGCTTTTCCTCGACCGCAAGAACCAGCTGATCGCCGACGAGGTAATGGGGCACGGCACCGTCGACCACGCCCCGGTCTACCCGCGCGAGATCGCCCGCCGGGCGCTGGAACTCGCCGCCTCGGCACTGATCCTGGTCCACAACCATCCCTCCGGCGACCCGACACCGTCGCGCGCCGACATCGACATGACCCGCGAGATCATCGATGCGCTGGGCCCGCTCGACATCACCGTCCACGATCATCTGATCGCCGGGCGTGCCGGCGTCACCAGCTTCAAGAGCGCCGGCCTGATCTGAGGCGTCAGGGCCCGCGGCCGCAGATGAGTCTTCATTCGCGCGCATGGGTATAACGCCCGCACACGGAAGGCATGAGCCCAACGCTGCAAATTTGCCGCGACCTGGGATGCCGGCGGGGCCCTGCACCGGCGAAATCGGTTGCCTCGGCGGGCGGGAGGCTCTTAGTTAGGGGACCAGTTCAGGCGCTGCGCCGCGAAGTGCACGCAACAGGGGAGGAGTGGAATGAGCGACGTGGCCGCAGGCATTCGCCGCGACACAGACCTTGGCGAGAGCTATGGCCGCTTCGGGTATCGCACTTATGTCCTGCTGACCCTGACAGTGGTCTACACCTTCAATTTCATTGACCGCATCCTGATCAGCGTCGTCAGCGTCCCGATCATCAACGAGTTCGCCCTCAGCCAGTTCCAGTTCGGCCTGCTTTCGGGGATCGGCTTCGCGCTGTTCTACACCATTCTCGGCATCCCCATCGCGTCCCTGTCAGAACGCATGAGCAGGGTCAGGATCATCGGTGTCTGCGTCATCCTCTGGTCGGTGGCGACGGTGCTGTGCGGCTTTGCTGTCGGCTTTCTGACCCTGTTGGTGGCGCGGATGCTGGTGGGGATCGGCGAGGCAGGCTGCACGCCGCCGGCAAATTCCCTGATTTCCGATTATTACCGGCCGATTGCGCGCCCGACCGCGCTCGGCATCTACGCCATGGGCGTGACGGCAGGCGGCGTCTTTGCCCAGCTCGGTGGCGGCTTCATCCTGCAACTCTTCACCTGGCGTGAGGCCTTCATATATGTCGGCGCGCCCGGGATCCTGCTCGGCGTCCTCGTGCTCCTGACCATCAAGGAGCCGCCGCGCGGCTACTCCGACCCGCCTGGCAGTGCACGCCCTGAGCGCGCCAGTTTCGGCCAGGCGCTCGCAGAGATTGTCTCCAGACCAACCTTCTGGGTGATGGCGACCGGCGCGACACTCGCAGCATTCGCCGGCTACGCCCTTATCGGACTGCAACCCCAGCACGTGGTCTTCAACCAGGGTTACACACCGGCCGAAACGGCAATCATGTTCATGGCGCCGGTCGGCGCGGCCGGTACGCTCGGCGCTTTCCTCGGCGGCTACCTCACCGAAAAGGCCTCCCGCAACAGCCTGACCGCGCCGTCCTGGGTGCCTGGCATTGCGTTCCTGTTCTGCTTTCCGGTCTACGCCTACGCCTTCTTTGCCGCCTCGCCGGTGGTCATGCTGGTTGCCCTCATGCTTGCCAGCACACTCCAGTACTTCTACCTCGGCGCCCAGTACAATATTGCCCAGTCGGTGGTGAGCCTGCGGGTGCGGGCCACCTCGATCGCGATCTTGCTGTTCATCGTCAACCTGCTCGGTTACGGCGCCGGGCCGCCTGTCTTTGGCCTTGTCGCCGACACCCTGACGACCAGCTGGATTGCTGCAAGCCCTTATGCCGGTCAGCTGACGGCAACCTGCAGCCTCACCGATCCGGGCCTTGCCGGCGAGCTTGTCGAGGCTTGCCGCCAGGCCCGGGGCCATGGTGTCCGGTGGGCCTGCGCCCTCGCCACCGGCTTGTTCGCGATAGCCGGCCTCTTCTTCATCCTGTCGGGCCGCACGCTCGTGCGTGACCAGGCCCTCGGCAGGCAGGCCCCGGGAGCGCCCGCATGACGACAACCGCTGCCACCACGCCCGCCACACCAGCGGCTGCCGAACCGGTCAATCACGGCTTTGGCTCGAAGGACTACCGCGCCTATGTGCTCGGAACGCTGCTGATGGTCTACGTCTTCAATTTCATCGACCGGACCATCATCAACATCCTGACCGAGCCGATCAAACTCTCCTTCCAGGTGGAGGACTGGCAGATGGGCCTGCTTGGCGGGCCGGCCTTCGCGGTGCTTTACACCGTTCTCGGCATTCCGATCGCGCGGGCCGCTGAGCGCTATCACCGGGTCTGGATCATCGCCATCGCCATCGCGCTCTGGAGCCTGATGACCGCGTTGTGCGGCATCGCGACGAGTTTCCTCGTCCTGTTCCTCTTCCGCATCGGCGTCAGCATTGGCGAGGCCGGCTGCACCCCGCCGGCGCAGTCCCTGATCGCCGACTATTTCAAGCCGACCAGCCGGGCGACGGCGGTGTCGGTCTACGCTCTCGGGGTCCCGCTTGGCGGCATGTTCGCCGCCGTTTTTGGAGGCTTTGTGGCCGGCAATCTCGATGGCAGCAATGTTGCCGGCTTCCTCCAGGGGCTTGGCTGGAGCTGGGCCGTCAATGCACTGGACTGGGAGACCATCGAGGGCTGGCGGGTGGCCTTCCTCGTGGTCGGCATTCCCGGCGTGCTCCTCGCCATCCTTGTCAAGGCAACCATCACCGAGCCGCCGCGCGGCTACACCGATCCGGTCGCCCTGCAGAACCAGGCGCGTGCGAGCTTTGGCGAGGCGCTGTCGGTGCTTATGAGGAAGCCGACCTATTGGCATGTGGTGGCCGGCGCGACAGTGGCCTCCTTCGTCGGCTATGGTGTCGGCCAGTTCACCACCTCCTTCCTGATCCGCACCCATGGCCTGACCATCCAGGATGCGGCACTCCTGTTCGGGGTGATTGTCGGCCTGATGGCGGCGATCGGCGTGTTCACCTCCGGCTATCTTGCCGACAAGCTGGCGGTGCGCCACCCGACGGCACTGTCCTGGATCCCGGCGCTCGGCATGGCGCTGTCGGTGCCATTCTATGCCGTCGGCTTCCTGCTTGAGAATCTCTGGCTTGCCATGCCGCCGCTGATGATCGCGGCGATGATCCACTATTATTATCTGGGTCCCATGTACGCCGTCGCCGGCGGCGTCGTCGACAGCCGGATGCGGGCGACCTCGGTGGCGATCACGCTGTTCGTGGTCAACCTGCTCGGCTATGGCCTCGGCCCGCCGCTCATCGGAATCCTCTCCACCTTCCTGAAGTCGCTCTTCATTTCCGGCGCTGATCTCGGCCTGACGCTGGCGGCCTGCAAGGACCTCGCCGGCCTCGCAACGGCAGAGGTGGACGCCTGCAGGAGCGCCGACGCGCGCGGGCTGCAATGGTCGATCATCCTCTTCTGCTTCGGCTATGCCTGGGCGGCGCTGCACTACCTGCTCGCCGGGCGGACATTGCAGCGGGACATGATCGGGCGCTCCGGCTAGTCCGGCGCCCGTCACCATGGCCGTCTACACGCACATCGACGACGCCGCGCTGGATCGGTTCCTGGACGGCTATGAGCTTGGCCGGCCGGTTGCCCTCAAGGGCATCGCGGAGGGGGTGGAGAACTCCAACTACTATCTCGAAACGGAGCGGGGCCGCTTCATCCTGACCCTTTTCGAAAAGCGCGTCGCGCCACGGGACCTGCCCTATTTCATCGACCTGAAGCGCCACCTCGCCGCCACCGGCTTTCCCTGCCCGCAGCCCGTGGCTGCCCGCGACGGCACGGCGCTGCGCACGCTCGCCGGCAGGCCGGCCGTGATCGTGAGCTTTCTTGACGGGCTCAGCCCCGACGCGCCTAATCCTGCCCAGTGCCGGGAGTTGGGCCGCGCGCTGGCGCGGATGCACGCAGCCCTGCAGGGCTTTGCCGGCGTGCGCGCCAATGATCTCGGCCCGGTCGCCTGGCCGCGCCTCTGGGCCGGGCGCGCCGGTGTGGCGGAGGGCCTTCTGCCTGGCCTTGCCGGCGTCATCGACGAAGATCTGGCCGCCATCGCATCGGCCCGCACCCTGAGTGGCCAGTTGCCCCGCGGCACCATTCACGCCGACCTCTTTCCCGACAATGCCTTCTTTCTCGGAGACACCGTCTCCGGGGTCATCGACTTCTATTTCGCCTGCACCGACGCGCTCGCCTATGATATCGCCGTCTGCCTCAATGCCTGGGCATTCGACGCGGGCGGCGCCTATGACATCGACCGGGGCCGCGCCCTGCTAGGTGGCTATGCAGCCGTGCGCCCGCTCCAGCCGGACGAACGCAGCGCCCTGCCCCTGCTGGCGCGCGGGGCGGCGCTGCGCTTTTTCCTGACACGGCTGGTTGACTGGACGGACACGCCGGACGACGCCCTTGTGAAGCCCAAAAACCCTCTCGATTATGCCTCAAGGCTGGTGTTCCACCGATCGGCAAGCGAACCAGAAGCCTATGGCGCCTGAGGGTCCTGCCATGACCGAGACCTTGAACCCTTCGCCCGCCTATGCCCGCACCGCGCCGCACAAGGTCAGGCGCGTCTGGCTGGCGGTGGTCCTGCTCGGGCCTGCAGCATGCCTGTCTGTCGCCATTCTGGGGATCACCGCGCTGTTCGCCATGCAGTCCGGGGCGGCGCTGCTCGGGCTGTCAGACAATTTCGCCACCCTGGGCGAAGCGGGGGTCCCCCTGCTGCAGGGCGCCGCCATCGCCGCCCTCGCATCCGCGCTCAACTGGTTCTTCTTCTACTTCACCATCCCGACCGCCTGGGTGGCTATGGCCTTCTCGCTCGCCCGCTTCCCGCGGCGCCGTATTGTCGCGCCCGCGCCCTATTACCGATGGGGTGCGATCTGGGGGGCGACCAGTGTCATCGCCGTCAGCCTGTTCGGCGTGCTGGCCGTCTATGGCGAGACCGGCAATGGCGGTGCGACGGCGCTTGCCCAGCGCCTGTCGGGAGCGGCCCTGACCGGTGCGCTCATTGGCGCCATCGCCGGCATGGGCTGCGCCGGCCTTTTCCGGCTGGTCGTGCGCCCCGCCCGGCAGGTCCGAGAGATCGAGGTCGAGGCGTTCTGAACGCGCCGCCCTGCCGCTCCGGCCGGCGCTTGCCCACCGTCTCGGCGCCCTGTACCCAGTCTTTCCGCCGCCAGCCGGAGGAAAGCGCCCTGACCGAGACCCCTACCCTCGTCGAGATATGGACTGATGGTGCCTGTTCGGGCAATCCGGGACCGGGCGGCTGGGGCGCCATCCTGCGCTCCGGTGCACATGAGAAGGCGCTCCATGGCAGCGCTCCGGCGACCACCAACAACCGGATGGAACTGACCGCCGCCATCGAGGCCCTGAACGCCCTGAAGGCCCCCTCCCGGGTCACGCTCCACACCGACAGCACCTACGTCAAGGACGGCCTGACCAAATGGCTCCCAGGCTGGACGCGCAAGGGCTGGAAGACGGCTGCGGGCAAGCCCGTGAAGAACCAGGACCTCTGGCAGGCACTCGACGCGGCCTGCGCACGCCATGACATCGACTGGGTCTGGGTGAAGGGCCATGCCGGAGAGGAAGGCAATGAGCGCGCCGACGCCCTCGCCCGCCTCGGCGCCAGAGAGGCCGCCGGCCGCCGCTAGGGCGGTTTCCGGCCCATGCCCGCTTGCATACCGGCATCGCCCGGATGGCCCCAGGAAATGACGAGTTGCGGCGCGAGCGCGCCAGCTTCGCACACAGGGACGCGCAGGCCGACCAGCGCCGCCGGCGCCCCGGCCGCCGTAAACAGCCAGCTCATCATCGGCTGAAAGCCTGTTTAGGACGGTCCCGACGGTTGGATCGCTTGTGTGCACGCAGCTCAGGCTTGGCCGCGTGCCGGGGCAGCCCCCATCCGCGACGGGCCCGGCTTGTCACAAATCTGACAGACCCCTAGCGCACGCGCTGCCGAGCGGCTAACATCCTTTTGCTCAGGCTGCGCAAAAGGAGCGATCCGCCTGCTAGCTCCCGGTTTTTTTAGCGGATCGCTTGAAAAGCTCGAAAGAAGGCCCACCTAATGCTCATAATGAGCATAAGCAAGGGCCAACAGAAGGAGGGTGACCATGGCAAGACTTATTGATTCCGGGCCGGGGTGCCCCCTCCCCGCACCGTCGCGCAGCGCCGCGACCGAGGCCCGCAGGGGCCTTGCCTACACCGATGCGGTTCAGGCGGCGACCGACGCGCTCTATCCTCTCGTCGAGGATTTCGTCACGCCCATGGAATGGCCGGCGATTGCGCCGCTCGTCCATGAGATCAACCGCCTCAAGGCGGACAGGAACGCCGTCATTCTCGCCCACAACTACATGACGCCGGACATCTTCCGGCTCGTCGGCGACTTCCGCGGCGACAGCCTGCAGCTTGCCCGCGAAGCCGCCGTCACCGATGCGGACGTGATCGTCCAGGCCGGTGTGCACTTCATGGCCGAGACCTCGAAAATCCTCGCTCCGGACAAGACCGTGCTGATCCCGGACCTCAAGGCGGGCTGCTCGCTCGCCGCCTCGATCACCGGGCGCGATGTCCGCCTCATTCGCCAGAAATACCCCACCATACCGATCGTGACCTATGTGAACACGACTGCTGACGTGAAGGCAGAGTGCGACATCACATGCACCTCCTCAAACGCCGCCCAGGTCGTTGAGCATGTCGCGCGCGAATGGGGCAGCGACACCGTGATCCTGGTGCCGGACCAATACCTGGCCCGAAATGTTGCCGCCATGACCGACATCCGCATCCTGACCTGGCCCGGTGCCTGCGAGGTCCACGAGATGTTCAGCGCTGGCGACGTTGCCCAGCTGCGCGAGGCGCACCCGGGCGTCATGGTGCTTGCCCACCCGGAATGCCCGCCGGACGTGCTTGAGGCCGCCGACTTTGCCGGCTCCACCGCAGCGCTCGCAAACTATGTCAAGCAGGAGCAGCCCGCCAGGGTCGTCCTTCTGACGGAGTGCTCCATGAGCGACAATGTCGCCGCGGAGAACCCCGGCGTCGACTTCATACGCCCGTGCAATCTCTGCCCGCACATGAAGCGCATCACGCTGGAGAATATCCACGACGCGCTGGTGGAGATGCGCCACGAGGTAACCATCGAGGAGACCGTGCGCGTGCGCGCCAGGGCGGCAATCGATGCCATGCTCGCCCTGCCGAAGACCGACACGCCCCTCGCCTTCAAGACCGGCCGGCCGCCGCTGGAGATCGGGTTCGCTCTCTAACAGACCCCCGGGGCGGCGCTCGCTGCGGGACAAGCCGCCCCTTCCCTGATTGGGCCTTGAAAGCGCCTCACGCTTGGGCTCTCCTTGAGATATCGCCAGAGGAGCAGGACATGCGACGCCGCCACACTCTTTGCGCCAGTCTCGGCCTCGCCATACTGCTCGCACTGGCAACGCCCACAGCCCGCGCCGACGCCGGCGACGACCCGAGCGACGTTCTCGGCGCCTGGAGCTTCAAGACGGTCCCCTACCGCTTTGGCCAGTGCACCATGACCGGCACCATGCACCTCTCGCCCGACCCGGAGGACGGGGTCTATGGCTGCGAGCTGACCGCCCATGAGGACTGCGCCGATGTCGGCCGCACGCTGGTGCGCCAGACCTGCACCGCACGCCGCTTCGGCAACCAGGTGTCGGTGCGCTCGCGCATTGTCGAGTTCCTCGAGACCGAGCACGCGATCGAAGGGGTCGAGGTGAACTACTACCCGGACAATTTCGCCCTGACGGTGCAGAGCGCCGAGCGCATGTATGGCGCCCTCGTCTCGGCCATCTCCGCACCGGTGGAGTTCCGGCGTATCGTGGACGGCATTTCATGATCGGCCGGCTTGCCTGCCTCGTCGCGGCGCTCATGGCCGCTGGCCTTGCTGTGGGCGAGGACGCGCCGGCGCCGGAAGACATCTCCGTGCTCGGCCACTGGTCCTTCGTCTCCTGGACCTATGATGGCTGTGAGTTCGGCGGCACCGCCATCCTCTCGCCCGGTCCGACGCCGACCCGGCATGCCTGCGAATTGATCGCGCGCCAGGAATGCGTCGACCGCACCTGGGTGGTACGCCAGTCCTGCATCGCCCGGCGCTCCGGGCCGCAGCTCACCATCAACTCTGAGATCGAGGAATTCCTTGAAGATGGCGGCGAGCGCTCCAATTACTGGCCGGATGATTTCATCCTGACCATCCGCAGTGAAGACCGGATGAGCGGCACCCTGATCTCGCACGGCATCCATGCCAGCGAATTTACCCGGATGGCGGACGGCATCTCATGACCTGGCACGCATGTCTCCTGACCCTCGCCCTTGCGAGCCTGCTCCACGCGCCCCTCGCGGCAGCCTCGGACAGCGACGAACTCTCTGGCAGCTGGGCCTTCAGGACAGAGATCCGCAAGAAGGGCTGTGAGATCAGCGGCACCATGACCATCTACGATGCCGACGAGTCCGGCGCGCGCACCTGCCGGTTCCAGTCATCGGAGACCTGCGGGCCAGTCGAGCCGCCGACCGAGATGGAGCAGAGCTGCCGCGTCCTGCCGCAGGGCAACTACCTCCTGATCACGAGCCGGGTGGAACGCTCGCTCACCGACGGCCGGCCGATCGATTTCTACATGGCCGACAATTTCACCGTGCGCCCGACCGGCCCCGGCCGGTTGGAGGGCACCTGGTATGATCGCCTGTTCAGCGATTTCGTGGTGTTCTGGCGGCCCGACCAGGTGCCGGTGTCCTGATGCCTGCCGACAATCGGGTGATCCGTTCCGCCGGCGCCGCTCCGGCTGCCGAGATCATCATCGCCGGCGCCGGGCTTGCTGGCCTGTTCCTCGCCCTGTCGCTGAGGCCGCGTCCGTGCCTGGTGATCTCGCCCGGCAAGCTCGGCGAGGCCGCCTCCTCCGCATGGGCCCAGGGCGGGCTTGCTGCTGCCCTCGACCCGGAAGACAGCCCCGAGGCCCACGCCAGCGACACCGAGATTGCCGGCGCGGGACTTGTCGATCCCGCCATTGCGCGCCTGATCGCCGAGGCCGGCCCGGCGCGCGTGCTCGACCTCATCGCGCTTGGCGTACCGTTCGACCGCACGCCGGAAGGCGCCCTCGCCCTGTCGCTTGAGGCGGCCCATTCCCGGCCAAGGGTGGCCCGCGTCGCTGGCGACCTCGCCGGCAAGGCAATCATGGAAGCGCTCGTCGCGGCGGTGCGGGCCAGCCCCTCGATCATCGTGCTGGAACAGGCCTGGGCGCTCGGCCTCCTGCAGGGCGATGACGGCGCGGTCACCGGCATCATCGCCCAGTCGGCCGACGGCGATCCCTTCGCCCTGCCTGCAGCGGAGACGGTGCTGTGCACCGGCGGCCTCGGCGGGCTCTACCGGGTCACGACCAACCCCATGGCCGCGCGCGGCGATGCCCTCGCCATGGCCTGGACGGCCGGGGCGATGATCGCCGATCCGGAATTCGTCCAGTTCCACCCCACCGCCATGGATGTCGGCCGCGACCCGGCGCCGCTCGCCACCGAGGCCCTGCGCGGCGAAGGCGCCCGCCTCATCAACACCGATGGCACGCCCTTCATGATACGCTACCATCGCGCCGGCGAGCTGGCCCCCCGCGACGAGGTCGCCCGCGCCATCCAGAGCGAACTGCTCGCCGGGCGCGGCGCCTTCCTCGACGCAAGCACAGCGGTCGGCACGGCCTTCCCGGAGCATTTCCCCACCGTCTTCGCTTGCGCCATGGCTGCCGGCATCGACCCGCGCATCAGGCCCATCCCGGTCGCCCCGGCGGCGCACTACCACATGGGCGGCGTTGCCAGCGACCTGTGGGGCCAGAGCACGGTCAGCGGCCTGTCGGTCTGCGGGGAATGCGCGGCGACGGGCGCCCATGGTGCCAACCGGCTCGCCTCCAACTCCCTGCTGGAAAGCCTCGTGTTCGCTGACCGCATTGCCCAGCGCCTGCGCGGCGCGGACCTGCCCGCCTGCGGCGACGGCGCTGCGAGCCTCGCCCCCCGCCTTGATGACGCGGTCTTCCAGGCCCTGCGCGGGCACATGTCGGCAGCCTGCGGCGTTGTCCGCGACGCTGAGGGACTGGCCGGCGTCCTCGCCTGGATCGACGAGACAGGGGGCGCACACGGACCAGCCGCGCCCCTGCGGGTTGCCCGCCTCATCGCCGCTGCCGCGCTGGCCCGGCGCGAGAGCCGGGGCGGTCACTATCGGCGCGACGCACCCCAGCCCGTCGAGCCGCCACGGCGCACCTTTCTTGCCCGCGAGGGCGACTCCGCGGACATGGCGTCATGATCCTGCCGCCCCCCCTCCCCCCGGTCATCCTCGACCCGATCGTCCGCCTCGCCCTCGCCGAAGACCTCGGTCGCGCCGGCGACCTTACCAGCGACGCCATCCTCGCGCCGGACCTGCCGCTCACAGCCGGGCTGCGCGCCCGCGAAGAGGGCGTTCTGGCCGGCCTTGATGCGGCCGCCTACGCCCTGCACCTCACCGATCCGCATGCCCGCCTCGTGGCTGCCAAGGCCGATGGCGCGGTGCTTGAGCCCGGCGACCTGATTGCCACCCTGTCGGGCGCCGCCCGCTCCATCCTTACGGCTGAGCGGACGATGCTGAACTTCATCGGACGGCTGTCCGGCGTGGCCACCCTCACCGCGCGGTATGTCGAGGCAGTCGCCGGCACCGGCGCCCTGATCGTCTGTACCCGCAAGACGACACCTGGCCACCGGGCGCTCGAAAAGCGCGCCGTCCGCTGCGGCGGCGGCACGTCTCACCGCTACGGCCTTGATGACGCCATCCTGATCAAGGACAACCATATCGCCGCCTGCGGCTCCATCACCGCCGCGCTGGAGCGTGCGCGCGCCTATGCCGGCCATTTGCGGATGATCGAGATCGAGGTTGATACCCTTGATCAACTCGCCGAGGCCCTGAAGGGCGAGCCGGACGCGGTACTGCTCGACAACATGAACCTCGCCAACCTCACCCGAGCGGTGGAGATGATTGATGGCGAGTGCATTGCGGAGGCCTCCGGCGGGGTCAATCTGAACACCGTCGCCGAGATTGCGGCGACCGGCGTCGACGTCATCTCAGTCGGCGCGCTGACCCATTCGGCCCCGAACCTTGACGTCGGGCTGGATGTCGGCCCCCCTGCAGGTTGAGTGAGAGCAGAAACCTGGAGGTCGCATGAGCGAGGCACGTGGGCGCAAGAGCATTTTCGTGACCGGCGGCGCGTCGGGCATAGGCGCGGAGACCGCGAGGCTGTTTGCCAGGCGGGGCTGGTTTGTCGGCCTGTACGACATCAACGCGGCCGGCCTTGCCGAGGTGGCCGCCGAGATCGGCGAGGACAAGGTGCTGACCGCGTCGCTTGATGTCCGCGACCGCGCCGGCTGGGCCAAGGCGGTCGCCGGCTTTGCCGAGGCCACTGAGGGACGGATGAATGTCCTCTTCAACAATGCCGGCGTCGGCCGCCATGGCTGGTTCGAGGAGATACCGGCCGACGATTCCGACTGGGTCATCGATGTCAACGTCAAGGGCGTGGTCAACGGCATCTACGCCGCCCTGCCGCTGCTGCGCGAGACGGCTGGCGCGCGGATCGTCAATGTCGCCTCCACCGCCGGAATTGTCGGCTCACCACGCCTCGCGGTCTATTCCGCCACCAAGTTCGCCGTGCGCGGGCTGACCGAGGCGCTCGACGTGGAGTTTGCTCCGCTCGACATCCGCGTCACGTCGCTCATGCCCTGGTTCATCGACACACCGATCCTCGACATGGGAGCCAGCGAAGGCGCCAATGAGAGGATGAGCGACCAGCTGCGCGCGGCCGGCCAGACGGTCTATCCGGTCTCACTCGCGGCTGAGCGCGCCTGGGATGCCGCCCATGGCAAGGAGGTCCACTACATGGTGGGCAAGGATGCCGAAAAGGCGCGCTTCGCCGCCCGGTTCATGCCGAACCGCCTGCGCAGGCAATTGGTCAAGGGGGTCGGCGAACGGTCCTGACCCCCGGAAGGGGCAATGCGCCCGTCCTACCGGGTTTGCAGGCCCCTCCCGGGTTCCGGTTGGCGGGGTGTTGCCACGAAGGGCGCGTCGCTGAGCGCCTGGAGCGCGCGCAGGATGCGGGTTCGGTCGCTCAGGAGGCGGTTGAACTGCGCATCACAGCTAGAGACCGGCGTCGGATAGCCTGCAAGTTCGGCCATGATACGGTCTTTCGTGGCACGCAGGCGGAAAAAGGCAGCGTCGATATCGGTCTGGTGGTCATCGGTCATGGGGGACCGCACTCCTGTGTCTTCGCCCGCCCCCAGATTGCAGCCGCGCCGCGTTGCGCACTGACCAGGCCGCGGGCGTCGTCTCACGGCGCGGCCGTCTCCAGCGCGTCCGATGTGCTGCCCGGGGCCTCGTCGCTGACCCGCGTGGCCTGCGCCGCTCTGCGTGCATCTTCCCGGCTCATCCGCGCCGCCAGGGTCGCGTTCGCTTCAGCCCACTCTGCGCCGCGGGGGAAGCGATAGAAGATGTGGGTGCCGATCTTGCCGGTCCTGACCAGACCGGAATTCCAGACCGGATTGACATAGGTCGCGTGATAGTGCGTCGCCTGGCCGGTGCGCCGCTCGTGCAGGTCCATCAGCGCATGGGCTGCGACTGCCTGGGACCGACGCCAGCGCGTCTCCTCCGGCTTGCGTGACAGCGCGCCATCGCAGGTGAAGGTGAACTGGCAGCCCGTGGTGCGCGTGGCACCCTGGTAGACCACCTCGCACACCGAATTGGGATACCGGTGATCGGCCACCCGGTTCATGACCACTTCCGCGACGGAGATCTGGCCGGAGACGCTCTCATTCGCCGATTCATAATAGACGGCCTGGCTCAGGCAGTGATGGTCCCTGGCAATGCCCTCGGCGAGGTCGAAATGGCGCGGCTCGAAGCTGACCACCGACTCGACGGCCATGTTGTCCCGGTCGCGGCCGGCATACCGGGTCAGCATCGCGCGGCTGTCGCGGGTGATGGCGTGTTCGGCGCGGATGAACCAGGGCGTGTCGAGAATGGCTGGAACATACTCGCCGGCCTGCACGCCCTCGCGACCGTTCAGCGTCTCGGCAAAACGCGTGGCCTTGCTCGCGGACTCCGCCTCGGCCAGCTTGTAGACATGCACCTGCGAGAGTGTCGGCATCGCCACCGTAACGGCCAGCGCGCAGGCTGAAAGGGTCATGCCACGCTGCACGAGGATCCGGCGCTCCCGGTCGGTCATCACAGTCCACCAGAATGACGCGCGCTCACGCAGGGCGCGCAAACCCGATCCGATACGGCGCCACCGTTTCGCAAACATTAACATTCCGATCCGTCCCATCTACCCGGCCGCCCAGTCCGGCAACTTGCGTGCCAGCGATGACGGCCTGTCCAGTCCACTGATCAAATCAGCCCTTCTGAATACGCCCTCACGACCGGCCTTTACAAGGCTCAGCCCGAATGGATGCTGAACAAGTTCGCGAAGCGAGCACGCAGCTCCCGCCAGGAAATTGACGTGTCGCCTCATGTTCGCCGTCACAAGACATTGATTAGCCGATATATTCCTGGAGGAAGGCTCGCCGGGGAATGCGGGGCCCTCAAACCTCAGCGTTGCAGAAATGTCTCGCTTTCCCGCAGACTACGCGGCCCGCATTCAGCCCCCGGCCTCGACCGCCGCGCGTGCGGCCGCCAGTCGGGCGATCGGAACGCGATAGGGCGAACATGACACATAGTCGAGCCCGAGCCTGTGGCAGAATGCGACACTGGCCGGGTCGCCGCCATGCTCGCCGCAGATGCCGAGCTTGAGCCCGGGGCGGGTCGCCCGACCCCGCTCAGCGCCGAGCCGGACCAGTTCGCCGACGCCCTCCTGGTCCAGCGTCACGAACGGGTCCTTGTCATAGATGCCCGCTGCCTCATAGGCCTTGAGGAAGCGCCCGGCATCATCGCGCGAGATGCCGAGGGTGGTCTGGGTCAGGTCGTTGGTACCGAATGAGAAGAACGCCGCGGATTGGGCGATGTCGCCGGCCCGCAACGCCGCACGCGGTAACTCGATCATGGTGCCGACGAGATAGTCAAGGGTCATGCCGGCTTCGGCAAACACCGCCTCTGCGGTGCGGTCGACGACGCGTTTCAGGATCTCCAGCTCGCGGTGCGTTGCCACCAGCGGGATCATCACCTCAGGCACCGGCTTCGCCCCGGTCTCGCGCGCGACCATCAATGCCGCCTCGAAGATGGCGCGCGCCTGCATCTCGTAGATTTCCGGATAGGTGATGCCAAGCCGGCAGCCGCGGTGACCCAGCATGGGATTGCTCTCATGCAGCTCCGCAGCACGCTGCCTGAGCCCCTGCACATCAACACCGGACGCCCTGGCGACGCCCTCCATGTCCTCTTGCGTATGCGGCAGGAATTCATGCAGGGGCGGGTCGAGCAGGCGGATCGTGCAGGGCTGGTCCCCCATGATCCGGAAGATCTCCGCAAAGTCGGCGCGCTGCATCGGCAGCAGGTGCGCCAGCGCGGCCCGGCGCCCGGCTTCGGTTTCTGCCAGGATCATCGCACGCACCTGCGGAATGCGCCCGGCATCGAAGAACATGTGCTCGGTGCGGCACAGCCCGATCCCCTCCGCACCGAAGTCGCGTGCGGTGCGCACGTCAAGCGGCGTCTCGGCATTCGCGCGCACCTTCAGGGTCCGCCGCGCGTCGGCCCAGGCCATCAGCCGGCCGAAATCGCCGGACAGATCCGGCTGGATCATCGTCACCGCACCGGAGAGCACCTGACCGGCAGCGCCGTCAACAGTGATGATTTCGCCCTTGCGCACCTCGCGCCCGGCAACCCGCAGGATGCCCTTCACCGCGTCGATCTGAAGCCCGCCGGCACCGCAGACGCAGGGCCGCCCCATCCCGCGCGCGACCACGGCGGCGTGGCTCGTCATCCCGCCGCGTGCGGTCACGATCGCGCGCGCTGCATGCATGCCGTGAATGTCTTCAGGGCTGGTCTCGACCCGCACGAGAATGACATCCTTGCCCTTTTCCGACAGCACCGCCGCCTCGTCGGAATCGAACACCACCTCGCCGACCGCCGCGCCGGGGCTCGCCGGCAGGCCGGTGACAAGGATGTCGCGCGCCGCACCCGGATCGATTGTCGGGTGCAGCAACTGATCGAGCTGGCCGGGCTCCACCCGCATCACCGCGTCATCCTCGCTGATCAGCCCCTCATCCACCATGTCGACGGCAATCCTGAGGGCGGCCGCAGCGGTGCGCTTGCCATTGCGGGTCTGCAGCATGTACAGCCGGCCGCTCTCAATGGTGAATTCCAGGTCCTGCATGTCGCGATAATGCGCTTCCAGCGTGTTCGCCACGCGCACCAGCTCCACATAGACCTCCGGCATGGTCGTCTCCAGCGGCGCCTCGTCGGACTTCACCGCATCGGCGCGCGACCTGGAGATCGGCGCGGGCGTGCGGATGCCGGCAACCACGTCCTCGCCCTGGGCGTTGATCAGGTATTCGCCATAGAACACCTTCTCGCCCGTGGAGGGATCGCGCGTGAAGGCCACGCCGGTCGCAGAGCTCTCGCCCATATTCCCGAACACCATGGCCTGGACGTTGACCGCCGTGCCCCACTCGCTCGGGATGTCGTTGATCCGGCGATAGGTGATCGCCCGGTCGTTCATCCATGAGCCGAATACCGCGCCGATCGCGCCCCACAACTGTTCCTGCGGATCTTCCGGGAAGGGCCTGCCAAGCGCCTTGAGCACGGCTGCCCTGTACTGGGCGATGATCGCCTTCCAGTCCTCGGCGCTCAGTTCGGTATCGAGCTGGTAGTCCTCGCGCTCCTTGTAGTCCTCCAGGATCTCCTCGAACGTGTCATGCTTCAGGCCGAGCACGACATTGGAATACATCTGGATGAACCGGCGATAGCTGTCATAGGCGAAGCGCTCGCCGGCGAGCGCGGCCAGCCCGGCGGCGGTGGTCTCGTTGAGGCCGAGGTTGAGGACGGTGTCCATCATTCCCGGCATTGACGCGCGCGCGCCCGAGCGCACCGACACAAGCAACGGGTTCGCCGGATCGCCGAAGCGCTTGCCGGCCGCCTCTTCGAGACGCGCAAGGGCCGCATCGACCTGCGGCTTCAGGCTGGCGGGATAATCCCGGCCAAGTTCGTAATAGGCCGTGCAGACCGCGGTGGAGATTGTGAAACCGGGCGGAACCGGCAGGCCGAGCCGCGCCATCTCCGCCAGGTTTGCGCCCTTGCCGCCGAGCAGGTTCTTCATCGAGGCATCGCCGTCCGCAATCCCGCCGCCAAAGCAATACACCCAGCTCTCGTCTGCCATGGCCACCGCCGCTTCACCTGCCATCACCTGTTACTCCCAACTGTCCCCAGAACCGCCCGCGCC
>CAYPQD010000036.1:0-23333 GCA_964412785.1 uncultured Hyphomonadaceae bacterium
AGCGCCGTGGGGCGTCCCACGGGCGCAAAGGGTCGCCTCGCAAAAACGGATAACACCCTTATCGGCATTTTCGACACCGTCGGGTCGGATCGCGACTTCATGGCGGGCGGAAAGCGCCTGCATGTCCACCTGTTGAGCGCGGACGGGATAGTGTCTGGATATCTGGAAATCAGGAGGATGGCGGTCCCTACAGGATTCGAACCTGTGACCTCTACCTTCGGAGGGTAGCGCTCTATCCAGCTGAGCTAAGGAACCTCTGTTCCCCGTTTAAGGGCAAATCCCGTTCACCGCCAGTTTGTAATCACAGAGCTTGCGAGGCCTTGCTGGGCACCGTGCTGGCAGGCGGCCACTGATGCGCCGGTCACCCGGATCTGGCTCGACGCGCCCGCCACGATGCTGCGCCGGCGGATCTCCGGGCGCGGGCGCGACGCATCGGACGCCGGCGAGGCCGTGCTGGAGCGCCAGCTGGCCCGGCCTGTGCCGCCCGGATGGCCGGTGGTCGACGTGTCCGCAACGCCCGGCCAAGCCACCGCGGCCCTGCGCCGCGCCCTTGCGGATCTGCCGGAGTGAACCCGACGCCGGACAACACCCGGCGGCCATGTGCGGCATGCGTAGTCTCCCGCACTGGCTCCGCCGGAACGGTTGGTCCAGTCTTTATCCTGCGGGATCGTCGAGGGGAGCGACCGGGAGCACGACGCCATGCAAGCTAGGACGACAAGCCGAAACCGCGACGCCGCGCCGGAAGGACCGCGGTTGGCCTTCGCTGCCGGCGAGCACCTCTTCCATCAAGGCGACAGCGACTGCGGCATCCACAAGATCGTCACAGGCACCGTTACGGTCTATCGCGTCACGGCCGATGGCTACCGCCAGATCGAGGCCTTTGCGGGGCCGGGCGAATATGTCTCGCTCTGCCTGTCGGCGACCCGTTCAACCAGCGCGGAAGCCCTGACAGAGGTGGAAACCACCTGTCTTGGCCGCGAGGCCTTTGAGCGGCGTCTCCTGGAAGATGCCGCCTTCCGCGCCGAGATCTTCGACGACATCGACCGCTCAGCCATTGAAGCGCGCCGCCATGCCACCCTGCTCGCCTGCCGCAGTGCGCTCGACCGGGTTGCCCGGTTCGTCCTGTTTCTTGAGCGGCGTTTCCCCGCCGACGCGGCCCGCTATACGCCGATCCCGATGAGCCGGGCTGATATTGCCGACCATCTCGGCCTCACCCTCGAAACAGTGAGCCGCATGCTCAACCGACTGAAACAGCGCGGCCTGATCGACCTGCCGCGGCCGGACCGTTTCCGGGTGGCAAACCGGGCCGGCCTCGTCCGCCTCATCCATGGCGACCCGACAGACCGGGACGATCGCTGCGGGCACAGCCTTGCCGGATGACGCACCGATCTGCGCCCTATATCTCGGCGCCGCGGGCGAGATAGGCAAGCCGGACCAGTTCGGCGATACCTGAGACACCCGCCTTTTCGAACACGTTGGCTCGGTAGAATTCCACGGTGCGCGGGCTGAGGTCGAGCGTGCGGGCGACCTGCTTGTTGGACGCGCCATTGACCAGTTCCTCGAACACCTCGCGCTCGCGCGGGGTGAAGGAGGCAATCGCATCGGCTGCGCTGCGCCGGGATTTCGCAAGGTCGGCGGCTGAGCGCGCCCGCGCGGTTACCCGGCTGATCGCCTCGAACAGGGCGTCCTTGTCCCAGGGCTTCTCGATGTAGTCGGACGCGCCCGCCCGCATCGCCGCCACGGCAAGGTCAAGGTCGCCATGGGCGGTGATCATGATTACCGGCCGAATGTCGCCATCACCGCGCAGCCGGCGGATGGCATCGAGGCCGGACACCGCCTCCAGCGAGTGGTCCATCAGGATCACGGCTGGATCGCCGGCATTGCTACAGGCGAGAAAACTCTCCGCGTCGGCAAAGGTCTCGCAGGCGAATCCCTTGGCTGACACCAGCGCACTCAGGGAATCACGCACGCCGGCATCGTCGTCGATGACGATGATCCGCAAGGCTTCGTCCTGTCCCACGCAAGGGGCTCCTGAACCGTTCGACAGCATCATAGCACACGCCTCGGCAGGGTGAGTGTGAATTGCGCGCCCCCGCCCTCGGCATCATCGACGCTGATCTCGCCGCCATGCGCGTGGGCGATGCGGCGCACGATGGAGAGACCAAGCCCCATGCCATTGTGGCTGCGGCGGAAAAAGCGCTCAAACAGGCGCGCCTTGTCGATTTCGTCGATACCGGGACCGGTGTCGCGGACGACAAGTTGCAGGCTGTCCGCCGTCTCGCGCGTGGTGACAACCAGCAGCCGTTCCTCGCTGTCGGCCATCGCCCGAAGGGCATTGGTGGCAAGGTTGGTGACCACCTGCTGCACCTGCACCCGGTCGAAGGCGGCCGGTGTGCGCTCGCCCTCGACCAGATGGCGCACCTCGACGCCGCGGGTCGCGGCAGCCTTGCGCACCAGCGCCAGCACTTCGGCCACTGCACCGTGGAAGTCGTCCGGCCGGGTCTCGGTCTCGCCCTTCAGGGTCATGCGTCGCGTCCGACGAATGATCTCCGCACCAAGCCGCGCCTGGCCTGCAGCCTTGCGGGCAAGCGCGCGGGCGATCGCCAGGCTGGCTTCGTCCGGCGCGGCGAGCCGCAGCTCCAGCGCGTCCATATAGTTCGCAATCGCTGTCAAGGGCTGGTTCAACTCATGGGCAATTGTCGCTGCGAACTCGCCGAGCGCGCTGTGCAGCGCCGCCGCATCGAGCGCCTCGCGCATGGCGTCCATTTCCGCCTCGCGGGCCTCGCGCTCGGAGATGTCGCGGACCATGCCGATGAACTCGACATCGTCCGGCCCCTCAAGCTCGCTGAGGGCGATCTCTACCGGGAACAGGTGACCATCCTTGTGACAGGCCAGCAGGCGCCGCCCGACCCCCGGCAGCCGGCGCTCGCGCGCTTTCAGGAACGCTTCAATATAGGCTGTGTGCCGGGCTGCATGCGGAGCCGGCATGAGCCGCGAGACCGGACCGCCAATCAGGTCGGTCCGGGTCCAGCCAAACATGCCTTCCGCTGCGCCGGCGAAGTCGAGAATCGTACCGCCCCGATCGATTCGGATGATGGCATCAGGTGCCGCGTCCACGACCGCGTTCAGCAATCCCTGCTGCTCGGTCATGCGCGAGCGCAGCCGCCTGTCCTCGACCACCAGTCCCGCGACCTGGGCGACCTGGTCCATGAACGCATCAAACACGCTGGTGGCATCATCGTCCAGCGGGTCGCGGACGGTGACAAGGAGGGCCGCCGGGGTCTCGCCCGGGACGTTCAGCCGGAACAGGCGGACCCGGTTTGGCGCGCTGCCACTGGCGGGCAGCTCCGTTACGATCGGCCCCTCCGGCGCATCGGACCGCGTGTTGCGTTCGACAAGGGCTGCAAGCCCTTCGACCTCCTCCGCCGTGAAGGATGGGCCGGCGACGAAGGCCGGTCGCTCGTTCGGGCTGGTGCCGACAAAAACGGCCACGCGCCCGGCCTCGGGCACCGCCTCGATCGCCCGGATCAGCGGCAGTGCGGTCCGGGACAGGACACGGCTGCGGCCGGTCTGGCGCAGCGCCTCGTCGAGAAACGCCGTAACCGGCCTGAGGACCTGTTCAAGAACTTCGGAGGCTTGCAACCGCTTTGCTCCGGATTGACCGCGCAGGCACTCTGGCCGGGCGCACCGGCGAAGCCAAGTCTCATTCGGCGCCTTCGCCGGCCGCATCCTGCGTCCCGTCGAGCGACAGGGCCATCACCCGGTCGACCTGGTCGGCATAGTCATGGGCCGTCTCGCTCGCCATGCGCCACCACAGCACGGCCATGTCGGCCGGGCTGCGGCAGCTGCCGAATGCGCTCAGATACGCGAAATCCTTGCGCAGGCGCTCATTGTAGAACCGTGCCAAGTCCTGGCTCGTTGCGACGAAGGCGTGAATTGCCGTCGCCCCGGCGCGCATCGGCTCGACCAGCGCAGTGGGCAGGTCGTCCGGCGTTTCCGTGCCGGTTTCGCCCGTCCAATGCCGCGCCGCGTCGCTTGTCCTGTTGGCCCTGGTCATGCGGTATCGTCCTCCTTGGTTTGCGTGGGGCAGCCCTGCCAGGGCCAGTCGTCGGGGCGCCGCGCGCGGTCATCCCCGCAAGACGCCGGGGTGCTTTGGCGCGGCTAATGCATCATCAGAACCGCCTGGCGCGCCTGCTGCAGCATGGCGAGTGTCACCCCGCCGAACAGCGCCTCGCGCAGCCGCGAATGGGAATACCCGCCCATAACTATGAGGTCGCTGCCCGTCGCCGCGGTACGCTCGAGGATATGATCGCTTAGCGCGCCCTCCGGCCTGTCCATATGGCAGACTGTGGCCTTCACGCCGGACCGCTCAAGCCATTGCAGGACCGCCTCCGGCCCGGGCGTGCCCGGATCGGTGCCGCCCATGGTCAGGACCGTTGTCCGCTCGGCTGCCGCCAGCAGCGGCAGAGCGCCTCGCACCACATTGGCCGCCTGCAGGCTGCCATCCCAGGCCAGCAGCGGGCGGCACGGCACAGCATGCATGCCTTTGGCAGGCACCATCAGCACCGGTGCACCGGACTGGATCAACACCGTCTCGAAGGTATCTCGCTCCAGCGAGACGCCCGCAGGGTCGGGCGCCGCCATGATGACCAGGTCGCTAACCCGTGCAGCGAGGCCATAGTCGAGCCCTGGCTGGCCCGACGTCTCGCTCCAGGAGGCGGTGACACCAGCGGATTTCAGCGCCTCCGACGGGGGCACGATCCGCGCCCCGGCCCGGTCGCAGCGTTCCTCGAAAACGGTCTTCAGCAGTCGCGCGAGGGCTGCGCTCGCCTCGTCATGGCCATCCATCACGAGCGAAGTCGACAGCCCTCCGGTTGGGTAGAACGCAATCGGCGGATAGGCCGGATAGCGCTGGCGGACATGGTGGGCACAGACGTGGCTGCCAAAGGCGCTGGCGATCATCAGAGCCGCATCGGTACCGACCGGCGCCGTCGTCTCGAAAGCGAGGGGCAGGAAGAGGGTATGATAGGTCATGGCCTGCCCGTGCGGCTCCGGTTTGCCTGAAGAAAAGGCTAACCCGCAGGCCCGGGCCGACGCGTTGACCGCGGTCAAACGCGACGGGTCCTGTGGCCTACCCCCCGAACTGCCAGCTCGCCGCCACCTTCAGGTTCCGCCCCGGCTGCGAAACGCCCTCGAACACGCGCTCATAGTCCTCTTCGAACACGTTATCGATGCCGACGTCGATCCGCAGCCCATCGGCAAAGTCGGGTCGCCAGGTCGCGTAGAGGTCGAGCACGGCATAGCCGTCTCGCGTCTCGACCACCGCCAGCATTCCGCTCGCGTCGACGGCGCGGCGCTCGAAGTCGCCGGCAAGCTGGAGTCGCGTGCCAAGGCGCGCGCGCCATTGCGGGACCCGCACCCCGACATCGAATGCCCAGCGGTCGGGGGTCAGCGCCCCGACATCGGCGCCGCTCAGGGTGTCGGTGCCCTCGATCGAACCAAAGCTTGCGCGCGCGAAGAGCCGGTCTGACTCATAGGCGAATTCCGCCTCGACCCCCTCCAGCTCGGCAGTGTCCACATTGGCGCTGTCAGTCGTCCCGGCCGTGCAGGGGAAGAAGGCCGGCGGGGCAAAACAGGTCGGGTCGAATGCGAAATTGACGCTGAGGTTGATGAGGTCTTCCACATCGCTCTGGTACCACGAGACCTTGCCCTGCAGCCGGTCGCCCTCGACCGCCAAATCACGGAAATCGACACCCAGACCCACCTCCACGGTCTCACTGGTCTCCGGCGTCAGGTCAGGGTTCGGGACGAAATTGTTGTTGACGAACACGAACTGGCCCTGCGCCGGGTTGAACAGCACCGGGTGCGGCACCGGGAAGTGAACGCCCTCAAGGTACAGCTCGTTTATCGAGGGGGCCCGGAAGCCCTCGGAATAGGACCCGAAGAGCCGGAACCAGTCTGCCGGCCCATAGCTCACGGCAAGGCGCGGCGAGACCTGCTCGTCGGCGCTTTCCGCATCGGAGAGGCTCGATGAACTTTCAAATTCGTCATAGCGCACTGCGGGGATGACAATGAGGCTGCCCGGAAGGCCGAGGGGCCGGTCGATCTGCGCCTCCAGCTGGGCAAAGACACCGGTGAATTCCGAGCGGCCGTCCGGGACGCCCGACCGCGTGCCGTCGCCGGACGTGGTGTCGGTGCCGGCCTGTTCGTCCTCATACCAGTCGCCGCCGAGCGTGAGCGTGACCTCGGTCCCTGCCATGTCGAAGCGGGAGGCATTGCGAAGCGAGATCCCCGTCGTCTCGATTTCGCGGACGGTTGTGCGCGGCTCGGTCGGGTCGAACTCGTCGACCGAGGAGGTCGACCGGTAGGCGGTCAGGCGGGTCTCGATGAGGTCGCTCACCGGGTCGGCTTGAAGGCCGACCCGCCAAGTCTCGCTCTCGATGTCCTTTTCCACGTCGCGGTCAAGCAGGTCGTCGCCGCTGCCCAGCGTGCCCTGGCCATTGTTTGGCTCGATTGCCATGTTGGCAAAGCGCTGCCAGGACAGATCGGCGGTGAACGCATCGGTAAATGCATAGCCGAGCTTGATCAGCGCGGTGTCGATCTCGTCATCAGAGGGCAGGTCGGCGCCGGAACCGAGCGTGATGTCGCCGGACTGGCGCAGGCCGAAGCTGGCGAGCGCATCGAGGCCGCCCTGCCGGGCAAAGGCTGTGACGGATGCAAGGGTCTCGTCATTGACGCTTTGATAACCGCCGCGCAGCCGCGCGCCCCAGGTCTCGCCTGCGCGCAGGAAATCCTCCGCGTCGACCGTTTCAAAGGCGAGGACGCCGCCAACCGCGCCGGAGCCGTAGAGCGCCGAGGCCGGACCCCGCACCACCTCCGCCGTCCCGATGAGTTCCGGGTCCAGGAAGAAACGCCCGTCATGGGCGGAAATGAAGGACTGGCGCGCCCCGTCGAGCAGGATCAGGATGTTCTCGCCGGATAGGCCGCGAATGCTCGGCACTTCCCCCGTTCGCCTTGGGCCGCCGGCAAAATCGATCCCGGGCACATCCCGCAGGAGGTCAGACGGCGTGCTTGGTGCCCGCGTCTCGATGTCGTCCCGCGTGATGACACTGACCTGACCCGGATACTCGAAGACCGGGATTGGATTGGCCGTGGCATAGACGGTGACAGTCTCCTCGCGGCGCTCCCTCTCCTCGCCCGTGGACACTTGCGCGAATGCAGGCGCGGCGCCGGCAGCAAAGGAGGACACGATCAGAGCGCGCGCAATCGTCGCGCGCGAGGTTGGCTTCGAAGCGGTCATGCGATCTTCCTTTATCATATGAGTCTGATACTCATTCTCATATGCAGCATGCAGACCTAAATTGCGATTGCAAGTCAGAATCGATTGCATTATGATATCCGGGCTGCACGCTCTGACCGCGACACACCATCCTCAGGAGGGACCCCCATGCGCTTCCGACCCGTCCGCCCCTTCGCCGCCGGCGCCCTCGCCGCTCCGCTTCTGCTCCTCGGTGCCTGCGCAACCGCGCCAGCCGGGACGAACCTGGCCGCTGGCGCCCTTGAGGTCGAACAACCCGCAGCCGAGCCCCGGTTCGAGCGCGATCGCCAGTCCATCCTCGCCATGGCGGGCAACTACAAGGTGAGCTTCGACTTCACCGAGACCGTCTCCTTCGTCCCGGGTTATGAGCTGAATGCGCCGAAACTCTCTGGCGGCCACGAGGTTGTCCGCGTGATCGAAGACCGCGGCGACTTCATCTCGCTGCAACACTTGCTCGTCGTCGGTCCCGATGACGGCCCTTTTGTGGTCAAGCACTGGCGCCAGGACTGGCAGTACCAGCCCGAGCGCGTCCTTGTGTTCATCGGCGGGAATGCCTGGGAATGGCGCGACGTGCCGGCCCGGGAACGCGCAGGCGCCTGGTCACAGACGGTCTACCAGGTCGATGACGCCCCGCGCTATGGCGCCATTGCCCGCTGGACCTATGAGGATGGTCTTGCCGAATGGGAGCCGGACGCGGAATGGCGCCCCCTGCCGCGCCGCGACATGACCACCCGCGATGATTACCACACCATCGACGCGGTCAACCGGCACGTTATCACGCCCTGGGGCTGGGTCCACGAGCAGGACAATTCAAAGCTGATCCTGAGCGGTGAACCGAAGGCGTTGGTGCGCGAAATCGGCGTCAACACCTATCGCCGCTTTGATGATTTCCCTGTCTCGGTCGCCGACGCCTACTGGGCCGCGACTGAACAGTTCTGGGCCGGTGTGCGCGCCGAATGGTCTGCCGTAGAGGCGCAGGGCGAACAGTTTGCGATCACCATCAAGGGCGAGACCGAAGCGCTTTACATGCCCCTACTCGGCCTCGCCAATGCCGTTCAGGAAGGCGAGTTCACGCTGGAGGAGGCCCTTGTGGAGGCCCGGCTGGTGATCCGCAGCTTCGTCACCGCCGATATCGGCCAGCTCGCCGAGCGCCTGCGCCCGCCCGCCCAACTCGCCAGCCTCGACTAGGGCAGGGCCTGACCCAATGGAAATGAAGGCCGGGGCGGCTCCGGCGCCCGGGCCGCCTCGCTCGGTCGGAAACCGCCCTAACGCGGGGCCATGCGGATCGCACCGTCGAGGCGAACATCCTCGCCATTGAAATAGCCATTGCGGCACATTTCCACGGCAAGAGAGGCGTATTCCTCCGGGTTGCCGAGGCGGGCCGGGTGCGGGACCTGGGCGCCGAGCGCCTGTTTCACATTCTCCGGTGCGCCCTGCAGGAGCGGCGTGTTGAAGATGCCGGGCAGTATGGTGTTGACGCGGATCAGCTCACGCGACAGGTCGCGCGCGATCGGCAGCGTCATGCCGACCACGCCGCCCTTGGAGGCGGAATAGGCGGCCTGGCCGATCTGACCATCCTCGGCAGCGACCGAGGCGGTGTTGATGATGACGCCGCGGTCGCCATCGGGCAGCGGATCAAGGCTCATCATCCCGGCCGCGGACTTGGCGATGCAGCGGAATGTGCCGACCAGGTTGATCTGAATGATCAGGTCGAACCGGTCCAGCGGGAAGTGGCGGATCTCGCCGGTCTCCTTGTCGCGCGAGGCGGTCTTGATGGCGTTGCCCGTGCCCGCGCAGTTGACGAGAATGCGCTCCTGGCCGATCGCCTCGCGGGACTTGGCAAAGGCGGCATCAACGCTGGCCTCATCGGTGACATTGCACGTGCAGAACACGCCGCCGATTTCCGCGGCAAGCGCCTCGCCCTTGTCCGCGTTGAGATCGAAAAGGGCCACCTTGACGCCGTATTCCTGTGCGAGCTTCGTTGCCGTCGCGGCGCCAAGACCAGAGGCGCCGCCGGTGATGACGGCGGAAATGCTGGAGTCGAGTTTCATGGCAGTCCGTCCTTCCTATCTTCCTGAGGGTGTCGAGACGATGTCTAGCAGCGAAACCGGGGACGCCAATGAGTGACGCAAGGGAAATGGCGAATGAGGCGGCCAGGCCGGACACGGCGATGCTGCCGCTGGCTGTGGAGCGCAACCGGCGCACGACGCGGAGGAAGTTCCTGCCGAAATTGATGCGGGTGGCCGGGCGCATCCCGTTCGCCGACGATCTCGCTGCCGCGTATTACTGCGCGCTCGACACGGCGACGCCGCGCAAGGCCAAGGCCGTACTGCTGGCCGCCCTCGCCTATTTCGTGGTGCCGGCGGACATGGTTCCGGATGTCGTGGCCGGGCTAGGCTTCACCGATGACGCAACGGTGCTGGCCACTGCGCTCGGGATTGTCGGCGCCTATGTCCGCGAGCCGCACCGGCGCGCCGCGAGGCGGCTTCTGGGGCTGCCGGAGCGGGCGGTGCGCGAGGATGACGGCTCTCGTTAAGATTGTGTTAACCCGGTCTTTCCGGGGTATCCACAGCATGGAATGCATAGCCACGGTTGAATCGTGATCCGAACCGGTCTAGAACAAAGCCGGAAGTCTCGGGGAACGCTCCTATGCCTCTCTGTCCACAATTGACGCCGGAGCGGCCGGCCTGGCGCGCATTTGCCGGAGGGCTTGCTGCCTTTCTGCTGGCCGTCTCACCGGCTTATGCGGACAAGGCGCTGCCGGGGCCGATCCCGGCGGAGGTCATCCGGGTCGTCGATGGCGACACCATTCGGGTGCGCGCGCGTATCTGGGTGGACCAGACGGTCGAGGTGTCTGTTCGCCTTGCCGCGATTGACGCTCCTGAGGTCTACCGGCCGCGCTGCGAGGCGGAACGGACCTCGGCGCGGGCGGCGCGCGATGCGATCGGGCTGGTGCCGGGTGATGCGGTGGCGCTGCATGACATCCGGCTTGGCAAATATGCCGGCCGGGTGGTTGCCGATGCGGTGCTGAATGATGGCGAGAGCCTGTCGGCGCGCCTGCTCGCACAGGGCCACGCCGTCCCGCTGGGTACGGACAAGCCGTGGTGCCGGGCGGGCGATCGACTGGCCCCGGCAGCGCCCTAACGCAGCCGCGCTCGAAAGCTCAGTGAGAATTCCGGCGGCGGGTTGCCAGGTGTCAGCGTCCCGCCGGGTCTGAAGCAGACATGGCGTACATTCCCGTCATAGCCCGGTGTCGGCGTGTAGTTGCAGGCTGCAAAGCCGGACGGCTTGGCGAGCGCGTCGGAATAGGCGATGTCGGTCACCGGGTTGAGGGTTACCGTGGAACCGCTTTCTGTGAAGGACACCGGTCCTGTTTCCGGGCCCGGGCCATCGATATCACTATTCCGGAATTCCACATCGCCTGGCAGTGCGTCGACGAGGAACAAGCTGCCGGCGTCCGGTGCGCCGCTGCCGGTATTTGTGACGGTGAGGGTGTAGACGAAGTCCTCGCCGGGCAGGGCATAGCCCCTGGGCGCGACGACATCGACTGTCTTGGTGACCGCCAGCACGGCCGCTCCTGTGGCAAGCGTGATCGTCTCGGTGTCGGTCGCCGGCGTGAGCGCGCCGCCGGCGGGAATGCCATCGGCGGTGGCGGTGTTGGTGACGCTGCCGGCTGCGACGTCGCCGACGGAGATGGTGTCGCTGGCTGTGCAGGTCATGCTGCCGCCGGGGGCGAGGCTGGACACGGGGCAGGAGATGGCGCCGATCCGGTCGTCGATCAGGCTGATCGCGTCGACCGCCACATTGCCGATGTTGGCAATGAGATAGCTGTAGGAGATGCTTTCGCCGGCGAAGCTGTAGGTCGGGGCGGCAGCCGTCTTGGTCAGCGAGAGCGCCGGCGCGGACTGGTCGTCGATAAGCCAGTAGAAGACTATCTCGTTGACATGGGTGCGGCTGGTGTCGCCGGTAACGACTTCCTCGTCGATCGCCCCTTCCAGCCGGCCGGGCGGCAACGGGTCGCTGCCATAGAAGACGAACCAGCCGCCATGGCCGCCATTCTCACCGCCCTTGGTGGCGGCGCCGACATCGAAGTCGCCGCTGACAGCGTGGGCATAGGGCGGGCTGTTGCCAACGCCCTGAAAGATGTTGCCGGTCATGCCGATCGAATAGGCAAGGCCATTGACTGTCCCGCTGCCGCTTTCAGCAATAATGACGCCAAGAGTCTCGCTGGCCCGACTGGAATTGATCATGCCGACATGCTTTCCAACACAGGCTCCGTCGGACAATCCGCTGAGAAAGGGCTCGTTCTGGCGGCCCTCGCAATCGGTGGCAAAGAAGACGCTGGCCCGGTTGTCATTGTGGCTGATCACCTGGCCGAGCAGGATGGGGTTGGCATAGCCCTGCTGGATCAGGCCCGTGATGTCCTCGGTTCGGCTTGTCTGCCAGCCGACGGTGTTGCCGCTGGTCTGCGTCGACAGGACGCGCAGCGCCTCGAAGCGGCGGCCGTCAGCGAGGGTGTGCGCGCCTTCCTCGGCGATTGCGCAGTGGACATCGCCGGGGGTTATGGCTGCGCTGTCCTCGAATTGCTGGATGCGCACCTGAAAGCTGGACGCGGTGATGTTGCGGATGCGCACGGTCGCGGGGGGGCTCGCTGCACTGGGCAGGACGTAGGTGCAGACCGGAACGGCGGCTGTGAAGGTGTTCTGCAGCGTTACGCTCGTCCAGCCATAGCCGACATTCGGCACAAGGCGGAATTCCAGTTCCGGGCTCAGCACCTGCGCACCTGCTGGCAGGGCGGTCTGCGCAGCCAGCAGCACGCCAAGAATGGCCGCTCCCCTCGCGAGGCGGCGCACCGATCCTCCCGACACCACCGGGCGGCCATTGAGACTGGAAAGGAATGCGACCACCGATAGATTTTCCGGGGTACATGGTTTCCCGAGACTTAACGCGCGCCTGTTCGGCGAGGCCCGGCCCCAAGCCCCCCGTGACCACAAGGGATACTCCAGACTTGTTCAGCAGCCTGTCAGTCCTTCATCAGGCCCGCCTGCTTGAGGGTGCGGCCGGCACGCAGGACGCGCGAGAGCTTGTGTTCGCTGGAGCGGTCGCCCCCATTGCTGTCGGGGTGGAAACGGCGGATATACTCTGCATAGCGCTGGCGAATCTCCGCCGGCGTCGCGTTCTCCGCCAGGTCAAGCTCGCCGAGCGCGCGCACCTGCAGTCGGGTGCGCCCGCGCGCTTCGGCCGGCTGCGGCGCAGAGCGGCCTGCCATGCCATCCTCGAACAGGTCGCGGCCGCGCCAGAAACGCGGATTGTGGGCATTTGCGGCCTTGCCCGCGCCCATCGGCCCGGTGCCGAAGCGCCAGGTCTGCTTGTGGCCATGGCGGGCAGCATCCATGAAGGCAGCGATTTCCGCCTCGGTCATGCTGTCGAAGAAATTGTAGTTTCGGTTGTATTCGGCCGCATGGCGCTGGCAGAACCAGAACTGGCCTTCGCCGCCCGGCTGCGGCGCGGGGTGGTCGCCGGCGAGATCGCATCCCTTATGCTCACAGGTGCGCGTCCGTGCCGCGCGCTGGCGTGACGTTTCATCCGCGGGTGGCTTCACCCGGATGTCGCGGAATTTCACGCGGTAGGAAAACGCGTCGGTCATGGCGTGCTATAATAAGGCGGTACATTTTGGAGGACCAGAATTGACAAACAGGGCGAGCCGTATTCGCGACAAGCTGACCGATGCTTTTGATCCGGTGGTGCTGGACGTGGTCGATGACAGCGCCCGGCATGCCGGTCATGCAGGCGCCTCTCCCCAGGGCGAGACCCATTTTACCGTGACCATTGTGGCGGAGGGCTTTCGCGGCCTGTCGCGCGTGCAGGTGCAGCGGGCCATCAACATGGTGCTGGGCGGGGAGTTCGATACCGGCCTGCATGCACTTTCGATCAAGGCCGCTGTCCCGACAGCGGAGTAAGAAGGCTTTACGCCGTTGCTGCAGGCGCTGGCGTGTCAGGAGCATCGATCTGCCCCCGGATGACGCCTTCGCAAGAGACCGGCGAGGCGCGCGGCCATGCCTTCACTCATGGGCCTGCTGGCGAGTGTAAGGAGCGCGGCGCCCGGGATGGCGTGTGGATCGAGCCGGACAGCCCGGGCGCCAACTGCCCGGTCACTGCCTTCAGGAGCCGGATACAGCTGGTCAGCTGGCAGGTGGCGAGTAGACACCGGCGCGCCGGCGCGGCACCCTGCGGAGCTGTCACTACCGTCAGGAAGGCCAGGCGTCAGGAAGGCCAGGCGTGAGGGAGGCCAGGCGTGAGGAAGGCAAGGATGATTGAAACCACCGGTTATTCACCGCATCTGCAGCGTTGGATGGACTGGATCTTCGGCACCCATGACCATCAGGGGCTGGCCGACCAGCTGCATGATGATGTCGTCTTCCGCAGCCCGATCGTGCACACCCCGCAGGAAGGCAAGGCCGTCACGCTCGCCTATCTCGGCGCGGCCGGGAACACGCTGGGCGGCGAGCATTTCCGCTACACACGCGTGTTCGACTGCGGCGACATGGCCGTCCTGGAATTCGAGACCGAGATGGACGGGGTCCATGTCAACGGCGTCGACATGATCGCCTGGGACTCCGATGGAAGGATAATCGATTTCAAGGTGATGGTGCGCCCGCTCAAGGCAATCCAGACAGTGCACGCAGCGATGAAGGCGATGCTGGACCAGATGAAGTCGGGCGCGCAGGCATGATGGCGCCGCCCTCCGGCCCGCCCACCCTCGTCACCGAGCGTCTGGTCCTGCGCGGCCACGAGGCCGGTGACCTTGATGCGTCCGCTGACATGTGGGCGGACCCAGAGGTCGTGCGCTTCATCGGCGGCCAGACGCGCGATCGGCAGGACGCATGGTTCATGATCTGCCGGCTGCGCGGGATGTGGGAGATGGTCGGCTATGGTTACTGGGTGGTGCATGAGCGGCGCAGCGGCACCTTTGTCGGCGAGGCCGGCTTCATGCGGGTCCTGCGCGGCATTTCCCGGCTGCCGGATGCGCCGGAAGCGGGCTGGGCACTGGCGCGGCCGGCCTGGGGCTGCGGCTTCGGACGGGAGATCGTGACAGCGATCCATGACTGGTTCGACAGCGACGGACCGCGCGGAGTGAGCTATTGCGTGATCGAGCCCGGTCATGCCGCCTCAATTCGCCTCGCCACCCGGGCCGGCTATCGCCGCTATGACGAGGCGGTCTATCGCGGCGCGCCGCTCGCCCTGTTCCGCCGGGCCGGAGAGGCACAGCCGGAGCCTTCCCGCAGGGGCCAGGCCGGGCTAGAGGACGCGCCATGAGCACCACCTATCTCGATTTCGAAAAGCCGCTCGCAGACCTTGAGGCGAAGATCGCGGAACTGGAGGCCGTCGACCAGAGCGGCGAGGGCCCGTCGATTTCCGACGAGGTCGACAAGCTGAAGGAGAAGGTCGAGAAACAGCTACGCGAGCTTTACAAGGACCTCTCCGCCTGGCGGAAGACCCAAATTGCCCGCCATCCCGACCGGCCGCACTTCTCCGATTACCGTCAGGGGCTGTTCACCGAGTTCGAAGAGCTGGCCGGCGACCGGGTCTATGGCAATGACCAGGCGATCGTCGGCGGTCTTGCGAGGTTCGCCGATCGGTCAGTGGTGGTTATGGGCCATGAGAAGGGCCGCACCACGGAGAGCCGGCTGAAGCACAATTTCGGCATGGCCCACCCGGAAGGCTATCGCAAGGCGGTGCGCCTGATGGACCTCGCCGAGCGGTTTTCCCTGCCGGTGATCAGCTTTGTCGACACTGCGGGTGCCTATCCCGGAAAGGCGGGTGAGGAGCGCGGTCAGGCCGAAGCGATTGCGCGCTCGACCGAGCGCTGCCTTACCCTGGGCGTGCCTATGGTCTCGCTGGTGATTGGCGAGGGCGGCTCCGGCGGGGCAATTGCCATCGCCTCGGCCAACAGCGTGATGATGATGGAGCACGCAATCTACTCGGTGATCTCGCCGGAGGGCTGCGCCTCCATCCTCCACCGCGATGCCGCCAAGGCTCGCGATGCCGCCGATGCGATGAAGATCACGGCTGAGGACCTGAAGCGGCTGAAGGTGATCGATGCCATTGTCGACGAACCGCTCGGCGGGGCGCACCGGTCGCCGGCTGAAGCGGTTACGGCAGCGGGTAAGGCGATTGGCGCGGCACTGGATGAGCTGTGCGCGCTGACACCCGCAGAGTTGCGCCGCCAGCGCCGCGAGCGCTTCTATGCCATTGGCCGTGAGGGTCTTGCCTGAGGCGCAGAGCGCTTCAGGCTTCCGGACGCTGAATGCGCCCGGCGAGATTGACCAGCACATCCTCGGCGTTGAAGACGGAGGCGTCACCGGCGGGCTTTGGGCCGCGGTCGAGACTGATCTCCGCATTGGCTTCATAGCGGGTGATCTCGCGGTATTCGCTCGGCCCGAAGCCATAGCCGAAGGGGTCGTAATAGCCACGGTAGCCGGCGCGGTAGAAGCGCTGGTAGGGCTGGTAATACCGTCCTTGAGGGCCGTAAAATGCATAATTGCAGTGAAAGCCGGAATAGAACGGGTCATGGAAGCCGGTGGCGACGACACGGGTGTCCTCGTCGGTCTTGCGGCGGACCACCCGGAAGGTGTCATAGCCCTGCTGAGCGGTCAGCTCGGCTGCCCGGTAGAGCAGGTAGGTCTCCACCGTCTCGCGGTCGGTCAGGCTGTTGCCGGAGAAACTGACGCGCCAGCGATCGCGCTCGATCTGCTGTTCAGAATAGCCGCGCGCATTGTCACGCGCGGGCTGGTAGGGGGTTGCACTCGCGCATGCGCCGAGGACGAGCAGCGCGGAAGCGAGAAGGGCGACGGCCTGTCGGGACATAAGGAACTTCCACCATTTATTCGTGTTCAATCGATGTTAAGGTATGCAAGCTGAACGCCAGCCAACTGCCAAGGCGTGCGGCCTGCGACAGATGCGGAGGGATGGCGATGCGACGGGGTTGGTGGCCAGCGGGACAGGGTGCGCCGGGGCGCCCTCTGACCGCGGCTCTTTGGATGTTTGTGCCGGTATTCAACCCCCCGCCCGTGCCAGCCAACCAGGCGCCGGAATTCGTCAGCGAGGACATGGCGATCGTGCCGGAGAACGTCACGGGCATCGTTCACAGCGTCTCCGCGCAGGACCCCGACAGCCGGTTCGTCCGGCTTTCGCTCGACCGCGGCGGCGATGCGGCGCGCTTCCGGTTCGATCCCCTGACAGGCGCGCTGCGCTTCCGGCAGTCGCCCGATTTCGAGCGTCCGGGGGATGCCGACGGCGATAATGTCTACACCGTCACCCTGCGCGCCTCGGATGGCCGCGACACGATCGTTCAGGCCCTGTCGATTGTCGTTGAGGACGGGGTCGATACTCTTGCGGTGCGACGGGTCGGGCAGGGATTTGCCGAGCCGCTGTTCGTGACCGGCCTGCCGGACGGGTCTGGCCGGGTGGTTGTGCTGGAAAAGGGCGGCCGCGCGCGCCTGCTGGACCCGGAAACAGGCGCGATTGACAGTGTCGACTTCATCGATGTCTCGGGCGAAATTGCCACCATTGGCGAACAGGGCCTGCTCGGCCTGGCCTTTTCACCGGATTTCGTGAGCGACGCGGCGGTTTACGTCAACCTGGTCAACCTCGATGGCGACACCGAGATAAGGCGCTATCGCAGCTATTCCGGCGTGCCGGACCAGATCGATCCCTCGACCCTGGACCTCATCCTGAAAATCCCGCAGCCGCGCGCCAACCACAATGGCGGCTGGATCGGTTTCGACCCGCAGGGCCGGCTGCTCATCGCCGTCGGCGATGGCGGCGGGCGCGGCGATCCGGAGAACCGCGCACAGGACCCCTTCCAGCTGCTCGGCAAGGTGCTGCGGCTGGATGTCAGCGGCGCCGATGCCTATCCGGACAATCCGGACCGCAACTATGCGATCCCGGCGGACAACCCCTATGCCGACCAGGGCGGACCGGAGGAGGCGGAGCCGGCGGCCCAGCCGGAGATCTGGGCGATTGGCCTTCGCAATCCCTGGCGCTGCAGCATCGACCCGGACACGGGCGACCTGCTGATCGGCGATGTCGGCCAGAACGTGCTGGAGGAAATCAACCGCCTCAGCGCGGACATGGCCTATCCGAATTTCGGCTGGTCGGTGCGCGAGGGAACGCAACCCTACAAGGGCGAGGATGATGACGCGTTCACCCCGCCCGTGCTGGAGATCACCCGCTCGATGACCGCAGGCCAGCCAGACGGGCCCTTGCAGGGCCGCTCGGTCACCGGCGGTTATGTCTATCGCGGGCCGGTGGAGGCACACCAGGGCGACTACATCTTCGCCGATTTCCGCTCCGACAATATCTGGGCGATCCCGGCGGCAGACCTCGTCAATGGCACGACGCGGCCGGCGAGCGACCTTGAGAACCTCAATGCCGCCTTCGCCCCCGACGCCGGCGCGCTCACCCTCATCACCAGTTTCGGAACAGACACCGCCGGCAACCTCTACATCGTCTCCTATCTCGGCGACATTTTCCGGATGGAGGCCGAACAGACGCCTTGATCGCGGAGGAAACCTGTCATTAACTTCCCTCGGGACGCGAAAAGGGGGTGGGGATGCGCTCGATTGCCTGGGTTATTGTTGCCGCCGGAGCGGGGGGCTGCGCGACGTCGATCGTGGAACCGGTGCCGGAGCCAGCTCGCAAGCCCAGCATGCATTTTATCGAAAACTGCCTGGACCGCACGGGGCTGGACCTAAATGAGTGGGGAGAGCCAAAGTCCGAGCGCGGCACGGTGGCGCCGGCAGGCTGGCGTTGGGCCAGCCAGCCAGGCGCGCGCTCGGAGGAGGGCTACAAGCCCGAATTCTGCGACATCCGCCAGTTCGCGGTCGCGGTGAAGGATTTCGGCGAGACCCGCAGGGTCTACAAGGAACAGGTCTGGCCGCCAGTCGGCGATCGCGAGACATGGCGGATCGACCCGCAGACCTGTGAGGTGCGAACCGAGGGAACGGTCGAGGGGCGGACCGAGCATGAATTCGATTCCGTCTTCAGAGCGCTCGACCAATATCTGTGCCGCCTGGAGAAACGTGCCCCGGAGGCTAAACCGCGGATCGCTGTGTTTGCCCATGGCGGGCTGGTGGACCACCAGAACGCCGTTCTGGACGCCGAAGTGTTCGCGCCGGCGATGCTGCGCGATGGCTATTTCCCGCTCTTCCTGATCTGGAATTCGGACTTCCAGAACGCCTATGGCGGCCATCTGGTAACAGTCACCAACGGCACGGCAGACCCCAATGCGCCGAAGCCGGACGATCTCATGGACTTCGCGCGGGTCTATACCCACGCCGGGACCAAGTTGCTCGGCGATCTCGGTTCCGGCATTTTCCGCGCACCTCAACGCTTTTTCAGCCAGTATGAGCGGTTCGAGGACAGCGTGATCGCGCGCCGCGAGACGCCATATTATCTCTACAGGTTTAGCGAAACCAATGGTGCAAGTGAGCCGGTGCACTATTGCCAGGATGCGACGGGTCCGGAACCGCCCTATGCCCGGACGGGCGGTCTGAAGCAGGTGGTGTTTCCCGAACTGCCGAAATGCCAGGCCGATGACCGGGGCGGCATAGTCGGCGACACCCAAATGACGGTGCAGTACGGCGCGCTCCTGCCGGTCCGCCTGGTGACGACCACCCTGGCTGAAGGCGGCACCATGGCATGGGACAACATGGTGCGCCGTACGCGGCTGCCCTTTGTCAGCCCCTATGACTATGGGCGGGAAGATGATCCCATGGCCCAGCAGTCCGCTGAGCTCGAGATGCTGATGGCTCAGTCTGAGACCGAGGTTCTCAATACAGCGGCATTGAAGGCCCTCCAGTTGGAGCGATGCGCGGACATGCGCCTGCGTTGGGATGACGGGGAGGCCGAGGCGGAAGGCGATACAGATGCGACCGCCAATGGCGGCTTCGCGCGCCTTCTGGTTCGGCTGCAATACGAGATCGAGTGCGGGTCGCTGCTTGGAAAAGGTCTCAAGATCGACGTCTTCGGACACAGCATGGGCGCCATTGTCGCCAATGAGATGGCGGCCCACCATCCCGACCTGCCTTACCGGCGGTTCGTGTTCATGGGCGCTGCAGCGACCATTCGCGATACCCGACACGGCGTGTGGGATTTGATGAAGGATCGCCCCGAGATCGAATTCTACAATCTGATGCTGCACCCCCTGGCAGAGTCACGGGAACTGGCGGGAGTGGAGGAAATCCCGGGCGGGATCGTTCCGCAGGGCAGCCTGCTGGAATGGATCGACGAGATGTTTGGCGGGCCGCGCACGCGCGATGATCGCACGGTCGGCAAATGGCTGAATGTTGTTCAGGCCGGCCCAAACTTCTCAAGCTTCGACTGCGATCTCGTGCAGGAGCGCATGTTCTTTCGGGTCTTTCCGGTCTCGGAGCGCAAGCCCAATGGCGATACCGACTGGTCAGATTGTGCCGACAATGCCGGTGAGAGCTGCCATCCGACAACCCATGGCGGGTTCAACGACTATACATTCTGGCGTGATCGCTATCTCAACGGACGTGGCGACCATGTCGAGCGCGACGAGGACACCAATCTGAATTGCCGGGTGCGCGACGCCTTCACGCGTGCCGAGGCGCGGGCACAGCGGCAACTTGATGACCTGCTGGAAGAAAAACAGCTCACCTATCTGGAACTCTACACGCGGCTGCGCCACGAGGGCGCCTTCGAGCTTGACAGCGGCGAACCCCGCACCGGTGTTCCGAAGCTGCAGAAGCCTCTCCCCGACCCGGCTGTACGCGGCGCCGGGCCGGGGGAGGATCCTGAGTGACCTAAGCCGCCTGGTAGCCGAGGACGGCCTTGACCTCGAGGAATTCCTCAAGGCCGTGGGTGCCCCATTCGCGGCCATTGCCGGATTGCTTGTAGCCGCCGAAGGGGGCGGCGAAGTCGGGACCAGCGCCATTGATATGGATTTGGCCGGCGCGGATCTTCTGGGCGACCTGGCGGGCATGGGCCTCCTCGCCCTGGACATAGCCCGACAGGCCATAATCGGTGTCGTTGGCCATCGCGATCGCGTCTTCCTCGTCATCATAGTCGATCATGACGAGCACGGGACCGAAGACTTCCTCCCGGGCGATGGTCATGCCATTGGTGACGTCGGCAAAGACGGTGGGCCGGGCGAAATAGCCCTTGTTGAAGCCCTCCGGACGGCCGGGACCACCGGCAACGAGGGTTGCGCCCTCCTCGATCCCCTTCTGGATAAGGTCCTGAACCTTCTGGTACTGGTTGGCATTGGAGATCGGCCCGATGGCGCCGCGCTCGGCCTCCTTCGGCATGCCGACCTTGACGCTCTCGGCTGTCGCCCTGGCGATGGCGACCGCCTCGTCATGCTTGTCGCGCGGGATGAACATGCGGGACGGCGCGTTGCAGGACTGGCCGGAATTGGTCATCATCTGCATGATGCCGCTGCCGACGGCCTTCTGCAGGTCAGCATCACGCAGGACAATGTTCGGCGACTTGCCGCCAAGCTCCTGGGAGACGCGCTTCACCGTCGGCGCCGCCGCCTGGGCGACGAGCACGCCGGCCCGGGTGGAGCCGGTGAAGCTCACCATGTCGATATCGGGATGCGAGGAGATCGCCTGGCCGACGCCGGGCCCGTCGCCATTGACGAGGTTGAACACGCCGGCCGGTACGCCCGCCTCGTGCAGCACCTCGGCGACGATCATGGCATCCAGCGGTGCGATTTCCGACGGTTTCAGGACCATGGTGCAGCCTGCGGCGATCGCCGGTGCAACCTTGCAGGCAATCTGATTGGCCGGCCAGTTCCATGGCGTGATGAAGCCGCAAACCCCGATCGGCTCCTTGCGCAGCAGGGTGGAGCCCTTCACCTCCTCAAAGGCATAATCGCGCAGGTACTGTGCCATCGAGGCATAGTGGCCAAGGCCCGCCGGCGCCTGCGCGGCATTTGCGAGCCACATCGGCGCGCCCATCTGTTCGGAGATGACCTCTGCGATCTCGCCCATACGCTTCTGGTATTCTGCGGCGATGCGCTCAAGCAGCTGCGCGCGGTATTCCACAGAGGTTTCGGCAAAGGCCGGGAAGGCGGCCTTCGCAGCGGCGACCGCCTTGTCGACATCGGCCCCCGAGCCGATGGAGATCCGCGCGAACGGCTCTTCGGTAGCCGGGTTCTCGACCTCCAGAGTGCGCGGCTCGACCGGATCGACCCACTCGCCATTGATATAGAATTGCAGGTAGTCCTTCATCTTCGTCATCCTCCTGTCTGCGGGCTGTTATGCGGCATTGTGCCTAACATAGGCCCTGGGATGCCGCCTGCGAAGGCCCGACCCCGCGACAGCCCGCCAAACGGCCGGGTTTTCACCAATCCGCAAGTCCGATCGTCCAGGGTACGGGCTCGGCATTTGCAAGGGAGCGAAAGGCATGCGGATGATGGAGCCAGACGAACCGGCCGGCCGCAGCATCACCGCCGGGTCCGCATCGCGCGGTGGATGGTTGGCCGTGATCGGCATGCGCCGCCCGCAACTTACCCTCACCGGGATCGCCTGGTCGCTTGCGCTTGCCTATGTCCTCACTGTCTTCGTGATCGGCGAGACGGTCGGCGGTGCGACCGCAGACGAGGCCGGCTACCTCGTCGGCCACCGGGACATCCTGGCCTTTGCCTCGCGGGCGCTCACCCAATGGGCGACGCCGGACTTCAACGATATCCACTATGACTTGGAATATTACGGCCTCCTGCCGTCCATGCCAGCGGTCCTCCTGACCGACCTTGCCGGTCTTCTTGTGCCGCTGTCGCCGGCGGGAGAGGAGGCGCTCTACCGCTTTGGCCTGCACGCCAGTGCGCTGGCCTGGATGCTGGCTAGCGTCGTGCTGGTGTACCGGCTGATCCTTACGCTTGGCGGCACGCGCAGCCTTGCCCATTTCTCGGCGGGACTTCTGCTGCTCTATCCTGTCTGGCTCGGCCACGGCCTGTTCAATTTCAAGGACGTTCCTTTCGCCTTTGCCTACACCCTCGGGCTCTATGCGGCGGTGACCGCCTGGAGCGCGGATACGGCGGGTTTCGCGCGGGCGCTGCGCTGGCTTGTGATTGCAACCGTGCTCGCAGGCGCGATCAAGGTGGTCAGCCTGCCGCTGATGGCGCTGTTCTGGGCGGTGGCCTATGCCTCGGCCCTGAAGCATGGTCTTGGCGGCGAGGCCCGGCGCGCGGTGTTCATCGCTGGGCTGGCGGCAGGTTTCCTTGTCTACCTCTCCACGCCGGCCGCCTGGCGCGAGCCGGTGCGTTATCTCGCCGAGACGCTGATCTATCTCAGCCGCCATGCCTGGCCCGGCTGCACCCTGACGGCGGGTACTTGCATGGCGCCATCAGCGGAGGGCTGGTCAGCGGCCCATTACCTCGCGATCTGGGCAGCGGTGCGCCTACCGGTGCTGGTACTCCTTCTCGCCTTGCCGGCGATTGTCTGGGCCGCCTGGAAGGGTGACGCGCGCATCCGGATCGTGTTGGCTGCGCTCATCCTCCCGCTGGCGCTGATCCTGGTCCGCAATTCCAGCGTCTACAGCGGCCTGCGCCATGTGCTGTTCCTGATGCCGGTGTTGACCGTGCTGATTGCCGTGGCGCTGCAGCGCCTGCTCCATACCCGCCACAGCCTGCGCGGCATCATCACCGCGCTTTCCACTGTCACCGGGGTTGGCTTCATCGTCGATACCGTTGCCAGCGCGCCCTATGCCTATGTCTGGTTCAATCCGCCGGCACGGATCGCTGGCGCAGTCGGCCAGTTCGAGCATGACTATTGGGGCTATTCGCTCGCCGAAGCGGCCCGCTCCCCCGCTGCGCAGGCGCCGGACCGCGTGTATAGCCGCTGGCCGAACCTGGTCACGCCGTTCACGCCCTTGCCCGTCGCGCGGGCCAACCCGGAAGATGGCATCCTGCGGCCGGCCGGTGCACATGTGGTCGATATCTGGGGCGGGCGCTATGGCTGGCCGCAGGGCTGCCGCGTTCGGGCCA
>CAYPQD010000037.1:0-22093 GCA_964412785.1 uncultured Hyphomonadaceae bacterium
GGCGGGGTGGTTTTTGTGCTCTGGCAAGGAGAAAGCGGAGCAGGATGCCCGCATCGCCGGACGACACGCTCCTAGCCCTGACGAAAAATCCAAGCGGCCAAGTGGGTCAATTTGGTCGGAACCTGCCCTAATACCAATGTGCGCGGATGAAGACCCGTCCGCGGCCACGGCGCATGGGGCGCCGACGCGCAGTCGCGCTTGCCCTGCACTGCAAGGGATCGGTTTTGGGTCCATGCAGCTTGGTATAAGGTCCCGGTCTTTCGTTTCACTCCAGACCTGTGTTTTAGATCCTTGTTTTCGCGAAAGTATCCGTTCGCGAATGAGTCCATTTGCTCCGAACGAACTTCTGGGCAGATGCGGCGCTAGCCCGTGCTCCGCAACAGGGACACCGCCAGGCGCGCCACCTCAAGCTCTGCGCCCGTGGCGTTGGCGATCAGTGTAGTTGCCATGATGTCCTGACCGTCGCGAGCCAGCGCCATGGCGCGCTCGGCAATGTCCGTTGGAAGCGCCGTGACCAGTTCACGCGCTTCATCCACCAGGCTCGGTTGCCCCCCGCCAGAGGGAAGGGTGTCACTGTTCACGAACTCTACAAACTCCATAAGACATGTCCCTTTGTAATCTCGCAGGAGACCAGGGACAAATCTTACCCCTTGGAAAGGGAGAATTGTCCCACATTGATGCGGCCGCTCTTGAAACCGGCCTCACAATAATGAAGATAAAAGTTCCAGAGATTCTTAAAAGGGGTGTCGAAGCCCATTGCTTCGATTTCATCCCACGCCTCGCTGAAGCGCCGCGACCAGAGTCGCAAGGTGTGGGCATAATCCTCGCCGAAATAGTTGACCCCGTCAAAGCGCAGCCCCGCACGGGCGAACTCCTCACGCAGCGCCGATTCGCTCGCCAGCATGCCGCCGGGAAAGATGTAACGCTGAATGAAGTCGGTGCGTGTGCGGTACGTGTCGAACAGTTCGTCGCGGATCGTGATGATCTGCAGGGCCGCTCGGCCGCGCGCCTTCAGGCAGTCGATCACTTTCTCGAAATAGCCCGGCCAATAGGCCTCGCCGACCGCCTCGAACATCTCGATGGAGGCGATGCCGTCATAGGCGCCCTTGTGGTCGCGATAGTCCTCCAGCCGGATATCGACCCGCTCATTGAGGCCGTTGTCCTGCATGCGCTTGAGGGCATAGTCGCGCTGTGAGGGCGAAATCGTGAGGCAGGTCACGCGTGCGCCGCGTTCGCGCGCCGCATATTCGGCAAAGCCGCCCCAGCCGCAACCGATTTCCAGGAGGTGGCTGTCAGGCCCGGCTCGCAGCGTGTCGGCAATCGCGGCATATTTTGCTCCCTGTGCCTGCTCAAGGCTCATGTTCTCAGAGCCGAACAGCGCCGACGAGTAGGTCATGCTCGGATCAAGCCATAGCGCGTAGAACGCATTGCCGAGATCATAGTGCGCCATGATGTTGCGGCGCGCGCCGGCCCGGTCATTGCTGTTGAACACGTGCCGGATGCGGTTGACCAGACGGGTCAGCGTGCCGCCAACCGCCAGTTGCCCGGACGCCTCGAAATTGTCGGTGAAGAATTCAAGAACAGCCGTCAGGTCCGGTGTCGACCACCTGCCATCCATATAGGCCTCGGCAAAGCCGACATCGCCGCCGGCCATCACCTGCCTTGCCATGGCATAGTCATGAACGCAGATGCGTGCCTCGATGCCGGGCTCGCCATGGTCGTAGACAAGGACACGCCCATCGGGCATGTCGACCCACATCCGCCCCTTGCGCGCACGCAGGAGGAGCAGGCTGGCGAGGCGAAAGCTCGCCGGCACGCCTCTCAGTTGGCGAAGGGTCTGTCGGCGCGCTGTTATCGGCTCGTGCGCTTCCGGCATTACGCGGTCTCCCTGTCCGGTGTCGACCATGCCCCGGCGGGCCTGGCAATCGTTGTTGGCTGGGGCGGCAGGGCCGGGCGGGCATGGTAGCGCGCGCCGCGTCGCCAGATGCAGAAGGCTTCCCAGTGAATGCCGGCGGTGACGCCGATCGAGTTCAGCGGCCGTGCCAGCGCGGCCTTCAGGAACGCGCCCGTGGTCGCCGCCTTCCGTTTAAGGGTGATCGTGGCCATGTGCTGGCGCGTCTCGCCCTGCAGCGTGTCGATGACCAGCTTCAGGCCCGCCTCGCCGAGGCGCAGGGTGAAGCGGTAGTGCCCGGAGACATCGAAGAAGGGCGAGACATGAAAGACCTTCTCCGCCTCATGCACCTGCCGGCCCGGGCCGATGGCCGCAGCATAGGTATGCCGTTCGCCGAAGGTGTTGTTGACCTCGTAGAGAATGCCGGCTGGCCGGCCGTCTTGATCCTCCGCAATCCACAGGGACAGCGGCGCGAAGCGGTAGGCAAGGTGGCGCGGGAAGGTGACGAGGCGCAGGCCCTTGCCGGCAAGGTCGACGCCCGCAGGCGCGAAGGCGCCGGCTGCCCAGTCGCGCAGCGACGCGGCCCCATAAGCCCCATGGTCTTTCCGGCGCAGGCTGAACAGCCCCGCGCCATCGGTCGAGAACGCCGCTGTCTGGCGTCCGGCCGCCTCCCAGTGGTCGACATCGATATCGACCATCAGCACCGGGTAGGCGAAGCGCCGCTCGAACGGCACAAACCGTACATGCGTCGTCCGTCCGCTCAGCAGGGACAGGGGCGCGCGGTCCTTCACCGGGCAATCTCGATGCTCGACGCCGGCGTGGGTGCGAGATCCGCAAGTTCAGGGATGTCGAGATTGTCGGTTGTCCACGGCACCTGCCCGCCAAGCGCCAGCGCCGCTTCGAGGCCCGATTTCAGGCCGTCCTCGTGGAAGCCCGAACCCAGCCAGGCACCGGCGAACAACAGGCCATCCCGGCCCTGAATGCGGCGCAGCCCACGGGTTGCGGCAAGGGCTGCGGCATCAAACTGGGGATGATCAAAGCTTGTTTCCGCAAAGGTCAGGGCCGGATCCGGCTCGCTCGGCGGGTTGAGGGTGACGAAGACCGGACACTTCGGGTCGATCCCCTGCAGGCGGTTCATCCAGTAGGTCAGGCACAGCTCGCGGCCTTCGCCCTTGATGACGTTCCAGCTCGCCCACGCAGCGCGAAGCCGCGGCATCAGTGCCGGGTCCCGGTGCAGCACGATCCGGTTGGGACGGTAGCGTACCGAGCCCAGCAGGAAGCGCTGGCTCTCGAAGGCCGGGTCGAGGATCGCATGGGCCTGGTCGGAGTGGCAGGCGAGGATGACATGGTCATAGAGGTTGCGGTCTCCGCTCTCGCATTCAACCGCAACCTTGCTGGCGAATGGCACCACGCGTCGCACGGGCCGGCCAGAACGCACCCGCTCGCCGAGGTCCCGGCCAACGGCCTCGACATAGTGCCGACTGCCGCCGGAGACGGTGCGCCATTTCGGCCGTTCGGCGTGCATCAGCCGGTGATTGTCGAAGAACCGGAAGAAGCTCAGCGCCGGATACTCCAGCATGTCGTCTTCCGGCGTCGACCAGATCGCAGCGCCCATGGGAAGGAGGTAGTTCTCACGGAAATCCGCGTCGAAACCATGGCGGTCCAGCCAGGCACGCAGGGTAGTATCCACGATCGCGCCACTGGCAAGCTCGGTCCTGGCAATGTCGTTGAAGCGAAGGATGGTGCGCCAGAAACGGTGGAAACGCGGGCGCACCAGGTTGCGCCGGCGCGCGAACAGGCCCCACAGGGTTGACGCCCATTCAAATCCGTCCGGCGCCGACACACTGAAACTCATGTCGCTCTCGATGGTGGCAACGCCCAGTTCCCCGAAGAAGGACGTCAGGTGGTGGTAATTGTGGGTGTTGTAGACGATGAAACCCCAGTCGACCGGGATCACCGTCCCGTCATGGTCGACCTCAACGGTGTGCGCGTGGCCACCGAGCCGGTCGCGCCGTTCATAGAGCGTCACATCCGCCCGGTCCTTCAGCGCCCAGGCTGCCCCGAGCCCGGAAATGCCCGAGCCGATGACGGCAATCCGTTTCATGCTGCGTTTCGCCTTTCCTTGAGGGTTTCATAAGCCGACAGCGCCCGCTCCCGCCCCGCCTTGTGCTCGATCACCGGATGCGGCCAGGACTCCCCCAGCACAACTCCCGCCTTCTGCAACATTGACTGCGGAGCCGTCCATGGCGCGTAGAGATGACGTCGCGGCAGGTTTTTCAGCTCCGGGCACCAGCGGCGGACATAGTCGCCGCTCTCGTCGAATTTCTCGCCCTGGGTGATCGGGTTGAACACCCGGAAATACGGCGCGGCGTCGGCGCCGGAGCCGGCGACCCACTGCCAGCCGGAGGCGTTGGACGCCGCGTCTGCATCGACCAGTGTGTCCCAGAACCATGCCTCGCCATCGCGCCAGTCAATCAGCAGGTGCTTGGTCAGGAAGGAGCCGACAATCATGCGCACCCGGTTGTGCATCCATCCAGTGTGCCAGAGCTGGCGCATGCCGGCATCGACGATCGGATAGCCGGTCTGCCCGCGCGTCCAGCAGCGGTAGTCGGCCGCGCTGTCGCGCCAAGGCATGTGGCCGAAATCGCGGTTGTAATTCTCATCGTGCAGCCGCGGATTGTGGTAAAGCAGGACATGGGAAAACTCCCGCCAGACAATTTCTGACAGAAAGCTGGTCGGTCCGCCACCCTCGCGGGCCTCGTTGCCGAACCGCGCTTCGACGGCGCGCCAGATCTCGGCCGGGCCGATCTCGCCCCAGCGCAGGTGCGGCGAGAGGCGCGAGGTGCCGTCGATATCGGGGCGGTTGCGCGCCTCGTCATAGCGCGCGATCCCGTGTTCGAGGAAGTGTGACAGGCGCGCCTGCGCGCCGGCCTCTCCGGGCGTCCAGACCGGGCCGAACCCGCCCGACCAGTCGGGATTGCCGGGATGCAGCCCCCAGTCGGCAATCGGGTCGCTGGCGGCGGCGATGCCATCGATCCGGCGCGGGCGGCCGAGCGATTGCGGCGCGCAATAGCCCGCACGCACCGCCTTCCAGTAGGGGGTGAAGACCCGGTAATAGCCGCCGCTTGAGGTCCTGAGCGCCCAGGGCTCGGTGAGCAGACTGCCATTGAAGCTCGTCACCTCGGTGCCGCCGGCCTTCAGCGCCTCCTTGATCGACGCGTCGAGCTGGCGCTCCGCCTCGCCATAGCGCCGGTTCCAGTACACCGCCTTGGCACCGGTTTCCGCTACGACATCACTTACCACGTTCCGCGCCGGCCCGCGGCGCAGCGTCAGCGTGCCACCGATCTCCGACAGGGCCTCCGACAATGCCCTCAGTGACTTGTCCAGCCACCAGCGCGCGGCGCCACCGATTGGGCGCAGGCCCTCGCTCACATCGTCGAGCACATACAGTGCGACCACCGGCCGCCCGGAGAGGGCCGCCGCATGGAGGGCCGGGTTGTCGGTCAGGCGCAGATCATTTCGGAACCACACAAGGGCAGGCTGGAAGGCCATGGTTCAGTGTCATCCTTGCCGTGTGCGAACCGCGCATTGGTCAGTGGTACGCACGTCCCGGCGCTCTAGATCAATTGCAGATACAAGGCGAAAGGCGGCTGCAATGGATAGGAATGAGGAACCGGACGCAACGAGCGCAGCGCGCCAGACCGCAGGCCAGCTCGAACTGCAGTATGGTGAAGACGCCGAGGTGATCGCCACTCTCCGCGCGGCCGAGGTCGCCGCCATGGGCGATGGCGAGGCGCTCGCCCATTGGGACCAGGTGATCGCCCTGCTGTCGGGACGTTCCGGCTCGGTCCATCACTGAGTTCCCCCGGCCGGTGCTACTGGCCCGCCTCTTCGACCGCAATTTCGCCCGGACGCCGGATCGGCGCAACCTCGATGCTGTCAAAGCCCTCCAGCGGCTCGGCCAGCATCGGCGCATTATCGTTCAGCCAGGCCAGCACCGCCGCGGTGTGGGCCGCGATCTGCGCGGACGTCTCTTCCGGGTCGGCGAGCCTGTATGCAACCGGCTGGCGCATCAGGCGCGGGGCTACCAGCCCGCTCCAGCCACGCTGCGCCGAAACCTTCACCAGCAGCGGGCAGTCGAGGCCCGGGGCCGGGCTGCAGGCCAGCGCTTGCGGGGTGTCCCGCGTGACGAACGCCACATGCCCGGCGACACGTTCGGCCAGCAGCAGGTCGTCGTCGAGACGGGGCGCGATGGCCTGCGCGACGGGCGCGGCCATGCCGGGTGCAGTGGCGATAAGGACGGCACGGCCATTGTTGCGCGCATCGAGATAGTCGGAAAAGGCCACGCGGATATCTTCAAGGCTCTCTGCCGTCAGGCCATTGGCGGCGCTTGCGGGCGAGGCGAGCCGGTAGGCCGGCGCAAACACCGGGCCTGCCGCGCCGAGGCTGTCGAGCATCTCGGCCGAGGCGCGGATGACATCGTCCTGCATGGCCGGATCGGCGGCCGCAATCATGCCATGGCCGAGCGGGGCCGCGCCCGGCGCAGGCACGAAGAAGACGTCGACCGCCCAGCCGCTATCCCAGACGGCCGCCGGAAGCTCAATCGGATGCAGCAGCCAGGCATCGCGCGTGCCATAGTCCGGCGCCGGCGCCATGGCCGGGCTGCCCTGGCTCAGTAGCATGCGGTAGCTCCAGTCCTTCAGCCCGAACCAGAGGGCGACAATCAGCAGGAGCGCGAGCAGGAGGCGGCTCATTCAGGGTCCTTTCGGTCGGCGGATGTGGCCGCCAGAAAGCCCGAATAGGTCGGCTGATCAACCGCCAGCTGGTCGATTGTCGACAGTCGCAGGTGCTCAAGCAGGCCCGGCGTGGCCGCCGTAACCCCGCCGCAGCGGATCGCCTCGCAGAGCGCGTGGTTGAGGGCGGCCACATCGGCCCCGATCGGCGCATCCGGCAACAGGGCGCGCAGGCGCTCCGCCTCGCGGGCCTCGGCCGCCTTGCGTGTCGCCAGCTCCCGCTCAACGATCGCCAGGGCATTGGCCGCGACCCGCGCATGGAAGGCGGCATGGCCGGTAAGCTGCAGCGCGACAGTGTCGGTAATGAAGGCCCGCACGGCAGCGACCAGTTCAGCGGCGGACGGGGCTTCATGCATCGGCTTCGGCCCTTTCCAGCAGGTGGATGAGATCGATCTCGGTCTCCGAGGCGCGCCGTCCGATTGCAGCCCGCTCAACGCTGGGATCCGCGCCGGAGCGGAAAGCCTCGTACATGATCAGGCACATGACGCCCCATTTGAGCGATCCGAGCATCTCGAACCAGTCGATTTCCGCAGCGCGGACCGCAGACGGCGCCCCGGCACTGTAGGCCTCAAGCAGATCGTCCAGCTGGCCGAACCCGCCGACCCGGTTCTCCGACTTGCCGAAGCGCCAGGAATTGATGCAGACCCACGCAAGGTCCTCGCGCGGGTCACCAAGATGGGCAAGTTCCCAGTCGAGCACGCTGGCCAGCCCGTCCTCATCGACAATCAGATTGCCCAGCCGGAAATCGCCATGCACGAGAACCGCCGGGCGCGGCTCAGGCGCATGCTCGCGCAGCCAGCGGAAGGCCAGCTCGAAGACCGGCCGCGCACATCCGCTCGAGCGGTAGACCTCCTGATAGCGCTCAAGCTGGTCGGTCCCGAAGCTTACCGGCAGCGCCGGCAAATCGCCCGCTGGGACCGCATGGATGCCGGCGAGCGCGACGCCGCACTGGGCCGCAAGCCGCGGCCGCGCCCGTGCATATGCCGGGTCACGCAGAATCTTCCGGGCGATCGTCTCGCCGGGTATCCGCGCCATCACGAAGGCCTGGCCGATCCCGTCCCCGGGCGCGCAGACATGCACCACCTCCGGGACCGGCACGCCGGCCCGCCCCGCCGCGCGGATCAGAGCTGCTTCGGTTTCCAGGCCGAGCGCAGCAGGCGAGGTCGGCGCGGCCCCGCCGGGCGAGCGGCGCAGGATCAGCTCCCGCCGCGCCCCCGACCGGTCGAGCGCATCAAATGCCCAGGTTTCCTGGCTCGCGCCGCCGGAAAGGCGCTTCAGACCGGCGATCTCTGCCCCATCCGGCGTCAGCCGGGGCGCCAGCACAGCGAGCGCCGTTTCCAACTCTTGCGTCATACTCATAACAGCCACATTTGCGCGAAACGGTTAGGCTGCCAAGGCGGGCGCGGGCGCTCCCGGATCCTGGCGCCATGGAGGCCTTTGCCAGATGGTACGACCCAAGAAACCGGAGCCAGGCCCGCTCGGCATCGAGCCGATGCCGAAGACCACGCTGTTTGCCTGGCTGCGCTCGCGTTTTTTCGCGGGCGTGGTGATCGCCGCACCGATCGCGATCTCGATCGGCATCGTCTACTGGCTGATCACCGTCCTTGACGCGCGGATCAAGCCGCTGCTGCCGCCCCTCCTGAAGCCTGAGACCTACACCAATATCGCAATCCCGGGCTTCGGTGTCTTTGTTGCCATCATCGGCCTGACCATTCTCGGCGCCATCGCGACCAATCTGATCGGCCGCTCAGTCGTGGCGGCCGCCGACCGGCTGCTCAGCCGCATCCCGGTGGTCAACACGATCTATTCGCCGTTCAAGCAGCTCTTCGATATCCTCGGTCAGAATGAGCAATCCTCCTTCAAGGAGGTCGTGCTGGTGCAATACCCCAAGGAAGGCACCTGGTGCATCGGCTTCCTCGCCTCGCGGGCCCGCGGTGAGGTTGGCGCGAAGCTCGGCACCGAATTCATCGGCGTGTTCGTGCCCACGACGCCCAACCCGACCTCCGGCTTCATCCTGTTCGTCCACGAGGACGAGGTGGTCCACCTCGACATGACCATCGAGGAAGGTGCAAAGATGATCATCTCAGCAGGCCTCGTCGCGCCGGACTACCCGGCGAACAGGGTCCCGGCGCAGGTCACGAACGAGGCAGACGCGCAAGTGGATCCAAAAGCGGCCGCAGGAGACTGAGCGCGCCGGCCCGCCCGCCGGCAAGCTCCGGATCGCCGGCGACCACCGCCTCCACATCCTTCCCCGCGATCTCGATTAAAGCGCCGTGGCAGGTCAGGTCGAGCACACGATAGTCGGCCAGCCCGGACTGGCGTACGCCGAGCAGGTCACCCGGCCCCCGCAGGCGGAAATCGGCTTCCGCAATCGCAAAGCCGTCCTCGGTCCGGCGCAGGGTGTCGAGCCGCTCGCGCGCGGTCTCGCCCAGCGGCGGGCGGTAGAGCAACAGGCAGAATGCCGGCCGGTCGCCGCGCCCGACCCGGCCGCGCAGCTGGTGAAGCTGCGCCAGCCCGAACCCCTCGGCCCGCTCGATCACCATGATCGTCGCCTCCGGCACGTCCACGCCAACCTCCACCACAGTGGTCGCGACCAGCACCCGCGTCTCGCCGAGACGGAAGGCCTCCAGGGCCGCGTCCTTCTCCTGCGGCTTCAGGCGGCCGTGGACGATACCGACCGGGACCCGCAACAGGTCCTGCAGGATCGCATGGCGGGCCACCGCCGAGGCGTCATCATCATCCACGTCCACCTTCGGGCAAACCCAGAAGGCGCGCTCGCCCCGCCCGATCGTCCGGCCGACCGCCTCGATCACCTCCTCCACCCGCGTATCTGGAAGGGCACGCGTCTGCACCGGCTTGCGGCCTGCCGGCTTCTCGTCGAGGACGGAGACATCGAGGTCGCCATGCACGGCCTGGGCGATGGTCCGCGGGATCGGTGTCGCGCTCATCACCAGCATGTGCGGCGCATCACCCTTGTCGGCGAGTTTCACCCGGTCGAGCACGCCGAAGCGATGCTGCTCGTCGACGATGATCAGCCCGAGGGCGCGAAAGCGCACGCTTTCCTGGAACAGGGCATGGGTGCCGGCGACCAGCTGGATCGTTCCGTCGGCAAGCCCCATCAGCGTGGCCTCCCGCACTCTGCCCTTGTCGCGCCCGGTCAATGCGGCGACAGCATAGCCGGCCGGCGTCAGCAGCTTGTCGAGCGTTGCGTATTGCTGGCGGGCAAGGACTTCGGTCGGCGCCATGAATGCCACCTGTCGGCCGGCGGCAACCGCCTGCACCGCAGCGAGCGCCCCGACCAGCGTCTTGCCGGCGCCGACATCGCCCTGCAGCATCCGCCGCATCGGCGTCGCCGCAGCCATGTCGTCGCCGATCTCTGCGACCGAGCGCATCTGCGCCCCCGTCGGGCGGAAGCCGAGCCGATCGATGACCGCCGCCTGGCGCGTCTCGGCGAGGGGCAGGGCAGGGGCCCGGCGCCGCGAGCGCGCCCGCCGCGCCAGCGCAAAGGCATAGGCGCGGGCGAGCGCCTCGTCATAGGCAAGGCGGGCGCGGTGGCGCGCGAACGCTTCCTCATCGAAAACGACCGGGTCATGCAGCCCTGCCAGCGCGTCGCGGAAGCCGGACCAGCCCTCGCGCGTCTTCAGGTGCGGGTCGATCCATTCCGGCAGGTCCTCCGGCACATGACCGAGCGCCGCACGCACCGCCGCATGCACGCGCTTGTTGGTCAGCCCCGCCATCAGCCGGTAGACCGGCTCGACCGCGGGCGGCGGCGGCTCCTTTTCCGGGTCGATCACATGGTCGGGATGTGCCATCTGCCGCTCGCCGCGATACTCGTCGATCCGGCCAGAGACGATCCGCTCTGCGCCTACCGGGAATTGCCCCTGCAGCCACCGCCCGTCGGCCCGGAAGAAGGTGAGCGTCAGGAAACCCGTGCCGTCGAACAGCTGCACCCGGTGCGGCGCCTTGTCGGTATAGGGGGCCTTCACCGCATGCACCTCGCCGCGCACGGTGGCGACCTCGCCGGCCACTGTCTCGTCAAAGGCGGTCTTGACCCGCCGGTCGACCCAGCGTTCTGGCAGGTGCAGGAGAAGGTCCCAGACGGTCACCCCCTCCACCAGCTTCTCCACAAGCGGTTTCAGCTTCGGCCCGATGCCGGGCAGGCTGTCGAGCGGCTGGAAGAGGGGGGCGAGACGCGGGTCAGTCATGGTCAGCGCGAACCTATGGGACGCCCCGCCTTGCCGCAATTGACTGTGCAGCGGCCTCCACAGGCCCTAGTTTGCAAGCCAGCATGCGATGAAAACGAAGGAACACGCCATGGATGAACGCCGCCGCAAGCTCCGCTTCCGAGCCTGGCGACGCGGGTTTCGCGAGATGGACCTGCTGATGGGCAGCTTTGCCGACGACCGCCTCGACGGGCTGGACGATCACGGGCTCGATGCGTTCGAGCAGCTGCTCGCCACGCCTGACTGGGAAGTCTACGCCTGGATCGTCGGCCAGAAGGCGGTGCCGCCGAATCATCGCAGTGAAGTGCTCGACGCGCTGATTGCCTTCCGCTATCGCGCGCAGCCCGGCTGACCCTTCCCACTGCGACCTGCCAGACCATGCCTGCCACCGACCTCCTTGCCCGTCTCGATGGTCCGGCCGACTTCGCCGGAGCGCCCTTCGGCGCCGACATCATCGCGCTCGCCGGTGCCCTAGCCAGGCGCGGCGGCGTCGGCCTCTACGTGGCACGCGATGACAAGCAGGCGGTCGCGGCCCTGCAGGTGGCAGAGTTTGCCGATCCCGCGCTGCGTCGCCTGCATCTGCCGGGATGGGACACGCTGCCCTATGACCGGGTGAGCCCCTCGCCGGCGATCGCCGCCCAGCGCTGCGCCGCACTGTCCACCCTGGCGCGCCGGGCGGGCGAGGCGGCGCCGCTGCTCGTCATCACCACCGCCTCGTCGCTGGTCCAGCGCGTGCCGCCGCGCGAGACCCTCCGGACAGCGAGCTTTTCGGTGCGCGTCGGCGAACGGGCCGACCGCGAGGCGCTGATGGCCTATCTGTCGGTCAATGGCTATATCCGCGCCTCCACCGTGCGCGAGCCAGGCGAGTTTGCCGTGCGCGGCGGCATCATCGACCTGTTCCCGCCGACCGCTGACGAGCCGGTCCGCCTCGATTTCTTCGGCGAGGAGTTGGACCAGCTGCGCAGCTTCGACCCGGAGACCCAGCGCTCCAGAAAGGCACTCACCGCGCTCGAACTTGCGCCCGTCAGTGAGATCCTTTTCAGCGACGCGGTCCTTTCAGCCTTCCGTGAGCGCTATCTTGCGACACTCGGTGCGCCGGCCGGAGACCCGATATACGAGGCAGCGCGCGCGCGTATCCGGCGGCCCGGCCTGGAGGCCTGGCTGCCGCTTTTCCACGTCCGGCTCGATACCCTGTTCGACTATCTTGGCGAGGCGCCCCTGGTCGGCATGGCCCACCTCGCCGCCGAGGCCGCCCACGAACGCCTCGCCCAGGCCAGCGACTACCATGCCGCCCGCCTGGAGGCGGCCGGCGAACGGCGCGACGCCCGCGTGCTGCCGCCCGACGCGCTGCATCTCGGCAAGGAGGAACTGGCCGCAAACCTTCGCGCGCAGGCGCTGGCCCGCTTCAGTGCGGGCGATCCCGGACCCGCCGCGCTTGACCTTGGCGCGCGGCCGGGCCGCGATTTCGCGCCGGAGCGCACCGCGCCTGACACCAATGTCTTCGAGGCCGCCGCCGGCCATGCGCGCGACCTTGCCGGCGAGCCCGGCCGCACCGTCGTCTTCGCCGGCTGGACGGCAGGCTCCGCAGATCGCCTCGTCCATGTCCTTGCCGATCACGGCCTTGGGGACACCGACCGGGCCTACTCGCTGGCCGCCGCCCGCGCTGCCGGGATGGCGGTCTGCGAACTGCCGGTGGAGGCCGGTTTCGTGACCGCCGACCTCGCAGTCATCACCGAGCCGGACCTGCTCGGCGACCGGCTTGCTGCACCGCGCCGCAAGCGCAAGGCTGCGCGGTTCATCACCGAGGCGTCGTCGCTCTCCCCGGGCGATTTCATTGTCCACGTCGACCATGGCATCGGCCGCTATTCGGGGCTGCGCACCCTTGATGTCGGTGGCGCGCCGCATGACTGCCTCGACCTGGAATATGCCGGCGGCGACCGGGTGTTCGTGCCGGTGGAGAATATCGACCTGATCAGCCGCTATGGCTCGGACGATATCACCGCCGCCCTCGACCGGCTGGGGGGCGCCGGCTGGCAGACCCGCAAGGCGAAGGCGAAGCGGCGCATCCTGGAGATGGCCGGCGAACTGATGAAGATCGCCGCCCAGCGGGCCCTGCGCGTGATACAGCCGGTCGATTCAGGCACCGGCTTGCATGAGGAATTCGCCGCGCGCTTTCCCTATGAGGAAACCGACGACCAGCTCTCGGCGATCGAGGATGTCCTGTCCGACCTGCATTCCGGCAAGCCGATGGACCGGCTGGTCTGCGGCGATGTCGGCTTCGGCAAGACCGAGGTGGCGCTCCGGGCCGCCTTCATCGCGGCCATGGACGGCCAGCAGGTCGCCGTGATCGCCCCGACGACCCTGCTCGCGCGCCAGCATTTTGCGACCTTCTCCGAGCGCTTTGCCGGCTGGCCGCTGACGGTGCGCCAGCTCTCCCGCCTCGTCACCGCCAAGGAGGCTGCGGCGACCCGCGAGGGGCTGAAGTCCGGCCAGGTCGATGTGGTCGTCGGCACCCACGCGCTGCTGGCCAAGTCCGTCGAGTTCAGGCGCCTTGGCCTCCTGATCATCGACGAGGAGCAGCGCTTCGGTGTCAAGCACAAGGAGCGGATGAAGGAGCTGAAGTCCGAGATACACGTGCTGACCCTTTCGGCCACGCCGATCCCGCGCACCCTGCAGATGGCGCTGACCGGCATCCGCGACCTCTCCATCATCGCCACCCCGCCCGTCGACCGGCTGGCGGTGCGCACCTATGTCACCGATCTCGACACCGTGACGCTCCGCGAGGCGCTGCTACGCGAGAAGTATCGCGGCGGCCAGGCCTTCTTCGTCGCCCCGCGGATCGCCGATCTCGAAGAACTGGAAGCCTTCCTGCGCGACGAGGTGGCGGAGGTTTCCTTCATCGTTGCCCATGGCCAGATGCCGCCGACGGAGCTGGAAGACATCATGACCGCCTTTTATGAGGGCCGGTATGACGTCCTTCTGTCGACGACCATTGTCGAGAGCGGCCTCGACATCCCGCGCGCCAACACGCTGATCATCCACCGCGCCGATCGTTTCGGCCTTGCCCAGCTCTACCAGCTGCGAGGCCGGGTCGGTCGCTCCAAGGTGCGCGCCTATGCCTATTTTACCGTGCCGCGCGAGCGCACCCTGACCGAGGGCGCGGAAAAGCGCCTGAAGGTGCTGCAATCGCTCGACAGCCTCGGCGCGGGCTTCCAGCTCGCCAGTCACGATCTCGACATCCGGGGCGCCGGCAACCTTCTCGGCGACCAGCAATCGGGCCACGTCCGCGAAGTCGGCGTGGAACTCTACCAGTCCATGCTGGAGGATGCTGTGAAGGCGCTGCAGGCGGGCGAGGGCGCTGACGACTTTGCCGATGACTGGTCGCCGCAGATCAATCTCGGCGCCGCCGTGCTGATCCCGGAGGACTATGTCGAGGACCTCACCCTGCGCCTTTCGCTGTATCGACGCCTTTCGGACATCACCACCGATGACGCGCGCGAGCGCTTCGCCGCAGAACTGATCGACCGCTTCGGCCCGCTGCCCGACGAGACGAAGCAGCTTCTCGAAATCACCGCCATCAAGGCCAGCTGCAAACGCCTCGGCATCGCCAGGCTGGACGCAGGCCCGAAGGGTGCCCTCATCACCTTCAGGGACGACACCGCGCTGCAGCCGGCCGACATCCTGGCGCTGGTTCGCGCCCAGCCCGCCCGCCTGCGCCTGCGCCCCGATTCCAAGCTCGTGGTCCAGAACACCGGCCACACCGCCGAAGCGCGCCTGAAGGCGATCCGCGCCCTGCTGTCGGAACTGGAAGCCACGGTGAGGCAAGCGGCCTGATCCGCGCCGCCTGTCGTCCGTCACGCCGCCTTCTCGTCGCACTCCGGCTGGGGCAGGGCGGCCGCGAGCAGGCTGGCCGGCGTGTGGTAGGCGCGCCGCTCGACGCAGCGCCAGGCCAGCGCCGTTCCATCGGCCAGGCGCGCGCGACTTGCGCTCACCGGCGCCGCGCGGAGACGCTCGGCGAGCCGGCGGGCAAGGCGCGCCGCGCCGGTGAAGGGCGTATCGCGCAGGCTGGCGACGAAGCCCGACGTCGACAGCCGCGCCGCACAGTCGGTCTCGCGCAGCCCGCTCTGCAGCAGGCCGGCCAGCGCCATCACATGAGCCCTCGCCACCTGCGGTGCGCCTTGCGGTGGGTGCAGCCGGAACCCGGCCAGCGAGAGCGGTTCGCCCGCGAGCGCCGTCGCCTCGACCTGGCGGGCAAGGTGCGCCTCGAAAAACCGCGCTTCATAGAGACCGGTCTGCAGGTCGCGCCCCGCGATCGCACCCCAGCCCGGCCGGGTAAGCCGGGCCATCGGATCGACCCGTTCTGAGAGAAAGGCGTTGAGCGTGCCGGCAATCGCCGGCGCCGACGCGCCGCGCTCAAAGCTCGCAGACACAGCGTCCATCAGGCCCGCCGGCAGGGGGCCGTCGCTCAGCGCCACTACCGGCCCCGGCACGGAAGCGGCCTCGCGCGCGAATGCGCCCAACAGGCGCGTGCCGGCATCGCCGTCTTTCTCGACCACCGCAATGACCGCACCGATTCCGTCCGCGCTGAGTGCCTGCAGCGCCGTTTCTGCCGAGAATGCTGCCGCCAGCTCGACGCCCAGCGCGCTGCAGGCCGTGCGCAGCGCCAGGTAGTCCGGCCCGCCTCGGCCGACATACAGCGCCCGAATCGCCACTGGCGAGAGGTCGTCCGCCGGCGCCAGCCCGAGCGCGTCCAGCGTCATCAGCCGCAGCCGGCGCTCGTCCCGGCGCACCATCTGGCGCTGGCGCAGGCGCAGGCGCGCGGGCAGGGTCTCCAGGTCCCGGTCGCCGGCCAGCACGATCGCATCGCGCAGCCTTGGCCGCGCCGCGCTCTCGGCCAGGACCACCAGCGGCCGCTTCACCCCGCGCACCAGCGCGCCCTGAACCCCGCCAAGCGCCTCAGCGCCAAGGCTGGCCAGGTCGATCAGCAGCGGCGTCGTCCCGCCGCGCTCCGGCGGCAGGCTGGACGCGCGCGGTTCAAAGCCAAGCTGCTTCAGCCGGCTGGCGAGCATGTCCCGTCGCGGGCGCTCAGCGGCGATCTCGATCGGCGGCGTCAGGAAGGCAGGGTCTGTCATGGGATCGTCCGGGTCTCGATTGACGAAGCGGGGTATCTTTTGGACGCCGCCGTCTTAATGTCGCGTTCACGATGACCGCCCCGGTTCCGGGGCAAGAGGAGGGAGGAAATCATGGCGAGCGGTCCACTTGGCGGCGTTCGGATCGTCGAATTTGCCGGCATCGGCCCCGGGCCCTTTTGTGGCATGCTGTTGTCCGATCTCGGCGCGGATGTCGTCCGGGTCGACCGGGCGGGCGGAAACCCGACGGGTAATCCGCGCGATGTCACCGGGCGCGGCCGGCGTTCGATCGCGCTCGACCTCAAATCGGCAGAGGGCGTGGAGACGGCGCTGCGCCTGATGGACAAGGCCGATGGCCTGATCGAGGGGTTCCGGCCCGGCGTGATGGAGCGTCTCGGCCTCGGGCCCGACATGGCGCTCGCGCGCAACCCGAAGCTCGTCTTCGGGCGGATGACCGGCTGGGGCCAGACCGGCCCGCTCGCCCATGCCGCTGGCCATGACCTCAACTATATCGCTCTCACCGGCGCGCTGCACGCCATGGGACCGAAGGACCGCCGCCCGAGCCCGCCACTGAACCTCATCGGCGATTATGGCGGCGGCGCGCTGTATCTCGCCTTCGGCCTTTGCGCCGGGATCATCCATGCGCGCGCCAGCGGCGAGGGCCAGGTGATCGACTGCGCCATGACCGACGGGGCGGCCTCGCTGGCGGCGATGTTCTACGGAATGCGCGCCTCGGGCCTGTGGAGCGATGAGCGCGAATCGAACCTGCTCGATGGCGGCGCCCATTTCTATGACACCTATGAGTGTGCCGACGGCAAGTGGGTCTCGGTTGGCTCGATCGAGCCGCAATTCTACGCCCTCCTGCTCGACAAGGCAGGCCTCGCGGATGACCCTCACTTCGACGGACAGATGGACCGCGCCCGCTGGCCGGCCCTCAAGGAAAAGATGATCGCGCTGTTCAGGACAAGGTCGCGTGATGCGTGGTGCGCCCTCATGGAGGGCACCGACATCTGCTTCGCCCCCGTCCTCTCCATGGCCGAAGCGCCCGCCCATTCCCACAACCGCGAGAGGGGCACCTTCGTCGAGGTCGAGGGGGTCGTCCAGCCGGGCCCGGCACCGCGTTTCTCCAAGACGCCGGGCACAGTGGCCCGCCGCGCCCCCGGCGCCGGGGAGCATACCGCAGAAATCCTCGCCGACTGGGGTGTCGAGGTCCCATGAACGCGCTGCCCGGAACGACGGGGCGACGGCGCGTCTATCTGATGCGCCACGGCTTTGTCGATTATACCTCAAAGGAAGTGGTCGCTGCGCGCGATCCCTCAATCGTCCGGCTGACGGCGCAGGGGCGGCGCGAGGCGCTGGCCGCGGGCCGGGCCCTCGCCGAGGTGCATTTCGACATCGCCCTCTCGTCCGGCCTGCCGCGCTCACGCGAGACGGCGGAAATCGTCCTTGCCGAACACCCCGACGCCCCTGAACTGGAAGCTGATGCGCGCTTGGGCGAACTGCGCTCCGGCCGCTATATCGACTTCCGGTCCGCCGAACAGCTCGCTGCCACCATGACCTTCCAGATGGAGAAGGCCGGTGAGCCGGGCGCCACCTTCCTGGAGGGCGGCGAGGCGTTCGCCGACGCCATGGTGCGGATCGAGGCGGCGCTGACCAGCCTGCTGCACCGGCCGGGCTGGGCGAGCGCGCTTGTTGTTGCCCACGAAATGGTCAACCGGCTCGCACTGACTTGGGTGCTTGGCGCACCACTCGGCGCCAGCGCCGGCTTCGAGCAGGATACCGGCTGCATCAACATCATCGATTTTGACCTGGTGCCCGAGCCCGGGGTCGAGACGGGTGTGCGAATCGAGCGCGGGGTGATCAAGGCGATCAATCTGACGCCGGCCAATTACCTCAAGAATGGTATGAACCTGCGCAGCCTGGAAGCGATTTTCACCCGCGCGGCTGAATGAGCGTTCAGCCTGGCCGCGAAATGCTGTCAATATGAACGAAAGGTTAAGGCCGTCGCTCTGGGTGCGTTCAGGTTCGTTCGGTTAATGTGGTGTCATTGGTCGGGGCCATGGGCTCCTTGCCAACCGGCTCCGGTCAATGTCCTTCTTGCAACCTGGCCGTCCTTCGGGGCGGCCATTTTTTTTGGGGCACCGCCCCGTCACCGCCTCTGTCCACAGGCCACGGCTTGACTCCGCAGGCATCTGAACAAAAAAGGAACTATGGGCAGCGTTCCGCACATGTTCAGGGCCTCTGACATCCTCCCCCGGGCCGGGGCGGAGACAGCCGCCTTTCCTTACGGCCTTGCCGCCCGCGGTGTCCATGAGGTCGCCGCAGCCGGCCATGGCGACCTGGCTGGCGCCGCCGGCTTCGCGCTGGCCGCCGGGGCCGCCTCGGGCTCTAGCGCCGTCCTCTGGGTCAGCCTCGCCGCCCGCACGCGCGAGCTTGGCGCCGTCTCGCTCGATGGCCTGGCCGCCTGCGGCCTCGCCCCGGACCGCTGGCTTGAGGTCTGCGCCACAAAACCCCGCGAGGCGCTCTGGGCGGTCGAGGAGGCGATCCATTCCGGCGCCGTGGAACGGGTCGTTGCCGAGCTGGACACGATCGACTTCACCGCCTCGCGCCGGCTCACCCTTGCCAGCGCCGCACGCGGCGTCCCGGTGGTCCTGCTGCTCGGCCCGGCCTGCGAGGGGGCGAGCGCTGCTGAGGCGCGCTGGCGGGTCTCGGCCCTGGCATCCGCCCCCAACCGTTTCGACCCGCGCGCACCGGGCCGCCCGCGCTGGCAGGCGGTGCTGGAGCGCGCCCGCAGCGCCCCGGCCGCCGCCGGCCGCTGCCACACCGTGGAGTTCGACGATGACACGCGCACTTGCCGTCTGGTGTCCCGACTGGCCGATCGAGCGCCTGCACCGCAGCCTGCGCCGCGCCACCGGCAGGGCTCCGGCGACGCCCTGCGGCCCACCGGCTGACCGCGCGCGGCCCTTCGTCCTGGTCGAGGCCGGGGCAGGGGGGCTGCGCGTTGTTGCCGCCAACGCCCCGGCACGGGCTGCCGGCATCACGCCGGGCCTCGGCTTTACCGATGCCGCCGCCCGCGTGCCGGATCTTGCCTCCCAGCCGATCGACCGCGAGGGCGACGCGGCCGCCCTCAGGGCGCTTGCCGGCTGGATGGGGCGCTACTCCCCTCTGGTCGCCATTGAGGGCGCGGACGGCCTCCTCCTTGAGACAACCGGCTGCGACCATCTCTTCGGCGGCGAGACGGCGCTTCTCGACGACATACAGGCCCGCCTGACAGCGGCCGGGATCACCGTTCGCCTTGGCCTTGCCGGCACCCGGCGCGCCGCGCTGGCGCTCGCCCATGGCGCCCCCGGCCCTGGCCCGCATCGCCTCGCAGGTGGCGAGGAGCGCGACGGCCTCGCCCCGCTTCCCGTTGCCGCCCTCGGCCTGTCGCCAGATACCCTGCGGCTACTGCGTCGCTTCGGCCTCACCCGGATTGGCGAGCTTTGCGGGCTGGACCGCAAGGCGCTCGCCCGCCGTTTCCAGTCGCGCGATGCGGCCGATGACGTGGTGTTGCGTCTCGACCAGGCGCTGGGGCTGCGCCGCGACCCGATCGCCGCACTGCGCGCGCCGCCCCGCCATGCCCGCCGCCTTGCCTGTCCGGAGCCGCTCCTGCAGGGCGAGGGCGTGCGGGCGGGCCTTTGCGGTCTGCTGGACAGGCTCTGCGAGGACCTCGCCGGCGAAGGCTGCGGCGCCCAGTCCTTCCGCCTCATCGCCTTCCGTGCCGACGGCACCCACCAGGCGCTGGAGATCGCCACCGCCCGGCCATCCCGTGACCCGGCTCACCTGATGCGCCTGTTCAATGAACGCCTTGCCGGCCTTGATCCCGGTCATGGCATCGACCTGCTGCTTCTGGAGGCGCACCGCACCGCGCCGCTGGAGGCCGCCGGCCGGCCCCTGTCGGCCGGGCTGGCTGCCCATGCGATCGACGAGACCGCCCTGTCGGCGCTGGCCGACCGGATCGCTGCCCGTCTCGGTGCCGGCAGTGTGCGTGTCAACTGGCCGGTGGCGAGCCACTGGCCGGACCGGGCGGGCGAGAGCGTGCCCTATGGCGGGCGCCTGCCGCCGCCGCGCCCTGCAGATGCATCCGCCGGGCCGCGGCCCCTGCGCCTGCTGGCCCGCCCCGAACCGCTCGACGTGCTGGCCGAGGTGCCGGACGGGCCGCCGCTGCGCTTTGTCTGGCGGCGTATCGCGCGCCGGGTCATCCGTGCCGACGGGCCGGAGCGGATCGCCCCGGAATGGTGGCGCCTGCAGGCGCGCGGCGGGCGGGCGCGCGACTATTACCGTGTCGAGGACGCGGCCGGCGGGCGTTACTGGGTGTTCCGCGAGGGGCTCTATGGCGATGGCCGCGGTGGCGCGCCCTTATGGTACCTGCAGGGTCTGTTCCCATGACCGCCTATGCCGAACTCCAGGTCACCACGAATTTCTCCTTCCTGCGCGGCGCTTCGCATCCGGAGGAACTGGTCGCCCAGGCGGGCGCGCTGGGGCTTTCCGCCATCGGCATTGCCGATCGCAACACGCTCGCCGGGGTGGTCCGCGCCCATGTCGCGGCGAAGGAGTACGGGCTGAAACTCCTGGTCGGTGCGCGGCTGGAGCTGGCCTGTGGCCTAGGCTTTCTCTGCTACCCGATGGACCGGCCCGCCTATGGCCGGCTGTCGCGGCTCCTGTCGAAGGGCAAGCGGGCCGCGCCGAAGGGCGCATGCCACCTCACCCTCGACGACCTCATCACCCATGCAGACGGGCAGGTACTGATCGCACTGGCGCCGGAGCGTCCGGGGGCCGGGTTCGAGGAGACGCTTGCCCGCCTTGCCGGACTCTGGGGCGACCGGCTCTATCTCGCCGCCCAGCGCCTGCACCAGGGACGCGACCGCGAGCGCATCGCCCGCCTCGCCGACCTCGCCGCCCGCGCGGGCGCCCGCCTCGTTGCCACCAATGACGTGCTCTACCACACGCCCTCGCGCCGGCCCCTGCAGGATGTGGTCACCTGCATCCGCGAGCATGTCAGCCTCGATGCGGCCGGCTTGCGCCTCTGCGCCAATGCCGAGCGCCACCTCAAGCCACCCGGCGAGATGGCGCGCCTGTTTGCCGGCTTCGGGCCGGCACTCGACCGGACGCTCGAGATCGCGGCGCGCTGCACCTTCTCCCTCGACGAGCTGGCCTACCACTACCCGAACGAGCCCGTGCCCGCCGGCAAGAGCCCGCAGGCCCACCTGCAGGACCTCACCCGGGCCGGCGCGGCGGCGCGCTACCCGCAGGGCGTGCCCGGGCGCGTCGAAGCGCTCCTCGCAAAGGAGCTCGCACTCATCGCCGAGCTCGGGTATGCGCCCTATTTCCTGACCGTGCACGACATCGTCGCCTGGGCGCGCGAGCAGGGCATTCTCTGCCAGGGGCGCGGCTCGGCGGCGAATTCGGCGGTCTGCTTCGTCCTCGGCATCACCAGCGTCGACCCGGCGACCAGCCAGCTCCTTTTCGAGCGTTTCCTGTCGAAGGAGCGGCGTGAGCCGCCCGATATCGACGTCGATTTCGAGCATGAGCGCCGCGAGGAGGTGATCCAGCATGTCTACCGGCGCTATGGCCGCGATCGCGCAGCGCTGACCGCCACTGTCATCTGCTACCGCCCGCGCTCGGCCGTGCGCGAGGTCTGCAAGGCGTTCGCCCTGTCGGAAGACGTGGCCACCGCGCTGGCCGGCACGATCTGGGGCAGCTGGGGCCGCAACATCGAGGACAGCCAGATCCGCCAGGCCGGCCTCGACCCGGCAAACCCCGTGTTGCGGCGCGTCATCCGCCTCACCCGCGAGCTGATCGGCTTTCCCCGCCACCTGTCACAGCATGTCGGCGGCTTCGTTCTCACCGAGGGCCCGCTGGTCGAGACCGTGCCGATCGGCAACGCCGCCATGGACGCGCGCACCTTCATCGAATGGGACAAGGACGACATTGCCGCCCTCAACATCATGAAGGTCGATATCCTCGCCCTCGGCATGCTGACCTGCATCCGCAAGGCGTTCGACATGCTCGCCCTCT
>CAYPQD010000038.1:0-21877 GCA_964412785.1 uncultured Hyphomonadaceae bacterium
GAAGTGCAGGCCCATCATCATCATCCGGGCGACCCAGAAGAAGATGATGTCGAAGGCGGTGACGAGGGTGGCGGTCGGGTAGAAGGTTGCAAGGTCAGAGGTCTCGTCCGGCCAGCCTTGTGTGGAGAACGGCCAGAGGGCGGAGGAGAACCAGGTGTCGAGGACGTCGGGGTCCTGGGTCAGGTTGGCCGAACTTAGTCGTCCACCACTAAGCCCAAAGCCGCCTCTGGCATCTCGACCAAACTGGCCGCTTTCTCCACCCCAGTCTTCGACAGAGACCGGGACATCAGCACCATAGTATTTTCGGGCAAGATCGAGTGTTTCAGCCTCGCTTTCAGCTACAAACGGGATTTTCTTAGAAATGTCATGGGGGGCCTCTGGGTCGGGCCCATACCAGACCGGGATGCGGTGGCCCCACCAGAGCTGGCGGGAGATGCACCAGGGCTGGATGTCCTCCAGCCAGTTGAAATAGGTCTTCTCCCAGTTTTCCGGGACGAAGCGCGTCTTGCCCTGGCGCACCGCCGCGATGGCCGGCTCGGCGAGGGTCTGCGCATCCACATACCACTGGTCGGTCAGCCAGGGCTCGATGACAACGCCGGAGCGGTCGCCGAAGGGCTGCTGGATCACCTTGTCCTCGACCTCCTGCAGCAGGCCCTCATCCTCGAACAGGGCCACAATGCGCTTGCGCGCCTCGAAGCGGTCGAGGCCGCGAAGCGCCTCCGGTATGCCGGCGCGCCGGGCCTCCATCTCATCGACGATCTCGGCCCGGCCGGTCAGGATGTTCATGTCCATGACCAGCCCGGCCCGCTTGCCGACCTCGAAATCGTTGAAGTCATGCGCCGGTGTGATCTTAACCGCGCCGGAGCCCTGCTCCGGGTCGGCATGGACGTCGGCGACGATCGGGATGCGCCGGCCGACAATCGGCAGGTCTATGAACTTGCCGACGAGGCCGGCATAGCGCTCATCCTCCGGATTCACGGCAATGCCGGTGTCACCAAGCATGGTCTCCGGCCGGGTGGTGGCGACAACGAGATAGTCGCGCGTCTCCCACCCGGTCGGCTTGCTGTCCTCGTCGAAGGCGACGGGGTGCTCATAGGTGACGCCATCGGCGAGCGGGTAGCGCAGGTGCCAGAAATGGCCCTTCACCTCGCGCTGCTCGACTTCCAGGTCGGAGATCGCGGTCTGGAAGTGCGGGTCCCAGTTCACCAGCCGCTTGTCGCGGTAGATGAGGCCCTTCTCATTGGCGGAGCGGCGCGGGCGCAGGGCGCCGGTCTCCTCGTCCCGAACGGTCCTGTAGAGGTCGACGAACACCTTGCGGACGGCAGCGACCATCTGGTTGTCCGGGTCCTCGCGCTCGCCCATGGTGAAGCGTTCGCGCGACCAGTCGCAGGATGCGCCGAGGCGCTTCAGCTGGCCGATGATCCGGCCGCCGGACTGGGCCTTCCAGTCCCACACGCGCTCAAGGAATGCCTCCCGGCCGAGCGATTTCCGGTCTTCATTGCCCTCCGCGGCGAGCTGGCGCTCCACCACCATCTGCGTGGCAATGCCGGCATGATCGGTCCCCGGCTGCCAGAGCACATTCTTTCCGCGCATCCGTTCAAACCGGATGAGGACGTCCTGCAGCGTGTTGTTGAGCGCATGGCCCATGTGCAGCACGCCGGTGACATTGGGGGGCGGGATGACGATGGAATAGGCCGCCGCAGCGGTGTCGCCGGAGGGGCGGAAACAGCCGGCCGCCTCCCAGAGGGCATAGAGCCGGTGTTCGGCATCGGCAGGGTCGTAGCGGGTGGAAAGCATGGGCGAACGGCCTTGAGATCGGCGGTTGAAACCGGAGTTGGGTGGTGTCGGGGAAAGCCGGCGTCGTCAAGGCCGGCAATTCGCCTTGCCAGCGCGTGCGCTGCGACGCGCGGTCTTCATCAGACACCCCCCGTTTGTCGGCCCGGTCCATCCGTGATCCTACGTATTTGCCGCTGCCCCCAGGGTGGGCTATCGCCGCGCGTCGAGACGTCAACTCGCGCTGACAGGTGGAAAGCGTGACACTGGCGTCACGGTTCAAGCGGAGGGATTTCCATGAACGCGCGTCTTCTCGGTGTCATCGCAGCCGGTGCCGCCGCCACCTTCTTCACCGCCCCGGCATTCGCCCAGGACAATCCCTGGATGGTGCGCGGACGTATCATCGGTGTGCTCCCCGATGAGGGCGCCAGCCTCAGCGCCGGCGGCGCCGCGCTGGGCGGAAGTGTCGAGATCAGCGACCAGTATGTCCCCGAGCTCGATATCAGCTATTTCTTCACGGACAATATCGCGGCCGAGCTGATCCTCGCGGTAACCCCGCACGACGTGACGGCGACCAATGTCGAGATCCCCGGCGCCTTCGGTCCGGCCAATGTCGACCTTGGCGATGTCTGGCTGCTGCCGCCGACGCTGACCCTGCAATACCATTTCAACACCGGCAGCAATTTCAAGCCGTATGTCGGCGCCGGCGTCAACGCGACCTTCTTCTTCAATGAGGATGAAGGCCCGGTGGCCGACAGCATCGAGTATGACCCGAGCTTTGGCGGCGCCCTGCAGGCCGGCTTCGACTACGATCTCGATGGCGTCAGGGGCGGCTGGGCGTTCAACGCCGATATCAAGAAGGTCTGGATCAGTCCCGACGTGACCGTAGACCTCAGCAGTGCGCTTGGCCCGGTGCTCATCGCAAACGAGGTCAAGGTCGATGCCGATGTCGACATCGACCCGCTGATTATCGGCCTCGGGCTTGCCTATAAGTATTAGGGCGGAAACCGCCCTGAGTCCGGAGCCGCAGGTCTTTCTGTCCTCTCCCAACTTCAGGCCGCCTTCGGGCGGCCTTTCTCTTTTCAGGCCACACCGACGCCATCCAGCGCTTCGACCATGAGGGCGTGGCGCGCGACGAGGGCGTCGATGTCGCGGGAATACCCGCCGCCGAGGACGCCGCAGACCGGAATACCGCGGATGGCGCAGGCGGCGGCGACCCGGCGGTCCCGTTCTGCAAGGCCGGCATCGCTGAGACAGAGCAGGCCGAGGCGGTCCTCCTCATGGGGATCGACGCCGCCATTGTAGAAGACAAGGTCCGGCCGCGTACCGGCGAAGACCCCCTCAAGGAGGTCGTCGAGGGCCGCGAGATAGGCCGCATCGGCGCGGCCGCGCGCCAGTGCGATGTCGAGGTCGGAGGGCGGCTTGTGCCGCGGCCAGTTTTCCGCGCAGTGCAGCGAGGCGGTGAAGACACGGGGATCGCCGTCGAAGGTGCGCGCCGTGCCGTCGCCATGGTGGACGTCGCAGTCGATCACGGCGACCGAGCGCACCAGCCCGTCTGCCAGCAGGACATGGGCGGCGACAGCCACATCGTTGAAGACGCAGAAGCCGGCGCCGCCATCGGGGCCGGCATGGTGGCTGCCGCCGGCGAGATTGGCCGCGGCGCCATGCTCCAGGGCCAGACGAGCGGCGAGCACCGTGCCGCCGACCGACAGGCTGGCGCGCCGGGCCACGGCCGGTGTGATCTCGAAACCGATCCGGCGCGCGGCGGCGCGCGGCAGGGTCTGGCTGAGGATGGCGGAGACATAGCCCGCGTCATGGGCGAGTGTCAGCCAGCCGGCCGGTGCCGGGGCGGGTGCCTCGAAGCGCCGGCCGTCCCGCGCCAGGCGTTCGGCCAGGCGCGCATATTTGCGCATCGGGAAACGGTGCCCGTCCGGGACCGTCTGGGCGTCATAGTGCGGGTGGTGTACAAGTGGCAGGGCCATGCCCGGCGATATAGGGCCCGTGCGCGCCCGGACAGTCTGCCGGTCCTTCCCCGGCAGGCGGACCTGTGTCGGCTAGCCTGCGATATACTGCCCGCCATTCACCGTCATGGTGGCGCCGGTCATGAAGGCCGCCTCGTCGGAGGCGAGCCAGGCGACCGCCGAGGCGATCTCCTCGGCCTTGCCGAGCCGGCCGACGGGGATTGTCGCAATGATGCCTTCCAGCACCTTTTCAGGCACCGCGGCGACCATGTCGGTGTCGATATAGCCGGGCGCGATACAGTTCACGGTAATCCCCTTGCGTGCCCCTTCCTGGGCGAGCGCCTTGGTGAAGCCGATCAGGCCGGCCTTGGCGGCGGAATAGTTGACCTGGCCAAACTGGCCCTTCTGGCCGTTGATCGAGGAGATGTTGACGATCCGTCCGAAACCGCGCTCGCGCATGCCGTCCCACACCTGGCGGGTGAGGTAGAAGGCCGAGGAGAGGTCGACCGCGATCACCTCGTCCCACTGCTCGCGGGCCATCTTGTGCATCGGCGCATCGCGGGTGATGCCGGCATTGTTCACGAGGATGTCGATCGGTCCGAGCGTGTCCTCGATGGACTTGACGCCATCGGTGCACTGGTCCCAGTCGCCGACATTGAACTTGTGGCAGGTGATGCCAAGGGCCTCGGCACATTCCTGCGCGGCCGCGTCATTGCCGGCATAATTGGCTGCGACAGTAAAGCCATCGCCCTTCAATCGCTCGCTGATGGCGCGGCCAATCCCGCGGGTGCCTCCGGTCACAAGGGCCACTCTCGACATTTCGTTTCCTCCCAGAGGCAAAAGGCCTCTTGCTTTCAATCCCGCCTTAAGACGATTGGGCTAGGTGTGTCACGACGACGTTGGTCGAAATGCAGGACTTGTGCAACACTCCGCGGGCGGCATTCCGGCGAGGTCGGACAAGGCGGACAGGTAAGGACAAGCACCCATGGCACGCAAGGCGAGCGGCGACGGCCCGATCATCATCAAGAAGTACGCAAACCGCAGGCTCTACGACACCTCGACCTCATCCTATGTGACGCTTGACCACCTCTCCGAACTTGTCCGCAAGGCTGTCGACTTCGAGGTGCGCGACGCCAAGACCGGAGAGGACCTGACCCGGGCGGTTCTGACCCAGATCATCTTCGAGCGTGAGACCAAGGGCAATGGCGCCCTGCCGCTCAACTTCCTGCGCCAGCTCATCGGTTTCTATGGCGCCGGCGCGCAGTCCTTCCTGCCGGCCTGGCTGGACATGAGCATGAATTCCTTCGCCGAGGCGCAGGAGCGCTGGCGCAAGGCGCTTGGCGATGCCAGCCCGATGGCACTGTTCGAGCAGCACGCCAAGCGCAACATGGACATGTTCGAGAACACCATGCGGATGTTTGCCCCAGACCTGCCGCGCCGCGATGCCGAGGCGGAGACGAGCCGGCCGAAACGCCAGGACGAGCCCTCCGAAGCGGGCGAGGAGGAGCCGGCCGATCCCCTGGGCGTGCTGCAGGAGCAGATGATGGAAATGCAGCGCCAGCTTGCCCAGCTGTCCCGGAAATCCGGCAAGTAGGGCGCGGGGCTCCGGCCGACAGTTCGCGACCAACAGGAAAAGGGCCCGGCATGTCGCAATGCCAGGCCCTTTCTCGCTCGGGAGATCGGCGTGAACTAGCCGCTGAAGCCCTCTCCGACGGCGAAGTCCCGCCGGGCGGAAACGATGGTGACGACGACACCCGCCAGCACGTCGAGCAGGGTCATCACCGTCAGGATGAAGAAGACCGAGGTGGCGAAGTTCGCGAACAGCAGGAACTCGATCAGGCAGACGATGAACAGGATCATCGAGACGGCATGGTTCATGATGGTCGCCGTGCCGGTGCTGGTCGATTTCAGGATCTCCAGGAAGAGGAGGACCATCGCCAGCAGGATCAGCAGGTCGCCCGAGGACAGCTGCCAGGTTACGCCGGAGATCATCGGCACGTTCAGCATGGTGTTGTTCAGCGTCGCGATCAGCGGGGAAATCAGCGGCCCGGCCTCACCGGGCACCGCCTCGACCGGTCCGCCACCGGTCAACGCAATGATGTTGTAGATCGCCACCGGGATCACCAGCAGCGGGAAAATTCCGAACAAAGCCCGCATCGAGCCCCTCCTCTCAGGTTCCTTGTTGCCCTTCCCCGCCTCCTTCGCCTCGCGCTGGCGACGTTCTTCCAGGCGGGCAGCGGCGGCGGCGGCAAAGATCTCCCTTGTCGCCATGATGGCGTGTCTACCTCCGAGTCGCGAACGTATTCCTAACCCAAGGCCTTGCCCATGGCGAGGCCCGGCGCCCTCAGATCTCGTCGAGCCCCATCGGGTTACGCCGCCTGCGGATCAGCCAGCCGACGCCGCGCAGGTCCGACCAGGCCGCGCCGAGACGCCCGAAATTGGTGTATTTCGACTGGCCGGCAAGGCGCGGGCGATGGTTGACGTCCATGAACTCGACCCCGAAGCCCTCAGCGCGCATCAGCGCCGGCATGTAGCGGTGCATGTGATCGAAATAGGGCAGGGCGAGGAAGGCCTTGCGGTGCATTACCTTGATGCCACAGCCTGAGTCGTCGCAGTCATCGTTCAGGAGGCGCTCGCGCACCCGGTTGGCGAGGCGCGAGCCGAGGCGTTTCCACGCGCTGTCCCGGCGCCGGGCGCGCCGGCCCATCACCATGGCCAGGGCATGGGGCGCTTCGGCGCGGGTCAGGCGCCGGTAGAGGTCGGGCAGGTCGGCCGGGTCATTCTGGCCATCGCCGTCGAGCGTGCCGATGACGCGCCCACGCGCGGTCATGACGCCGCTGCGGATCGCGCGGCTCTGGCCGGCATTCCTGCGATGGGCGATGACACGCAGCTGCGCGAAGCGCGGCTTCATCGCGGCGAGCATTTCGCGGGTGTCGTCTGTCGAGGCATCATCGACAAAAATCATCTCGTAGGCGCGCCCGTCGAGGGCGGCGGCGATCTCGCCGGCCAGCGTCTCGACATTCTCCGCCTCGTTGTGCACCGGCACCACAATCGACAGTTCCAAGGGTTCCACGGGTTATTTGCGCCTTCTCGCCTCAACCGCGCCTCCTTTAGGCGCTTCGGCGGCCGAACGGAACCACCGGGCCTGCAGGCCCATTGCCATGAATTCTCTCTAGGAGGGGGGCGCGCTTGCGGCTAAAGCGTCGCGCCATGGACTGGATCGACAGACTTTCGCAGGGCTGGAAGGCCTGGGTGCTGCTTGCAACACTGACGCTGGCCTCCGCAGCGCCGGGCGTGTTCGCGCTGCCGGCCTTTGACCGCGATGAGGCGCGCTTTGCGCAGGCATCGAAACAGATGCTGGAGACGGGCGACTACATCCAGATCCGGTATCAGGATGAATACCGCAACAAGAAGCCGGCCGGCATCCACTGGCTGCAGGCCGGGTCGACTGCGGCGTTCTCCTCAGCCGGGGCGAAGGCGATCTGGAGTTACCGCCTGCCATCCTGGATCGGCGCGGCGCTGGCAATGCTTGGCATGTTCTGGGCGGGGCTGGCATTGGTCGGCCGGCGGGCAGCGTTTCTTGGCACGGCGTTGTTCTCCACCTCCCTGTTGCTGACGTCTGAGGCGCACATGGCCAAGACCGACGCGGTCCTGCTGGCGACCGTCGTCTTCACCATGGGCGCGCTGGCGCGGATCTACCTTGCCGGGCGCGAGGGCGTGCCGGCTTCATCGGTGATGGTGTGGGTGTTCTGGCTGGCGATGGCCGGCGGCGTGCTGATCAAGGGCGTGGTGACGGCGATGGTGGCAGGGCTGGCGGTCCTTGCCCTGCTGGCCTGGCACCGCGGCGACTGGCGCTGGGCCCGCCCGCTCCTCGACTGGAAGGCATTCCTCGTCTTCGCGGTGATCTCCGCCCCCTGGTTCGTCGCCGCGCAGGTTCTGACCGGCGGGGAGTACCTTGAGGGCGCCGTCGGCAAGGACCTCGCCGACAAGGTGACCGGCGCCTCGGAGGGGCATGGTGGCCCGCCCGGCTTTCACCTCGCCCTCGTCGCATTCATCTTCTTCCCCGCCACCCTGCTTGTCATCCCGGGGATCGTCGCCCTGGTGAGGGGCCTGCGGGCCGATGGGATCGCGGCGCTCGACCCGGGGGTGAAATCGGGCCTGATCTTCCTGTTCGCCTGGCTGGTGCCGACCTGGATCGCGTTCGAGATCCTGCCGACCAAGCTCAGCCACTATATCCTTCCGGCCTATCCGGCGCTGGCGCTTGTGGTCGGTCTCGCGGCGGCAGGCCTGACGCGCGACAGTCGCATGCCGGTGTCGCGCGCAGCGAGCCTTGTCCTGTTCCTTGTCGGCGCGGTGGCCCTGCTGGTGGCCTCCACCCCGTGGGCGGAGGACGCGTTGAAGAGCGAAGCGGTCGGGCGCTTTGCCAGCCTTGACGCCGAGGCGGCCCGGGCGGCGATGACGGCGCGTGCGCCCTATCCGATGTTCGCGTGGGCGGTGGCGAGCGTCCTTGTCATACTGACGGTGATTGCCAGCCTGTTCGGCCGGGTCGGCGTTGCCATAATCACCGCGACCGTGTCGGCGATGGCGACCGGCATCCATGTCCGCTCCGCCTTCCTGCCGGCGCAGGGCTGGCTGCAGGCGACCGAGGCCGGCATGGCGGCGCTGGAGGATGTGTGCGCCCTGCCGGAGCCGCCGGTCGCGCCGGCAGGCTGCGAGAAGGCCGCACCGGAGCGGGTGCAGGCCATCGGCTATTCGGAGGCGAGCTTCGCCTTCCGGGTCGGCACGCAGAATCCGCATTCGCCAAAGTCCAGCCTTGAGGTCCCCGATGCGCAGTCCCTGCCGGCGGCCTGGCTGATCAATCTGGAGGACAGGGCTGGCAAGCCGGCGCTGGAGACCCTGAGGGCCTCGGCGGCTGCACGCGGGCTGTGCGCGCAGGTCTCTGCCTCCCATGCGGCGCTCAACTATTCAAATGGCGACCCGGTGGATTTCGTCGCGGTCCGGATCGATGCGTGCGGCGATGGCGCGGCGCCGCGGTGAGCGTGCGATTGCTTGATCGCTGCGGCCATTGCGGCCAAGAACGCGAGAGCGAGCCCCGCGACACGAGGGCATCGGAGGCAATGAGGCGACACGATGAAATACCTGGCCCTGGCGCTCGGCGCCATCCTGCTGGCGGCGTGCGCAGGCGCGCCGGTGTCTGAGATGCCGGACCGGCCTGCCTGGCGGCTCGCGATCCATGGCGGAGCGGGCGTGATCCGGCCGGGCGACATGTCCGCGGAGCAGGAGCGCGCCCACCGCGACGCGCTTCTGGATGCACTGGCTGGCGGGGGTGAGGTGCTGCGCATGGGCGGCAGCGCGGTCGATGCGGTGCAGGCCGCCATTGTCTCGATGGAGGACAGCCCGCTGTTCAATGCCGGGCGCGGCGCCGTGTTCACCGCCGAGGGCTCCCATGAACTCGACGCCTCGATCATGACGGGGGCAGAGCGCAATGCCGGCGCCGTTGCAGGCGTGAAGCGGGTGCGCAACCCGATCCTCGCCGCCCGCGCGGTCATGGACCGCTCAGAGCATGTGATGTTCGCCGGCGAGGGTGCGGACGATTTTGCAGAATCACTGGGGCTGGCCATGGTCGAGCCGGGCTATTTCGATACCGAGGCGCGCCGGCGGTCGCTTGAGCGGGTGCTGCGCGAGCAGACGCGCGATGACGCCGACAGGCATGGCACGGTCGGCGCCGTGGCAATCGACAGGGACGGGCACCTGGCGGCGGCCACCTCAACCGGCGGCATGACGGCGAAGGCGCGCGGGCGGGTTGGCGACAGTCCGCTGATCGGCGCGGCGACCTATGCGCAGGATGGTGTCTGCGCGGTCTCGGCGACCGGCCATGGCGAGTATTTCATCCGGGTCGGCGTTGCCCGGACGATCTGTGACCGCGTGCGGTTTCTGGGCGAGGATATTGTCAAGGCCGCCGACGCGGCGCTGGCGGAGGTTGCCGCGCTTGGCGGCGATGGCGGCGTTGTCGTGATCGACGGAAGGGGCAGGGCGGCCTACTCGTTCAACTCTGCGGGCATGTATCGCGGCATGATCGACCCGGACGGCGCCGAGACGGCGATTTACGGGGTAGCTGGCCCCCGCGACTGACAGGGAGCGAAAACTGATGACCAAGACCTGGGACAAGTCCAGACTGCCCTCGCGCCATGTGACGGAGGGGCCCTCGCGCGCGCCGCACCGCTCTTACTATTACGCCATGGGGCTCTCCACCAAGGATATCGGCAAGCCCTTTGTCGGCGTGGCGTCTTGCTGGAACGAGGCCGCGCCGTGCAACACCGCGCTGATGCGCCAGGCCCATGCGGTGTCGGAGGGCGTGAAGGCCGCTGACGGTACGCCGCGCGAGTTCTGCACGATCACGGTGACGGACGGCATCGCCATGGGCCATGAGGGCATGCGCTCCTCGCTGGTGTCGCGAGAGGTGATCGCCGATTCGGTCGAACTCACCATGCGCGGGCATGGCTATGACGCGCTGGTGGGGATTGCCGGCTGCGACAAGTCCCTGCCGGGCATGATGATGGCGATGCTGCGCCTCAATGTGCCGGGCGTGTTCCTTTATGGCGGCTCGATCCTGCCGGGTTCGTTCGAGGGGCGCGATGTCACCGTGCTCGACGTGTTCGAGGCGGTTGGCGCCCATGCTGCCGGCTCCAACGACATGACCGACGAGAAGCTTGCCGCGCTGGAGAAGGTCGCCTGCCCGGGCGATGGTGCCTGTGGCGGGCAGTTCACGGCCAACACCATGGCATGCGTGTCGGAGGCGATCGGGCTCGCCCTGCCGCTGTCATCGGCCCTGCCGGCCCCATGGACCGACCGCGACGGCTATGCCCGTGCGTCCGGCGAGGCGGTGATGCGGCTGGTCGAGAGCGGCCTGCGCCCGCGCGACATCTGCACCCGCCAGGCCTTCGAGAATGCCGCCGTGGTGGTCGCCGCGACCGGCGGGTCCACCAATGCCGCGCTGCACCTGCCGGCGATGGCGCATGAATGCGGCGTCCCGTTCACCCTGCGAGACATGGCGGAGGTGTTCGCCCGCACGCCCTGGCTGGCGGATTTGAAGCCCGGCGGGCGGTTCGTGGCCAAGGACATGGGGCTCGCCGGCGGCGTGCCGATGCTGATGAAGACGCTGCTGGAGGCCGGCCTTGTCCATGGCGACTGCCTGACGGTGACGGGGAAGACCTGGGCGGAGAATGTTGCGCGATTGGACTTCGACGAGGACCAGGCGGTGATCCGCCCGGCAAGCCGGCCCTTGTCGCCGAGTGGCGGGGTCGTGGGCCTGTGGGGCTCGCTTGCGCCCGATGGCGCGATCGTCAAGGTCGCGGGCATGACCAACCTCGGTTTCCGGGGCCCGGCCCGGGTGTTCGATGGCGAGGCGGCCTGTTTCGAGGCGGTCGAGCAGCGCGCCTATCAGGAGGGCGAGGTGCTGGTGATCCGCTATGAGGGCGCCAGGGGCGGGCCCGGCATGCGCGAGATGCTGTCGACCACGGCGGCGCTCTATGGCCAGGGCATGGGCGACAAGGTAGCGCTGATCACCGATGGCCGTTTTTCTGGTGCGACGCGCGGCTTCTGCATTGGCCATGTCGGGCCGGAGGCGCAGGAGGGCGGACCGATCGCATTTGTCCGCGATGGCGACATGATCGCAATCGACGCCGAAGCCGGCACGATCGAGCTTGAGGTTGACGAGGCCGAACTTGCGGCCCGGCGGGCCGCCTGGTCGCCGCGGGTTACTGCCTATGGGTCCGGGGCCCTCGCCAAGTTTGCACGGCTTGTCGGTCCGGCGCATCTCGGTTGCGTCACCCATGAGGGCTTTGCCGGCGAGCGGCATGTCTACGCGGATTTGTGATCGGGGCGCGCATCCCGGTTGCGCGTTCACCCTTCCGAACGGGTGCGACTGCGACCAATTTGAGCGTTGTCGGCCCCGTGGGCTCTGTCATTCTAACGTGTGACAGGCCTCGCCGGGGGCCTCATGCACAGGAGAGACCGCGCCCGATGCTGCCCCGTTCCGTCGCCATTGCCAAATCCTGGTCGACCTTCAATCTCGCAAGCTGCTTTTCTGCCATCGTCTATCCCCTCCTCGGCGCGGCCGTGCTGGTAACCATGGTGGTGCTCGGCCTGCTGCTCCAGGGGATTGCGCTGCACTGGTGGTATGCCCCGCTCGGCCTCGGCGTCACCGCTCTCGCCATCTTCATCTGCAATATGGGGATCGGGCCGCTGCACCGGATCCTGCAGCACCGCGCGGGCGAGCTGACCTGGCCGGGACAGGTGCTGACCATGATCAATCTGGTCATCGCCATGCAGGGGCAGGTCAAGGACTGGGTGAATTACCACTCCCAGCACCATCGCTTTGCCGACCGGCCTGGCGACCCGCACAACCCATTCGAATCGAAGCGCTGGGCCTGGGTTGGCTGGATCCTGTTCCGCGACCCGCGCGAGCTGGCCCGGCCGATGCCGCTATGGCTGAAGACCAACCCGGTGGTCGTCTGGATGGACGGCTTCTACAATTCGATCTCGCTGGTGGTTCACCTTGTCATCCCGGCGGGGGTCTACCTCGCGGTCTGGCTCTCCGGCGGGTCGCTGGTGCTGACTGCGATCCTCCATGCCTGCTTCGTGATCGGCCGCGCGATCCAGTTCCACGCCACCACCTATGGCATCAACGTGCTGGGCCATCTGAAAACGCCGAAATGGGCCGACCATCTGGTCGGATTGCTGACGGGCGGTGAGGCGTTCCACGACCACCATCATGACGAGCCGGTGAGCGCGCTGCACCGCCCGCGCCGGGGGCTGTGGAACCGCATTGTCGACTACAATGGCACGGCGCTGCTGGTGATGGAGAAGCTGGGCCTCGTCCGGAACCTCAAGATCGCGCCGCAATTCGCCTGATACCAAGCTGCATGGACCCAAAACCGATCCTGGCAGCGCGTAGCCGAGCGCGACCGCGCGTCGGCGCCCCATGCGCCCCATTCGCAGATGGTCCATTATCTGCGCTCATTGGCATGAGCCGCCCCGACAGGCTGGCAGGGAACCGTCAGGCGAGCATCCGGTAACGGCTCGACACCTTCGGTTCGCCATCTTCGGTCGCGACCCGGCCATCCTTGACCAGCTGGATCATGTGACCGAGCACAGAATGGCAGGCGGCCGGATGCAGGCCCGTGTCGATGTCGGCATAGATCGTGCGCACCATGTCCGGGATGGTCTGATCTCCCGCTTCCAGGCGCGCGAGGATTGCCGCCTCGCGGGCGCGCCGGTGGTCGATATAGGCCTGAATGAAGCCGCTGGGGTCTTCGGTGACGGGCGGGCCATGGGTCGGCCAGATGATATCGAAGCGGTGATCTCGCACCTTGGCCAGACTGGCGAGATAGGCGCCCATATCGCCGTCCGGCGGCGAGATGACCGTTGTCGACCAGCCCATGATGTGATCACCGGAAAACAGAGCGTTCTCCTCCTTCAGGGCGTAGCACATGTGGTTGGAGGTGTGCCCCGGTGTCGCGATGGCCTCGATGGTCCAGCCCGGGCCGGAGCAGGTCCAGCCATCGGCAATCGTCTTGTCGGGGCGGAAGGTGAGGTCGTCGCCGGCCTCCATGCGCACCTCGCTCTCGGTCGGGATGGCGGGGCCCGCAGCATAGACCTTGCAGCCTGCCCAGCGTGCCAGCGGGTGGGCGAGCGGCGAATGGTCCATGTGCGAGTGGGTGATGAGGACATGGCTCACCTGCTCGCCCTCCAGCGCCGCCTTGAGCGCGTCGAAATGCTCGTCGATTTCCGGGCCCGGGTCGATCACGGCAACCTCGCCGCGGCCGATGATGTAAACGCCGGTGCCGGTATAGGTGAAGGCACCGGGGTTGCGCGCGATCACCCGGCGGACCAGGGGGCTGACCTGGTCGACGGCCCCATAGTCGAATCTAATGTCGCGCACGAAAGGGATCGCCATGGCGTCAAACCCTTGTCTGGTTAGTGTTGCTCTTGTGCCGGTCCCGGTGTCCCCGCCCCCCGCTCAGCGCCGTTTCGGCGCGAACCGGGAAGCGAAGGCCCGGGCCATTCGGCGGGTGGACTTCAGCTTGTCTCCGAGCTTCAGGGCGATTGGCGGGCCCATGTCGGTCTTGTTCGCGTCAACGATGTAAATCTTCCCCGACGCGCGATCTCGTAGGATATCCACCCCGCCCCAGTCCAGACCGATTTCAGCGGTGAAGCGACGGATCACTTCAACTTCATCGGCCGTGTATACAGTGGCAGGCTGATCAAGGATCACCTCCGTGTTCATGTTCTGAAAGCGGCGCTCCAGCGGGCGGCGCTTCCTGAATGTGACGGTCGGTTCGCCCCCGACAATGCAACAGCGCAGATCTTCCACCAGGCCGCCCTCGATCTCGTTGTCGATGAGGCGCTGGTAGGCCTTGCCGGGCTGGGGTGCAGAGATCGGGCCCTCGATCACCTGGCCGTCATGGGTCGCATTGACCTCAGACTTGACCACCATCGGTCCGGCATGGGTGGTCGGGTCGACCTTGAGGGCATATCCGGCGGCGGCCTCGAAGGCTTCCGAAACACGGGTCTTCGAGACGTCATGGCAGCCGAAATTGACCAGCCGCGCGCCTGCGCGGACCCTCGGCGGAAGGTTGGCCGTTGTTGTCGCGTCCTCGAAATGAAAGACGATGTCAGCCCTTGCAACATCGCTGATGAGCTTCGCGCCGGCAGCATGCATGACCGGCCAGATGAAGTACCAGGGCCGCGGCTTGTCCGGGTAGAACGCAATGGTCGGGCGCTTGTGCCCGGTCAGGCGCCGCCAGGTGCGCCAGGACTGGGCAAGCGCGTAGAATGACAGCCATGTGAAGACATCATTGGCGAGCGCCAGATCGGCCGGAACGCGGTGACCCGTCTTCTTGATCAGGATCTCGCCATCATCATACTCGAAATCGGCAAGCCAGAGCCGTTCGGTCATATCAGGATCAGTCCTTTCAAGCGCCGCAGCAACGGCGTCCGGTACAGGGGGCGTGTCATGAACGCCGCCTCTGATCAACATCCTTTTGCGGCGACATTGTGATCGTGTGATCACCTGCTCGCATTGGCGTCATCATAGCAGGCTGCGCAGGCTGGAGAGGTCATAGCCGGCACCGGCCGCCGCATCGATAATCTCATCGGCGCAGCCCTGTCCGGCAAACACCAGCGCCCACGCCGTTATGGAGCGGGTCCCGGAGCGGCAATAGGCGAGAATCGGGGCCTTGGCCCCGGACAGGATCGCGCCGGTCCGATCCACGATCTCAGGCGTCGGTGCGCCGGAGAAGGGCAGGGCGACGAAGGTCAGCCCGAGCGCTTCGGCCCGGGCGCGTATGGCGCCCATGCGCGGCTGGTCGATCCCGCCTTCGCCGTCGGGGCGATTAGCGACGATGGTGCGGTAACCGGCCGCAGAGATGGCCTCCACATCCGCCTCGCTGATCTGCGGTGCGACGGCAAAACTGTCGGTCACGGGTCTGATGTCGGCCATGGACTCTCCTGTCATGGGCAATTGACATGCGCGCGTCTGCCGGGAAGCTAAGACCATGACCGGGGGCTGCCAACTGCAGGCCGGTCAGAAATCAGTGATCCCACAAGGCGGCCCGGCACGCATTCATGACAGCCCTAAACCGAGTTTTCCGCCGCATTCCATGGGGCTATGCGTTTCGCAGGTTGCTGGTGGCAATCCCGACCCTGCTGGTCATCATTACCGTGGCGTTCTTTCTGATGCGGGCCGCGCCGGGCGGACCGTTCTCTGCCGACCGCAAGCTGCCGCCGGAAACCGAAAGGGCCATCGCCGCCAAGTACGGCCTCGACAAGCCGGTCCACGACCAGTATTTCGGCTATATCGGCGACGTGCTCCAGGGCGATTTCGGCCCGTCCTTCAAGACCAAGGACAAGATGGTGATCGAGATGATCGCCGACGGCCTGCCGATCAGCCTGACGATTGGCTCCCTGTCGATGCTGCTGGCGCTGGTCGTCGGCTCGGTGCTCGGGATATTCGCGGCTTTGCGTCAGAATACCTCCGCCGACTATGGCGTGATGGGGGTTGCGATGGTGGGCATCTCGATCCCCACCTTCGTGACCGGGCCTCTGCTGATTCTCGGCCTGGCGCTCGGGTTTGGCTGGTTCTCTGCCGGCGGAATGGGTTTTCCACCGAGACTTGGACCCCATAACCTCACCCTGCCGGTGATCACGCTGGCGCTGCCACAGATCGCCATCATCTCGCGGCTGATGCGCGCCTCGATGATCGAGGCGATGCGTGCCAACCACATCCGCACGGCCCGCGGGAAGGGGCTTGCTGAACGCGATGTGATTGCCCGTCATGCCCTGCCCGCGGCGATCCTGCCGCTGGTGTCGTATATCGGGCCTGCGACCGCGGGCGTGATGACCGGATCGGTGGTGGTGGAGCGCATCTTCTCCCTGCCGGGCATGGGCGACTATTTCGTCCGCGGGGCGATCGAGCGCGACTACACGCTCGTGATGGGCGCGGTGATCATCTACGCGGCACTCATCATCGCGTTCAACCTGATCGCGGACATCCTCTATGCCGTGCTCGACCCGAAGGTGAGGTACGACTGATGCGGAGTGCGCCAGACATCAGCCGGGTGGAGGAACCGGTCGGGCAGGCGATCCTCGCCGGACGTTCACTGTGGGATGACGCGCGCGCGCGCCTCCTGCGCAACCGCGCCGCCGTGATCAGCATGTGGGTTCTGAGCGTGCTGGTCCTGGTGGCAATCTTCGGGCCGGCGCTCTGGGTCCATGACTATCGCACCACCTCCGATCTCATCAAGATCGGGCCAACGCTCGACAACTGGCACATTCTCGGGACGGATTTCCTCGGCCGCGATGCCTTTGCCCGGCTGCTGATCGCGCTGCGAATTTCCCTCGCGGTCGGTGTGGTGGCCACCCTGGTGAGCCTTCTGATCGGGGTCACCTGGGGGGCGACGGCGGGCTTCATGGGCGGGCGTGTCGACAACATCATGATGCGCATTGTCGACGTGCTGTACGCGCTGCCCTTCATCTTTTTCGTGATCCTGCTCGTCACCGTGTTCGGGCAGAACATCCTGCTGATCTTTGCCGCGATCGGCGCGATCGAGTGGCTGACCATGGCACGGATCGTCCGCGGCCAGACCCTTGCGATCAAGAGCAGGGAGTTCATCGAGGCTGCGCGTGCAGCCGGCGTGTCGCGCGCCGCGATGATCCGCCGGCACATCCTGCCCAATGTGATTGGCCCGGTGGCAGTGTATGTGACGCTCACCATCCCGGTTGTCATCCTGGCGGAGAGTTTCCTGTCCTTTCTCGGTCTTGGCGTGAACGAGCCGCTGACCTCCCTCGGCCGGCTGATCTCGCTCGGTGCCGATGAGATGCGCGACCGGCCGGTGATGCTGATCGTGCCGGCAGTGACGATGGCCGTGACGCTGCTGGCGCTGAACTTTGTCGGTGACGGCCTGCGCGATGCCCTCGACCCGAAGGAGCGCTAGCGCGCCAGCACGTCGGCCCAGAAGGCATCGCGCGCGGCCGGATAGGTCGCCGCGAGGGTTTCCTGGAGGGCATGGGCGGCGCGGCGCATGGCAAGGCGGCCGTGCGGCGACCCAAGGCGGCTGAGCGCCTCGCCGAGATCGCCGATGACGAGCGGTGACCCGGGCCCGATCGGCAGGCCGCCGAGCCCTTCCTTCGTCGTCAGGAAGGGAATCCCCCACTCGATCGCCTCGACAAGCTTGATCTTCAGCCCGCCGCCGACCTGGCAGGGATAGAGCAGGACGCTGTCGGGCGAGAACGCCTCGGCCTTGTCCTGAACAAAACCGTGGACCGTCAGCGGCGCCCAGCGGGCCGGGTCGGTGTCGCCATAGACATGCACCGGTTCGCCGATCGCATGATCGCGCCAGTGGCGGGCGATGCGTGCGAGGCTCTGTGCGTTCTGGGCCAGCTTGTCTGTGCCGATGAAGATGAAGCGACCCGGCGCGTCATCGACCTGCGCCTCGCGGACCGGCCGGAAGCGCGGCGGCAGGGCATGGGTCCGCAGCCCGGCCGGCGCCGTCTCGCCGGCGCGGCGCGCTTCGCAGGGTGAGGTATAGGCAAGGGAATGGGCCGCACGTGCGAGCTGGCGTTCGCGGTGGTGTGCCTTCGCGCTGTCGGCCCAGTTGAGCGCAAGTCCGAGCGGCGAGGAGAACGCAAGCGCCATCCAGCCCGGCAGGCCGGCTCCGATCTGGCCCGGCGAATAGCCCACCCCGGCCTTGCGCCAGGCCTTCAGCCGCCCCGAATAGCTGTCATCGACATCGCAGTAGAGCCGCGCCGACGGCCAGGCCCGGCATACCGCGGAAAGCGCGCCCATGGCCGGCCAGCCTGCAATGACGACGCGGTCGGGCGTGCCATCAAGGCCCCCGGCGGCACCATAGAACGCCTCAGGCAGGGTGAGCCCCGTCCCGGCCCAGCGCAGCGCCCCGCCAATCCTGCCGCCAGGCTGCAGATCGATCCGGCGCCAGGAGAGCGCACCGGCCTCAGCCAGGCGGTCGAGGTCGCCCGTGAGGTCGCGCATCATCCGGTCGCGCCCGACCGAGGCGCGGTCACTGCCGCGGGCATTGGTGACAAGGACCAGCGAAAGCATGGGCAGCAGACCTTTCCTTCCGGCGCATAGCGTCCTGAATGAGGACGCCCGGCTGTGCAATGCCTGTCCCGGCCGATCCCGGAGACGCGCCTCACCCTGGCGATGCGGGTTGCGTGCCAGTGTTCCCCACCGGGGCGCATCTGGCCGCGCTGGGCGGTTGACGTCGCCGCGTCCCCGGCGTATTGCAGCGGCGCAAGATGCGGCGCGGGCGTCCTTCGGGGGGCCTCGCCAGGCAGGATGGCGAGACCCGAGTGGTGGATGCCGCCTGCAACATCCAGGACATGAGCGCGTCCCGGAGGCTGCATGAGCAGTCCTTCGGGTCGATTGTTTTGAAACGGGCCCCTCGGGCCAGACAGCGACGAAGAGACGAAAAGGCCCGAATGCCGACGATCCAGCAGCTTGTTCGCAACCCGCGCCAGCCCAAGCGCGCGCGGTCCAAGACCCCCGCCCTGAAGGCATGCCCGCAGAGGCGTGGGGTGTGCACGCGCGTCTATACAACGACGCCGAAAAAGCCGAACTCGGCGCTTCGCAAGGTCGCCAAGGTCCGCCTGACCTCAGGCTTTGAGGTGATCGGCTATATCCCGGGCGAGGGCCACAACCTGCAGGAGCACTCCGTGGTGCTGATCCGCGGCGGCCGGGTGAAGGACCTTCCGGGGGTGCGCTACCATATCCTGCGCGGCGTCCTGGATACCCAGGGCGTCAAGGACCGCAAGCAACGCCGCTCGCACTATGGCGTGAAGAAACCGAAATAAGGACGAGAACGAGATGTCCCGCCGCCACCGTGCCGAGAAACGAGAAGTCCTGCCTGATCCGAAGTTCAAGGATATCGTGCTGTCGAAATTCATGAACCAGATCATGCGCGACGGGAAGAAGTCGACCGCCGAGCGGATTGTCTATGGCGCGCTAGACCTCATCGAGACCCGGGTGAAGCGCGACCCGGTGGAGATATTCCACAGTGCGCTGGAGGCGGTTTCGCCGGGTGTCGAGGTCCGCTCGCGTCGGGTCGGCGGGGCGACCTACCAGGTTCCCGTCGAAGTGCGTCCCGAGCGTCGCCAGGCGCTGGCGATCCGCTGGCTGGCTGCAGCAGCTGGCGGGCGTAATGAAAACACCATGCGCGAGCGCCTCGCAGGCGAGATCATGGATGCCGCCCAGGGGCGCGGCACGGCGGTCAAGAAGCGCGAGGACACCCACAAGATGGCGGAAGCCAACCGCGCCTTCTCGCACTATCGCTGGTGAGGCTTCTCGGCTAAACCCGCGCGCACGACATACCGACTGAACCAGAACGAAGGTGGTCCCATGGCCCGCGAATACCCGCTGGAGCGCTATCGCAATTTCGGCATCATGGCGCATATTGACGCCGGCAAGACGACGACGACAGAGCGTATCCTGTATTACACCGGAAAGTCGCACAAGATCGGTGAGGTCCATGACGGCGCTGCCACCATGGACTGGATGGAGCAGGAGCAGGAGCGCGGCATCACCATCACGTCGGCGGCGACGACCACCTTCTGGGAGCGCACCGAGGACGGCAGTACCGCGCAGACGCCCAAGCACCGCTTCAACATCATCGACACGCCCGGTCACGTGGACTTCACCATCGAGGTGGAGCGCTCGCTCGCCGTGCTCGACGGCGCGGTTGCAGTGCTGGATGCCAATGCCGGCGTCGAGCCGCAAACCGAGACGGTCTGGCGCCAGGCTGACCGCTACAAGGTGCCGCGGATCGTCTTCGTCAACAAGATGGACAAGCTCGGCGCGGACTTCTTCAACTGTGTCGCGATGATCAAGGACCGCACCGGTGCCCAGCCGCTGCCGGTGCAGATGCCGATCGGGGCGGAGACCGAGCTGGAAGGCATTGTCGACCTCATAACCATGAAGGAATGGGTCTGGCAGGGCGAGGATCTCGGTGCCAGCTGGGTGGTCCAGGACATCCGCGACGATCTGGCCGACAAGGCCGCTGAGATGCGCGCTGAACTGGTCGAGCTTGCGGTCGAGCAGGACGAGGCCACGATGGAGGCCTATCTGGAAGGCAACGAACCGGACAATGACACCCTGCGCGAGCTGATCCGCAAGGGCACCCTGTCGATGAGCTTCGTGCCGGTGCTGTGCGGCTCTGCGTTCAAGAACAAGGGGGTGCAGCCCCTCCTCAACGCCGTCATCGATTATCTGCCCGGGCCGCTCGACGTGCCCGCTTACATGGGTTTCAAGCCGGGCGACGAGGACGAGGTGCGCGACATTGCCCGCTCGGCCGATGACGGCCAGCCCTTTGCCGGCCTGGCGTTCAAGATCATGAACGATCCCTTTGTCGGATCGCTGACCTTCGTGCGGATCTATTCCGGCGCCCTGTCGAAGGGCAATCCGATGCTCAATTCCACCAAGGGAAAGCCCGAGCGCGTCGGCCGCATGATGATGATGCACTCCAACAATCGCGAGGAGATCGAGGAAGCCTTTGCCGGCGACATCATCGCGCTCGCCGGGCTCAAGGAGACGACCACCGGCGACTCGCTCTGCGACAAGTCCAACCCGGTTGTCCTCGAAACGATGAACTTCCCCGACCCGGTGATCGAGATCGCGGTGGAGCCGAAATCCAAGGCCGACCAGGAGAAGATGTCCCAGGGCCTGGCGCGGCTGGCCGCGGAGGATCCGTCCTTCCGGGTGGAGACCGACCATGAGAGCGGTCAGACCATCATGAAGGGCATGGGCGAGTTGCACCTCGACATCCTGATCGATCGCCTGAAGCGTGAATTCAAGGTCGAGGCGAATATCGGCCAGCCGCAGGTTGCCTATCGCGAGGCCCTCGGCCGTCCGGCAGAGATCGACTATACCCACAAGAAGCAGTCGGGCGGTTCTGGCCAGTTCGCACGCGTCAAGATCGAGTTCGAGCCTCTGCAGGCCGGGTCCGGCTTCGAGTTCGAGAGCAAGATCATCGGCGGCACGGTGCCGAAGGAGTATATTCCGGGCGTGGAGAAGGGCCTTCAGAGCGCCAAGGACAACGGCCTGCTCGCAGGCTATCCTGTCACCGACTTCAAGGCGGTGCTTGTGGACGGCGCCTTCCACGACGTGGACTCCTCCGTCCTTGCCTTCGAGATCGCTGCGCGCGCCGCGTTCCGCGAACTGAAGGGCAAGGCCGACCCGAAACTGATGGAGCCGGTGATGAAGGTCGAGGTGGTCACGCCTGAGGATTATATGGGCGATATCATCGGTGACCTGAACGCGCGGCGCGGCCAGATTCAGGGATCGGAACCGCGCGGTCCGGCGACGGCGATCGGGGCGTTCGTGCCGCTGGTCAACATGTTCGGCTATGTCTCCAACCTCAGGGGGATGTCCCAGGGCCGGGCGCAGTTCACGATGCAGTTCGACCATTATGCCGAGGTCCCCAAGGCCGAGGCCCAGAAGATCATCCAGGAACTGGCCGGATAGGCGCGCGCCGCGTCCCGGCAATCGCGGAGACTAGGAAAGGTTTGAGAACGAATGGCCAAGGCGAAGTTTGAGCGGAACAAGCCGCACGTGAACATTGGCACGATCG
>CAYPQD010000039.1:0-21860 GCA_964412785.1 uncultured Hyphomonadaceae bacterium
TCGACATTGTCCTCGATGGAGATGCCGTCGAGCACGCCGTCCAGCGTGTTGCCGGTGATGACAAGATTATCGCTCTCGCCGACCTGAGAGACAATGCCGGTATGGCTGGAGGCAATGAAATTACCGTCGCCATCGCGCACGCCTTCAATGACATTGTTCGTCACCGAGACGTTATCACCGGCGTCAAAAAGAAGGACGCCCACAGTGGTGAAATCGCCGCGGCCATAGCCGATCTCGGTGATCGTGTTGTTATCGATCGTGCCGGTCGGCCCGAATACAAGCACGATGCCGTTCTGGGCGATGGCATTGGAGGCCGACAGGAAGCCCGCCCCCTCGACCGTGTTGCCTGTTACATTGACCGTCAGGCCTTCACCGCGCAGGTCGATGCCGTTCTTCTGGAAATCGGTGACGGTGTTGTCGGTGACATTGAGGGTGCGCGCCGCACCGTCGGTGTTCGTGGCGAAAATCGCGCGACCGATCTGGTTGAACTGGATTGTACCATCGCTCTGCAGCGGGGCGCGAATGGCGGTGACCGTCGAATCGTCCACGGTGCCCGAACTGTCCTCGAAATAGATGCCATAATACTGCGCCGATGCACCCAGACCACGACCGTCTACCCTCACGTCCTCAATCGTCACATTGGAACTGTTGAGGACGGCAACCACAGCCTGGCCGGACGTGGAGGGCGCGTTTGCAGCCGGACTGTCGACCATCTCGATAATGGTGCCATCGCCCTGGCCGCGAATGGTGAGATCGGTGAGACCATCAATCGTGACCTGCTCACGATAGGTGCCGGCGCCAAGGAGGATGGTGTCTCCATCCTCGGCGGCGGCGACCGCCTCGCCAATTGTGGAGAAGCCATTGCTGCCGCTATTGTCGACCAAGAGGAGGCGGCCATCGGCAAAGGAGAGGATTTCGATGCTGTCGATGGACACCGTGTCCGTGCCGTCGCTCACCGTGCCGGCGACCAGGTCGATCGTGTAGGCGGACGCATTGCCGGAGAAGGCGGCGGTGTCGGTGCCTGCGCCGCCTTCCAGGGTGTCATCGCCGCCAGCGCCCGCCAGCGTGTCGTCGCCCACGCCGCCGAGAAGGACGTTGACGCCTGACGAGCCGGTGAGGCCGTCATTGCCCGTGCCGCCCGTCGCGTTCTCGAAGGCGGTCAGGTTGTCAGACCCGATGCCCGTGCCCGTTGCCGTGCCGGCGCCGAGATCGACCGTCACGCCAGCGGTGTCGCTGCCGGCATCATAGGTGTCAGTGCCCGCAGCGCCGTCGAGGGTGTCGCTGCCGCCACTGGCGAAGACCGTGTTGTCAGCGCCGTCGCCGGCGAATGCGTCGCTGCCCGCGCCGCCACGGAAATTCTCGATCGAGGTCAGACCGTCAATCTCGAACTCGCTGCTGGAGGCAAATCCGGTGCCGGCAACCAGGAAGCTGAAGGGGTTGGAGTCCAGGGAGACCGTCACCGAGCCGGTAGCGCCCGAAGCGTCATAGGTGTCGGAGCCAGCGCCGCCATCGATCTCGTCATTGCCGCTCGTGGCGGCGAAAGTGTCATCGCCGGCCGTGCCGTTCAGCGTGTCACTGCCGCTGGTGCCGACATCCGCGGCCGCCGCATCACCGGTGATCACGAAATCATCGACCGCGAAGTCCTCATCGCCGGAATCGAGCGACACCGTCATGCGCAGGTCGAGGGCCGCGCCCGTGCCGGCAATGGCGGCGGTGAAGGCCTGCGCGGCATCGCCGAGCGCGGTGCCGTCACCCTCGCCGTCGAAATCAGTGTCCTGGCGGAAAATGCCGTTGACCGACGAGGAAAAGTCGGCGCCTTCGAAGGCAAGAAGATTGGTCCAGGTGCCACCGTCAATGCGGTATTCGAGCAGGATGAACTCATTGGGGTCAATGTCGCCGGGGCTGTCGAAGAATTCGGCGAACTTGCCGGAGAAGGAGAGATTGGTCAGGCCGGCAATGTCGAGGCCGCTCCAGGTGAAGGTGATCGGCAGGCCGGCGCCTTCGCCATCAAGGTCCATGCCTTCCAGATAGCTGCCGGTGAAGCCGGTATAGGCCTTGGCCTGGGACGGAGCGCTGCCGGTACCATAGTCGCCGCTTCCGGCGCCATCATTGATGCCCAGATAATCGCCTACTCCGTCAGAGAAAAACAGGACAGACGCCACGAAATTGGCGGAAGAGTCGAAGGTCTCGTTCAGAATGGTGGTGCTCGGCATGGTGTCCTCCAGGTGATCCGCTCGGGGATCGGGTCCAAGAAACGGGAGGGAGCTTCAAACTGCGCCTGCCCCCCGTAGTTACCTCGGAAGTAACAACTTGTTAACCAAACCACAACGGCGGGTTGGTGAATCTTTTGCGACTGTCTGATGACGCCCTCTCGGTCCGCGGTCGGCGAAGGAGGGCCGCTCGCGCCCGATGGCACCGGCCTTGCCATTCGGAGAGGAGAACTGGCCGCTTGGCGTCATGGGGCGTGGTGGGCGGTGACGGGTTCGAACCGCCGACCTACTGGGTGTAAACCAGCCGCTCTTCCAGCTGAGCTAACCGCCCGGCGCGGCGCCGCAGGACGCCACCTTCATGTGCGCGCAAGGCCAGGACAATGCAAGCGGCCGCCGGCGCGAGGCAGGCGGCCGCAAGGGGATGGGAGGGATGGTGGAACCTGCCAGATGGGCACGCAGGCGCCTCAGCCTCCTCAATGGGCGTGGATCACCGGGTCGCCCTTGCCGTCACCGCCGGGCTCACTGCGTCCGCCAAGGCTGGTCTGCAGGGCCGCCTGGTCCTCGCTGGTCCACTCGATCGGCTTGAGCGGCCGGGTCAGGGCGCGGGCGAGCACCTCGGTGATGTCCGAGACCGGCACGATGGCCAGCCCCTGCTTCACCGTGTCCGGGATTTCGGCGAGGTCCTTCTCGTTCTCCGCCGGTATGAGGACGGTCTTGATACCGCCGCGCAGGGCGGCCAGGAGCTTCTCCTTCAGCCCGCCGATCGGCAGGACGCGCCCGCGCAGGGTCACCTCGCCCGTCATCGCCACCTCTCGGCTCACCGGGATGCCGGTCAGCAGCGAGACGATGGCGGTGGTCATGGCGATACCAGCCGAGGGGCCATCCTTTGGCGTTGCACCTTCCGGCACGTGGACATGGATGTCGGTTGTGGAGAACACGCTCGGCTTGATGCCCAGCATGACCGCCCGGGCACGCACCAGCGAACTTGCCGCCTGGATTGATTCCTTCATGACATCGCGCAGATTGCCGGTCACCTTCATGCCGCCGCGGCCGGGCATCTGCACCGCCTCGATGGTCAGCAGGTCGCCGCCGCTCTCGGTCCATGCCAGGCCAGTGACAGCGCCGATCTGGTCGCTCTCGTCGGCCAGTCCATAGCGGTGCTTCCGCACGCCGGCATAGTCAGCCAGGTTGGCGGCCGTGATCTCCACCTGCGCGAGTCCCTCGGTCTGGGCCAGTTCGCGCACGGCCTTGCGGGCGAGCCGGGCTATCTCCCGCTCGAGGCTCCGCACGCCCGCCTCACGGGTATAATAGCGGACAAGGTCACGCACCGCCCCGTCAGCGACGGCCCATTCGCCTGCTGAGAGACCATGATTATCCCTTATCTTGGGGATCAGGTGGCGCCTGGCAATCTCCAGCTTTTCATCCTCGGTGTAGCCGGCAATGCGGATGATTTCCATCCTGTCCAGCAGGGGCTGGGGCATGTTCAGGCTGTTGGCCGTGGTCACGAACATCACGTCGGACAGATCGTAGTCGACCTCCAGATAGTGGTCGTTGAAGGTCGCGTTCTGTTCCGGGTCGAGCACCTCCAGAAGCGCTGAGGCCGGATCGCCGCGATAGTCCATGCCCATCTTGTCAATCTCGTCGAGCAGGAAAAGCGGATTGCCGGACTTGGCCTTCTTCATCGACTGGATGATCCGGCCCGGCATCGAGCCGATATAAGTCCGGCGGTGGCCGCGGATCTCGCTCTCGTCACGCACACCGCCGAGCGAGACGCGCACAAAATCTCGGCCCGTGGCCTCAGCGATCGAGCGGCCGAGGGAGGTCTTGCCGACACCGGGCGGGCCGACGAGGCAGAGGATCGGCCCGCGCATCTTCTCGGTGCGCTGCTGCACGGCGAGATATTCGATGATCCGCTCCTTGACCTTCTCAAGGCCATAATGGTCGTCATCCAGCACCTGCTCGGCCTTGGCAAGATCGGTGGAGACCGCTTTCTTGCCCGCCCAGGGCAACGAGGTCAGCCAGTCGAGATAATTGCGCACAACGGTCGATTCCGCCGACATGGGGCTCATCTGGCGCAACTTCCTCAGCTCCGCCTCAGCCTTGTTGCGGGCTTCCTCGCTCATCGGTGTCGCGGCGATCTTCTCTTCCAGCTCGGCCAGTTCATCCCGTTCGCCGCCATCGCCGCCCTGCTCGCCAAGTTCGCGCTGGATCGCCTTCATCTGTTCGTTGAGATAGTACTCGCGCTGGGTCTTCTCCATCTGCCGCTTGACGCGGTTCTTGATCTTCCGCTCCATCTGGAGCATGCCCATCTCGCTCTCCATCAGGGCAAACACCTTCTCCAGGCGGACCTTGACGTCTGCGATTTCAAGTAGTTCCTGCTTGTCAGAGAGCTTGACGGAAAGCTGCGAGGCGACCGCGTCGGCAAGCTTGCCATGGTCGGTGATCTGACTGATCGTTGTAACGGCCTCCGGCGGCACCTTGCGGTTCAATTTCACATAGTTCTCGAACTGCTCGACAACCGCGCGAGCGAGCACCTCCACATCGGCCGCGGGCGCCTCATCGGGCGGCGAAAGCACAAGGTCGGCCTCGAAATAGTCGCCGCGATCGTGCAGGGCAGACAGCCGGGCGCGGGCCTGGCCCTCGACGAGAACCTTGACGGTTCCATCAGGCAGTTTCAGCAATTGCAGGATCGAGGCAACAGTGCCGACCTCGTAGACGTCCTCCTCGGCGGGCTCGTCTACCGAGGCGTCGCGCTGGGCGACCAGCATGATTTCGTTCTCGCCATCCTCCACCATCTCAAGTGCGCGCACGGACTTCTCGCGGCCCACGAACAGGGGCGCCACCATGTCCGGGAAAACGACAATGTCGCGCAGAGGCAGAACGGGCAGGGTCTTGCGGTCAGTCATGTCTGATGCCTTTCCGTGTTTCTGGGACACGCCCCGCTCAGCGGCAGCGTGCAGAATTGGCAGGCCCGGGGATGGGCGCGCCGGCGGCCAACGCCGCCCTCTCATTCCGGGACACTCCCCGGCTTCACGCTGAGGATGTGGCGCCGCTGGTCAGCCGCTACAAGCTGGAAAATCCCGTACTGATGGACTTGAAATGGCGTGAACCGGCACGGTCGACGAACCGTCAGGAGGCTCCGCCCGCCTGCACCGCCTCAGCGTGGACAAACAGCGGCTTGGCGTTCCCATCAACCACTTCAGCATTGATCACCACTTCCGATACGCCGCGCAGATTGGGAAGCTCGAACATGGTGTCGAGGAGTATACTCTCCATGATCGAGCGCAGGCCACGCGCGCCGGTCTTGCGGGTGATCGCCTTGCGGGCAACCGAGACGAGGGCCTCATCGGTAAAGGTGAGGGCCACATCCTCCATATCGAACAGGCGCTGATACTGCTTCAGCAGCGCGTTCTTCGGTTCCGTCAGGATCGAGACGAGGGCGTCCTCATCGAGATCCTCCAGCGTCGCAATCACGGGCAGCCGGCCGATGAATTCCGGGATCAGCCCGAAACGCTGAAGATCCTCGGGCTCGACCTCGCGAAGAATTTCGCCGGTGTTGCGATCATCAGCTGTCTTTACGTCAGCGCCAAAGCCGATGCGGGAGGTGTCGCCGCGCAGTGCGATGATCTTCTCAAGTCCGGCAAACGCCCCGCCACAGATGAACAGGATGTTCGTGGTGTCCACCTGCAGGAATTCCTGCTGGGGATGCTTGCGCCCACCCTGCGGAGGCACTGCGGCGACTGTGCCTTCCATGATCTTCAGGAGCGCCTGCTGAACCCCCTCCCCGGAGACGTCGCGGGTGATTGAGGGATTGTCGGACTTGCGTGAAATCTTGTCGATCTCGTCAATGTAGACAATGCCCCGCTGGGCGCGTTCGACATTGTAATCAGCCGCCTGCAACAGCTTCAGGACAATGTTCTCCACATCCTCGCCGACATAGCCTGCCTCGGTCAGCGTCGTCGCGTCGGCCATGGTGAAAGGCACATCAAGGATGCGCGCGAGAGTCTGCGCCAACAGGGTCTTGCCGCAGCCGGTGGGACCGACGAGCAGGATATTGGATTTGGCAAGCTCGACGCTGTCGCTCTTGGAAGCATGGGCGAGCCGCTTGTAATGATTGTGAACCGCCACCGACAGGATGCGCTTGGCAAAGGACTGGCCGATCACGTAATCGTCGAGGACATCACAAATCTCGCGCGGCGTCGGCACGCCTTCCCGCGAGCGCACCAGTGAGGTCTTGTTCTCCTCGCGGATAATATCCATGCACAGCTCGACGCATTCGTCGCAGATGAAGACCGTCGGCCCAGCAATCAGCTTCTTCACCTCATGCTGGCTCTTGCCGCAGAACGAACAGTAAAGCGTGTTCTTCGAATCGCCGGAGGTGGTCTGTTTGGTCATTCGGTCCTCAATGCCGTTCGAAGTCTTAATGCGCGCCTACCCCTGAGGGCAATCAGACAGGAACCCAGCTCCTGCAGGTCGCATGCCGACTTGGAAGTGAGATCATAGGCAGGGTGCCGGTTCAAGCAACCCCCGCCGACATCAGCTGTCCTCGTCTTCGGCAACGCGGCGCTCGAACACCTTGTCGGCGATACCGAACGCCACCGCTTCCTCGGCGGTCAGGAAGGTATCGCGGTCGAGCGTACGCTCCACCGCCTCATAGGGCTGTCCGGTGTGCCGGGCATAGATCATGTTGAGCCGGCGCTTCATTTCGATAATCTCTTCGGCATGTCGCTCGATGTCGGTCGCAACGCCCTGATAGCCGCCCGACGGCTGATGCAGCATCACGCGAGCGTTCGGCAGGGCGATGCGCATATCCTTCTTGCCGGACGCCAGAAGCAGCGCGCCCATGCTGGCCGCCTGGCCGATCGCCACGGTCGAGACGGGACACCGGATATACTGCATGGTGTCGTAGATCGCGAGGCCGGAGGTGACGTAGCCACCCGGACTGTTGATGTACATCGCGATTTCCTTCTTCGGGTTCTCCGATTCCAGAAAGAGGAGTTGCGACGTGATCAGCGCAGCCATGCCGTCTTCGATCGCGCCGGTGACGAAGACGATACGCTCCTTGAGGAGGCGCGAGAAGATATCAAAGGCGCGCTCGCCCCGGCTCGTCTGTTCGACGACCATCGGGACAAGGTTGAGGGCAGTGAACATGGGATCGTTCATGGAAGGACCTTCGCGCGCGGGGGAATCGACGGAGTCTAAGGGGTGTCGCATAACCGGATATTTGTCCATGGACCGATAGACGCAAGCCCGCCGACGCAGTGCGCTGTGGAGGCCGGCCCAAAGCGGTCAGCCCTCACGCAAGAGGGTGCGCACGTGCAGGTCAAGGCCGCGCTGGCGCAGCCGTTTCATACGCTCGGTCCTGAGGATATGGCGCAGCGCCTCATAGGCCGACTCCAGGTCGTCATTGACCAGGCAATAGTCATAGCGCCGCCAATGCATGATTTCAGAGCGCGCGTCGCGCATCCGACGGGCAACACTCTCCGGTGTCGATCCTAGCCGGCTGGTCAGGCGCGCTTGCAGGGCCGCCATGGACGGCGGCAGGACAAACACCGAGACCACGTCATTCGGCATCTGGTCGTGCAGAGCATCGGCGCCCTGCCAGTCGACGTCGAAGATAACGTCCTGGCCAGCCGCAAGCTGCGCCTCGGTATCGGCCCGCGGCGTGCCATAGCAGTGGTCGAAAACCTCCGCCCATTCGAGGAAGGCATCCTCGCTCACCATCCGGTCAAACGCTGCGCGCGTCAAGAATTGGTAATCGACGCCGTCGCACTCATTGGGCCGCGGCGCCCGGGTGGTCGCTGAGACCGACAACGTCACGTCGGCAAACTCCTCCATCAGCTTGCGCGCCAGTGTCGACTTGCCCGCTCCCGACGGACTGGAGATCACGAGCATCACGCCGCGGCGCCCGGGCGGGTCATTCGACATTGGCCGCCTGCTCCTTGAACTGGTCCACTGCCGCCTTCAGTGCGAGCCCCGCCCGTGTCAGGTCAAGACTGGCCGACTTTGAACACAGGGTGTTGGCTTCCCGGGCAAATTCCTGGGCGAGGAAATCAAGTCTGCGCCCAACCGGACTGCCCCCAGCGATAAGGTCGCGCGCTGAGTCCACATGGCCGACAATCCGGTCCAACTCCTCGCGCACATCGGCCTTCGCCGCCGCGATCGCCAATTCCGCCGCAAGGCGCTCGTCATCGACGGTTGCCCGGGCGCCGAGCGCGTCGAGCTGCTTGCCCAGCCGGTCGCGAACGAGCTCCGGCTGCGCTTCGGCAAGGCGGGCAGCCTCGACGCGCAGGGCAGCGATCTCGTCAATCAGCCCGGCGAGCACCACCGCCAGCGCGCGGCCTTCCTCATGACGGGACGCTGCGAGACCATCAAGCACCGCCCCGGCCTCGACCGTCAGCGCCGCCATGACCGTTTCATCGGCTGCCAGGTCGCGCAGGCCGCTGCCTTGTCCGGCTTCCAGGACAGGCCGGCTCAGCAGAAACTGGGCGAGGACACCCGGGTCCACAGCATCTGCACCCGTACGCACCGACCAGGCCGCCAGCAGCGTATCGAGCGCGGCCTCGTTGACAGTGACGCCGGCGCTGTCGCCGACAGTCTCGAGCCGCAGGCCGACCTGAACGGAACCGCGTTGGAAGCGGTTCGAGGCGGCTGTCCTGACGACGCGTTCCAGCGTCTCGAAGCCTGACGGCAGGGCCACCCGCACGTCGAGCCCGCGACCGTTCACGCTCTTTGCCTCGAATGTCCAGCGCACGCCCCCTTGCGCCCCGTCCCGGCGGGCAAAGCCCGTCATGCCAGACAACTGGCCCATCAGTTGGCCCGCTCCCGCGCGATCTCCTCGTGTTCATAGCGACGATAGTCGGCGACGTTGCGGGTGTGCTCGGCAAGCGTGCGGGCGAACCGGTGCCCGCCGGTACCGTCGGCAACGAAGAAGACATAGTCGGTGTCCGGTGGGTCGAGCACGGCGGCGATGGCGTCGCGCCCGGGATTGCAGATCGGCGTCTCCGGCAGACCCGGGATAATGTAAGTGTTCCAGGGCGTCTCCCTATCCAGTTCGGACCGGTAGAGCGTTCGCCGCTCGCCGCGCCGGTTGTAGAGCGGTTCGCCGCGCGACACGCCGTAGATCACGGTGGGGTCTGACTGCAGCTGCATGCCCCGTTTCATCCGGTTGACGAAGAGGCCGGCGATGGTGGCGCGCTCGGCCGCCTTGCCCGTTTCCTTCTCTACCACGGAGGCTAGGATGACCGCGTCTTGCGGCGTGTCGAAGGGCAGGCCAGTCTGGCGACCGGGCCAAAGGTCTGCCAGCAGGGCGTCCTGCGCCATCTGCATTCGCTGGATAAGGGCAGCCCGCGTTGTGCCATGGTCGAACACATAGGTATCGGGCAGAAGCGCGCCCTCCTCCGGCGCCGGGTCCGGCAAGTGGCCGGTAAGGTCCTGATCGGCCTCGACAAGGCGCAGGATCTGCGCCGTCGTCAGGCCTTCAGGGATGGTGATCCGGTAAGTCACCACATCCCCCCTCACGAGGCGGGCAAGGATATCGGCGATGCTCTCTCGGGCCGGGATGTCATAGGTGCCCACCTTGATCGCGGCCTCCTTGCCATCGAGCCGGGCCTTCAGGCGGACAAGCCGCGCATCGTCAACAAGCCCTTCTGCCTGCAGCCGCCCCGCCACGGTCACGACAGCCTCGCCCGGCTTGACGGAGAACATCTGTGCCTCGGCGGACGGACCGGGACGCTCTACCGCGCCCTGAAACCAAATCCAGCCGCCATAGAGGCTGGCCCCGCCAGTCAGCGCCAGAATGAAAAGCAGGATCAGGAGAGCTTTCAGGAATCGCATCGTTCATAACCCTAACCGCCCTGCGGCTCCGCCAGAAGCCCCGGGACGCGCACCGGCGTCGTCAGTCGACAGCCTTCAGGACAAGGGCGGCGTTGGTGCCGCCAAAGCCGAAACTGTTCGACAGCGCGGCGCGGACGGGCCGCCTGCGCGCTGTCTTGGGAACAAGGTCGATCGGCGTCTCGAAGCTCGGATTGTCGAGATTGAGGGTCGGCGGGATCACGCCGTCGCGGATCGCCAGCGCGCAGAATGCGCCCTCCACAGCGCCGGCAGCCCCCAAGAGGTGGCCGATCGCCGACTTGGTCGACGAAAGGGAAAGATTGGCCGCATGCGCGCCGAACAGGCGCTCCACGGCGCGGACCTCGCCCTCGTCGCCGCGAGGGGTCGAGGTGCCGTGGGCGTTGACATAATCAATGTCTTGCGGACCCAGGCCGGCATGGCTGAGCGCCATCTTCATGGCGCGGTACCCGCCCTCTGCACCCTCGGCCGGGGCGGTGATGTGGTAGGCATCGCCGGTGAGGCCATAGCCGGCGACCTCGGCATAGATCTTCGCGCCGCGCGCCTTTGCGTGCTCATACGCTTCCAGCATCAGGATTCCCGCACCCTCGCCCATGATGAAGCCATCACGGCTCTCGTCATAGGGTCGCGAGGCTGCCTCAGGGCGATCATTGAAACCTGTCGACATGGCCTTGGAGGCGCAGAATCCGGCAATGCCGAGCTTGCCGATCACCGCCTCGGCGCCACCCGCCAGCATGACATCGGCGTCGCCGGCCTGGATCAGGCGGGCGGAATCGCCGATGGCGTGGGCACCGGTTGCGCAGGCCGTCACCACCGCGTGGTTCGGCCCCTTGAAGCCATGCCGGATCGACACCTGGCCGGAGGCGAGGTTGATCAGCGCAGACGGGATGAAGAAGGGACTGACCTTGCGTGGGCCCTGCTCACGCAAGGTGATGGCGGTCTCGTAGATCGAGTTGAGCCCGCCAATTCCGGAACCTATCAGAACGCCGGTGCGCTCGCGGCCGGCATCATCCTCCGGCATCCAGCCCGCATCCTCCACGGCCTCCTCCGACGCGGCCAGCGCATAGAGAATGAACTCGTCGATCCGGCGCCGCTCCTTGGCGGAGGCATACCTGTCGGGATCGAAGGCGTGCGGATCGCCCTCCCCGCCGCCACGCCCCGTGATCCAGGGCACCTGGCAGGCGATCTGGCAGGGCAGGTCGGAGGCGTCGAACAGGTCGATAGCCCCGGCGCCCGAGCGGCCTTCCAGGAGGCGTGACCAGGTCGCCTCGCGGCCATTGGCGAGCGGGGTGACCAGTCCGATTCCGGTTATGACAACACGACGCATTCAACCTCCCTGCGCGTCCCCGCGGCTTCAGCGGGGCATCTGCACCTCAGTCAGGACCGCCAGTGCCGGTGTCAGGACACGTGCTGCTTGATGTGGGTCACCGCGTCGCCGACCGTGCGGATGTTCTCCTGCACGTCGTCCGGGATCTCGATATTGAATTCTTCCTCGAAAGCCATGACCAGTTCCACGAGATCGAGGCTGTCTGCGCCAAGATCGTCGATGAAGCTCGCGCTTTCATCGACCTTGTCGCCATCCACGTCGAGGTTATCGACAACAATCTTCTTCACACGCTCGAAAACGTCAGACATGGGACCCTCTCTTAAGTGATGTCTGAGAACGGGCTTTGCTCACAGCCCCTGTGTTGCGGGTAGCACACACCCTATCGAACCGGCAAGCCGTTCGCCCACAGAGGGACGAACCGGTCAGATCATCGCCATGCCGCCATTCACGTGCAGCGTCTGCCCGGTGACATAGGCGCCAGCATCACTGGCAAGATAGAGCACCGCCGCGGCGATGTCCTCGCCCTGTCCGAGCCGGCCTGCCGGGATCTGGCCGAGAAGGGCCTGTTTCTGAGCGTCAGGCAGCCCGTCCGTCATGGGTGATTCGATAAATCCGGGGGCGACGCAATTCGCCGTGACGCCACGGCTCGCAAGTTCCTGGGCAAGCGACTTGGTAAAGCCGATCATCCCGGCCTTGGAAGCGCAGTAATTGGCCTGGCCCGGATTACCCGTCACGCCGACGATTGAGGTGATGCCGACAATCCGGCCATGGCGGCGCTTCATCATTCCCTTTGCGACGGCGCGCGACAGGCGGAAATAGGCACCGAGATTGACATCGATTACACTATGCCAGTCCTCGTCCTTCATCCGCACCAACAGGCCGTCGCGGGTGATGCCGGCATTGGCGATAAGGATATCAAGCGGGCCTATGGCCTCCTCGGCGCGGGCGACGAGGCCATCGACCTCGCCCGGCTCGGCGAGGTTGCAGGCCACGACGGCCCCCTCTCCTGGCAGGGCGGCGCGCACCGCGTCCAGCACCGTCTCGCGCGTGCCCGACAGGGCGACCTTGGCGCCCGCGGCAGAGAGGGCCATGGCGATTGCCCGGCCAATGCCACCCGATGCTCCCGTGACAAGGGCGTTTCGACCCTTCAGTGCAAACATGCCAAGCTCCTCCCAGTCCTGCGGCGCCCTAGCTGATCGCCTCGGCCACCGCCTGGATATCCTCCGGTGCGCCAAGCGTCAGACCATCAAGCGCCCTGGCGGTGCGCCGATTCATCACGGTGAGCACCTTGCCTGCGCCAAGTTCCACGGTGCGCGCGATACCCCCAGTGGACATCCATTCCACCGATTCGCGCCAGCGCACCCGGCCAGTGACCTGCGCAATCAGGTTATCCCTGATCGTCTGCGGATCTTCGGTCAGCCGGACGGTGACATTGGCCAGCACCGGAACGGCTGGCCGGGCAATCGTGACGGCGGCCAGCGCCCCGGCCATAGTGTCGGCGGCCGGCGCCATCAAAGAGCAATGGAAGGGCGCCGACACGGCCAGCGGCACCACCTTCTTCACCCCCGCCGTCCGGGCAGCTTCGCAGGCGGCCTCGACCGCTGCCCGTGTCCCGGAAATCACCAGCTGGCCGGGTGCATTGTCATTGGCGATGTCACACACCCCGCCGGCCGCGCGGCCGGCAGCGCAGGCGGCCTCGGCCTGGCCGATGTCCGCGCCGAGAAGGGCCGCCATGGCGCCCTCGCCCTCCGGCACGGCTGCCTGCATCGCCTCGCCCCGCAGGCGCAGGAGGCGGGCGGCATCGGCCACGCTGAGAGCCCCGGTAGCGGCGAGCGCGGAGTACTCGCCGAGCGAATGGCCGGCGACGACCTTCGCCGCCGCGATGCCCTGTCCCGTGGCTGCCTCCAGCGACCGCAGCGCTGCGACGCTGACGGCCATCAGGGCCGGCTGGGTATTGGCGGTGCGCGTCAGCGCCTCATCCGGCCCCTCCCAGATCACCCGGGACAGGGGCTCGCCCAGCGCGTCATCGACTTCGGCAAAGACATCGCGCGCTTCGCGGAAGGCTTCCGCCAGCGCCCGGCCCATGCCGACGGCCTGACTGCCCTGGCCGGGAAAGAGAAAGGCAAGCGCGCTCACAGGGCCATGCTCCATCGCTGCGAAGGTGCAAAGGCGTAGCGTACGCCAACAAGATGACGCAAGCACCTTGATTTTCTCCGTAAGATACGCTTTAGGCTCGCGCTTCGTTCAACGGACAAGCGGTCCTGCCTGCCATCCGCGGTCCCTTTCAGGGGCCGGGCAGTCAGGGGCCATCGTGGGGTGACGGGTCTCCCGGCCCGCCTCGCGCCGCTGTCCACACGGGAGAAGGAAACCATGCCATATTACGAGCACGTGTTCATCACGCGCCCCGACATCTCCCCGGCCCAGGTGGAGAGCCTGACCGAGGAGCTCGGCGAGTTCCTGACGGGCCGCGGGGCCAAGGTCGGGCGGACCGAGTACTGGGGCCTGCGCAATCTGTCCTACCCCATCAACAAGCAGCGCAAGGGCCACTATGCCCTGCTCAACGTCGACGGCCCGGCCGAGGCGATCCACGAGCTTGAGCGCCGTCACCGGATTTCCGACGACGTGATGCGCTATCTGACGATCAAGGTCGATGCGCTCGACGAGGAGCCCTCGCCGATGCTCTCGCGCAAGGACCGCGGCCCGCGCCGCGACTAGGAGGACGAGATGGCCCGCACCAATACCGGACTGAACATCACCAATCTGCCGGCGCGCCGTCCGTTTGGGCGCCGCCGGAAAGTCGATCCCTTCTCCGGCGCCAAGGCGCAGAAGATCGACTACAAGGACGTGAAGCTGCTCCAGCGCTACATCTCCGAAAAGGGAAAGATCGTGCCGTCGCGGATTACCGCCGTGAATATAAAGAACCAGCGAAAGCTCGCCCGCGCCATCAAGCGCGCGCGCATGTTGGCGCTTTTGCCATTCTCAGTGAAGTAGGGGGCCCTTCCGATGCAGATCATCCTTCTTGAGCGCGTGGAAAACCTGGGAACCATCGGTGACGAGGTCAGCGTAAAGAACGGCTTTGCCCGCAATTTCCTGATCCCGCAGGGCAAGGCCCTGCTCGCCACCGACCGCAACCGCGCGCGCTTTCAGCGTGAGCGCGAGGCGATCGAGGCGCGCAATGCCGACGCCCGTGCCACCGCTGAAGCCGACGGCAAGACGCTCGATGGCGAGGGCTTCGTGCTGATCCGCCAGGCCGGGGACACGGGCCAGCTCTATGGCTCTGTCACCGCCCGCGACATCGCCGATGCCGCCAGCGAGGCGGGCCATAAGGTCGGCCGCAACCAGGTTCGCCTGAAGCAGCCAATCAAGGCGATCGGTGTCACGGACGTGGAAATCCGCCTGCACCCGGAAGTCTCCGTCACCATCGCGGTGAATGTGGCGCGCTCCCACGACGAGGCAGAGCGCCAGGCGGCGGGCGAGGATGTCGTTGAGACCCTCCATGCCGAACAGCGCGCGGCCGACGAGGAATTGGCCGGCGAGATGGCCGAAGCCGCGGCGGAACTCGACACCGAGCCGGAGCAGGAGGACCAATAAGTCCACTGGCATCAGGCCCTTTCCCGAAGAACGCAAGAAGCCGCGGCAGTGCGCCGCGGCTTTTTCTTTGCTGCGAATCGGCAGCGCTATCCTCAGGCAAATCGTTGTTGTGGGTGACGGTGAACCGTCCGCGAACGGATGGAAAGTCAAGCCGGGAAAAACCCGGCACAACCGGGTAGGCCAGTCCCCATGGAAAAAGCACACAACCTCGTCCCGTCTTCGGAGCCGCCGCACAATCGCGCGGCCGAAGCTGCCGTGCTCGGCGCCATCCTGTTCGACAACAACCAGTTCCAGCGTGTTGGCGACATCCTGCGCCCGAGCGATTTCTACGACCCTGCCCATGCGGAGGTCTTCGATGTCTCCCAGTCGATGATCCAGCAAGGCCGCGTCGCCGACGGCGTCACCTTGCAGGAGTACTTCGAACGGGCCGACAAGCTGTCGGAGATTGGCGGGGCAGCCTATCTGGTGACGCTGCTTGATAGTGCGGTGTTCGGACCGGAAGTCTCCGATTACGCGAGGATGATACGAGACCTGGCGATCCGGCGCGAGCTCATCGACATTGCCGCTGACCTGCAGAGCCGGGCCCTCCACCCGGACCAGGGCGAGGACGGAGGCCGCCAGATCGAATATGCCGAACGCCAGCTCTTTGACCTGGCCGAGCGGGGATCGACGGGCCGCGGCTTCGAGAGCTTTGCCGATGCCCTGAAGGACGCGATCCAGATGGCCGAGGCCGCCTACAAGCGCGACGGTCACATCGCCGGCGTCGCCACCGCGCTTGACGATCTCGATCACAAGCTTGGCGGGCTGCACCCCTCCGACCTCGTAATCCTTGCCGGACGCCCGTCCATGGGAAAGACCTCGCTCGCCACCAACATCGCCTTCAACGCCGCCGCCGCCTGCCGGCGAGAGGTCCAGGAAGACGGTTCGAAGAAGACCGTGAACGGCGCCGTCGTCGGATTCTTCTCGCTGGAGATGTCAAAGGCCCAGCTTGCCATGCGGATCATCGCGGAACGTTCCGGCATCATGTCCCACAGGATCCGCCAGGGCGACCTTGAGAAGGACGAGTTCGACCGCATCGTCACCGCGGCGGAGGAACTGGAGCGCCTGCCGCTCTATATCGATGATCAGGGCGGGCTGTCGATCAGCCAGCTTGCGGCGCGGGCGCGGCGCCTACACCGTTCGGTCGGGCTCGACCTTCTGATCATCGACTACCTGCAGCTGTTGTCGGGCTCGTCGGGCAAGGGCAACGAAAATCGCGTGCAGGAACTGACCCAGATCACCACGGGCCTCAAGGCGCTGGCCAAGGACCTGAACGTCCCGATCCTGGCCCTGTCACAACTCTCGCGGGCCGTCGAACAGCGTGAGGACAAGCGACCGCAGCTCTCCGACCTGCGCGAGTCCGGATCGATCGAGCAGGACGCCGACGTGGTGATGTTCGTCTATCGGGAATCCTACTATCTGGAGCGAACTGAGCCTTCGACCGACCCCAACGATCAGGACTCCAGTGCCAAGTGGACCGCCTGGCGCGAGCGTATGGACGCTGTCTACGGCACCGCGGAAGTGATCATCGGCAAGCAGCGCCATGGCCCGATCGGCAAGGTCCTGCTGGCCTTTGACGCCAACCTGACGCGGTTCGGAAACCTGGAGCGCGAGGAGCGGATGGGGTTCGACTGAGCGCGCGTGCGTGCGCAGCCCCTGCCTCGCAACGGCCGCAAAAGGCCTGTCAGTTGAGACAGAGCGAGACAGCCGGACACGCGAGTCATGAGCCGACCACAAGCAGATATCCATCTTGGTGCCCTTGTCGCCAACTGGCGCCGGCTGGCGGAGCACGCCCCTGCGTCCGAGACAGGCGCCGTCGTCAAGGCCGATGCCTATGGCCACGGACTGGCCGACGCCGGGGGAGCGCTCGCCCGGGCTGGCTGCCGCCATTTCTTTGTTGCCTACCCCGATGAGGGCGTGACCCTTCGCAGCGTGATCGGCGCCGGCCCAATCATCCACGTCTTCCATGGGATTGCCTCAGGCGAGGATACCGGCGGGCTGGCAGCGATGGCAGGCAATGGCCTGACCCCTGTCCTCAACGACCTGGCCGGGCTTGCCCTGTGGCTACGGGCCGCGCCGGGCTGCCCTTACGGGCTGCATATCGATACCGGCATGAACCGTCTCGGCATACGGCCGGAGCAGGCGGGCGAGGCGGCGGCTCTGGCGGCGAGCCAGCCGCCGGCCCTCGTGATGTCGCACTATGCCTGTGCCGATACGCCGGGCGATCCGATGAACGCGCGTCAGGCGGACGCGTTCGCGCGCCTTGCCGAAGCCTTTCCCGACGCGCGACGCAGCCTCTGCAATACGGCCGGCATATTCCTTGACAGGCAGATTTCCGGCGCGCTCAACCGGCCGGGTATCGGCCTCTATGGCGGCGGCACCAGTCCGCTTCAGCCCGAGCTTGAGGCCGTGCTGACGCTGACCGCACCCATCCTGACGGTGAAGACCGTCCCGGCGGGCGAGAGTGTCGGCTATGGTGCATCGGCCAGCCTCGCGGATGAGGCAATGCTTGCCACAGTGGCGCTTGGCTATGGCGACGGCGTTCCCCGCAGCCTCGGCAATCGCGGCTTTGGCGTTCTAGACGGGATCGAGGTCCCGATCGTCGGACGCGTGTCAATGGACCTCATCACGCTTGACGTCAGCGCTGCAAAAGCTGTTGCCAAGCCGGGCGCACGCGTTGAATTCATCGGCAATGCAGCCAGATTGGAACGGCAGGCGGCCCTGGCGGGCACACTCGGTTATGAACTGACAACGCGACTGGGCCCCCGTGTCGAACGACGCATCAACACCTGAGATCGGGGACGGTTTCCCCAACCCGCTGCGCTGGATCGGCGCGGGCGTGCTCGCCCTGTTCTCCGAGATAGGCCGTCTGGCGCGCTTTGCAGGCGTGGTCATCGGCGCGGCGCTGAGCCCGCGCTGGTATCCGGCCGAGATCCGCCGCCAGGTGGTGCGCATCGGTTTCTACTCCCTGCCGGTGGTCGGTCTCTCCTCGGTCTTTATCGGCGCAGCGCTGGCGCTCAACATCTATACCGGTGGCTCGCGCTATGGGGCCGAGCAGTTCGTCCCGAACATCGTTGTGCTTGGCATCACACGCGAACTCGGCGCGGTGATTACCGGTCTGATGCTCGCCGGGCGCGTCTCGGCCGGGATAGCCGCAGAAATCGGCGCGATGCGGGTAACCGAGCAGATAGACGCGCTGCAGACACTCTCGGCCCGTCCGGAACGATATCTCTATGCCCCGCGGCTTATCGCAGCAGTGATCACCCTGCCCGCCCTCGTTGCCTTGGCTGACATCATCGGCGTCATGGGCGGTTGGCTCGTCAGCGTCCAGGCGCTCGGCTTCGACAGTGGCGTCTACCTTCGCAACACACTGGACTTCGTCACACGCAACGACATTCTCGCCGGACTCCTGAAGGCGGTCGTGTTCGGCGCGGTGATTGCGCTGATGGGCTGTTACCAGGGCGACCGCTCAAAGGCTGGCGCAACCGGCGTCGGAAGGGCGGCGACGCTCTCCATGGTCGGCGCGGCCGTGCTTGTTCTGGCGTCGAACTATGTGCTCTCCACCGTGTTCGTGAGGGTTGGGCTATGAACCACGAGACGCACCGTCGCCCGCCAATCCTCGAACTGCGGGGGGTCACCAAGGCGTTCGGCAGCAATCCTGTGCTGCACGGGGTCGATCTTGACGTTGCGCGGGGCTGCTCGCTGGTCGTCCTCGGCGGCTCCGGATCGGGCAAGTCGGTGATGCTGAAGACGGCGCTTGGCCTCCTTGACGCCGATGACGGCGCCGTGCTGTTCGATGGCGCCGACGTCACCCATGCGCGCGGCCGCGACCGGGAAGTGCAATTGGCGCGGATCGGCATGCTATTCCAGTCCGCCGCGTTGTTCGACAGCCTGACGGTCTGGGAGAATGTCGCGTTCAGGCTTCTGAACTCCGAGCACATGAAGCGCGCTGAGGCTCGCGAGCGGGCGATCGAGACGCTCCGGAAGGTGCATCTGGGGGCCGAAGTGGCCGACCTGCGCCCGGCCGAGATCTCCGGCGGCATGCAGAAGCGCGTCGGCCTTGCCCGCGCCATCATTGCCCGCCCGGACCTCATCTTCTTCGACGAGCCGACAACCGGGCTCGACCCGATCACCGCCGATGCCATCAACGACCTGATCCTCGAACAGGTCAAGGCGCTCGGCGCGGCCGCCATCTCGATCACCCACGACATGGCATCCGCCCGCAAGATCGCTGACGAGATCGCCATGCTGTACAAGGGCCGGATCATCTGGCGCGGCCCCGCCGCAGACATCGACGCCAGCGGCAACGCCCATGTCGACCAGTTCATTCATGGGCGCGCCGAGGGTCCCATCCAACCGGCGCTCTGAGCGTTCGTCCGTCAGCTGTAACGGGCCTCGACCCGGGGTCCGTCGGCGCCGGCGCGGACCCGGTCGAGCGCTTCGGAGAGATCGGCGAGATAGGCGTCGGCAATTTCGGCATGCTTTGGCGAGAGCATGAGGTGAAGGCTTGGCGGGAGCTTCGTGATCGAGGTGAACCAGCCCTTCCTGTAGATCTCGCCATACAGGGCGTAGGCGTGGGCGTGCGGGTGGCGGAAGCTGGTGATAGACAGCAAGGGCTTGCCCAGCACCTCGAAGCCGAGCCCGCTTACACCGGCCTCGATGCGCTCGCGCGTTGCGACAACCTCGCCCTGCAGGCGGCGATAGCCCTCCACGCCGAGCACGTTCATGACGGCCCACGCTGCAGCGATCGCCCCGCCTGGCCGGGTTCCGGCGAGCGTCGGTGTCTTCATCGGCGCGCCGCTCCAATTGTCGAGATCAAAGGGCATGGCGGCATAGAGCGCCTCGCTGCGGAAGAGCACGGTCGAGGCGCCCTTCGCGGCATAGCCGAACTTGTGCAGGTCGGCGCTCATGGAGGAAACGCCGGCGACCTCGAAGTCGAAAGCCGGAACGGGCACGCCATTCATCCGGGCAAACGGCGCGAAATATCCGCCGACGCAGGCGTCCACATGCAGCCAGAGCCCACGCGCCTCAGCCAGGGCGCCAAGCTCTGCGATCGGGTCGATAATGCCATGGGGAAAATTCGGCGCAGAACCGACGATCATGATGGTGGCGTTATCGACGGTGTCCGCCATCGCCTCGACATCCGCCTGGAAGCTGGCGTCGTCGCGCAGCGGCACGCGGCGCACTTCGAGGTCCATCAGGTGTGCCGCCTTGTCGAAGGCAAGATGCGCCGAGTGCGGGAGGACGAGATTGCCCCGCCCGGCGAGCCCCCTCTCTGCCCGCGCATGGTCGCGCGCGGCCTTGATCGCCATGGTGATCGAATCAGTGCCCCCAGAAGTCATCGCGCCAGTCGCCCCTTCCGGACCATGGAGCAGGCCAAGCGCCATGGCGATGACCTCCCGCTCCATCTGGGCGAGGCTCGGGAAGGCGAGCGGGCCGAGCCCGTTCTCCGACATGTAGAGCGCATAGGCTTCCGTCTGGACGCGGGCGACCTCCTCGCCGGCGTTGAAGACGTAGACGGCCGTGCGACCGTCACGCCAGCGGGCATCGCCGGCGCCGCGCTCGATCATCTCATCGCGCACGACCTCCCAGGCCCGTCCGGTCTCCGGCATGTTCATGGCTGGCGCTCCCGAGCTTGCTCCGGCGCAGTCTAGGCGTGCCGGTCGTGCTTACCAAGAGCCCCGCGCGAAAGGCTTTCCCGATCCGTGGACAGTCGGTTATAATTGGCTCGCCCAAGGGCTGAACGCCATTGTAGACCGCCCGGGCGGCGGATAGGTCAGGAGCCGAGAGTTCGGAGCGGGCGATGACAGATGATATCGGCTACCAGGCGCTTACCGAGGCCGCGATGCGCGGCGTCGTGCGCGAAGCGCTTAAGACCGTGCAGGCCAATGGGACCCTGCCCGGCAACCACCATTTCTACCTGACCTTTCGCACCCGGGCCCCCGGCGTGAAGATCCCCGCACACCTTGTGGAGCGCTTCCCGGAGGACATGACCATTGTTGTCCAGCACCAGTTCTGGGACCTTGAGGTCCATGAGGGGCATTTCGAGGTCATCCTGAAGTTTTCAGGCGTGCCGCAGCACCTTTCGGTTCCGTTTGCGGCGCTGACGCGGTTTGCGGACCCGTCGGTGGATTTCGGCCTGCAGCTCGACACGGTCTTCACTGCGCCGGACAGCGACATTGTACCCCCCGCGCTTCCGGGCGAGCCGGGCGAGCAACCCCGCGCGGTCGGCGATGAAGCGCCGGGTACGGTTGTCAGCCTCGACGCCTTCCGGCGCAAGTGATACCGGCGAAGATGTGAGCGAGACCGACCGAGAAGACGATTTGGAGAGGCCGCGCCTCAGCGACGCGGAGATGCTTGCGCGATTTCAGGCCTCGAAGAAGCGCCCGCCCTGCTCCGACACACTCGGTATGCGTCTCACCGCCGTGGACCAGTTGGCCATGGCGCTCACCATGGGGTTCGATGTCAGTCCGGGATTTGCCAACCCGACCGGTGCGATCCAGGGCGGTTTCATCGCCGCGATGCTGGACGAGGCAATGAGCACCTGCGTGATCATTGCGTCCAACGTCACCATGACAGCACCGACGCTGGAGATGAAGGTGAGCTATCTGCGTCCGCTCTTGCCGGGGCCGGCGAGTGTCGAGGCGCGCATTCTCAGGATGGGCAAGACAGCCGCCTTCATGGAGGCCGATTGCCTCGATCCCGAGGGCCGGATCGTGGCGCGGGCGACGGCGACAGCTGCACCCAGGCCATTCCGGCGGATCTCCGGATGAGCGCGACTGCGCTCGCGGCCTGTGTCCCCCAACCCCGTCCCCCAACGCCTGCAGTGCTGAGCCCTTTAG
>CAYPQD010000040.1:0-21453 GCA_964412785.1 uncultured Hyphomonadaceae bacterium
CCTGTTCGGCGGGCGCCAGCGAGCGGGTGCGACGCCCGCACCCAGGGCCCCGAAGGCCGATCAGCAGGACGAGGCGCCGCGCCATGAAGCGCTCGCGGGTGAGGCGGCCGCGGAGGTCTTCGTCTCCTACGCCCATGCCGACAAGGACGCGGTCTACCCGCTGGTGGCGGTCGTCGAGGCGGCTGGGCGCTCGGTCTGGATCGACCGCGACGACATGCGCCCGGGCGAGGGCTGGGCGGGCCTCATCGTGCGGGCGATCCGCGGCGCGCATACGGTGTGTCTGATGTGTTCAGAGCGCGCCTTCCAGTCGAACCATGTGCGGCGGGAAGTCTATCTCGCCGACAAGTATGGCAAGGCGCTGCTGCCGATCCGTCTCGACCTGTCGGAGATGCCGGAAGACATTGAGTATTTCCTTGCCGGCGTGCAGTGGGTGGACCTGACCAGCCTGCCGGAGGACGAGCGGGCAGAGCGGGTGCGGGCATTGTTCGCTGCATCAACGTCCGGTTAACCGGGGCCGGCGCAGGGCTGGGGGCATGACGTCCCGATTTGCCGCCCTCGCCCTGACGGCGCTTCTTCTCTACTTCGCCTATCATGCCTTTGCCGGTGAGGCTGGCCTTGGGCGCTGGAGCGACCTGCAGGCCGACATTGCCGTGAAGCAGGCCCGCCTCGGCGAGCTCAGGGCGGAGATCGCCCGGCTTCAGGCCGATATCGCCCGGCTGACCCCCGGCCAGGTCGATCCCGGCTATATCGAGGCGCTGGCGCGCGAGCAGCTGGCCTATGTCTATCCGGGGGAACTGATCCTCGCCGATGGCCGCTGACGTGCGTGGGTGCAGCGTGGGGGTATGCGCCGGCGCATAGGTGACCTGACTTTACTCTGCGCGCGCCCCGCGACAGAGTGCACGGACCGGGAGGATGAGCCGAATGGCGAGGAGCACGAAGACGGCGCGCAAGTCGGCAGGGGCCACCGCCCCGAAGGCGGACATGCTGCGTTACTACCGAGACATGCTGCTGATCCGGCGCTTCGAGGAGAAGGCCGGCCAACTCTATGGCATGGGCAAGATTGCCGGGTTCTGCCACCTTTATATCGGCCAGGAGGCTGTGGTGGTCGGCATGCAGGCCGTGATCGGCGAGGGCGACCAGGTGATTACCGGCTATCGTGACCATGGCCACATGCTGGCCTGCGGGATGGACCCCGACGGTGTGATGGCAGAACTCACCGGGCGGCGCGACGGCTATTCGCGCGGCAAGGGTGGCAGCATGCACATGTTCTCGCGTGAGAAGAATTTCTTCGGCGGCCACGGCATTGTCGGCGCGCAGGTGCCGATCGGCACCGGGCTCGCCTTCTCCAACACGTACAGGGGCACGGACCGGGTCTGCCTGACCTATTTCGGCGATGGCGCGACCAATCAGGGCCAAGTCTATGAGGCGTTCAACATGGCGTCCCTGTGGGCCCTGCCGGTGGTCTATGTCATCGAGAACAACCAGTATGCCATGGGCACCAGCGTGGAGCGCGCGTCCGCCGAGACAGAGCTCTACAAGCGCGGCATCTCCTTCGAGATCGAGGGTGAGGAAGTCGACGGCATGGACGTGCTGAAGGTCAAGGCGGCGGGCGAGAGGGCGGTGGAGCACGCCCGCTCCGGCCGGGGACCCTACATCCTCGAAATGAAGACCTATCGCTATCGCGGCCATTCCATGTCGGACCCGGCGAAGTACCGCAAGCGCGAGGAGGTCGATGATATCCGCTCCCACCGCGACCCGATCGAGGGGCTGAAGGGCCAGCTTATCGAGGCGGGCCACGCCGGCGAGGATGAATTGAAGGGGATAGACAAGGAAATCCGGGCGGTCGTGCAGAAATCCGCCGACTTCGCGCTGGAGAGCCCGGAGCCCGACCCGGCCGAGCTTTGGACCGATGTGCTGGTGGAGGGCTGAACCATGCCGCTTGAGTTGTCGTATCTGGGTGCGAGCGTCGCGCTCTATTTCGTTATGATTGCGGTTCAGGGGGTTGCCTCGAACCTGGAGCACGGCACCGGCACGCTGCTCGGGCCGCGCGACCATGTCCAGGACCGCAATCTGTTGACCGGCCGGGCAAAACGGGCCAGCCAGAACATGGTCGAGGCGCTGTTGCTGTTCGCGCCGCTGGTGCTGCTCGCCCATGCCGCCGGCCGGCTGAACGCCATGACCGAGCTGGGCGCCGGGCTGTTCCTCGGCGCGCGGCTTCTTTATGCGCCGCTTTACTGGTTTGGCGTGCCGCTGCTGCGCTCGGTGGCATGGACAGCCGGCCTTGTCGGGACGGGGCTTGTCTTCCTGCAGGTCCTGCCGTTTTCCGGAGCCTGAGCGACCATGTCGATCGATGTCCTGATGCCGGCCCTCTCGCCCACCATGGAGGAGGGGACGCTGGCGAAGTGGCTGAAGGCAGAAGGCGACAAGGTCGAGCCGGGCGACGTCATCGCCGAGATCGAGACCGACAAGGCGACCATGGAGGTCGAGGCTGTCGACGAGGGCATGCTGGCGAAAATCCTCGTGGAGGCTGGCACCGAGGGGGTGAAGGTCAATGCCGTGATCGCGGTCCTTGCCGAGGAGGGCGAGGACAGGGGCACCATTGCATCCGCCGGCAAGGGCGCCGCGCCGGCGAGCGATAGGCCAGCGGGCACCCTGTCGGGGGCAGCGCAGGCCCGCGGCGGCCGCGACACTGGCGGTGAGGGCGCGCCTGCGGCAGCCGCACCGCATCCGGGCCGCGCGGAGCCAATCCCGGACCCGGATATCCCCCACGGCACCGCCTTCACCGACACGGCCGTGCGCGACGCCCTGCGTGATGCCATGGCCGAGGAGATGCGCCGGGACGAGCGCGTATTCGTGATGGGCGAGGAGGTTGCCGAATACCAGGGCGCCTACAAGGTGACGCGCGAGCTCCTGCAGGAGTTCGGCCCGCGCCGGGTCGTGGATACGCCGATCACCGAGCATGGCTTTGCCGGTCTCGGCGTCGGCGCGGCCTTTGGCGGGCTTCGCCCGATCGTGGAGTTCATGACCTTCAATTTCGCCATGCAGGCGATCGACCAGATCATCAACTCCGCAGCGAAGACGCTCTACATGTCCGGCGGGCAGATGGGCTGCCCGATCGTGTTCCGCGGGCCCAATGGCGCTGCGGCCCGCGTCGGCGCGCAGCACAGCCAGGATTATGGCGCCTGGTATGGCCATGTCCCGGGCCTGAAGGTCGTTGCGCCCTATGACGCTGCCGACGCGAAGGGCCTCCTCAAGGCGGCGATCCGCGACCCGAACCCGGTCATCTTCCTGGAGCATGAGCTGCTCTATGGCGAGGCGTTCCCGGTGCCCGATCTTGACGATTGGGTGCTGCCGATCGGCAAGGCGAAGGTGCGCCGGCCGGGGCGTGATGTCACCCTGACGGCCCATTCGCGCATGGTCGGCTTTGCGCTCGCGGCGGCCGAGCAGCTCGCCGGCGAGGGCATTGAGGCGGAGGTCATCGACCTGCGGAGCCTGCGCCCGCTCGATATTGCGAGCGTGGTGGAGAGCGTGAGGAAGACCAGCCGGCTGGTCACCTGCGAGGAGGGCTGGCGGTTTTTCGGCGTCGGCGCGGAGATTTGCGCCAGCGTGGTCAGCGAGGCCTTCGACTGGCTCGACGCCCCGCCCATGCGCGTCCACCAGGCGGACGTGCCGCTGCCCTATGCGGCCAGTCTGGAGGCGATGAGCCTGCCGGGCGTTGACGATATCGTGAAGGCGGCCCGCGCCGTCTGCGAGGGGATGTGATAGGCTGAGCGCGATGAACATGCACCGCAGCTTCCCGCCGATCACGCCGCGGCCCGCGCGCTTCGATGCGCAGGCCTATTTCGACCTCGCCCCGGTGCTGCAGGCGAATTTCGACAAGACGGAACTGCGCGACGAAGTGATCTACGAAATGCCGGCAGATGGCGCGCTGACCACGCTCTGGAACAGCGCGATCTCGCGCTGGCTGCACGACGGGCTTGGGCCCGATTACCTGATTGTCACCGACAAGTCCCTGCGGCTGTCGACCGGCTGGGTGCCAACGTCGGATCACTATGTGACCCGCGACGAGGCGGCGCTGGAACGGGCGCTGCCGGAGATGATCGACCTCGTCATTGAGGTGTCCGATACCACGCTGGAGAGCGATCCCGGCGAGAAGGCCGCCGCCTATGGCGCACACGGCATCCGGGAGTATTGGGTCATCGACCCTCGCGAGAAATGTCTGCACGTCCACCGTCTCGGCGCGGGCGGGACGTATGGCCGGCCCCGGCGCGTCGGCTTTGCCGAGCGGGCCGATGCGCTCCTCATCGCGGGGCTTTGCCTCCGGCTGGCTGATCTTCCGAGGCTGTCATGAACATCCACGCCCCGATTGCCCCGCCGCCGGACGCGCCGACGCCGCACCGCTTCACCTTCGAGGAGTACAAGGCGCTCTGGGATGCGGTGCTGCACCGTTTCGACCGGAAATACGAACTCATGGACGGGGTGATCTACGAGATGCCGGCCGACGGACCGCTGACAAGCCGATGGAACAGCGCGATTGCCCGGTGGCTGCACACGCGCCTCGATGAGGGTTTCGTCGTCAAGAACGACCAGACGCTGGTGCTCGGGCCGGGCTGGGCGCCGGATCCGGATCATCACGTCTTCCCGGCGCGGATCATGGAAGAGGACCTGACGCCAGGCGATGTCCTTCTCGTGATCGAGGTCTCCCATTCGACGCTTCAGACCGACCTTGGCGCGAAGGCCGCCGCCTATGGCGCACACGGCATCCGGGAGTACTGGGTCATCGACCCTGAGGCGCGCCAGCTCCATGCCCATCGCCTGCATGAGGATGGCAGCTATGGCGACCCGACGCGGATCGGCTTCACCGACATGATCACGGCGCGCCACATTCCGGGTCTGTCGCTCCGTCTTTCAGACCTGCCGAGGATATCGCGATGACCGAAACCGACCGGATCAGGGCGCTGGACGTGCCGGGGGCCGTCGAGGTCAATGGCGAGGGGCTGGAGATGGTGCGTTTCTGGGTGTCCGGGAATGTCGACCATTCCAGCCTGCGGGTCGGTGCGACCGGCGACCCGCCGCGCGAGATCGCCATGTGGGGCTTCATCCTCGCCGACCTCGCCAAGCATGCCGTCACCGCGCTGAGGGCGGAATACCCGGACGGTCCGGCGCCGCAGCAGGTGCTTGAGCAGATGATGGGCGCCTTTGCCGAGAGGCTGAAACACAATCCCGAACTGGGCCAGGTCTTCACCAAGGACGACACCTGATGGCGATCTGCGTCACCATGCCGGCGCTTTCCCCCACCATGGAGGCGGGCACGCTGGCGAGCTGGCATGTCAAGCCCGGCGACAAGGTCGAGCCGGGCGACATCCTTGCCGAGATCGAGACCGACAAGGCCACCATGGAGGTCGAAGCCGTCGACGAGGGCACGGTCGCGAAACTGCTGGTGGAGGCCGGCACCGAGGGGGTGAAGGTCAATGCGGTAATCGCGCTGCTCACCGAGGAGGGCGAGGACCCGGGCGCGGTCGAGGCCGGTGGCGCGGGGTCGGCCCCATCACGGCCGGACGATCTGCAGGCAGACCGGGCGAGGGATGCGGGCCCCGGCACGGCGCCGCGCAACGGACAGGCCGGACAGGGTCCTGACGGACCGGGCAGGCCGGCTGGGGTCGGCGCGGGTGACACCCGCATCAAGGCGAGCCCGCTCGCCCGTCGAATCGCTGCGCTGGAGGGCATCGACCTCTCCGCACTCAGCGGCTCTGGCCCGCATGGTCGCATTGTCCGCCGCGATGTCGAGGCGGCCGCCGCGAAGGGGCCGGCAGCGGGGTCGCCCCCGGCCTCGACCAGCCGCGAGCTCGTGCCGGTCGCCCCGGGTGACCTGATCCGGCCGCAGGGGCTCGATCCGCGCGTCTATGCGCCTGGCAGCTACACCCTGGAACCACTCGACGGCATGCGCCGCACGGTGGCGCGGCGCCTGACTGAGAGCTTCATGCAGGTGCCGCACTTCCCGCTGACGGTGGACCTGCGGATCGACGCGCTGCTGGCCTTCCGCACGCGCATCAATGCCGCAGCGCCAGAGGGCACAAGGGTCTCGGTCAACGACATGCTGATCAAGTCGGCGGCGCTTGCCCTCGTCGAGACACCCGAATGCAATGCCAGCTACACCGATGAGGGCATTGCCTATCATCGCAGCGCGCATGTCTCGGTGGCGGTCGCGGTCGATGGCGGGCTGATCACGCCGGTGGTGCGCGACGCGCAGGACAAGGGCCTTGCCGCAATTGCTCGGGAGATGGCCGACCTTGCCGGGCGGGCTCGGGCGCGCAAGCTGAAGCCGGACGAGTACATGGGCGGGACATTTTCGCTCTCCAATCTCGGCATGTTCGGCATCCGCGATTTCGGCTCGATCCTGAACCCGCCTGAGGGGATGATCCTGTCGGTCGGCGCAGGCGAGAGGCGGCCGGTCGTGCTGGAGGATGACACGCTCGGCATCGCCACGGTGATGACGGTGACGCTGACCTGTGACCACCGGGTGATCGGCGGCGCGGAAGGTGCACGCTGGCTGGCGGCCTTCCGGCGCTATGTGGAGACGCCGGAGGCGATGGTGCTGTGACGGTTCGGACCGAGGAGGCAGAGGGGACATGGAGAAACTGGCGATCCTGATTGCGGGCTTTGCCCTTCTGGTCAGTGCCTGGCAGGCATGGCTCTCCTTCGAGGCGCGCGATGACCACCTCGAGGCGGCCGCGGCCGAGCGGCTGCTGGGCACCTGCGCCGATATCGGCTTTCATTTCGGCGAGTTCGCCGCGCAGGCCGACCCGGCGCTGCAGCGGGCGGAAACCGGGCGGTTCGGGCAGCCGGATTTCGAACTCCTGACGGGGGTGCAGGCCGAGCTGCGCAGGGGGTATTATCTCGGCATCTATGTCTTGCCTGAGGTGTTCCACGGTGATTTGCAGACGGCCCATGACGAGGCACTGACCGTGGCCGGCCATGTCTTCGGCAACCGGCGGGACGAGGCGCGCGCGGCCATGGACGCCTTCGAGGCCGCGGCCAAGCGCGTGCAGACCCGCTGCCAGAGCGACTTCTCGATCAGCCGGGACTGACCAGGACAAGCAGGAGGCCCGATGGCCGACCCCCATGACCTCATCGTGATTGGCTCCGGACCCGGCGGCTATGTCGCCGCGATCCGGGCAACGCAGCTCGGCATGAAGACGGCGATTGTCGAGAAGGAGAGCCTCGGCGGGGTCTGCCTCAACTGGGGCTGTATCCCGACCAAGGCGCTGCTGCGCTCTGCGGAGGTGGCGCACCTGATGAAGCATGCCGACCAGTTCGGGTTTCAGGCGGTGCAGCCGGAGATCGACATGGCCCGGCTGGTCAAGCGCTCGCGCGATGTTGCCGGCCAGCTCTCGAAGGGCGTCGGCTACCTGATGAAGAGGAATGGCATTGACGTCATAAGGGGCACGGCGCGGCTGGAGCCGGGGCGCCCGGCGCCCAGTGTCATCGTGGCCGGCGAGGACGGCGCCGAGACGCGCTACGCCGCCAGCCATGTCCTGCTTGCGACCGGCGCGCGCGCCCGTGCGATCCCGGAAGCGGGCCTGGCGCCCGACGGCGCGCTGGTCTGGACCTATCGCGAGGCGATGGTGCCGAAGGCGCTGCCAAAGCGGCTGCTGGTGATCGGGTCCGGCGCGATCGGCATCGAGTTCGCAAGCTTCTACAATGAACTCGGCGCGCAGGTGACGGTGGTGGAGGTGATGGACCGTATTCTGCCGGCTGAGGATGAGGACATCTCGGCCCTTGCCCGCAAGGCCTTCGAGAAACAGGGGATCACCATCCAGACCGGCGCCAGGATCGACGACCTGCACAAGGGCGCCGAAACGGTGACGGCAAGTCTGACCCTCGCCGATGGCAGCGCCAGCGAGATCGAGGTCGACCGGGTCATCCTCGCCATCGGCATTGTCGGCAATGTGGAGGGGCTCGGCCTGGAGGCGCTTGGCGTCGAGGTGGAGAGGACCCATGTCAGGGTTGACGGGTTCGGGCGCACCGGCGTGGCCGGGCTCTATGCGATCGGCGACCTCACCGGCCCGCCCTGGCTCGCCCACAAGGCAAGCCATGAGGGCATCGTCTGCATCGAAGGCATCGCCGGCGCCAATGAGGCCCACCCCTTCGACGCCTCCAACGTGCCGGGCTGCACCTATTCCCACCCGCAGATCGCCAGCGTGGGCCTGACCGAGGCGGCAGCGAGGGCGGCGGGCCATGAGGTGAAGGTCGGACGCTTCCCTTTCATCGGCAATGGCAAGGCGATCGCGCTCGGCGCCGGCGACGGCATGGTGAAGACCGTATTTGACGCACGGACGGGCGCGCTGCTCGGTGCGCACATGATCGGCGCGGAAGTGACCGAGCTGATCCAGGGCTATGTCATTGCCCGCCAGGGCGAGCTGACCGAGGCTGACCTCATGGAGACGATCTTTCCCCACCCGACACTCTCTGAGATGATGCATGAGAGCGTGCTCGACGCCTATGGCCGGGTGCTGCATGCTTGATATTGGTGTGCGCAGATGAGGGTACATCTGCGCATACGGCGCATGGGGCGCCGACGCGCAGTCGCGCTTGCCCTGCGCTGCGTGGATCGGTTTTGGGTCCATGCAGCTTGGTATTACCCACATGCGCTCCCATTGTGAGACGTTGAACGCCTGAACGGCGCGGGGTTCCCGGTCTCAGGCGAGCGCCTCGGCGGCGCGGTCGGCAAAATAGGTTACGATGCCTGCCGCGCCGGCGCGCTTGAAGCTGACCAGCGTTTCCAACATTGCGCGATCGGCGTCGATCCAGCCATTCTGGCCGGCAGCCATGATCTGCGCATATTCGCCCGACACCTGGAAGGCGAGGGTCGGAATGCGGAAGGTCTCCGACACCCGCCGGACAATGTCCAGATAGGGCAGGCCGGGTTTGACCATCACCATGTCGGCGCCCTCGGCAATGTCGAGGGCAACCTCGCGCAGCGCCTCCTCGCTGTTTGGCGGGTGCTGCTGGTAGGTCTTCTTGTCACCGATCAGGGCCGAGGCGGAGCCGATGGCATCACGGTAGGGGCCGTAGAAGGCGCTGGCATACTTGGCGGCATAGGAGAGAATGAGGGTGTTGGTGAAACCCTCCTCCTCCAGAGCCTCGCGGATGGCGCCGATGCGCCCGTCCATCATGTCCGACGGGGCAACCACGTCGCAGCCGGCGCGGGCCTGCACAAGCGCCTGCGCAATCAGGATGTCGATGGTGCTGTCATTCACCACATAGCCGCGGTCATCAATCAGGCCGTCATGGCCGTGGCTGGTGAAGGGGTCGAGCGCAACATCGCAGATCACGCCAACCTCCGGCGCGGCGTCCTTGATGGCTGCAATCACGGTCGGCACGAGGCCGTCCGGGTTGAGCGCCTCGGAGCCTGCCTCGTCCTTCCGCCCCGCGTCGATGTGCGGGAAGAGGGCGAGCGCCGGGATGCCGAGATCGCGCGCACGCATCGCCGCGCGGGCAGCTTCGGTGACATTCAGCCGGTCGATCCCCGGCATGCTTGCGACGGGAATGCGTGGCTCGGCGCCGTCATGGACGATAATCGACCAGACCAGGTCATGGGGCGTCAGCGCTGTCTCTGCGGTGAGATGACGGATCCACGGGGCCTGGCGGATGCGGCGCAGGCGGGTCAGCGGGAAGGCTTGGGCATAGGGCAGCATTGCGAGATCGTGGCGCGATCCTCCGGCCCTGTCATCCCCCTTGCGCCGGCAAATCGTCAGACCGCGGGGCGCCAGTCCGGCGGGGCCAGTTCGAAACCCTCAAACCGGAAGCCCGGTGCCACGGCGCAGCTCACCAGCGTCCATGCGCCCAGGCTTTCCGCGGCCTGCCAGTGGCCGGCCGGTATGACCGCATGCAGGCGCTGGCCTGCGCGCAGGTCCGGCCCCAGCGTCAGAGCTGCAGCGCCCTCGCCATCCGGCGGCGAGCGTGTGAGGACCAGTGGCCCTCCCGCCTGCCAGAGCCAGGCCTCGTCGGCATCGACGCGGTGCCAGGCTGAGACCTCGTCGGCCTGCAGCAGGTAGTGGATCAACGTCATCGCCGGCCGTGCGCCGTCCGGCGCGGCGGAGCGATGGGTCTCGCGATAGTGCCCGCCCTCCCTGTGGGGCTGCAGGCCGAGCAGGCGAATGACTTCGCGGGCGCCGAGGTCGCCGGAGAGGGCCATCAGAACCTGTCCTTGCGGGCGCGGATCTCGGCGAAGGTGGCAATGGCGTCGCCGGGGTGGCCCATCGCCGCCTGCAAGCCGGGCTCGTCGGCGCGAAGGAAGGGATTGGCCGCCAATTCCTTTGCCAGCGTCGTCGGCACCGTCCAGTGGCCAGCAGCGCGCAGGCTGTCGACCTCGGCGACATAGGCTTGCAGCGCGCGGTTGTCCGGGTCGACGGTGATGGCGAAGCGGGCATTGGCCTGGGTGTATTCGTGGGCGCAGTAGAGCGTGGTCCCCCGCGGCAGGGCCTTGAGCCGGCTGAGGCTCTGCCACATCATCTCTGCAGTGCCCTCAAACAGGCGTCCGCAGCCCAGGGCGAACACCGTGTCGCCGACAAAGGCGACGCCTTCGCTGGCGAGGTGAAAGGCGATATGCCCGCTGGTGTGGCCCGGAACGTCGAGAACCGCGGCGGTGTGTGCGCCAAGCCGGACCGTGTCGCCCTGGCTCACCGCCCGGTCGAGGCCGGGAATCTTTTCCGCCTCGCCGGCCGGGCCCGTGATGGTGCAGCCGGTCGCCTGCCTGATCGCGAGATTGCCGCCGGCATGGTCGGGATGCCAGTGGGTGTTCCAGATCTGGGTGATCGTCCAGCCCTTGGTCTCGGCCTCGGCGAGGTAGCGGGCGGCATCAGGGGTGTCGATGGCGGCCGTCTCGCCGCTCGCCATGTCATGGACAAGGAAGCCGTAATTGTCTGACAGGCATGGGAATTGGTGGATTTCGATCATTATATTCCTCTGCAGGTGGCGCGGTGGGCGCGCGGCCCTCAACGGATAACCCATGCGCCAGGACAGTGTGTCCCTTGAACGGTTCTATTCAAGCCCCCTAGGCGAGACGGCGGGGCGTATCCTTGCCGGACGCGTTGTCGATCTGTGGGGCCATTGCGACGGGCTGTCGGTGCTCGGGCTCGGCTATCCGGTCCCGCTGCTGGAGCCCTTTGTCGACGGGGCGCGTCGCGCCGTGGCGGCGATCCCGGATGGTTATGGCTTCCTGCTCTGGCCCGGTGCGGGACGGGGTGTTGCCAGCGTGATCGTGCCGGAAATGCGCCTGCCGTTTCCCGACCAGATGTTCGACCGGGCGCTGCTGCTGCATGAGATCGAGGAGGTCAGCGACCCGCGCCTGCTGGTGCGCGAGCTGTGGCGGGTGATGGCGCCTGAAGGCCGGATCGTGGTTGCCGCGGCCAACCGGCGCGGCCTGTGGGCGCGCGCGGAACGCACGCCGTTCGGCCATGGCCGGCCCTGGACGCGGCGCCAGCTTGTGCGCTTCCTTGGAGACGGTGCTTTCCAGGTTACCGCCAGCACCCATGCCCTGCACATGCCACCGGTCGATTCCCGGCTGGTCTCCTCTGCGGCTGAGGGATGGGAGCGGGCCGGCCACTGGGTCGCGCGCGGCCTTGGCGGGGTCGTGCTGGTTGAAGCGGTCAAGCGGCTGCATGTTCCGCCCAGCGGTGGGGCGGTAGCGCCCGCATTCGAGGCAGTGAGAGTGCCGGTCCGCCGTCCGGCGGTGCAGAGACTGCCCGGCGATTGACGCAGCCCAGCCCCGGCGCTTAGCTCATTTCGGACAGGAGCGAATACGATGAAACTCGTCACAGCCATCTTCAAGCCGAGCCGTCTTGACGCCGTGATTGACGCGCTGACCGAGGCCGGGGCCTCTGGCCTTACCGTGTCGGAAGTGCGCGGCTATGGTCGCCAGCACGGCAAGACTGAGGTTTACCGAGGGGCAGAATACGAGGTCCGGCTCCTGCCCAAGGTCAAGATCGAGGTGCTGTGCGCCGCCGATGACGCAGCTCGCTTCGTCGAGGCGGTCGAGCAGGCGGCCAACACCGGAACGATCGGCGACGGCAAGATCTTTGTCACCGATGTCGGCGCGGCGGTGCGCATCCGGACCGGAGAGCGCGATGACAAGGCGGTCGGCCCATAGCGCAAGCTCGGCCCGGCGCGGGCTCATACCAGCGTGCGCAGATGACGGTTCATCTGCCCATCCGCTGCATGAGCGCGAGCGCGTCCTGAGCGAGTACCACTTCCTCGTCCGCCGGGATGATGGCGACGGTGACGCTCGTCCCCTCCACGGAGATGACGGGAGCGTTGCGCGTGTTTGCGGCCGTGTCGAGTGTCACCCCAAGCCAGCCGAGGTCGCGGCAGACATCGGCGCGGACATCCGGCGAATTCTCGCCGATGCCCGCCGTGAAGATGAGGGCGTCGAGCCCCTCCAGCGCGGCGGCGAGGCTCGCGATTTCCCGGCGGATCCGGTAGGCAAAAAGATCGAGCGCATGGCGCGCCATCGGTTCGCGCGAGGCGATGAGGTCGCGCACGTCGCCGCTGATCCCGGACACGCCGAGCAGGCCGGATTCGCTGTACAGCCGGCTGGCCACTGCCCTTGCGTCCATCCCCCTGTCGGCAATCAGGTGCAGCACGAGGCCAGGGTCGAGATCGCCGCAGCGCGTCGACATGGGCAGGCCATCCAGCGCCGTCAGGCCCATGCTGGTTGCCACGCTCCGGCCGTCGAGGAGGGCGCACAGGCTCGCGCCGCTTCCGAGATGGGCCACCACAGTACGCCGGTGGGCGCGACCGGCCAGCGCCTCGGGCAGGACATCGCCAATGTGGTGATAGGAAAGGCCATGAAAGCCATAACGGATGAGGCCGTTATCGGTCAGGTCGCGGGGCAGGGCGAATTCGGCCGCGATCGCTGGCTGGGTGCGGTGGAAAGCCGTGTCGAAGGAGAGGCTCTGGGGCCGGTCCGGCCAGATCGCGGCAAGCGCGCGCACGCCGGCGAGATTGTGTGGCTGGTGCGAGGGGGCAAACACCGACAAGGGCTCCAGCGCGTCCAGCACGTCGGGGCTCGCCCAGGCAGGCCCGGCATGGCGCAGCCCGCCATGCACGATCCGGTGGGCGGTGCAGGCGATCTGGTGGCCGCCCGCCTTTTCGTCGAGACAGCGCGCGAGCACCTGGATGAGGTGCGCCGGTGTCTTGTCGGGAACCGCGTCGATGAGCGCGCGCGCGTGCGCCTCCAGCGCGTCGCCGCCGGCGGCGAGGTCGAGGCGCGGGCTGGCTGTGTTGAGGCCGGAGATATTGCCGCGGACCTGCGGTGCGCCGACCGCGTCGCCGAGGATCGGGAACAGCGCAAACTTCAGGCTCGACGAGCCGGTGTTGAAGGTGACGACGGCCTTGCTGCTCACAGGCCGAGGCTCTGCAAGCGGGCCACCGCGCAGGCGAGGGCGCACGAGGCGACCCGCTCGCGCGTGCTGTCGGCCCGGCTGGTCAGGACGACCGGGGCGGACGCGCCCATGACAATCCCGGCCGCGGCGGCGCCGGCGAGATAGTCAAGCTGCTTGGCCAGCATGTTACCGGCCTCCAGGTTCGGCACGATCAGGATGTCGGCATCACCGGCGACCGGGGAGGAGAGCCCCTTGGTCTCGACGGCCTCGGCTGACACGGCAAGGTCGAAGGCGAGCGGTCCTTCAAGACGCCCGCCGGTGATCTGTCCCCGGTCGGCCATCTTGCACAGGGCGGCAGCATCGAGGGTCGATGCAATCGCCGGGTCGACCTCCTCGGTCGCGGACAGGATGGCGGTCTTCGGCAGCTCGATCCCGATTGCGCGGGCGACATCGATGGCGCTCTGGGTGATCCAGCGCTTGGCGGAGAGATCAGGGGCAATGTTGATCGCGCCGTCGGAGATCAGCAGCGGTTTGGGATAGGCCGGCGTCTCCATGACGAAGACATGGCTCATCCGCCGGTCGGTCCGCAGGCCGGTGTCGCGGGCCACGATTGCGGCCATCAACTCGTTGGTATGCAGCGCGCCCTTCATCACCGCGTCGGCGCGGCCCTCCCGCACGAGGGCGACGCCAATGTCGGCCGCGGCGTGGCTGTGCGGGGCGTCGACCCGTTCGATCCCGTCGAGCGACAGCCCGGCTGCGTCGGCAGCGGTCTCGATCCTGGCGCGCGGGCCGACCAGGACCGGCCGGATCAGGCCGGCGAGCGCGGCATCGAGCGCGCCCGACAGGGAGCGGCTGTCCACCGGGTGGACCACGGCCATTGTCATTGGCTCACTCCCAGCGGCGCGCGCGATCAGCGCGCCGAACGCGTCATCGGGCTCGCTCACTGGGGGTCGAGGGGGGCGACAGCAATGATGCGGAAGGGCTCTGCTGCGCCATCATGCTCGGTGATGGTGATGTAGTCTCCCGGTGCTATGGCATGGCTTTCCAGGTGGAAGATCGGCTCGTCATCATCCTCACCGGGCGCGTAGGAAAAGGCCCAGGTGCGGTGGCGGGTGTGAACGAGGTGACCGTGCTCGTCATCCTCGCCCTCCCAGAAGCGCCGCACCGTGGCGCGCTTCCTGTCGGTCCGCCAGGCCGCCTCGTCGAGATGGCCATCCGCGGTCAGCGGTGCGACCATGTCATATCCATGGGCATTGCTGCCGTCGGGAAAGTCTTGCGTGCGGGCTAGGTTCAGGCGGATATGCATCCACGTCATGGCACGGGTCTCCGGGCAACACTCGACAGGGTGGAAAGCTGACAACAGGGCGGTGCAGACCTCAAGTCCGGGAGAATACGGAGGGTGCCAGCAGCCTGTACGGCCCGCGCGCGTGTGGAATTCTGTCGCGCTTCGAGCGCTTGCCCGATCCGGCCCTATGTAAGAAACAGAACTGAACCGAATGAGTGGTCTGAGTCGTGTCGGGCCACCCCTGCAAGGACGGACCCCTCGCCATGAAGCTTGCCAGGCACCTGTCGATCCTGATCGTTTCCACGCTGTTTGCTGCCACCGCGCACGGTGCCGGCGGCGCCAAGCACCCCGAAGGCCCCGAGGCCGGGTTCCCGTTCGAAGGTCCGCTTGGCCAGTTCGAGATGGACAGCGTCCAGCGGGGCTACCAAGTCTACCGCGAGGTTTGCGCGTCCTGTCACAGCATGAAGCTGATGTCCTATCGAAATCTCGGCCAGCCGGGCGGTCCGTTCTACGACCCGCAATATGCCAATCCGAACGACAACCCGCTGGTCAAGGCATTTGCGGCGCAGGATGAAATCCAGACGGGTCTCGACGAATATGGCGACCCGGTTTTCGGTCCGGCCAGCCCGGCCGACACCTTCAAATCGCCCTATCCGAACGATGTGGTTGCGCGCGCGGCCAATGGCGGGGCCCTGCCGCCGGACCTGTCGGTGATCACAAAGGCCCGCCATGGCGGCGCCAATTATGTCTACAATCTCATCAAGGGCTATCCGGAGAATGCCTTCGGTCCAATCGAATTCGATGGTGACTATCACGGCACGCTCGAGCAGCCGATCGGCCAGTATTACAACCCTTACATGGCTGGCGACGTCACTCCGCAATGGGATGGTGACCCGCGCCACGTCCCGCCGGGTGGGTTCCTTGCCATGTCGCCCCAGCTGATGGAAGGGCGTGTTGAGTATTCAGACGGCACGCCGGCGAGCGTTCAGCAGATGGCCTATGATGTCGCCCAATTCCTCGCCTGGGCGGGTGAGCCGAAGCTTGAAAACAGCAAGTCTCTCGGCCTCGGCGTGATGATCTACCTGCTGGTCTTCGCGGTCCTGCTCTGGCTGTCTTACAAGCGCATATGGCGGAACGTCAGCCACTAGGGCTTCCCTTGCCAATTGCACCACTTGGCCGCTTGAGTTTTTCGTCAGGGCGAGGAGCGGTGCATCCGGCGATGCGGGCATCGTCCTAACCTTCGCGCGCTGACCGCGTCGCAAGCCTCCCGGCTTGCTCGCATTCTGGTTCGGCATGCGCCTTGCCGGACCACAAAATACACCCCGCCAAGTGGTCCAGTTTGCCCGGAAAACGCCCCGGTGGTGGTACCGGTGGCCGTCAGTCTTGCCCGCTCCTGCTTCCCGGTCAGGTGCGGACGCGCTTTCCGGGAGGGTTGGGAAACGCGCTATTCGGCCGCTTCGATGTGTTCCGGCTTCAGGAGAAAGGCGCCAGTCTGGCGTCCCCACAAATCGGCATAGAGACCGCCGGCTGCGATGAGGTCGCCATGGCGGCCCTCCTCGATGACCGTGCCGGCGTCGAGGACAACCAGCCGGTCCATCGCCGCGATCGTTGACAGGCGGTGGGCGATCGCGATGACGGTCTTGCCGTTCATCAACTCCAGTAAATGGTCCTGGATCGCGGCCTCCACTTCGGAGTCGAGGGCAGACGTGGCCTCGTCGAGCACCAGGATGGGTGCGTCCTTCAGGAAGATGCGCGCGATCGCGATGCGCTGGCGTTGGCCGCCGGACAGTTTGATCCCGCGCTCGCCGACCTGGGCGTCCAGGCCGCGGCGGCCCTTCTGGTCTTCCAGCGCGGCGATGAAGTCGAGGGCGTTGGCCTTTCGGGCCGCCTCCAGGATTTCCGCCTCGCTGGCGTTCGGGCGGCCATAGGCGATGTTCTCGCGGATCGTCCTGTGGAGCAGCGAGGTGTCCTGCGTCACCATGCCGATCTGGCGCCGCAGGCTGTCCTGGGTCACTCCGGCAATATCCTGGCCGTCAATCGTGATCTGCCCGCCCTCCACGTCGTAAAAGCGCAGGAGCAGGTTGACCAGCGTCGACTTGCCGGCGCCGGAGCGCCCGATGAGGCCGACCTTCTCACCCGGGGCGATCGCCAGAGACAGGCCCTCAATGATGCCCGCACCCCTGCCGTAATGGAAGGAGATGCCCTCGAAGGCGACCCGGCCCGCGCTGACCTGCAGTGGTTTGGCCCCGTCGCGGTCGGAAACCGCCAATGGGCGCGTCAGCATCGCCATGCCGTCGAACACCGTGCCGACATTCTCAAACAGGGCGGACGCCTCCCACATGATCCACTGGGACATGGAGTTCAGCCGGAGCGACAGGCCGAGGGCGGCGGCCACGGCGCCGACGCTCGCCAGCTCGCCGAGCCACAGCCAGATGCCGATGACACCGACGGTAAAGACCAGCAGCCCGTTCAGGATGCGCACCCAGACATCGAACCAGGTGACGAGGCGCATCTGCGTGTAGACCGTGTTCAGGAAGCCTTCCATGCTGTCGCGGGCATAGGCTTCCTCGCGTCCGGCATGGGAGAACAGCTTCACCGTCTGGATGTTGGTGTAGCTGTCGACAATGCGCCCGGTCATCACCGATCGCGCGTTCGCCTGCGTCTCCGAGATGCGCGCAAGCCGCGGCACGAACCAGGCGACGAGGGCCAGATAGGCAAGGATCCAGACCGCCATGGGGATGGCAAGGCGCAGGTCGAGGACGGCCACCAGGACGAGGGTCGAGACGAGATAGATGAAGACATAGACGAAGACGTCGAGTGTCTTCATCGCAACCTCGCGGACCGCCAGCGCCGTCTGCATCACCTTGGTGCCGACGCGGCCGGCATACTCATTGGCGAAAAAGCCCATGGATTGGCGCAGCAGGTGGCGGTGCATCCGCCAGCGCGCGCTCATCGGCAGGTTGCTCATCAGCACCTGCAGGGTGATGAGTGCGCCGAGAATGATCGTTGCGGGCAAGGCGATCAGCACGACGAAGGCGATCAGGCCGAGCCGGCCGGCCTCATCGCGGAGGAAGGTTGCGCGGTCCGACGCGCCGAGCCAGTCGACCACCTGGCCGAGAAAGCCGAACAGGGCGACCTCGGCGATGGCGATGGCGACGCTGAACAGGGCCATCGCGACAAGCCAGGGCGCGCAGTCCCGGCAATAGTGCCAGCAGAACGCGGCAAAGCCCTTGGGCGGCGCCCCATCATAGGGCTCCGGGAAGGGATCGATGCGGCGTTCGAAGAAACCCAGCATGAGGCGGCCTGTTGCATGCGGCCGCCGGCGCGGCAATGGCCCCCGGGCGGAAAACCGGTCGCACGTCCGCAGGGAAAGGCCGGGGTCACCGCGCATGCATTGACAAAAACAGACTGCCCTCAGGATAACAAAAGAAGCGGATCGGAGACCCCTATGAAGACAGGGGATATTGCGGCCATTTCGGGGTTCATTGGCGCTGATCTTGCCTGTGTCCTGGTCAGTATTCCGGGGATGGAAGGCACCAGCGCGATCGCCGCTGATCGCAATGAGGGTGTGCGCAATGGCGTTGAGGGCGCAGGGAAGTCGCTGCGTCCTCAGGCCGACGCCCGCGCCTCATCCTCCATGGAAATGGCCGTAGATTCGTTCGGCCAGCGCTTGGCTGATGCCGTCGACCTCGGCGATGTCGGACAGGCGGGCGCGCTCGACGCCGCGGGCGGAACCGAAATGGTGCAGCAGCGCCTTCTTGCGCGCCGGACCGATGCCCTCGATCTCGTCAAGCGGGTTCCTGCGGATGTCGGCGGAGCGCTTCTGGCGGTGGGCGCCGATCGCCCAGCGGTGGGCTTCATCGCGCAGGCGCTGGAGATAGTAGAGCACCGGAGCGTTCTCCGGCAGGCGGAAGGGGGCGCGGCCGGGGCGGAAGAATTGCTCGCGTCCGGCATTGCGGTCCGGCCCCTTGGCGATCGAGACAAGCGTGATGTCGACCGGTCCAAGGCCAAGCTCGGCCAGGGTTTTCAGGACGGCGTTGAGCTGGCCGAGCCCGCCATCGATGAGCACGAGGTCGGGGCAGGTGGGCAGGTGCGCCAGACGGGCCTTCGCTGTCTCGCCGTCAGCGGTGTCGGCGGGGGCGGGGGCGTCCTCCGCCTCCTTCAGCAGGCGTGAGAAGCGCCGGCGCATGACCTCGCGCATCATGGCGTAATCATCGCCAGGGGTCAGGGCCGCGTCCTTGATCGTGAACTTGCGGTACTGGCCCTTCTCAAACCCGTCGGGGCCGGCCACCACCATGCCGCCGACGGCGTTGGCGCCCTGGATGTGGCTGTTGTCATAGATCTCGATCCGCCGCGGCGGGGCCTTGAGGTCGAAGGCCTTTGCGAGATCGGCGAGCAGGCGCTGCTGGCTGGCGCTTTCCGCCAGCTTGCGGGCGAGCGCCTCGCGGGCATTGCGTTCGGCCTGCAGGACCAGTTCACGCTTGCCGCCACGCCGCGCCGTGCGGATTTCCACGCGCCGGCCTGCTGCAAGGGACAGCGCTTCGCTAATCAGGTCCTGCTGGTCCGGCTCGGCACTGGTCAGGATGAGCTTCGGCGCCGGGCGCTTGTCGTAGAACTGCACCAGGAAGGCAGCGAGGATTTCCTCCCGACCCTGGTCGCGCTCATGGCGGGGGAAGTGCTGCGAGGTGCCCCAGTTCTGGCCGGCGCGGATGAAGAACACCTGCACGCAGGACTGGCCGCCCTCGGCATGGATGGCAATGATATCGGCCTCGTCCAGTCCGTCCGGGTTGATGGTCTGGCTGGCGCGCACCACCGCAAGCGCGCGAATGCGGTCGCGCAGCGCTGCGGCCTTCTCGAACTCCATCGCCTTGGCGGCCGCCTCCATCTGCGCGGCAAGGCTTGCCTGCAGGTCGTCGGCCTTGCCGGACAGGAAGTCGGCGGCTTGGTCGGCGAGCGCCTGGTAATCCCCGATCGCAATCTCGCCGGTGCAGGGGGCCGAGCAGCGCTTGATCTGGTGCAGCATGCAGGGGCGCGAGCGGCCGGCATAGACGGTGTCCTCGCAGGTCCGAAGAAGGAAGACCTTCTGCAGGGTGTCGAGCGTGCGCATGACGGCGTTGGCGCTGGCGAAGGGGCCGAAATAGTCGCCGCGATCGCGCTTCTCGCCGCGGTATTTAAGGATCTGCGGTGCCTCATGGTCGCGCCGGATCAGGATGTAGGGAAACGACTTGTCATCGCGCAGCAGGATGTTGAATCGCGGGCGGAAGCGCTTGATCAGATTGGCTTCCAGCAGCAGCGCCTCGGTCTCGCTCTCGGTCTCCACCACCTCCATCGTCGCGGTCAGCGAGATCATCCTGGCGATGCGCTGGGTCTGGCCACCAAGGCGGGCATAACTGGTGACCCGCGCCTTCAGGCTGCGCGCCTTGCCGACATAGAGGATTTCGCCGTCGGCGCCGATCATGCGGTAGACGCCGGGCCGGGCGGGCAGGCGCTTCAGCTCGTCCTTGATGACATCGACGCCGCGCAGCGGCGAGTCCGGGGCAGGGTGGGGCATGCCGCCAATCTAGGCCGCACCGTCCCGGCGCGCCAGTTCCGCCAGCCTCAGAGGGCGCGCATTGAGGGGTCCACGAACCAGGTGATGCCAAGGCCGAACAGGACGACGATCATCATTGCCATCGCAAACTGGCGCCACATGCCGCCGCCTTCCTGGTAGTCCTTTGGCTTGCGCATGATCAGGACCATCAGCACCAGCGCAAAGATGCAGATGCTGAGCACCTTGTCGGCCAGCGACATGCGCGACAACCACAGGTCGACATCGCCGAGCAGAATGCGCAGCTCGAGGCCGACCTTCCGGAAGATATGGTCAAGTCCGTCCATCGTCATGCCCATCCCATGCCCCCGTGGCACACGGGGCTCCAATCGCGCGAAGACTAGCCCGTCAGGGTTGCCGGCCCGCTAAGGCGCGCAGGCAAAATTGCGGCGAAGCAAAGGTTTTCTATCCATTTGCGCAGGCTCCCGACGGGGCCTAAGAGGGACGGGACCCAAGCAGGAGGACACCATGTCAGCACCCGGCCTGAGCGCGGCGGTCAAGCGCGTGCAGCCCTCGGCAACACTTGCCGTCACCAGCAAGGCACAGGAATTGCGCCATGCCGGCGAGGACGTGATCGGCCTTGGCGCCGGTGAGCCCGATTTCGACACACCCGAGCATGTCAAGGAGGCCGCAATCCAGGCGATCCGCGATGGCAGGACGAAGTATACCCCCGCTGACGGCATCCCGGAGCTGAAGGAGGCGATCTGCGCCAAGTTCGAGCGTGACAACCGTCTCAGCTATCGGCCCGAGCAGGTCAATGTCTCGCCGGGCGGCAAGGCGGTCATCTTCAACGCCCTGATCGCGACGCTCGATCCGGGCGATGAGGTGGTCATTCCCGCGCCCTACTGGGTCAGCTATCCGGAAATGGTGCGCCTGTGCGGCGGCACGCCGGTGACCGTTGCCTGCGGGGCCGGGGCCAGCTACAAGATAACGGCCCATCAGCTTCACGAGGCGATCACGCCGCGCACCAAATGGCTGATCCTCAACTCGCCATCCAACCCGACCGGCATGGCCTATACCGATGCCGAACTCGACGCCCTCGCCGAGGTGCTGCGCCGCCATTCCCATGTCCACGTGCTGACCGACGACATGTATGAGCACCTGGTCTATGACGGCTTCGTCTTCCATACCCTCGCGCAGGTTGCGCCCGACCTGTACGCGCGCACGCTGACCATGAATGGCGTCTCCAAGGCCTA
>CAYPQD010000041.1:0-21374 GCA_964412785.1 uncultured Hyphomonadaceae bacterium
CCAGCGTGTCATTGCCGGCGCCGCCATCGAGCAGGTTGGCGTCGGTCTCGTCATTCGGGGCGCCGAAAATGTCGCCATGGATCGAGTCATTGCCATCGCCGCCGATCAGCGTGTCGGCGCCGAAATTGCCCTGCAGAGAGTCATTGCCGAGCCCGCCCTCGACTGAGTCGTCACCGGAGCTGGCGTCGACGCTGTCATCTCCGCCATTGGCGATGATGATGTTCTGCCCGGTATCGCCGAAGATCGTGTTGCCGAAATCACTGTCGAGGACGTTCTCAAAGCCGCCAAAGGTCGTCGTGCTGATCATGAACGTGCCGACCCCCAGGAACAGCGTCGCGGCGGAAACCGAGCTTTGCGAGAGATCGAGCCAGTCCGTTCCATTGCCGCCGAAATAGCTGTCGCCATTGATCAGGTCAGTGAACACGGTGTCATTGCCCTCGCCGCCGTCGAGCGTATCGACGCCGGTGGTGGCGAAGAAGCCGTCGGTGTCGCGGATAATGTCATTGCCGAGGCCGCCGAGAAGCGAGTCATTGCCGTCGCCGCCATTGAGGTCGTCATTGCCGTCGCCGCCGTCGAGGATGTCGTCGCCGAGATCGCCGCCGAGCGAGTCGGTTCCGGCCTCGCCAAAGAGCACATCATTGCCGCCGCCGCCGGAAAGGATATCGGCCCCGTCGCCGCCAAAGACGGTATCATTCCCGAAATTCGAGGAGATGATATCGTCGCCCGTCCCGCCGAGGATCTGATCTGATCCATTGGCGCCGGTGATGGTGTCATTGCCATCGCCGCCATCGAGCGAGTCGGCGACGCTTGAGAGAACGGCAAAGCCGCCATCGATGATGTCATCGCCGGCGCCGCCGATCAGCGTCTGAGCGTTGAGGCCGCCGATCAGGCTGTCGGCTCCCGCGCCGCCCTCAAGGGTCGTGCCACCGACCCCGCCGGCATTCAAGGTGTCATTGAAGTTGGTGCCGATGACCCGTTCAACGCTGGTGATCGACGCGGTCTGGGATGATGCCGTGTAAGTGTTGCCACCCAGATCGAGATCAAGCGCACCGACCGTCTTGGCACTGGCATCGAGCGTGTCAGAGCCGGTCCCGCCGTTTACATTGTCAATAAAGAACCCGCCCGTATTGACGAAAAGGTCGTCACCGGCCTCGCCGAATAGGTCGCCGGTAAAGTTCTGGCCGTCGAGGGTGTCGTTGCCATCACCGCCCAGCAGGGTGTCGGTGCCACCGCCGCCGACAAGGCTGTCACCCCCGAGGCCGCCGAGCAGCGAGTCATTGCCATCGCCGCCGGCGAGCGTGTCATTGCCGTCGCCGCCATTCAGGGTGTCGTTGCCGGCATCGCCTTCAACCGAATCGGCTTGGGTGGTGCCCGTGACGGTATCGGCGTCGGCAGACCCGACAATGTGGACGTAGTCGCCCTGGCCGGCAATCGCGTTCAGGCTGCCGAAATCGATGAAGGTCAGGCCCGAGCCGTCAAATGCGGTGAGGCCCTGGTCGATTAGGATCCGCAGAATATCGGTGGAGCCGGTATTGTCATTGCCGTCGATCAGGGCGGTGTTAGAAATCTCCGACGCGCTGAACTCCTCCGCAGAGATGATCACCGTCTTGTCGATATTGGCGCCGTCGGCGCTAAACTCGATCTCCTCAATCGACGTGAAATCCGTGGTATCATTGGAGAAATCGAACACCGAGCCATCGGTTGCGGCGTTGACGAGCACGCGGTCAGTGCCGGCGCCGCCATTGACGTTGTCGAGAATTACAAGCGGGTCGACATCCTCAAACAGGAAGGTGTCATTGCCGTCGCCGCCATTCAGCGTGTCCTCGCCGCCGCGGCCGTTGAGCGTGTCATCGCCGGCCGTGCCGTCGAGGACGTTGCCAAGGCTGTTGCCTTCGATCAGGTCGTTGAGAACGCCGCCGACGGCATTCTCGATAGTGTTTCCGACCGTGGTCAGGCTGACGCCGTCGATCACCGACGTGCCGCCGGCCCAGAGGCGGATGGTCATCGCGCTGTCGACCGCAGCGGCATTCACCGTGTCCTCGCCGCCATCGGTGTCGCCGAGGGTGGTGGCGTGGCCGCCGGGTCCGCCGGCATAGTCGGACAGCTCATTGGTGAAGATGTAGCGATCATCATACTGGGCCGTGCCGCCCTTGCCGTAGAAGACGATGTTCGCCGAATAGAAGATCGTCTCGTCAAGCCCTGAGAAGTCGTCGGTGATGACGAGTTGCCAGGTGCCCTGGGCATTGTCTCCGCGGAAGGCCTGGGCGCCGAACGTCCAGGTGCTGTTGAAGTCTGCTCCGCCATTCGCCGCATCTGCCGCCAGTTCCACGACCGTGCCATCCGGGGCGATCAGGGAGACGTCGAGATCATCGATCCAGGTGGTCTCGAACTGCACATTCACTTCGACCCGCTCGATGATGAGGCTGGTGGTCTCGGTGACCGAATAGGTTTCGGTGCCGCCGAATATCGAGGTGTTGCCGCCATTGACCGTGCCATCGATCGTCTCGCCGCCGCCGGCAAAGAAGAAGCTCTCGCTGGCCGACGACTCATTGCTGCTGCGCTGGGCGAGGGTGCCGCCGGTGAACCAGGTCTCGGCCATGCGCACGGCCGCTTCGGCATCGACGAGGCCATAGCCATAGTCGGCGCTGAAATGGCGCCCGCCGCCATTCCAGTCATTCCCGTCAGTCCAGAACCAGGCGAATTGCTCCGAGCCGCCTGTGCCGCTGCCGACGGCGGTGCCGACATGGCGGGCGGAGGCCGACAGGATGTCCTGCACGTCGCGCCAGCCGAGGCCCGGATTGGCTTCCAGCATCAGGGCGACGACGCCGGACACCATCGGCGCGGCCGACGAGGTGCCGTTGAAGCTGGATGTGTAGTCGGTCGAGTTGTAGCCGGCCGAGCCGGAGCGGTCGGTGGTCTCCACCTGGCCGGGCGTGCCGAAGCCGGAGACGAGGTTGGCAGCGCTGAAGGTGGAGTAGGACGAGACGAAGCCGTTCTGGTCGACCGCGGCGACATTGACTTCTTGCGTGTTCCAGGCCCAGGCGCTCTCATTGGCGTCATAGCCGGTGGAGCGCGCATTGCCTGCGGATTTCACGATGATCGTGCCAAGCCCGGCCCGACCGGTGTCGACGGCGTTATCGATCGCGGATTCCAGGTTGAACCGGCTGATGTCGGTCAAGCCGATACCGAAAGCATAGACGGGTGTATTGGACAGGCCCTGGGAGATGTTGATCACGTCGGCGCCGTCGGCGACCGCGTCATTGAACGCCTGGTCCAGGTCATCCATGAAGCTCTGATAGGTGAACGCGGCGGAATCATAGTCGCGATAGCCGATCAGGTTGGCATCATAGGCAACGCCGGCAACGCCGACGCTGTTGTTTGCCACCGCCCCGATGATGCCGGCAACCGCGGTGCCGTGGGCGTCGCCGCTGAGGCCGAAGGGATTGGCGTTGTTGTTGCCGTAATTGTAGTCGCGCGTGGTGTCGTAGTTCCCGGCAAGGTCGGCGTGGTTGTAGTCGAAGCCATCGTCGAAGACGAAGATGTCGATGCCGGCGCCGGTATAGTCGTCCCACACGTCGAGGACGTTGAGGTCAAGCAGGCCGAGGCTGGTGTTATTGAGGTGCCACTGGTTGGTGAAGCGCGGGTCGTTCGGGAGGGTCGCGCTGCCCGGCGCCGGTGCGATCGGGTCGGTCGGCAGGATGCCGGTCGGATCGTGGGGCAGCCAGGAGGGGTCCACCATCTTGAAGCCGCGCGCCAGTTCCTCAGCCGTCGGTTCGGTGCGGTAGTCCTCGTCCGGGCGCTGCGCCGTGCCGCCGCCCAGCGACGAGATGGCAGCAAACTGCGGCAGGCCGAACAGGGCCGTGTCGACCGGCTCCACGGCAATGCTGGTCACCAGCAGGTTCGAAAGATCAACGCCATAGGCCTCGGCGGCGCCAAGCGCGGGCTGCAGCCAGTTCTCACTCAGGAGTCGCATGATGGTCCCCTTTCCTCTCTCAAAAGATCCCCGCGCGGAAGCATTATCGCCCGCGCATTTCGGTCTCAGGCCGAATAAACACGCATGTTAGGTGACTCCGAGGGGTACCGAAAGGGCGAAATCGGTTGAATTCAAAAAACAACTTTGCGGGGTAGGACCGAATAGAGCAACCGCGGCCGTTTTTGTGCATCAGCGACGAAAAAATACAACGCAAATACTTTGTCGTTGGAGCGTTAACGGAGGCGGGGAGCAGGGGCGCCGGCAGCGCCGCTTGCCAAGTTCGCGTCCGCCTGCCACTCGCGCGCTGGCCATGACCGAGCTCCTCGCCTACGCGCCGCTGATCCTGACCCTCGCCCTCGCGGGGGCGGCCGCAGGCCTGGCGGCGGGCCTGTTCGGGATCGGCGGCGGGGCGGTGATCGTGCCGGTCCTGTATTTCCTGTTCGCAGAGGCGGGCTATCAGGCGCACGCCATGCACGTTGCAGTCGCCACGTCACTTGCAACAATCATCGTCACCTCGCTGCGTTCGGTGCGCAGCCATGCAAGGCGCGGGGCGGTCGACGGAGCGGTTCTGCGCTTCTGGGCTCCGTGGATCGTCGTCGGGGCCGGGCTTGGCATGCTGGTGGCCGGGATTATCCCGGGAAGCGCGCTGACGGCGATCTTCGGCAGCCTCGCGCTGATCCTGTCCGCGCAGCTTGTCTTCGGACGACCCTCCTGGCGCCTTGCCGAGACTCTGCCGTGCGGCGCCGTGCGGGCAGGGCTCGGCACCGGAATTGGTGCCCTGTCGGCGATCATGGGGATTGGCGGGGGAACATTCGGCGTCACCCTGCTGACCCTGTTCGGGCGGCCAATCCACCAGGCAATTGGTACCGCAGCGGGATTCGGCGTGGCGATCGGCCTGCCGGGCGCGCTGGCGGCCATCCTTGCAGGCTGGGGACGTGAGGGCCTGCCGCCGGGCTCTCTGGGCTTTGTCAACCTGCCGGCCTTTGCGCTTATCTCGGTGTTTACCGTCAGCCTCGCCCCGGTCGGCGTCGCGCTGGCCCATCGGCTCGGCGGGGCCCGGCTGAAACAGCTCTTCGGCGCGCTGCTCGCGATCGTGGCAGTGCGGATGCTCTACGGCATCATTGCCGGATGATCAGGTTCGACTGGCGAAACTCATAGCTTTCAAGCTCATTGAGAAAGCTCATGCCGAGAAGCGACTGGGTGAGCCCGTCGCGCAGAATCATCGCTTCCACGTCTCGGATCCGGACCTGGCCGATCTCGATATCTTCCAGCAGGACGCTTGCGCCCATGACCTCACCGCCGGCGGTGCGAATGCGCCAGGCATAGTCCAGCGTGTCCGGCTCCAGGCCGATCCGCTGGGCGTCGCGATAGGTCAGGGCGACGGTCGAGGCGCCTGTGTCGACCATGAAGCGAACATGGGTGCCATCCACGTCGGCATCGGCCCAGAAATGCCCGTCGCGGTCCTTGCGCAGGATCGCCGCGTTCGCCACCGGGACCTCAAATATTGCCTCGCGATGCGGGCTGGCCGGCTCGCTGATGGCCACCTCGATCACCTCCGGTTCGAGCTTGGGGGCAATCAGCACCTTCACGGCAAAGGCGGAAAAGCCGACGATCAGGATAAAGGCGAAGACGGTTTCCAGCTTCATCGGGGCTCTTCTCCGCCTGTCGGGGTGCGGGGTGTGCGTCTTGGTGCGAGCCGCTCCAGCCGCCGGTCGAGATCGGCCATCACCGCGTCCCGCCCGGCGGGCGTCATGTTGGCCCAGCCCGCTATTTCAGACAGGGTCCGGCCGCAACCGAGACACCAGCCCGTCTCTCCATCTACGGCACATATCTTGACGCAGGGTGACTTGATTGACGCCAATGTCATGAAACTGAAGCCTGAATCGGAAATACCTTAACCGGCGCCATTATGGCTGGACGGGACGGCTAGGTCACTGCCCCTGACTGTCGTAAACTAAGTTCGAACAAGGTGCGAGAGTCCAGTGAACAGCCAAGCCACCGCCGCTTCCCCATTCGATGACGTCCGGGACCTTATCCACCGCGCGGTGGAGCCTGACCGCGAGGCCGGCCAACAGGTGCGCAAGGCCCTGCTCGGCATGGGCCGGGAGGGGGATTTCGGCCGGCTGGCTGAAAGTGCAGTGTGGCTTGCCGAATGGCAGGGCCGCTTTCCGCCGCGGATCGAGCATCCGACGCTCGCCATGTTTGCCGGTGCCCATGGCCTGCGCGCCCAGGGCGTCTCGCTTTCCAGTGACTCCGATACGGAAAACCACGTCCTGGCGCTGCGCGAGGGCCGTGCGCCGCTGTCGGCTATCGCCGCCCAGGTGGGGGCCAATATCCGCGTGTTCGAACTGGCGCTGCAGAAGCCGACCCCCTCCATCGCCGAGGCCGAGGCGATGACCGAGAAGGAATGCGCTGCGACCATCGCGTTCGGCTTCGAGGCGCTGGAGGACCAGCCGGACCTTCTCGCTATCGGCGTCATCGGCGCCGGGATCGGCACGGCTGCGGCGGCTGTGGCGTGTGCGCTCTATGGCGGCTCGGCCGATTACTGGGTGCGACCGGGCGCGTTTACGCCCGCTGACCTGACCATCAAGCGCACCGCGCTTGTCAATGCCGCGCTGACGCGCCATCGCCGCCAGACCGCTGACCCCCTTCAGGCGCTGGCAGCCCTCGGCGGGCGGGAACTGGCAGCCTGTGTCGGTGCAATCATCGCAGCACGCCACCAGAAGGTGCCGGTCCTGCTCGACGGGTTTGCGACCACGATCGCTGCCGGCCTTGTGCATGCCATCGAGCCGCGGGCGATCAGTCATGTGATGGCTGCGCATGTTACCGGTCGCCCGGCGCACCAGGCAGCGCTGGAGCGGGTCGGTCTGAAACCGCTGATCTCGCTCGATTTCCAGTCGGGCGGCGGCCTCGGCTCGGCCAGCGCCATCGGCCTGCTGCGCAGCGCGTGCGCGCCGTTCATCGCCAGGCCCGCTGAAGGCTAGCATCGTCGGACCGGCGCGCGACGACGATCCTGGCGGAAAAGGCAAGTGGCCGGCACCTGGAAGCCCTCTAAGAACATGAATTCATGGCCTTCTTCGTGGCCACACGCTGGGGCATCCTTTGCGCTCTGGCGGCGTCGCAATCCTCGCAGGATGCTTGCATCCCGCTCCGGTATGCTCCTGGCCAGACCCCAAAATATACCCCTCCAAGGGGGTCAATTTGGCCGGAAACCGACCTAGGCGTTCAGCTCCCAGGCCTCGTCGCTTCGCGCCTCCGGCACGTCCTTCAGGAATGCATAGCGCCCGCCTTGCTTGTAGGCGCTGAGGTCGGCGGCGGTGAGGCCAGGCGGGTGGACCAGGCGTGCGCTCCACGTGCCGTCGTCACACAGGTCGAAAACGGTGTAGCCGAGCCTTGTGTCCGCGCCTTCGACCCGCGCAGAGGCGGCCCTGAACGCCGTTGACGGTGCCCAGACATGGCCGACCTCACCAATGCGCCGCACCAGGCCCTGGTGCAGGTGTCCCGACGCGAGAAAGCCGATTGCGTGGGCGTTCGTCAGGGCAAGGAGCCGGTCGCGTGCCTCGCGGGGCACGCTGACGAGGCCGTCGGGCGTCTCATCAGGGGCGTCGATGAAGAGCGGCTTGTGCAGGAACAGGCCGACGGGCCGCTTGCCGGTCTCGCCAAGCCAGTCCAGCAGCCAGCTCCACTGTTCCGCCTCGCGCGGCAGGCCCGTGCCAAACAGGTGGGCGTTGATCCCGATGAGCCGCCAGGCGCCGACATCCCGCATGAACCGGTCGGTACCGAAGACGCCGAGATAGCGTTGCAGCCGAGTCGCGTCGGCCGGCTGGCCGGTGTGGATGGCGCCCGGCTCCTCGCCGATATCATGATTGCCGGGGATGACCGCGAGGCGTTCGCCCAGCCGGGCGAACATGTGCCGGGCAAAAGCGAGATCATCGTCGCTGTCGGCGCCGTCAATCGACAGGTCACCGGAGACGATGACAAGATCGGCGTCCGTCCCGGCGACCTCGGCAGCGGCCGAGCGGAAATTCTCCACAAAGAAGCCCCGGGCGTGACTGAGATGCGGGTCGCTCAGTTGTATGACCTGCGCCATGACTTGGCTCTTCCCCGAACTCACCGCTAGAACCTGCCGGAGGGTAGCGCCTGTTCGCGCGCGCCGCAAAGGGAAACCGGCCAATGCCTGACAATGCCGAGGAGCCAGACGATCTCGACCCGCGCATCGCCGAGGCGGTGAGCCGCCTGCCGCCGGACCTTCGCCGGTTTGGCCGCGTCTTCCAGGACGAGATCCAGCCAGCGCTCCGCCAGCGCGAGGGCGAGCGTCAGCGCGTTGCCGGCATTGCGCGCAAATCGACGGTGGGCGGCATTCTGGGCGGTGCCGTCACGGCGATCGGTGGTTATCTGGCGTCAGGCTGGCCGCAGCTGATCGTGGTGGGCGGGGTTGTCGGTATCGTGATTTTTGCGTTTGGCCGCGCGCCACTCGGCCGCATGAAGCGCGAGGCGAAAACGATGATCATCGGTCCGATCGCGGAGCGGATGAGCCTCGCCTATACCGGGGACCCGGGACAGGTCGAGGGCGTCTATGACCTGCGCCGCGCCGGACTGCTACCCAATTTCGACCGATCCCGGTATGAGGACCGCCTGACCGGGGCGCGCGACGGCGTGACTTTCGAGTTCTTCGAGGCGCATCTGGAAGACCGGCGCACCACCCATTCCAATGGCCGCACCCAGACGCGCTATGTGACGGTCTTCCGTGGCCAGTGCCTGCGGCTCGATTTTCACAAGACGTTCTATGGTGAGACGCTGGTTACGCGCGATGCCGGTTTCTTCAACCGCTTCATTGGGCGCGAGGGGATGGACCGGGCGATCCTGGAGAGCCCGGACTTCGAGAAGGCCTTCGAGGTGTTTACCACCGACCAGGTCGAGGCCCGCTACCTGCTGACGCCGGACCTGATGCAGCGCCTTGTCGACCTGGAAGAGACCTTCCACGGCAAGAAGCTGCGCTGCGCCTTCGTTGCCAATGAGATGCTGATCGCGGTGGAGGGCGACAACCTGTTCGAGCCGGGCAGCCTGTTCGACCCGCTCGACAATCCGGAGCGGATCGGTTCGCTGCTGGGCGATTTCGCCGCCCTGTTTGCCCTGATCGATTCGGTGCGGGCCCGCCGGGAGGTAGAGGAGGACAAACGCAGCGAGCCTGCAGGCAGGCCCGCCGCGTCGGCCTGGAACCGTTTCCGCGGTGCCGGCTAGGGCGGGTTCCGGCCAGGTGGGTCAATCTGGCGCGAAACCGTCCGGATTGCCCGTCAACGCCGTGGGAACGTGCGTGTAGGTCGCATCGGCCAGTCCATGCATCATCATGAAGCGGGCAAGCGCTGCAAAGGCGGCAGTCCTGATCGCGCCGTCATGGTCTTCCAGCCTGATACCAGGCTGCATGGACCCAGATCCGATCCACGCAGCACGGGGGCAAGCGCGACTGCGCGTCGGTGCCCCATGCGCCGGATGCGCAGACGGGGCGTCATCAGCGCTCATCATGATAAAGCGTTTCCAGGCGAAGTGGGAACCGGTTCTCCGTCCGGAAACGCGTGAAAACAAGGATACTGAGCGGCGGGACGGTCCCATTCGGCAGGGCGCCGCTATGGGAGGCGCGTATATTCAGCTTGGCTTCACGCGGGCTGCGCTAGGAACCGCGCTCACCCGACCGGCCGCAAGCGCCGGCACTGACCGATCACCGGGAGACTGCCCTTGACTGTTCGCACCCTAATGTCCGCCCTTGCGCTTGGCGCTGTTACCGCCCTGCCGGTGAGTGCCCTGACGCCGCAGCACGCCGAGAAATGCCAGGCGATGGCGCAGTCGATCGAGGCCAAGACGGCGCAAGTCAAGGCCGCTTCGAGCGAGCGCGATGCCCTCGCCAAGATCGCCGAGACCAAGGGCGAGGCCTGGGAGGAGGTGGAGGTGCATCGCCTTGTCAGCGCTGGCCATGCCGACGCGGCGGATGCGGCCAAGGCCGAGTATGAGGCCGCCAGGCAGGCCTTTGCCCGCGCCGAGATGGCGCTGCGCGGACAGGTGCGCATGCACGAGCAGAACGTGGCCTCCTTCAACGCCCAGTGCGCCACCAATTGACGGGCAGAAACACGCGCGAATGCCCTCAGCCGGCGAGCGCGGTGCGCAGAGCCTCGATCTCGGCCTCGTTTGTCGTCCAGGTGCAGACAAAGCGATGGCTGCCGCCCGGCCACCGGTAGAAGCGTGCGCCGGCTGCAAGAAGCCGGTCTGCAAGACCGTCCGGCAGGTGGACGAACACCTCATTGCCGTCCACCGGTGCGCCAAGCGTGACGCCGGGCACCGTGCAGAGTGTGCCGGCAAGCTGACGAGCGGCACGGTTGGCGCGACCGGCAAGCTCCAGCCACAATCCTTCGGTCAGCAGGGCGTTTGCCTGGGCGCAGAGATAGCGCATTTTGGGCGGCATGTGGCCGGACCGCTTCGCCCGGGTGCGCAGGTCGCCATATCGTGCGCGCGCGTTGCCGAAAAGGAGGATGAGTTCGCACCCCATGGCGCCGGTCTTGGTCAGCCCCAGCGTCAACACGTCGATCCCCGCCTTCCAGCTCATCCCGGCCGGGCTGGCGCCGGTGGAGACGAGCGCATTGGCAAGGCGGGCGCCGTCGAGATGGACGAGCAGGCCCGCCTCATGGGCAAGCGCCGCATAGTGGGCGACCTGTCCGGCCGGGTAGGCTGCGCCGCTTTCGGTCAGGTTGGTGAGCGAGAGCACGGCGGGCGGTGTCTCATGCACAAAGTCCCGGTCAATGGCGCCAAGGGATGCGCGCAGGGCGGCTTCGTCGATCCGCGCCGCATCGCCCGGCAGGAGCTGCAGCTTGCCGCCGCCGGTGAAGAATTCCGGCGCGCCGCGTTCGTCGCGCTCGATATGGGCTTCCTCATGGCAGAGGATCGCGCCGGTCGGCGGGCAGAGCACCGACAGGGCAAGCGCGTTTGCCGCAGTGCCGGAAGCGACCGGCCAGACATCGAAATTGTCGGTGTCCAGCACACCGGCCAGCCGCTCGTATAGCGTGGCCATGCTCGTGTCGGCGCCATAGCTTGGCGCCATGCCGGTGTTGACAGCGGCCAGCGCCTCCAGGACGGACGGATGGGCCGGCGCGGCGGTGTCGGAGGAGAAGTCCATGCAGGGATTTACGGCCTTTTCCAGACAAATTGCACCACCTGGCCGCTTGGATTTTTCGTCGGGGCCAGGAGCGTGGCGTCCGGCGATGCGGGCATCGCCCTAACCTTTGCGCGACGGCGATCCTGGAGGAAAAGACGAGTGGCCAAGTGGCTCAATTCGGTCGGGATCCGCTCTAGCTCCGGGTGTCGGGGGTCTGCCACATCAGATGTTGCCCGCCATCGGCTGCGATCATCTGCCCGGTCACCGATGTGGCCTCGATGAGATAGAGCAGCGCCTTGACGATTTCGCCCGGGTTGGAGCCTTCGCCTGTCAGCGTCGCCTGCGCCTCTGCGGCGAACTGCTCAGGCGTTTGATGGATGCTGGCAAGCGTGGGGCCGGGACCGATGGCGTTGACACGGATGCGCGGCGCGAACGCCTGTGCGAGGGTGCGTGTCGCGCTCCAGAGCGCCGATTTTGACAGGGTGTAGGTGAAGAATTGCGGGTTCAGCTTCCAGACCCGCTGGTCGATCAGGTTGACAATAAGCCCCTTCTCTGTCGCCGGCAGCTGGCTGGCGAAGGTCTGGGCGAGGTGCACCGGCGCGCGCAGGTTGGCCTCGAAATGAACGTCCCAGCTGGCGCGCGTATGGCTCGCTGCGGTGTCATCGTCAAAGGTCGAGGCTGAATTGACGAGCAGGGTGAGCGGTGCGCCAAGCGCTTTCACGGCATTGGGTATCAGGCTGGCTGTGGCGTCTTCCTGCGACAGGTCGGCGGCGAGCGTTTCCGCGCGTCCACCAGACCGCCTTATCGTCTCGGCGACGGCTTCCGCCTCGTCCGCGTTGGAGCGGTAGTGCACGCCGACCGCCCAGCCATGTTCGCCAAGGGCCTCGGCCATGGCCCGTCCGAGCCGCCTTGCGGCCCCGGTAACCAGTGCGGTGGCGGGCCTATGCATCGCGGCCGAGCACGAGGCCGGTAAGGTCCCAGCCGGAAATCAGGCCATAGATGTAGAGGGCGTATACGAGCATCATGGCGATGGCGGCCAGCCGGCTCACCTTCGAACGTGTCAGGATGAACAGCGCCAGGGTGAGGGTTGTCAGGCCAAGTGCCCAGTGATCGTAATTGTGAAAGGAGGGCGACAGGCTGAGCGGGCCGAACAGGGCGACGATGCCGCCGGATCCGAGAATATTGAACAGGTTCGAGCCGAGAATGTTGCCGACCATCACCGAAGCCTTGCCGCGAAGGGCGGCGGCGATGCCGGCGCCGAGCTCCGGCAGGCTTGTGCCGACCGCAAGCAGGGTCAGCCCGATCACCTCCTCGGAGATATCGAAGGCGCGCGCGACACCGACACCGCCCTCGACGATCAGGCGGGCGCCCACCGGCAGGCCGACCAGGCCGATGGCGATGAACAGCAGCATCAGCGGCAGTGAGAGATTGCCGGCCTGCGATTCGACCCCGACATTGATCCCGTTGCGCGAGGCACGCTGCATGATGAAGAAGGTATAGAGCCCATAGCCGACCAGCGCAGCGATGAAGAGGACGCCTATCCCGGGATTGAGCGGCATCACCGCTGTCAGGCCGATCCAGGCGGCCGTGGCGATAATGACGGCGACAAGCGATCCGGTCTGACCGAACTGGCCACAGGCTATCGGCGAAAGCAGGGCCGGCAGCGCGAGGACCAGCCATACATTGGCGATGTTGGAGCCGACAATGTTGCCAAGCGCCAGTTCCGGATGGCCACCGGCCGCGGCGTCAACGGCGACGATCATTTCCGGCAGCGAGGTGCCGAAGCCAACAATGAATATCCCGGCGATCAGGGGCGACAGGCCAAGTCGCCGCGCCACTGCGACGGCGCCGGTCACAAGGACGTCGCCGGCCACCGCCAGCACGACAAGCCCTCCGAGAAGGGCGGCAATGAGGCTCAGTTCAGGCATTGGCCGTCCTGCCCGTCAGCCAGTCAGTCGAGGCGGCGGAAGTCGATGAGGTTGAGGATTGCAAACAGCACGATGACGGCCGCAATGGCGATGAGCGCATACATAGAACAGCCCCCTGAAGGTTTTGGTCTCTGGGCATTGGGCTTAGCCGGCTTGATCGGGCTTGGCGAGGGGGTCTGTGAAAACTAAGCAGGGAGCGATGCAGAGAGTCCGCACCCGCCTCTTCCAGACCTGGTTCCGCCTGCGCCGGCCGATGACGCTGGGCGTGCGGGCCATCGTGGAGAATCACGAGGGCGCCGTGGTTCTTGTGCGCCACACCTATGTGCCCGGACTTTACCTGCCGGGCGGCGGGGTGGAGAAGGGCGAAAGGGTGATCGGATCGCTCGCGCGCGAACTGCAGGAAGAGGCCGGTGTCGGCCTCAGCGGCACCGCGACCCTGTTCGGCCTGTACGCGAATCATGCAAGCTTTCCCAACGATCACGTTGCGCTGTTCTGCATCGGCCCGCAGGACTGGGTGTCCGCTTCACCCGACAATCGCGGCGAGATCGCTCAGGTCATCTGGTGCAGGCCCGATACCCTGCCGGAGGATGTCACAGCGGCAACGCGCCGGCGGCTCCGGGAGGTTTTTGGCGGCGCGCCGGTCTCTCCGGATTGGTAGAGACCGGGCCGGCCTTGGCAATCGCGTTAAGCCCGCATTAACCCTGCGAGCCTTAATATGCGCGCATGGCAGGTTCCCCTCTGCCAGATTGCCGGAGCCCCATCCCCCCTCCCCAAACCAGCGGGGCCGGCGCTCAAAAGGACGGCCGTTCCGCGTCCCCAGGAACGGCCGTTTCCTTTTGTGCCGGGCTTGTGCGCATCCCGCTTTCAGTCAAACGTCCGCTCCACCGGTCCAGGGCCATGCCGCGCCGCCTGCCAGTAGCTGTAGGCTGTCCAGATCGACAGCAGCGCAGCCAGCCACAGCAGCAACAGGCCCGCCAGGCGCAGCAGGATGAGGGCGTTCAGCAGGACCGGCACTTCAGTCAGAAGGCGGCCCTCGCGTCCCGCTTCCATCAGCGTGAAAGCGATCGCAGGCGAGGCCAGCAGGGCGGCGATGGCAATCATCTCTGCAGCGGTCTTCCACTTGGCCAGCGGCTGGACCGGCAGGGCATAGCCGCCGCCGAGCCGGGCGCGCAGGGCCGTGACCAGCAGGTCGCGGCCGATAATGGCGATTGCCGGGATGAGCGTGACCGGCTCGCGATAGACGAAGAGGCTATAGGAGAGCAGGACAAGGCCGACCAGCAGCTTGTCGGCCAGGGGGTCGAGCCAGGCGCCGAATGCGCTGCGCGCATCCAGGCCCCTGGCGGCGATGCCGTCGATGAGGTCGGTGAAGGCGCCGAGGATGAACGCGGCGAGGGCAAGCCGGTAGGCGTCGGCGAAGGCAGGGGCGGGCAGGGGGGAAGCGATTGTAGAGCCGCCGGCAATGGCGCTGAGCCAGGCGGCATGGCCAAGACCCGCGTGGGCGAGGCTCCAGGCTGCTATGACGGCCAGCACCACCCGAAGGCCGGTCAGTGCGTTGGGAAGCCATTTCAGATCCATCCACAACTCCTTAGACCGGCGAGCGCGCCGCCGGAATGGCGCTGGGGCATCGGGTTGCTATCATCTGTGGCGCCACGCCGATTCGAATGTTGCCGTCAGGACCCGTCACGCCATGACCCCTTATCTCGATCTTCTCCGCGACATCCTCGAGCATGGTGAGGACCGCATGGACAGGACCGGCACGGGAACACGGGCTGTGTTCGGTCGCCAGCTGCGCTTTGACCTGACCGAGGGATTTCCGCTGCTCACCACAAAGAAGCTGCATTTGAAGTCAATCCTCTGCGAATTGCTCTGGTTCCTGCGCGGCGACACCAATGTTCGCTGGCTGCAGGAACGCGGGGTGTCGATCTGGGACGAATGGGCGGATGAGACGGGCGAGCTCGGGCCGGTCTATGGCAAGCAGTGGCGAAGCTGGGCGGCGCCGGACGGGCGGACCATTGACCAGATCGCCTGGGTCCGCGACGAGATCATCCGCAATCCGGCTTCACGTCGCCTTGTCGTCTCTGCATGGAACCCGGCCGACGTGGAAGCGATGGCGCTGCCGCCCTGCCACTGCCTGTTCCAGTTCAATGTCATGGGCGGGCGGCTCAACTGCCAGCTTTACCAGCGCTCCGCCGATGTCTTCCTGGGCGTGCCGTTCAATATCGCCTCCTATGCCCTTCTGACCCACATGATGGCGCGCGCGACGGGGCTGGAAGCCGGGGTATTCGTCCACACCTTTGGCGACGCCCATTTATATGCAAACCATTTCGAGCAGGCAAAACGCCAGCTTACCCGCACGCCGCGCCCGCGCCCGCGCCTTGCCCTGAACCCGGACAAGCACGATCTTTTCGGCTGGGAGCCTGGGGATTTCGCTCTGGAGGGCTATGATCCCCACCCGCACATCAAGGCGCCCGTCGCGGTCTGACGGGTCCGGCCGGTTCTGCTGCGCGATTGCCGCGACAGCGCGACGCAGAATTGTCTTGCCCAGAGACGGCAACAGGCGGCAAAGCGACCCTGCGGCAGGGAGCCGTGGTTGGAGGGCAAATCATGAAGAATTTCGTTGCCGAGTTTCTCGGAACCCTGACGCTCGTGCTGTTCGGGTGTGGGGCGGCTGTACTCGCCGGCGAGCAGGTGGGGCAGCTTGGCATTGCGTTCGCCTTTGGCCTTGCCATCATTGCGATGGCCTATGGTATCGGGCCGGTGTCCGGCTGCCATGTGAACCCGGCCGTCTCGTTCGGCGCGTTCATCGCCGGTCGGATGGGGGCGCAGCAGATGCTGGTGTACTGGGCCGCACAATTCACCGGTGCGCTGCTCGGCGCTGGTCTTCTCTATCTGATCGCGGCAGGGCGGGCCGGCTTCGAGATGGGCCCGTGGGCGCTTGGATCGAATGGCTGGGGGGATGGCTATCTCGGCGGTTATTCCCTTGTGGCCGCCTTCGTTTTCGAGGTGGTGGCAACCTTCCTGTTCCTCTTGGTCATCCTTGGGGCGACCCAGAAAGGTGCGCCGGCACAGATCGCGGGGCTGGCCATCGGCCTGACCCTGACGGTGATCCATATTGTCGGCATCCAGGTGACAGGTGTGTCGGTCAATCCGGCGCGCAGCTTCGGCCCGGCCATTCTCGCCGGAGGCGAGGCGCTCTCGCAGCTCTGGCTGTTCCTTGTCGCACCGCTGATCGGGGCCGGTCTTGCCGGCCTGCTCTTCAGCCTGCGGGTTGTCAGCGCTCAGGAAGCGTGACGCGTGGCAGGCGGCGGGTGCCCGGAGTGTCCGGGTACCCGCACGCGGCGAGGACGCTGCCACAGGCTATTTCGTGTTCAGCTGCTGCCAGGCGTTCCATGCATCGGCGGCATACATCAACGAGGGACCGCCACCCATGTAGACGGTCATGGCCAGCGTGTCGGCAATCTCCGCATCGCTGGCGCCGAGGCGGGCAAGCGCCTGGGTGTGAAAGCCAATGCACCCATCGCACTGCTTGGCGACACCGATCGCCAGAGCGATCAACTCCTTGGTCTTCTTGTCGAGCGCTCCGTCAGCAGTGGCCGCCTTGGCCAGGGCGCCGAACGCCTGCAGCGTCTCGCCGGCCTCGCCGCGCAGGCCCGAAAGTCCCGTGTTGATTTCCGCCGTTATGGCACCGAAATCCTTGGTGTTACCGGCCATACTTCTCTCCCGTCCGCACCTGTGACCACCTAGATGTGAGATCAGTGTGGCCGCTATAAGCGGGCATCACGCCGCAGCGGGATCGACGCGACCGGCATCCTCGCGTGCGCGGATTATCCGGGAAACAACAACTGCACCGACCATCTTGCCAATGATGAAGACGATCCAGTTGGCCAAGTGGAGGGTATTGCCGGGGTCGAGGCCGAGTTCCATCTGTTTTGCCAGGTCGGCGCCGTAGAGGAAGATCGTCGTGTCCACGGGCGCTGCTATGGCGCTCGATAGAAGGATACGCGTCGACAGTCGGTATTTCGTGAATGTGAACAAGAGCCAGTCCACCGTCTCCGAGACGGCAAAGGCGATTCCCGAGGCCAGCGCGATCACCGGCCAGGCGTAGAAGAAGGACCAGCCGATCGCCAGCGCCATCACCACCAGCACGCGGTGGCCCATTTCCCTCTGGACGAAATCGCGGACCACGAAAACAAGTCCCGTGACGACGGTCATCGGATGCAGCGAAATCCCCCGTGACGCGAAAGCGTTGGGTTCAACCACAGTTAATTCTGGAATGATCCCGAAAGACCAGTTGAGAAAGGGGATCAAGGCAACGTAAAGAAATGCCCACCCGCGGCCCTTGAAATAGTATATCGCGAGAAACGTTAAAATCAGACCTGCCGCAACCGGAAGTAAAAGGCCTGGCTCATTGTTGGTCAGGGCGGCCAGTAGCCCTGTGAAAACATCGGTCAGGGCCTTGATCAATCCGTCAAACACCGAAATTCATCCCGTCATAGCGTGTATATTCGATTGCCACCGGATGAGTGATTTGTCATCGTCTCAATCCGTAGGGGCACGCAAGAGAGGTGCCTTACCGGCACCGGAACTAGGTGCCCAAGGGCAGAAGGCGAACGGTCCCATGTCGAACCAGCCAAAGGTAAGCCTCATTGCCGCACGCGGACGCAATGGCGTAATCGGCAGCAATGGTGACCTGCCCTGGCGGCTGAAGGCCGATCTGGAGGCGTTCAAGACACGCACGCTCGGCCATCCCGTTCTGATGGGCCGCAAGACCTGGGAGAGCCTGCCGGTTCGACCCCTGCCCGGACGGGAGAATATCGTCCTGACCCAGGACTGGACCTACAGTGCCGGCGACGCCCGGGTCTACTCCTCGTTTGCGGCGGCGGTGAATGCCGCCAAGGCGATCGCGGCGCGCCAGGGGCGGGGTGAGGTATTTGTCATCGGCGGCGGCGAGATCTATGCCCGGGCCCTGCCGATGGCTGACCGGATCTATCTCACGGAAGTCGATACCGCCCCTGAAGGCGATGCGCGGTTTCCCGATCTGGATGAGGGCGATTGGCAGGAGATCGAGCGGCAGGCGCATGGTGCCGACGCTGACAATGACCATGCCTTCGTCATCCGCACGCTGGTACGGCGCGACTGACATTGATGGGGCGCCGGGCGAGGCGAAACGCATTATCGTCAACCACCATGCGATTACACACCCTCTCCATGGTTCTCGCTGTGCTGGCGTCCTGGCTGATTGCCGGCGGCTTTGTGGTGCAGGGGCCACGCGAGGGGGGGCGCGATGCCATCGACCATCTGGAACGCGCCCCGCGCTGGGGGCTCTCCGCGAACAGCCTTGTCGGGAGTGGCGAGCGCGGCCTCGGCGGTGGGATCGAATATGCGATCGACGCCAGCGTGTGCGAACTGCGCTTCATTGACGGTGCCACCTGCCCGCAGATCCGCAATGGCGTCCGCAAGGCGCTGCAAGCTTGGGGCGAGGGCCATCCGGTGCTCACCTTTGTCGATGTCAGCGACCAGGTCGTGCCCTCCCTGCCGCTCGGGCCGGGTCGCCAGGGCGCCGAGATCGACGTGTTCGGCGTCGGCGCCGCACGCTTTGCCCCATTCGCCAACAGCCAGCTGACAGGCTACACGATCTTTTATGAGCGGCCGCAGTCGGCGCTGGTGCTTACCAATGGCCAGATTGCCAAGGGCGCCGGCCGGATTGAGAGCGCCGACATCCGCCTCAGTGCGGAGCGCTGCTTCTATATTGACCCAGAGAAAGGGCGCCCGGCCTGTGTGCATTTCCCGTCTGTCGTGCTGCACGAGGCCGGTCATGCCCTTGGCCTCGGCCATCCGGAAGAGGACGCGGCACTCAATCTCGACCGGGATGGCGAGCCCGGCAACGCGCTGACGATAGACTGCCGCAATCCGGCGGCCGGGCTCTTGGTGTCGCCGCGCTATGATGCCGCCTCGGTTTTGATCGGCCAGGACGTGCAGGGGCCGGGACGCTGGTTGCGCGGGCTGAGCTGGGATGACGTCGCCGGACGGGACGCCCTTTATCCCCACTGCGCGATCGAGGCGCGTGCGCGCTTCGGTGGGCGCTGGGGCGCCTATGCCCGGGCCGGCAATGGCAGGGAGGGATTGGCACTCTCTGAAGCCGATGCGGGAGCGGCTGACGGGCAGGCCCTGGCTCGATGCGCTGCGGATGGCGGGCAGGACTGCCGGGTCATTGCCCGTTTCGACGATTGCTTTGCGCTGGCTGAAGCGCCGGGCGATGTCATTGGCAGTGCCCGCGCCGGACGCTCAGACCATGCCCGCGTCGATGCGGTGCTTTCCTGCCACGAGCGCGGCGGGGAAGGTTGCCGGGTCCGCCTTCAGGCCTGCGCCTTCGGGCCGACCTGAACGGCCTCAGAGCCCGGCGAGGTCGCCTGCAATGACCTGTGTGACCGGGTCATCCATGCCTTTGCCGGCCGTCAGCGCCGCCTTGAGGCGCCCGGCCATGACCTTGCCGCGCTCAACGCCCCACTGGTCGAAGGAATTCACCCCCCATAACACGCCGGCGAGGTAGGTGCGGTGCTCATAGAGCGCAATCAGGGCGCCCAGTCGGGCGGGCGAGAAATCGCTGCAGCTGAGGAAGGTGGAGGGCCGCCCGCCGGCATGGACCTTCTGTGCGGCGATCTCTGCAGCGAGGTCGGGCTCATCAGCGCGGATGTCATCAAGGCTGCGGCCATTGGCGAGCACCTCCGCCTGGGCGAGGGCATGGGCACTGAGCGCTCTGGCGCCGTCGGCATCGACGCCGGGTTCGCGGGCGAGGATGAATTCGCCCGGCACCGGCTCGCTGCCCTGGTGCAGCCACTGGTGATAGGAATGCTGGCCGATCGAACCCTCGCCGCCCCACAGCGCCGGTGCCGTGGCATGGGGGCGGGCGTTGCCATCGGGGCCGACGGACTTGCCGTTCGATTCCATCTCCAGCTGCTGCAGATAGGCGGGCAGCAGACGCAGCCGGCGGGCATAGGCGAGCAGGACCCGCATGGGATAACCGAGCACACTGGTGTTCCAGGCATCCAGCAGCGCCAGTTGCGCGGCGAGGTTGCTGGCCAGTGGTGCCTCGCGCACATGGGCATCCATCTGCGCAGCGCCGGCGAGCAGGGCGCGCACACGCTCCGGCCCGATTGCAACCGCGCAGGCGAGCGAGGCCGCCGACCAGAGCGAGAAGCGTCCGCCGACGCTGAGCGGCATGTCGAACAGGTGGCCGGAATCGGCCGCCTCGCCGAGCCAGGCCCGTGCCCGGTCCGGATTGGCGGTAACAAGGGCGGTCTGGCCGGGCCAGCCCGGCCCCGCGCCCGCCTGCAGCCAGGCCCGCGCATGGCCGAGATTGTAGAGCGTCTCTTCTGTGCCGAAGGATTTCGACACGCCGACAAGCAGGGTGCGCTTGGGGTCAAGCCCATCGAGGGCGAGGGTCAGGTCGATCGGGTCGAGATTGGCGCAGAAACGCAGATCAATTGCGCGATTGCGTTCCAGATGGAAGGCATCGGCGATCAGGCGCGGGCCGAAATCGGACCCGCCTATGCCCACATGCACGAGCGCCGTGAAGGGCCCGTTATCGGCGGCGGTGACGCGGCCGGAGGCAACGGCCCCGGCAAAGTCGAGCGCCGGGGCGACGCTCTGGCGGACCGCCTCCGCCTCTCCGGCAAGCGGCGCGGGTGCCCTGAGCGCCCAGTGCAGCGCGGCGCGTCCCTCCGACGGGTTGACCGTCTCGCCTGCGAACAGTGACGCGATCGCCGCCGTCAGCCCGCGCTCTTCACCAAAGGCAAGCAGCGCGGCCTCGGCTTGGCTGTCGAGGCGGTGGCGGGCAAGGTGGACGCGCCAGCCAGCGGCCTCGATCACGGCATGTCCGGCGCGCGCCTCGGCAAGCGCGTTCAGGTCAGCATCGGCGAGGCGCGCAGCCTCCGTCAGCAGGCGGTCGTCCATCCCTGTCTCCCGGGCTCCCTGTCTCCGAGGCTCACTGTCTCCCGGGCTCCCTGTCTCCCGGGCTCGCTGGCTCCCGGGCTCCCTGTCTCCCGGGCTCGCTGGCTCCCGGGCTCGCTGGCTCCCTGGAGGCGCGGCTACCCGCCAGGCCCGGCGCGCTGCATTGTGCCGCCTGCAGGGCGCGGCGGCAAGTGCTGCGGCAACGCTTGAAAGCCGGCGGGTGCGTGTGTATGTCGCGCGATCAATGCGTGGGGCCTGCAGGTTTCACGGCTGGCGAAGGGCCGGTATCGAGCTCGAAGGCCATGAACACAACGAAGGAGAGGCCAGATGGCCAAGGCGAAGTTTGAGCGGAACAAGCCGCACGTGAACATTGGCACGATCG
>CAYPQD010000042.1:0-21235 GCA_964412785.1 uncultured Hyphomonadaceae bacterium
GTCTTCATCCGCGCAGATTGGTATGAGCCTTCGGGTGAGCCGGCGCGGCTGCTTGAGACGGTGATAGTGGTCGGGGCGGCCGGAGGGGTCGGGACTGTGGCCGGTTCGGCGAGTGTCCTTTCGACGGACGATCTCGATGCGCTGGGCCAGAGCGACGTGCTGCGGATCCTGCGCGACGTGCCGGGTGTCAATATCCAGGTAGAGGAGGCCTACGCCGCCACGCGCCGGCCGGCCTACAGCCCGGCAGGCCACGCGAGGTCGTCGTGGGGCTTGAGCTGTCCTTCTGACGCCGAAGCGGAGACTGGCAGGCGACCCGGACGAAACTCGTTAGGGCTGCTTCGTTCCCGACCTGACCCGGTTGGCGAGCGGCCCGTCCGCCGCCAGCCTCCTGGTGTGTATATCGCGGTTTCGCGGGCCCGTGACAAGGGAGCCACCGGCGCTCTGCTGTTTCACCGGTCGCCTTGACGGCCTATGGTTGCCGGCAGGGTCGCAAGAGGGACACGGGAGACACGCCATGGTCACATCGAACGATATTCCGCTCGGCGCCCACCCGATAGACCGGGCGGCTCACCGCCGGCTCGACGCGGACTGGCTGGAAGCCGCGATCCACCGCACCGATGTCCTGATCTTTCTGATGCAGGACGGCCAGCCGCTGCTGGAGGGCGCATCAAGCGGCCGCGGCGCCCTGCCAAACGAGGTTTTCGACGTGGCACCGCGCCCGCTGTTCTGGATGGGTCAGGAAGCGCTGGAGCTGGCCGGGAAGGCCCGTCGCGTCTTTCTCGGCGAGGACCGCCATGGCGCGCCGGTGTTTGCGCTTGACCTTCCTGCAGCGATCGAGATCGAGGCAACGCCGATTGCCGGCGCGGCGGGTTTTGAGGATATGCGCATGGCAGCGGCCTGCCTGTCGCCGCTGGAGGCCAACCTTGCGGCAACAGCGCGCAGCCTGTTCGACTGGCACCGCCGCCATGGCTTCTGCGCCAATTGCGGGACGCCGACCGAGGCGTGCGAGGCCGGCTGGAAGCGCCGCTGCCCGACCTGCCGGGCGGAGCACTTTCCACGCACGGATCCGGTTGCGATCATGCTCGCGACCCGCAATGATCACTGCCTGCTGGGACGCGGTCCGAGCTGGCCGGCGGGTTTCATGTCGTGCCTTGCAGGCTATGTGGAGCCCGGCGAGACGATCGAGCAGGCCGCCGCCCGCGAGCTTGAGGAGGAAGCCGGCATCGTCGCCGACCCGGCTGCGGCCCGCTATCTGTTCTGCCAGCCCTGGCCATTTCCGTCCTCCCTGATGATCGGGGTGATCCTGCCGGCGCAGACCGAGGAGATCACCGTTGATCCGAGGGAGCTGGCCGAAGCGCACTGGTTCAGCCGCAACGAGGCGCGCCTCATCCTTGCCCGCGCCCATCCGGACATCCACTGCCCACCGCCCCTGGCGGTGGCGCACCATATCCTCAAGGCCTGGGTGGCGGGCGCCTGACCCGCCGCGAACCGGACCGTCGTTTGGCAAGGCCATGCCAGGTCCCGGTCGACCCGGCCAGGGACGCGGCGGTGGAGGGTGTCACTGACCCGTCTGTCGGACCGCCGGACCCATGCCAGACGGAACGCTAGCCCGCCCTGCTGTCTGAACGGGGGCAGTATCGGCAGACGCCGCGTTGCGACGCGTCCGGGCAGCGAGCTGGTCGGCAAAGCGGTGGTTGACGTCGCGGTGGTGGGCCTCGTCGGCGCGCACCGCCTCGACCACATCGCGCAGGCGCGCTTTTGCCGGCAGCGCCCAGTAATCGATTGCGATCCGTGGAGCAGGCACGTTGTCCAGCCGCCCTGCATCAATCTCCGACAGATAGTGAGTATAGCTCACCACCGCCTCCTCCTCCAGATAGGCCACGAAACGGTGTGCGGTCCGCGGCGCGGCCAGGTAGAGCAGGAAATAGAAAGCGAAAAACACCGCCTGGGCGATCATGATGATCGCACGTTCCAGGAATGAGGGTTGCGCCACCTGAACGAAGGTCATGAGGTGCATCCGCTCGTTCTCTGCCTCGTCGAGCAGTTCGCGGATCCAGCCCTCGTCGTCGCGGATATGGCGCAGTGCCTTCAGGTGCTGCAGCATCCCGCCGACCATGCCGGGCACTGCGGCGACTGTCTCCAGCACCACCGCACGGTGGCCATAGCGGCGCCGGAAGAACAGGTCGGCGAAGGCACGCATGCCCTTCACCATGGCGAAGGCAACCCGGTCACGGGCGCCCCGGGCAGGGCGGCGGCGGTTCAGTGCATCGTCGGTCGGCATGGCTGGTGGTCCCGGCTGTCTTATCGTTTCCGCGATAAAATAGGGAAGGTCGTTGCCAGGGGCGCTGCGACCAAAGCGACCTGCGCGCTGGCGCGCAGGCCCAGGACCAATGACGGCGATCAGTCGAACAATTTCGACACGCTCTCGTCATTGGCGATCCGCCGGATCGCCTCACCAAGCAGGGGGGCAATGGAGAGGATGCGCAGGCTCTTCGAAGCACGCTGGTCGTCGCGCGCCAGGATGGTGTCGCAGATCACCAGCTCGTCCATCGCCGAGCGCTCGATCCGCTCCACCGCGTTGTTGGACAATACCCCGTGGGTGATGTACGCCGATACCGATATTGCGCCCTGGTCCTTCAGCGCGGCCGCCGCGCCAACCAGCGTTCCGCCGCTGTCGCAGATGTCGTCGATCAGGATACAGCGCCGGCCGTTGACATTGCCGACAATGTTCATGACTTCCGCCTGGCCGGGTTCGGGGCGGCGCTTGTCGACAATTGCGATCTCCACGCCGAGCCGCTCGCCGAGGGCGCGCGCGCGCACCACGCCGCCGACATCGGGGGAGACGATCATCAGGTCTTCGGTGCCATAGCGGCGCAGGATGTCGTCCTCGATTACCGGTGCAGCGGTCAGGTTGTCGGTCGGCACGTCGAAGAAGCCCTGTATCTGGCCGGCATGCAGGTCGAGGGTAAGCACCCGGTCGGCCCCGGCCGTGGCGATCAAATTGGCGACAAGCTTTGCGGAGATCGGCGTGCGACCGCCGGTCTTCCGGTCCTGGCGGGCATAGCCGAAATACGGGATCACCGCGGTGATCCGCTTCGCAGAGGCCCTTGCCAGGGCGTCTATGGTAATCAGAAGCTCCATCAGATTGTCATTCGCCGGATACGAGGTCGGCTGGATCACGAACACGTCCTCGCCGCGGACGTTTTCCTGAATGCGGACGAAGATCTCATTGTCTGAGAACCGCTCGATCTTGCGCTCGGTCAGGGGCGCATCAAGGGTGTCTGCGATGGCCTGGGACAGCGGCAGGTTGGCATTGCAGGAGAGGAGTTTCATGGGGGGGCAGGCTCCGGACGGCTTCGGGCGGGACAGGCTGGCGGGCTGTCACGTCTTTGTCGCAATCCTTGCCGGCCCGCAATGCGGTGCCAGCGCCCTTGCGTGTGTCAGCGTGCCGAAAGCGCAATCACCGAGGCATTGCGGCCATAGTCGGCCTCGCCGCGGCGGGTGCGTCTGCGATTGGAGAAATAGGACTCGTCGAGCGCGCAGGTATCGTCAGCGATCACATCGATTCGCGTCAGGCCTGCGCGCAGCAGGCGGTCGCGGACAAAGCCAGGCAGGTCGAAGTGGAAGCGGTCGCCGGCTCCCTTCGCGAACAGGCGCTTGCTCCAGGGCGCCTCGGCGATGAAGCGCTCGCGGAATTCAGGGCCAACCTCATAGCTCGCCTGCTGGATGGCCGGGCCGATGCCGACAATGATCCGCTCCGTCGCGGCGCCGCGCTGCACCATGGCGTCCACCGTCGCCTCGCAGACGCCGGCCAGCGCGCCCTTCCAGCCGGCATGGGCAGCGCCGACAAGGCCCGCCTCGACATCGGCGAAGAGGACCGGCACGCAGTCGGCTGTCAGGACGCACAGGCCGGTCCCGGGCGTTGCAGTGACCATGGCGTCGCCGTGCGGGCGGGTGTCGCCCGCGCCGTCCACCGCAATCACATGGGTGCCGTGGACCTGCCAGGCCGACTGCAGCGCATGGATGCCGAGCGCGGCGGCAATCCGGCCCCGGTTCTGCGAAACGGCCTCTGCCGCATCATCGCTGCCCGGCCCGGCATTGAGGCTGTCATACAGTCCGGTGGATATTCCGCCACGGCGACCGAAGAAGCCGTGGGTCACGCCATCAATGCCGGCCAGCGAGGGGGCCACGGTCAAGGGGGGGGCGCTCACGCCCGTCAGGACACGGCCAGCGTGCGCAGGGACTCCAGATAGGCAATGCGCTCGCTCAGCTCCTCATTGCGCCCGTCGCCAGGAGTGTGCGCGTCCAGCCGGCCTTGCAGCTCGGTGATCTCCGTGTCGAGGTCTGCCGCGCTAACCGTTGCGAGATCGACCGCCTCCTCGGCGAGGATGGTCAGGCCCATCGGCGTCACGTCGGCAAAGCCGCCGCGCACATAGATGCGCATGTCGCTCTCGCCCGACCGCAGCACCCGGACGAGGCCGGTCTTCAGCGTTGTCATGAATGGTGCGTGCTGGGGCAGCACCCCGAATTCTCCCTCGCTGCCGGGCGCGATCACGTGATCGACCTCGCCGGAGAAGAGCTCCCGCGCCGGCGAGACGAGGGAGAAATGGAGCGTGTCGGACATGGCGGTGGGCCTCTGGCTCTCTGTGACGCTGGCTGCACGGTCTAGCCGCTGGCGCCGGGATGTCCAGCGCTACGCGGTGTCGCGGGCGTCTTCGAAGATGGGCGGGTGGTTCTTCAGCTTTCCGTCGGCGCTGAGCAGTTTCATGCCTTCCACATGGCATTGTGCCAGCAGCATGCGGTCGAACGGGTCGAGGGTCTCAACAGACTGTCTGTCCGGCGTGCCAGCCGCAGCATGCGCGAGTGTCACCGGAAGAAAGCAATCCCGGCCGCCCAGGAACACCTCCGCCAATCGATCGACGGGAAGGGAGAGCGACAGCTTGCCCGCCTCTTCCTTGATGCGGACCTCCCAGACCGAGACGGCGCTCAGCCAGACGGCGTGTGCCGGATCCGACATTGCGCGGATGAAACGCGCTGGCATGCGTGCCTGGTCCCGCGTCGCCCAGAGAAAGACGTGCGTGTCGACGAGCAGCTTCAAGGCGCTTCCGGATCGATATCGGCGTTGAGCGATGTCCCCCAGACATCGATCTCGTCGAAATCGTCGGGGATCCTGTCGCGCCCGTCGGGGGGATGGCCGAGCGCCTCAAGCTGGCGGTGGATCGCCTCCAGGCTGAAACCGGCATTGCAGGCCGACGCGCCAACCACCTCGCCGACGGGCTGGCCGCGGCGCGTGATCACCACCCGTTCTCCCGCTTCAGCGCGGCGAATGAGTTCCGCAAGGCGGCTTTTTGCTTCGGAGACCGAGACCGTGATCATCACGCCTAGATAGTCCCGCTTTGCACAAGGCTCAATCGCGGGCGTCGTACATGGGCCAGGCGGCGAGGTCGGCGGCCGGTTCGCCCTGCGCATTCTGGCCCCAGGTGAGATCAACGGCGACGAAGCGCGTGCCCGGCGCGTCCGGTGGGAAGCGCAGCTTGACCCGCCTCTGGCCCTCCCCGGCGCCGCCGGTGGGCCCGCGCGCGACATTGCCCGGCATCTCCTCGCTGGCGATCCAGTCGGTGCCGGCCTGAAGCGCGCGCAGGATTTCATCAACCACGGCGTCGGGCCGCCCGCCCAGCATCCTCACCATGGCCCAGGCGGGCCCGCCCTCCGGCTTGGTCTCAAGCCGAAGTCGCACCTCATCGACCTGGGTCTCGAACGCCATCGGCTCGATGTCCTCGAACGAGGCCGCATCCCTGGGCGGATCGCCGGTCGGACCGAACTCGGCCTCGACCCGCTTGTTGGGGTCTTCCATGCGCAGCGAGGCGAGCACCGGCACCTGCAGGAACATGCGCACGGCTAGCGCCTCGCCGGGGGAGAGTGTGTCGTCGGACATGAGACCAGTTTAGCCGACCGGGCCGCGCTGGCCAGCGGTTGAATGGGCGGCTTGAAGGCGCAGCTTGGAGAGGCCAGGCCCATTTGACCTAGAGCACAATCTGACAGGTCGATCGGTCACTATGAAGATTTATGGCCCGACGCATAATTCAATGCGCTCAATGATCAGATCCTCGTTCTGGTACAACATCACATCACCCCAAGTCAGCGACAATGCTCAACGAAATGAGTTTGTCAGACTTTCTCAGCGCGAACCGGCATCCACTCCGATTGGAATCGCGCCAGAGCAGAGATTATGGGTCATTCCATAGGTGAACATAGTTGCGAGTCGACCCGCCCCATCGTATCGGGGCCCAGAGACCGCTTGGGTAGAAACGACACGGCTGCGCGACCTCGCGCACTTATACCAGTGTGCGCAGATGAGGGTCCATCTGCGTATTCGGCGCATCAGCGCCGACGCGCAGTCGCGCTTGCCCCGCGCTGCACGGGATCGGTTCTGGGTCCGTGCAGCTTGGTATTATGGGTGAATATGGTATCAGGCATATAAATGGAGCCGTTCGATCCGATGGCCACCAATTGGCACTATCCGCGACAGGATCTTGCGCTCAACCTGCTTGATGGTTTCGAAGATCGAGGGCAGCGCGCCTATCTCCTTTTCGAGCGCCGGCGTATGGGCAAGACCCAGTTCCTGCAGAACGACCTTGCCCCATCGGCCCGGAACCGGGGTTGGCGCGTGTTGTATGTCAGTTTCTGGAGCCGGGAGGCTGTTGCGCCGGAGCTTCGGCTCATCCACGGGCTCGAAGCCTTGATTGCGCCCCATCCGGCTGGGCGCAAGGACCGTCCACGCATTCGCAAGGCTGGCGCCTTCGGTTTAAGCGCGGAACTGGAGCAAGCCAAGGCCGTTCGCACCGAAAGCCCGCTGCTCTACCTCGAGGATGTCATTGAGTGGCTTTGTCGGACACAGCCCCTGCTGTTGTTGCTCGACGAATTCCAGGCGCTTGCCCGCCCCGAGGGACAGGCAGGCCGGGCCTACGCCGCTTCGAGCATCTTCTCCGCCTTCTTCACGGCATCCTCGATGGTGCCGACCATGTAGAAGGCCTGTTCCGGCAGATGGTCATACTCGCCGCTGATCAGGCCCTTGAAGCCGCGCACGGTATCCTCAAGCTTGACCTGGACGCCAGGCGAGCCGGTGAACACCTCTGCCACGTCGAAGGGCTGGCTGAGGAAGCGTTCGACCTTGCGGGCGCGGGCGACAACCAGCTTGTCGTCTTCGCTCAGCTCGTCCATGCCGAGGATTGCGATGATGTCCTGCAGTTCCTTGTACCGCTGCAGGATCTGCTGCACGCTGCGGGCGGTCTGGTAGTGCTCCTCGCCGATGACCAGCGGGTCGAGGATGCGCGAGGTTGAATCGAGCGGGTCGACGGCCGGGTAGATACCCTTCTCCGAAATCGCCCGGTTGAGCACTGTCGTTGCGTCAAGGTGGGCAAAGGAGGTCGCCGGCGCCGGGTCGGTCAGGTCGTCGGCGGGCACGTAGATCGCCTGCACCGAGGTGATCGAGCCCTTGTTGGTGGACGTGATCCGCTCCTGCAGGGTGCCCATGTCGGTCGCCAGTGTCGGCTGGTAGCCCACGGCTGACGGGATACGTCCGAGCAGCGCCGACACCTCAGAGCCCGCCTGGGTGAAGCGGAAGATGTTGTCGACGAAGAACAGCACGTCCTTGCCCTCCTCGTCGCGGAAATATTCCGCCTGGGCGAGGCCGGCGAGGGCGACCCGCGCGCGCGCGCCCGGTGGCTCGTTCATCTGGCCATAGACAAGGGTGGCGCGGCTCTCGCCGTCGAGATTGATCACCTTCGCATCGATCATCTCGTAATAGAGGTCATTGCCCTCGCGGGTGCGCTCGCCGACCCCGGCAAATACCGAATAGCCGCCGAACAGCTTGGCGATATTGTTGATCAGCTCCTGGATCAGCACGGTCTTGCCAACCCCGGCGCCGCCGAACAGGCCGATCTTCCCGCCCTTGGTGTAGGGACAGAGCAGGTCGATGACCTTGATGCCGGTGACGAGCACTTCCGCCTCGGTCGACTGGTCGACAAAGGCCGGCGCTGGCTGGTGGATCGCCCGGTAGGCATCCGCATTGACCGGGCCGCGCTCGTCGATCGGCTCACCGATCACATTGAGAATCCGCCCGAGTGTGGCCGGGCCGACCGGCACCTCGATCGGCCGTCCGGTGTCGGCCACGGCCTGCCCGCGCACAAGGCCCTCGGTGGAGTCCATGGCGATGGTGCGAACGGTGTTCTCACCGAGGTGCTGGGCCACTTCGAGAACCAGCCGGTTGCCCTGGTTATCGGTCTCCAGCGCGTTGAGGATGCTCGGCAGATGGCCATCGAACTCGACATCGACGACAGCGCCGATCACCTGGGAAATCTGGCCCTTGACGTTGGCGGCAGTGCTCATTCTGCGGGTCTCCTTGGGAGTGGTCGTCGGTTTTGCTCGCTCTGGCGCGGGTTTCGGCTCGGCCCGCGTCGCCGCGGGCGCAGAGCGCGTCTCGGCTGCGACCAGGGCGGCGGCTGCCGCTGCAGGCTCGGCTACGCTCTTGCCCGTGTCCGCCTTGGGCTTGCAGACGCCGCAAGGGCGGACATCCTTGTAAGGCAGGCTGCCCGCCGTCGTGTCGGCTTCGGCGAAGGTCGCGAAGGGACCGTGCCACTGGTCGTCATCGTTCGAGGTATCACCGCCGACGCCGGCTCCGTCATTGCAGTAGCGGCAGCTTCCCAGGTGAATGCGCGCGCGTTTCGCGATCCGGTTCTCATAAACCCAGAATGCCATATCATGCCCTCGGGACGGAGTTTGCAGGCGAGCGTGAAGCCGGGCCGGCGAACGCAAGCCCTCTGAAGATTGCGCCCCGCTCTAGCGCCGCTGCGTGAAATGTCCACCGTCTGTCGTCCGGGTGCGTCATTTCAGACGGCTGCGGGGGCGTAACCGGCCAGGAAGGCAGCTTCGCGCTGCAATCAGCCAGGCCGGATGAGTCCGCTCTCCACATGGGTCGAGACCGCGTCCGGGCCGAGGGCGATCAGGTTGGCGACCGGATGGTCAAGTCCGCTGAGGCGGGAAAGGCGCCCGTCGGCGCCGAATTCGAACAGGGCGTAGCCATGGCCGGCCACTTCGGCGAGGACATCGCGCGATTCCTCGGGGTCATTCGCCTCAAGGCAGAGGACGGGCTGCCAGGCCGACAGCGTTTGCGACGCGCCGCGCAGGCAGCGCAGTTCGGCACCCTCCGCATCGATCTTGATGAGGTCGACCCGCGGCATCGACTCGTTCGCCACCAGGCTATCAATGGTCACGGTGTCAACGGCAATCATCTGGCCCTCGCCGCCGCGCACGATCGAGGCCATGGTGTCCCCGTCGCCGAGATGCAGCGTCGCCTCGCCCTCCGTGTCGGAAACAGCCGCTGCAATCACCGTGCACTGGGCGAAATCATTGAGGCCGAGATTGTCCCTCAGGCGCTCAACCTGGCGCGGGATCGGCTCCACTGCGATGACCCGGCCCTCCGCTCCGACCGAGTGCGATAGCGCGCATGCATAAATGCCCTGGTTCGCCCCGATATCGATGGCATAGCCGCCGCGCGGCAGCAGGGCTGCGCCAAACTGCAGCAGCGGTTCATAGCGTTCGCGGAACAGGAAGGGCCCTTGTGATCCGTTGTGACGCCCGAGCGGCCTGAAGCGAAACCGGAAACTGCCATCCCGGTAGGGAATGGAGTAGACCGAGCCGCGATCGCAAACCCGCAGCCAGATTATGCTCAGTCCCCGGAAGACATATTGCGGAAATTGCCGGAGCCCCGGATGTCTTTGGCGGACCATTCGAAGATAATGCATAAGGTTTCCAACGCGTCCACTTGGCGTCGGAATAACGCATCACTGCGTTCTTTTCAACAATCAAAGGGCTTCGGCGCCCGAAATGATCTCAATCAGCTCTTTTGTGATCTGGGCCTGGCGCGCCCTGTTGTACTGAAGGTTGAGGCTGTCGATCATGTCGCCTGCATTGCGCGTCGCATTGTCCATCGCCGCCATCCGCGCCGCCTGCTCGCCCGCCGCGCTTTCCAGCATGGCGGAAATGATCTGCGTGGCGATGTATCGCGGCAGCAGGACGTCGAGGATTTCCGGTTCGGACGGCTCATAGATGTAGAGCGCGCCGCCGAGATCGATGTCGCCGGCGCCCTTGGGGGCTTCGGCCGGGATCAGCTGTTTCGTCACCGGTACCTGCGCCAGCACGCCGCGGAACTCGGAGTGGACCAGCGTGCACACGTCGAATGCCTGCGCCTCGAAGGCCTCGGTCAGCTTGCGGCCAAGCGCGATACCCGGGCCCGAATAGTCATTGCGCACATCGGAAAGGTCGACATGGTCCATGAACATGTCGCCATACTCGCGCTCAAGCTGTTCACGGCCCTTCTTGCCCACGGTGATGATCTTCACCGTCTTGCCCGCGGCCCTGAGTTCACCGATGCGTGCGCGCGCCAGCTTGACAATCGATGAATTGAAGCCGCCGCAGAGACCGCGCTCGGCCGTCATGACAACGAGGCAGTGAACGTCAGCCCTGCCCGGGCCTGTCAGCAGTTCCGGACCAAATTCACCCACCGAAGACGCCAGATTGGCCACAACTGCCGCCATGCGTTCCGCATAGGGGCGAGACGCCTCGGCCGCCTCCTGGGCGCGCTTGAGTTTCGCGGCTGCCACCAGCTGCATCGCCTTGGTGATCTTGCGCGTAGACTTCACGCTGGCGATCCGGGTTTTCAGGTCCTTGAGGTTCGGCATCTGATCACTCTCGATTCTCAAAGGCCAATGGCAAGGTGAACGCCAAGACCACCGCAACCGGCCACCCGCACTGATCCCGTCGTGAGCCATGCCAAGTGGCCAGGAGCCCGCACAGAGGATTTCGGGTCGGTCACGGCACCCTTCCTCAGGCGAAAGTCTTCGCGAACGCGTCCAGAGTTGCCCTGATGGCGTCCTCGATCTCCTCGCTCAGGACCTTCTCATCGCGGATCTTCGCGAGCAGGTCGGTCTTCTGGGCGCGGATGTGGACGAGCAACTCTGACTCGTACCGGGTCACCTCGTCGATCGCAACGCCGTCCAGATAGCCGCGCGTGCCGGCATATATGACGACCACCTGCTCTTCCATCTGCAGAGGGCTGTATTGCGGCTGCTTGAGGAGTTCGGTGAGGCGGGCGCCTCGGCCCAGCAGTTTCTGGGTTGCCGCATCAAGATCGGAGCCGAACTTCGCGAACGCCGCCATCTCACGATACTGCGCCAATTCGCCCTTCATCGAGCCGGCGACCTTCTTCATCGCCTTGGTCTGGGCCGCCGATCCGACCCGCGAGACCGACAGGCCCACATTCACCGCCGGACGAATGCCCTGGTAGAACAGGTCCGTCTCGAGGAAGATCTGACCGTCCGTGATTGAGATCACATTGGTGGGGATATAGGCCGACACGTCATTGGCCTGGGTCTCGATGATTGGCAGGGCTGTCAGCGAGCCGGCGCCATTGTCGTCATTCATCTTCGCGGCCCGCTCCAGCAGGCGCGAGTGCAGGTAGAAGACATCTCCGGGGTAGGCTTCCCGGCCCGGTGGGCGGCGCAGCAGCAGCGACATCTGCCGGTAAGCGACGGCCTGCTTGGACAGGTCGTCATAGATGATCAGCGCGTGCATGCCATTGTCGCGGAAGTATTCGCCAATCGCACAGCCGGTATAGGGGGCAAGGTATTGCAACGGCGCCGGCTCCGAGGCGGTCGCCGAGACAATCACGGTATAGTCGAGCGCGCCGCGCTCCTCCAGGATCTTGACCACCTGCGCCACGGTGGAGCGTTTCTGACCGACCGCCACATAAATGCAGAACAGCTTGTCCTTGTTCTCCTTCGCCGCCTCGTTGGTCGGCCTCTGGTTCAGGATCGTGTCAATGCAGATGGCGGTCTTGCCGGTCTGGCGATCGCCGATCACCAACTCGCGCTGGCCACGGCCGATCGGTATCATCCCGTCGATCGCCTTGATGCCGGTCATCATCGGCTCGTGAACGGACTTGCGGGGAATGATGCCAGGCGCCTTCACGTCGACCCGCATGCGCGCGGCGACGTCGGTCAGCGGGCCCTTGCCATCAATCGGCTCGCCCAGCGGATCAATCACCCGTCCGAGCAGCCCCATGCCGACCGGCGCGGCAACAATCTCATCGAGGCGCTTGACCGTGTCACCTTCCTTGATGCCACGGTCCTCACCAAACACCACGACGCCGACATTGTCATGCTCGAGGTTGAGGGCCATGCCCTTCACGCCGCTCTCGAACTCGACCATCTCGCCGGCCTTGACGCTGTCGAGGCCGTAGATGCGGGCAATCCCGTCGCCGACGGAGAGCACCTGGCCGATGTCGGAGACTTCCGCCTCGACGCCGAAATTCTCGATCTGGGATTTCAGGATACCCGAGATTTCCGCTGCGCTGATCTCCATCGCGCTTAAGCTCCCTTCATGGCGTGATTCATCCGGTCGAGCTTGGCCGCAAGGCTCGCGTCCACAAGCTGCGATCCGATCCGGAGCTGGATGCCGCCGATCAGGGCCTCATCCACCTCCTCGCTCAGTTCCACTTCGCCGCCGACCGCCCGGGCGAGAATGTCCTCGATGCGCTGGCGCTGGGCGCCGGTCATCGGCTTCGCCGTCCGGGCGACAGCCCGCTTCACGCCGCGCTGCTTGGCATAGAGCTGGTCGAAGGCGACCAGCGCTGCTGGGATGTCGCCGGCTCGACCATTCAGAGCCATCGTGCCTGCGAACTTCACAAGAAGCGGATCGGCGCCGGCCTTGCGGGCGATCTCCGTCAGGGCCTTCATCTTGTCATCACGGCTGAAGGCGGGTGAGCCGATTAGCACGGCGAGGTCGCGGTGGTCATGCACCAGCGCCACAAGGGCGGTGAAATCGGCGTGCACCGCAGCAAGCCGGCCACCATCCTGCGCCAGGTCGAACAGGGCGCTGGCATAGCGCCGGGCCGCTTCGCTCACGGCAGAGGTCGGGGCTTTTGCCAAGGCGAAGGTTCCGTCGGTTGACCGCGCGGACGCGCACGAAATCGGGATGGATTCACGGAAAGAGACGACCCCTTCACCGCGAATTTGCGCGGGCTTAGCAGAGCCCCCGATCGCTGACAACATCGGCGAAGGTGTGACATTGCGGCAGGTAGGCCGCCGCCCCCACGCAGCGTCCTACAGGAACGAATAGGGATCAATGTCAACCGCGATACGCAGGCTCCCCTTCGCACGGATGCGTCCGCGCCAGGCGGCCATGTAGGCCGACAGGTCCAGCGTGCGCGGCGATTTCACCAGAAAGCGCCGGCGGTGGCGTCCGCGCAGTATGGCAATCGGTGCCGGCGCCGGGCCGAACACCTCCACCCCCTCGGCCCGCGGCGCGGCGCGTGCAATCGCAGCGGCGCCCTCGTCGACCTCCGCCTCGCTGGAAGCCGACACGATCAGCGCCGCCAGCCGGCCGAAGGGCGGGAAACCAAGCTCGGAGCGCATGTCGCGTTCACATGCAAGGAACCCATCCCGGTCGCCATGGGCGAGCGCGATCATCGCCGGATTGTCAGGCGCATAGGTCTGGATCAGCGCCCGCCCCGGCCGGTCCGCACGTCCAGCCCGCCCGGCGACCTGTGAGAGCAGCTGGAAGGTCCGCTCGCCTGCCCGCAAGTCGCCGCCCTTCAGGCCGCTGTCGGCATCAACGACGCCCACGAGGGTCAGGCCAGGGAAATTGTGGCCCTTGGCGACGATCTGGGTGCCGATCAGTATGTCGATCCCGCCGGCGGCCATTCGCTCGACAAGGCCGCGGGTCTGTTCGCCGGTATGGGCGGTGTCTGAGGAGAAAATCTCGATGCGAGCCTGCGGCAGCAGGCGGCGGGCTTCCTCCGCCACCCGCTCCACGCCCGGGCCGACTCCCATCAGCGTGTCCATTGCCCCGCAATTCGGGCAGGTGTCCGGCTTCTTCATGGAAAAGCCTGTGAGATGGCAGACAAGCCGGCCGGTATAGCGGTGCTCGGTCAGCCAGCTTTCCGTGCCCGGCGTCTTGAGCCGCTCGCCGCAGGCCCGGCACAGCACCAGCGGCGCATAGCCCCGCCGGTTGAGGAACAGCAGGCTCTGTTCCCCTCCGGCGAAATTGCCGACCAGCGCCTCGGTGAGGGGCGGTGACAGCCAGTGGCCGCGCTCCGGCGGGTCCGCGCGCAGGTCGATGAGGGTGATGTCGGGCAGCCGCGCCGTGCCCGGTCGCTCGCGCAGGGTCAGCTTGCCATAGCGGCCCTGTTCGGCATTGACCGCGGTCTCCAGCGCCGGGGTCGCAGAGGCCAGGATCACGCCCGCATTCTCCAGGCGGGCGCGCAGGACGGCCATGTCGCGGGCGTGATAGGAGACGCCGTCCTCCTGCTTGTAGGAGCCGTCATGCTCCTCATCCACGATGATGAGGGACAGGCGGGCGAATGGCAGGAACAGGGCAGAGCGCGCGCCGATGACGATCCGGGCCCGGCCATGGGTGACCTCCCGCCAGGCGCGCCGGCGCGCGCGCTCGCTCAGCCCCGAATGCCAGGCCGCCGGCGCTGCGCCAAACCGGGCGGTGAAGCGGGCGAGGATCGCCTGGGTGAGCGCGATCTCCGGAAGCAGGACCAACACCTGCGCTGCGGGGTCTGAGCGCAGGACATGGGCGATCGCCTCGAAAAAGACCTCCGTCTTGCCCGACCCGGTCACACCGTCGAGGAGAAGCGGCGCGAAGGTGCAAGGTGTCAGGGCGCTGCGCAGCCGTTCGGCTGCCGCCGCCTGTTCACCCGTGAGGGCTCGGCCCGGCCGGTCCGGATCCGGCAGGTCGAATGGCAGGTCGACACGCACGCGCTCGGTCCTGAGCGCACCCCGCTCGACCAGGCCCTTTACCACCGCGGCGCTGACGCCCGCCTCCCGCGCCAGTGCGGCGGCAGTCATCGGTTCGGCCACGGCCGCAGCGTCCAGTACGCGCTGGCGCGCATCGGTCAGGCGCCCAGCGGTCTCGCCGGCCGGGACAAGATGCGTCTCGGTCGGGGAAGGCAGCAGCGCCGCCTTCGATCGCAGGGCCATCGCCAGCACCTGGCCCGGCGGCGTGACCGTGTATTGAGCGACCCGGTCTATGAAGCGGCGCATCGTTTCCGGCATGGGCGGGGCGCCGAAGATGCGGGCAAGCGGCTTGAGTGGCCGCTCCGGGTCCTCCGGGCGCTGCAGTGCCTCCCAGACCACGCCAAGGCGCTCGACCTTGCCAAGCGGCGCCAGCACATAATCCCCCGGCCCGCAGGCCATCGCCTCCGGCACCTCATAGTCGAAGGGCTCGGGCAGGGGCATCTGGAACAAAACACGCACAACCCGCATGGGCGCCTTATGCCGAAGCCAGGCCGTCAGGAAAAGGGGCTGACTGCCCTTGCGCAAGCCGCGTATCGCCCGCCGCCAATCGAGACCGTCCTGTCCCTTGCAATCGCGCTCAGCCTGTTGTCGATCCGCTCCTTCGCCGCGGCGCTCAATGCCTTCCGCTTGATGGAGGCGGCCCGCGTCTTGGCACTGCGCGAGACAGCCATCGTCTTTGCGGCCCTGCCCGGCTGGCGCCATCCCGGCGAGGGGTTTGGCCTGCGCCGGACCCTCGCCGCCGGGGCGCTGGCCGCCGGGCTCGTCCTGGTGCAGCCGGGGTGAAACTCGCCCTCGCCGGTTAACGCCGGATTGGCCCGCGGCGTGCTAGCCAATCGCCACCATGCGTCTTGCCCGGCACCTTCTCGGCTATCTCCCCGTCCAGTTCGCTAGCGCAATTGCGAGCTTTGGCGGCGTCTACGCCTTTTCGCGGCTGCTCTCGCCGGAGGATTACGGGCGCTATGCGCTGATGTTCTCGGCGCTGGCGCTCCTGCAGACGGTGACCCTTCTCTGGGTCGAGGCTGCGGCCTACCGATTTGCCGGGGCGGCCGGCGACAGGCAGGGACGGGCCGACCACCGGCTGACCGCGCTTGCGCTGATGCGCCGCTCGCTTGTCCTGGCCATGGCGGCCTGGGCGGGGCTCGCCCTGCTGCTCCACGGTGTGCCGGGTTATGGCGCGATCCTGCCCTGGATCGCAGTCCTCCTGCCGGCCTGCACAATCCTGCAGATCGCCCTGGAGATGCACCGCGCCGACCTGCGGGTGCGCCGTTATGCGGCCGTGCGGGTGGCCACGACGCTGGTGGGTTTCGCGCTCGCGGTCCTGCTTGCGGCGCAGACCGGTCTCGGCGCGGCGGCGCCCTTTGCCGGTCTTGCGGTGGCCACAGCGATCGCCGCGCTGGTCGAGGGCCGGGCCCTGCACCGCGCCGCACGTGGCGGTGTCATGGCCCCCGGCGTGAAGCGGGCCTGGCTCGGTTATGGCGCCCCGCTCGCCATCGCGTTGGCGCTCGACCTCATCCTGTCGGCGTCAGACCGTCTGCTGATCGCGCTGTTCCTCGGCGAGGCGTCCGTCGGGGCGTATGCGGCGGGCTATGGCGTGGCCGACAAGACCGTCCTGCTGATCTGTGCCTGGGCCGCGTCGGCGGCGAGCCCGCTGCTGATGGCGGCCTATGAGCGCGGCGGGCCGGACGCGACAAGGCAGAGCGGCGCGGCCTTTCTGCGCACCCTGCTGCTTGTTGCCCTGCCGGCGACCGTTGGGCTCGCCCTCATTGCAGAGCCGCTTTCAGAGGCAATGATCGGCGAGGCGATCCGCGCCGATGCGGCCCGCATCATCCCCTGGATTGCCTTTGCCGGACTGATGAACGGCCTGCTCGTCCATTATGCGTCCGAGCCCTTCCAGCTGGCGCGGCGCACTGGCCTGCGGGCGACCCTCATGGCGGTGCCGGCCGCGCTCAACATCGCGCTCAATCTCGCATTGTTACCGGCCTTCGGCCTCATGGGCGCGGTCTATGCGACGGTGGCGAGCTATGCCGTCGGGCTGGTCCTGCTCATCCTCGTCGGTCGCCGGCTGGTCCGCCTGCCCCTGCCGGCCGGGGCGATCCTGCGGCCTGCCATGGCCGCGCTCGCCATGGTGCCGGCTGTCAGGCTCGTCCCGGACTGGGGCAGCTGGCCGCAGCTCTTTGCCAGCGCCCTCGCCGGCGCCCTGGTTTATGCCGGCGTCCTTATCCTGCTTGACCTGCGTCGCAGCCTCGCCTTTCTGGACGCCGTGAGGGGCCAGTCCGATGCCCCGCGGGCAACATGAAGCGTCTTTGATGAGCGAGAACAAGGCAGACCTCGGCACGGCCGCCGACAAGGCCAACCAGATCTGGGGCGACCTCGTCCCGGTGATTGGCTTCGTTCTGGTTTACAATGTCCTGCGCTTTGTGGATTTCGGCTCCGACTTGCTCAACACGGACACTGCGCTCTACTGGGCGACGGGCGTGCTCATCGTGCTGACAGTTGGCACGGTCCTTCTCAAACTGCGCAACCGCCAGCCCGTCCCGCCCTTCCTGCTGGTCAGCTCGCTGATTGTCGGCGGTTTCGGTACGCTCGGCATCCTGATGCAGGACAAGTCCTTCATCTACATCAAGCCGACCCTCCAAAACCTGTTCCTCGCCGGCATTATCTTCGGCGGCCTTCTCGCCGGGCGGAACCTCTGGCGCGCCATGTTCAAGCAGGTGTTCGACCTGCCGGATTTTGCCTGGCGAACGCTGGCAATCCGCTGGGGATGCCTGTTCGTGGCGATGGCGCTCTGGAATGAGTTCCTTTGGCGCTATTACGCACCGGGCTTCGAGGCGCCTCTGCGCTTTCTCGGCGTGCTGATCGCACCGGAAGGGCGCTATGACCTCTTTGGCCTGACCTTCGGTGCCCGCGACCAGGAGGGCATCTGGGCCAACTGGAAGCTCGGCAACATGCTGATCGTGTTTCTCTTCGGCCTCGCCAACGTGCCCTATACCCTCAAGCATCTCCGCCGCACGGACGACGCTCCCGGGACGGCGTAGCCATGGCCAGTGCCATGGCCAGCGGAGACGGCCTGCCCGGCGGTCTTGCCCTTGCCGGCGCCGGCGCGTGGCGTCTCCCCTCCAACGGCGCTTTTGATGCTGAAGGACATGCCCGCTTCCGCCTCAGGGAGAGCCCGGCGGTCCAGCGGATCGCGTTCGAGCCCGGCGAACCAATCGATCTTGCCGGATTTGCGTTCCTGCGCTTCGGCCTCGGCCTGCCGGAGCGCCCCGACTGGCGGCCCAGCATCCTCGCCGGTGACACCGCCATGCCGGAGGTGCGGCTGACCAATTGCGACGCCGTCACCTACCGGTTTCGAAGGGGGAATCTGAAGGACTTCTTCGACATCCTGCGCCCGCATGAGACCCAGTCGGTCGAGCTGCCCCTCAACGCCTTCACCTATGACACCGACATCAATGTGAACTCGGCCGAGACCGCGGTGTTCGCGAGCCGGCCCCTCATGCGGATCGATTTCGACTTTCTTGCTGACAAGGAGCGAGCTGTCGAGGTGGTGTTCGAGCGGCCGGCACTTGTGCCGGCCGGCGCCGATGCCGGGTTTCTCCATTCGGTCTTCGATCTCGTCGAGATCAGCTGCCATTCGAACGTCTCGGAGTTTCCACGCTTTCTAACCGAGATCGACGAGACCACCTTCCGGGTCCAGCTCAGCCGTCTCGGCGCGCGGCTTCATCCCGGCGGGCTGGTCCTCACCTGGTCGATCCGCAAACCCGACGGGCAGGCCGATGAATGCCAGATCAGCGCAGGAGGGCGCCCGGACTATGGTACCGTCGAGACCGAGCAGTTGGGTCCTTACGACACCTGTCTCCGTCTCAGGGACCGCCTGACGGGCGCGCCGGTGGCCGAGACCCCGACGACGCTGGTGCGATCGGTCAGCACGCCGCCCGGGACGCTCAGCAAGCTCGGACTGTCCGATGGCGCTGGATATGAGGCGGCTGCATGCCATGCCGGACGGTTCCAGAGGCGACCGGTCACGCTCAGCAGCTTCAACGACCCTCTCGGCGAAGGCCCTGGCGCCGGCGACATCAGACCCAGTGGCGATCCGCTGCCGGTGGTGCGGGCACACACCGGCAGTGAGCTGATCGTGTCGGTGAAGGCCATGCCGCGCTCGCTCTCGCGTGAGCCGGGACGCGCCGATTTCTACCGCTACCCGCCGGCAGACCTCACGCGCCTGGCGGCCTTTCTGGAGCATGTCCGTGACCATGTGGCCATCCGCGGCGCGCGCTATTACGAGGTCTGGAACGAGGCGAGTGTCCGGCATGAATGGCTGGGCAGCATGAACGACCTGATCGACCTCCACCGGGTCACCGCCGAGGTCTTTGCCGGCAGCGGCATCACCGTGCTCGGCTGCGGCACCCACACCATCGACCATCGCTTCATCGACCGGTTCCTGAATGCCGGCGGCTGGCGCCATTGCGACGGCCTGTCCTTGCATGCCTACACCTACCAGCCGGAAGGCTTCCACTCAGACCTTCTGCGGGTCATCGACCGGCTGAAGGCCCAGGAGCAGGCTGAAGGAATGGCGATGCCCCCTCTCTACTTCACCGAGACGGGCTTTCGCACGCCGGCCTTCACCGAGCGCCAGCAGGCGGAGTTCCTGACCTATTTCTCCGTGGTCTGCCACGCTTGCGAGCGGGTCAGGAGCTTTCTCTGGTTCCGCTTCCAGAACCATTTCCCCGAGGATCCCGGGACCTATGACCAGACCCGCTCTGCCGGCTATGCCATGGTCGGCCATGACGGGACCTATGTGCGCCCCTCGCTGGCGGCCTATCGCTATGTCAACGCGCTGATGGCCGCGAACCGCTTCGTCGCCCTCGAAACCGCCGGCAACACCGAACGGTTCATCTTCACGGGCGATCGCGGGCGGCTTGAGGTCGTCTGCAATCGCGCGCTCCTGCCCGGGCTCCCGTCGGCGGGACCTGGCCTGACGCCGACCGATGTCTTTGGCCGGCCACTGTCCGCCGACGAGGCCGGCGCCCAGCGGGTGCGGTTTGATCTGGCCAGTGGTCTCGATGCGCCCTGATCACCCTGACGAAGGGGCACCGCGCCTCAGCGTGTCAGCGCGTCGGTGCCGGCGGGGTTGGCGAAGGGCGGGAAGCCGGAGAGGTGGCGCGTCTGCGAATGATGGGTCAACGCCCAGACCACGGTCGGGAAGGCGAGGTCTGACCAGGGGATGTCGGCCCAGTCATACAGGTCGACCTCGAGGCTCTCCGGCCCCGGCGCAATGTCCGACATGAGCCGGGCGCGGAACATCACCTGGACCTGGCCGATCCGCGGCACTGAATAGACCGCCAGCATCTGGTCGATCTCGATCTCGGCCATCGCTTCCTCGCGCGCCTCGCGGCGGGCGGCCTCCTCAACGCTCTCGCCATGCTCCATGAAGCCGGCCGGCAGCGTCCAGAAGCCTTTTCGCGGCTCGATTGCGCGCCGGCACAGCAGGATCCTCCGGTCACGGAGCACGACCGAGCCGGCGACCAGCTTCGGATTGTCATAGTCGACAAATCCGCAATGGCCGCAAAGGCGGCGTTGCCGGTCATCGCCAGGGGGAATCGCCAACTGAAAGTCCGGGTTTAGAGGATATGTCATTGTGCCGTGATGCAATCGCGTTATTGGAGTATCAGCTTGATCCGTGTGCGGCCAGTGCAATTAGACGCGTACGGGTCTTGGCGTGGTAACGGGGCAATTGGGCTGTGCAAGAGGCATTCGGGATGACGACCGATGAGGACGTCACGACGCATTACGACTTGAGCCGCTCGCCAAGTCACCTGTTGCATCGCGCGCAGCAGTACGCCGCGAACCTGTCGTCGATGTCCCTGAAGTCCGCCGGGATCACGCTGCGCCAGTTCTCCGTGCTCGCGGCTGTCGCCAATGAGGAGGGGGCAAGCCAGAGCCGGCTTGTCGAGGCGACGGGGATCGACCGGTCAACCCTCGCCGACATGGTCTCTCGCATGGAAACGGCTGGCCTGATCGTGCGCGCGAGTTCCGACGAGGACAAGCGTGCCAAGTCCGTCTCGCTGACCGAGGCCGGGCGCGGGGCGCTCGGCGCCGCCGCGCCGGCGGTGATCGAGGCCGATGCCGCGCTTCTGACCGCGCTGCCGAAGAACCGCCGTGACGCCTTCCTGGCAATCCTTGCGGTCCTGGTCACCGATCCGAAGGCAGAGAAGGCAGCGGAGAAACCGAAACGGGCCCCTGTCGCTGCGGCAGACGCACCGGATAGGGCGACAAAGGCCAGCAAGAAGAAACCGTCCAAGAAGTCCAAGAAGAAGAAGACAAAGAAGAAGGGCTGATACCAAGCTGCACGGACCCAACTGCGCGGACGGGTATGA
>CAYPQD010000043.1:0-21112 GCA_964412785.1 uncultured Hyphomonadaceae bacterium
CCTATCGAAAGGGCGGTTCGTCGAAGGCGCGCAGCTTGCGTGAGTGCAGGGCGGCGCCGCCATCGCGGGCGAGACGCTGCAGTGTGGCGATCCCGATGCGGATGTGCTCGTCGATAGCGCGCTCATAGAAGCGGCTGGCTGCGCCGGGCAGCTTGAGTTCACCATGCAGCGGCTTGTCGGACACGCACAACAGCACGCCATAGGGCACGCGCAGGCGGAAGCCATTGGCAGCGATGGTGGCGCTTTCCATGTCGATGGCGATCGCGCGCGACTTGTTGAACCGCCGGGCACTGTCGGAGAAGCGCAGCTCCCAATTGCGGTCATCGGTGGTGACGACGGTGCCTGTGCGCAGGCGGCGCTTCAGGCGCTCGCCAGTCTCGCCGGTGATTGCAGCGGCCGCCTCCTGCAAGGCGACCTGGATCTCCGCGATCGGCGGAACCGGGATGTCCGGCGCGAGGACCGCGTCGAGGACATGGTCATCGCGCAGATAGGCGTGGGCAAGCACATAGTCGCCGATCTGCTGGGAATGGCGCAGGCCGCCGCAATGGCCGACCATGATCCAGCACTGCGGGCGCAGCACGGCGAGGTGGTCGGTGATGGTCTTGGCGTTGGACGGGCCGACACCGATATTGATGAGGGTGATGCCCGGCCCGTTGCGCGATTTCAAATGATAGGCGGGCATCTGGTAGCGTCGCCACGGCCCCGCCTCGATCGTCGCGAGCGGGTCGGCAGTGCCCTCATCGATCGTCACGCCGCCGGCGGCCGAGAGCGCATGATAGGGCCCGTCAGCGCGGATCTGCGCGGCGGCCCAGGCGCAGAACGCATCGACATAGCGATGGTAATTGGTGAACAGCACATAGGGCTGGACATCGGCAAAGGCGGTGCCGGTGTAGTGCTCCAGGCGCTTCAGGGAGAAGTCGACCCGCCGGGCGTCGAACAGGGCGAGCGGGCGGGTGTCGCCGGGATCGAAGAACTCGCCGTCGGCCACCTCGTCGCCGATGTCGGCAAGCTGCGGCGCCGGGAACCAGCGGGCAAGCTCGGCCGGGGAGACCGGCTCCCGTCCTGTGGCAAGGCTCTCGTCCCAGACATAGGCGTAGGGGATCTCCGAGGCAGAGACGCGCACCTCCAATCCCAGATCATAGGTCTCCACCAGCGGGGCAAGCTGTTCCAGCAGGTAGGGCCGGAAGAAGTCCGGCCGGGTCACGGTGGTGACATAGGTGCCGGCCTCGGCGATCTTGCCGAAGGCGCGCGAGATCGGCGGCGGCGGGCCGTCCGGGTCATAGTGGACGAGGAGTTCCGGATAGCAGAAGGCGCCCTCTGCCCGCAGGCCGGGGTCCGGCGGAACGCCTTCGCTCAGGAAGCGTTGCAGCGCCTCGGTCAGGCTTTCGACAGCGCGGCAGTAGAGCCGCTCAAGCTCATCGACAATGGTATCAAGGGAGGTCTTGTTCGACATGGCCCATATGCAGCCCGGCCGCGCGCTTGGTCAAGGCGCCCGGACGGGCGCTGATGCAACCGCCGGCGGGGCCTGCGCATCTGTTCGTTTTGATTTCCCGCAGACTTAACCGATATGTGTCATTCATGTGAGATCGCCCCGCAGCCGAACCGGAAGACACGACCGCCATGGCCCCTCTCGGAGACGCGTCCACTCCGGCTTCCCCTTCGCGACTGTGGCTTCTGGCGGGTGCAGGTGCGCTCGCCATTGGCGGGCTGCTGATGTATGCCGCCTCGGCCGCCACGGCGCCTGAGGCCACTGCGCCCGCGGTCAGCGAACCGGCTGTGCTGGTGGAGACGGCCCGGGCCGAACCGGCGCCGGCGCGCTATACCATTGCTGCACCGGGCCGACTGACGCCGCGCCAGACCCTGTCGGTGGTCGGAGAGGTGGCCGGCAAGGTGGTGGAGATCAACCCGGAGCTCGTGGTCGGCGGGCGGATCGATGAGGGCGCGCTGCTGTTCCGGATCGGCAGTGGCGACTATCTGGCCGAGCTGAAACGCGCCGAGGCCGGTCTTGCCAATGCGCGTGCGCGGCGCGATGAGGCACGGGCAGAGCGCGACCGGCAAGTGGCCCTCTCGGCGAAGAACATCGCATCGGCCTCGGCGCGCGATCGGGCGGTTGCCGCCGATGCCGACGCGGAGGCCGCCGTGAAGCAGGCCGAGGCGGCGGTCACCCTGGCGCAGCGCGCACTCGCCAAGACCACCGTGAGGGCGCCCTTCCCGGCGCTGGTGGCGTCGGAAACGCTGAGCCTGGGCACCTATGTGGCCCCCGGCGAGCCGCTGGCGACCCTTCTGGACGCGACCGCCGGCGAGATCCGCGCCGGGTTGTCGCCGCAGGACGTGGCGGCCGTGCGCGATGCGCAGGCGGCGGCGGGCGGGACACGCCTGCCGGTGCGGGCGGAGCCGAATGAGGGCTCCATCGGCAGCATGGGCCTTGCCGGCTATCTCGACACCTTTGCACCGCGGATCGATCCGACCTCGCGCACGGTCAGCGTGGTTGCGGTGTTCCCTGACGCCTTCGCGCCCGAGCATGACGGCGCGGTGTTTGCCGACGACTACATGACGCTGGAAATCCCGGCGCGGGTCAGCGGCGCCGGACAGGCCTATGCGGTTCCGGAAGCGGCGATCCGCCAGGGCCGCCATGTCTGGCTGGTCGATGACGCGCGCACCCTTCGCAAGATCGCCGTGCAGACCGTGGCGCGAACACCGGGCGGGATGATCGTGACCGCCGACCGGCCGCTCGACGGCGCCCGCCTGCTGATGACACCGCTCGCCGACGAGCATGAGGGCCTCCCGGTGCGAACCAGCGACAGCGCGGAAGGCTGATTGCCACGGCCATGCGCATGCTGATCGACCCGTTCCTGCGCAATCGTGTGGCGGCCAACCTGCTTGCCATCCTCCTCATCCTGTTTGGCGCGCTGTCGATCCAGCTACTCAACGTGCGCCTGTTCCCGCGGGTTGAGCTGAACGCGATCTCGATCACCGTCGCCTATCCGGGCGCGACACCGAACGAGGTGGAGACCGGCATCGTCAAGCCGATCGAGGAGCGGCTGGAGGGCCTTGAGGACGTCGACAAGATCACGGCCCTTGCGGCGAGTGGCGTCGCCAGCGTCGTCGTGGACCTCACCGATGGCGTCGATGTCGCAAGGATGCTTAACGAGGTGCAGACCGAGATCGACCGTATCCGGGTGTTTCCCGAGGAGGCCGAAGAGCCGCAGGTTGTGGAGGCCGAAGCGGAGGAACTGGCCGCGCAGATCGTCCTTCACGGCGAGGTCCCCCTGGCCGACCTGAAGGCGCTGGCCGAGCGGGTGCGCGACGATCTCGCCGCCCTTCCCAATGCCTCGCGCACGCGCATTGCCGGGGTGCCGGACTATCTCATCGACATCTCCGTGGAGCCCGATACCTTGCAGGCGCTTGGCCTGTCGCTGACCGACATTGCCCGTCTGATCGGCGAGCAGAGCCTCGATTTGTCAGCTGGCGAGATCGAGAATGACGGCCAGCGCATCCTGGTGCGGGCGATCGGCGAACGACGCACGGGCGAGGCGTTTGAGGACCTTGTCCTGCGGTCCGGCGAGACCGGCACGCCCGTTCGCCTCGGTGACATCGCGACCGTTGACGATACCCTCTCCGAAGCGCCAATCCAGGCGATCTACCGGGGCGAGAAGGCGGTCCTGGTGAGCGTCTACCGGGTCGGCGACGAGAAGCTTCTGGACGTCACCCGGGACGTGACCGGCTATCTTGACACCGCCCTGCCCGGCATCCTGCCGGCCGGGACCAGCGCCGCGCTGTGGCGCGATGAATCAACGGCGCTGCGCGACCGGATCAACCTTCTGGCGCGCAATGCGGCGATCGGCCTGGCTCTGGTCGGCCTGCTGCTGATGGCGTTTCTCGACCTGCGGATCGCGCTCTGGGTCGCCTTCGGTGTCGGCGTCTCCTTCCTCGCCACCTTCATGGCGATGGCGGTGTTCGAGGTGACCATCAACCAGCTGTCGGTGTTCGGCTTCATCCTCGCCATCGGCATTGTTGTCGACGATGCGATCGTTGTCGGCGAGAACATCCATTCCACCTGGCGGCAGAGCCCGGCTGATCCCATGGGCGCGGCGCGCACCGGTGTCATGCGGGTGGCGACGCCCGTCCTGTTCTCGGTGACAACGACGATCATCGCCTTCGTGCCGCTGCTTTTCGTGCCGGGCACGTTCGGCCAGTTCCTCACCCCGATCGCGCTGGTCGTCATCTTCGTCCTGTCGCTGTCGCTGGTCGAGAGCTTCCTGGTCCTGCCGCGCCACCTTTCCCACCTGTCAGACGCGCCGCCGGGCCGGTTCTCGCTGCGCCGGCTGACCGACCCGGTGCGCGATTTCGTGGCCGCCGGCCTGCGTGCCTTCAAGGACGGCCCGCTGCGCCGGAGCGTCACCTTCTGCACCCGCCGTCCTGCGATGACGGTTCTGGCCGCGTTCGGCCTGTTCCTTGCGTCGCTGAGCCTGCTGAGCAGCGGGCAGGTCAAGTTCATCTTCTTCCCGGAAGTGGAGGGCGATTATGTGACCGCCGAACTGGAACTGGCAGAGGGCACATCGCAGGTCCAGACGCTCCGCTTTGCCGAGCGGATCGCCGCAGCTGCCGAGACGGCGGCAACCAAGGTCTCCGACGATCCGGGCGCCCTCTCTTCGGTGCTGTGGACCCTCGGCGTGACGGTCGCCGACGAGCAGCCGGTGGCGCAGGTCTCAGGCGGGGCGGCGGCCAACCGGGCCTATGTGATCGCCAGGCTGAAGGACGCTTCGGATCGTGACTTCCCGGCCGAAGCCTTCGAGACGGCGTGGCGCGCGGCAATCGGCGATATTCCCGGCGCCCAGACCCTGTCGATCTCGTCCGACCTGGTTGGCATGGGCGCGCCGCTGCAGTTCCAGGTGTCGGCGCGCACCGACGCCATCGCCCGCGAGGCAGTGGCGGTTCTGCGCGAGGAACTGGCCGCCAGGCCCGGCGTGTTCGACGTGCGCGACGACCGCTTCCGAACTGCCGATGAGGTGCGCATCGAACTGACACCGCTGGCGCGTACCTTTGGCGTCAGCCAGGCGGCCCTCGCCTCCGAGGTACGGGCGGCGTTCTTCGGGGCCGAGGCGGTGCGCCTGCAGCGTGACCGCGAGGAGATCGAGGTTCGCGTGCGCCTGCCGCATGACGCACGGGGCTCGCTGGAAACCCTGGAACGCCTGCGCATCCGGGTCGGCGACGGATTTGTCCCGATCGGCGCCCTCGCGGAACTGTCGGTTGGCCCGGCACCGGCGATGATCACGCGGATCGACGGACGGCGCGTCTACCAGCTGTCGGCTGATATCGACACCAAGATCGCCTCGCCCGGGAGCGTGACACGCCATTTCACCGAAACGCTGCAGCCGCGCCTGGCGGAACGCTTTGACGGCCTCACCATCGGTCTTGGCGGCGAGCAGGAGGAGGAAGCGCGCGCCCTGCCCTCGATCGGGCGAAACTTCCTGCTGGCGTTATTGGTCATCTTCAGCCTGCTGGCGCTCAATTTCCGATCCTACTCGCAGCCGCTCGTGGTGATGGTGGCGATCCCGTTCGGGTTTGTCGGCGGGCTGCTCGGCCATGGCGTGCTCGGGCTGGACCTGACCCTGCTGTCAATGTTCGGGATCATCGGCCTGTCCGGGGTGATCATCAACAACGCGTTGCTGGTGGTCGATTTCATCAATGAGCGCCTCGGCGATGGCGAAGCGCCGGAGACCGCCGTGATCGAGGCGATGCTTGACCGGTTCCGGGCGATCCTGCTGACGACGCTGACGACGTTTCTCGGGGTCACGCCGATCATCTTCGAAACCAGCGTTCAGGCGCAGTTCCTGGTGCCGACGGCGGTGGCGCTCGGCTTTGGCATCCTGTTCGGGACGACGATCCTGATCTTCCTGCTGCCGGCGCTGGCGGCCCTGCACCTGCGGGTGTTCGGCCACCCGAATGTCGGGGCCGAGGCGCCGGTCGCAGACATGGAAAAACGCGCCCAGCTGGCCGGCTGAGCGCGTTGTCCGTCTGGCGGGGCGCGCCGGGGCACGCCCCGCGCTGTCCGGATCAGCCGATATAGAGTTCGGCGATGTCGAAGCCGAAATACTCGCCCCGATAGCCATAATCGAGCGGCATGAGGTCAGGGGCCGGCTGGGTCGCAGCCTCGGCGGTCGGAGCCAGTTCGGTTGTGATGAACTGGTCGCCGGCAGCCAGCGAGGCGGCAAAGGCTTCCTCGTCGGCCTTCGCCAGCGTCTCCACGCGGGCCGATTCAGCCGCGCCGGGTGCCGGCTCGTCCGGGACGGCCGGAACGAAGGCGAAATTGCCGCTGCTGAGGTCGCCATTGAGAATGCCAACCAGCGTGATGCTGTTGACGCCGTCCGTGATCACCGAGTTGCCGGCGTCCTCACTGAGGTGATTGTCGACAAGGTCGGTGAAGTCGGTGATGGCGCTGACGGCCGACAGGTCGATCACCGACAACGGATTGGCCGGGTCGAACTGCTCGATCGTGTCCGTGCCGAACCCGTCCTCGAAGACGAAGAGGTTGGTCAGATTGCCGGCCGCGGCCGTCATCGTGTCACTGCCGGCGCCACCGATCAGGGTCGCGTTGCCGCTGTTGCCAAGAAGAACGTCGTCGCCATCGCCGCCATCGAGCATGTCGGAGCCGCCGCTTCCGGCAAACAGGGTATCGTCGCCGCCCTGGCCGAAAATCTGGTCATCACCGCCATTGCCCCGGATCAGGTCGTTGCCGTCGCCTTCACCGCCGAAGATGGTGTCATTTCCCGCTTCGCCGATCAGGAGGTCGTTGCCACGACCGCCAGCAATCAGGTCATCGCCCTCGCCGCCGCGGGCGACATCGTCGCCATTGCCGCCGACCAGCGTGTCGCTTCCGGTCTCGCCGAAGATGCGGTCATTGCCACTGCCGGCGAGCACCAGGTCATCGCCGCCGTCGGCGAAGACGAGGTCGCCCGAACCGAGGGCGCGGATCGTCTCGCCCGCCACCGTGCCGGTGAGATTGTCAGCCAGCGGCGTGCCGTTGAGCGAACCGAGGTCGAGGCCGACCACCACCGGGTCGTGGTCGGAGGCCCGCCATGGCTCGGTGCCGTCGAAGATCGCCGGGTCGCGCAGGAAATTGAGGTTGTAGTCCAGCGCGTCGGCCTCGTCGGCATTGGCGTTCCAGGCGGAGGTGCCGACGATCTGCTGAAGCAGGCTCGAATTGGCCAGGCCATAGTCGAGCGTGCCGGTCTGGCCATCGAAGACATAGCCATATTGCCCGCCGATGGGACCGGAGAAATAGGCCAGAGTGTTGGTGTAGCCGGCACCGAGCAGGGTCTGCACCGGGTCTTCCTCGGCGTAGGCATTGAGGTCGCCGAGGATCAGGACGTCGGGATCGCCCGAGCCGGTGGGGTCGGTGGCGAGCCAGGTGGAGAGCTCGGCCATGGCAAGGTTGCGGGTTTCGTTGAAGGCCCCAACGCCATCATCGATATTGATGTCGCCGCCGACCGGCGCGGTGGAGAACACCCCCTTGGATTTCAGGTGGTTGACCACTGCGGTAAAGGTCTGGCCGGTGGCGATTTCCTCGAAGGTCTGGGCGACGGCCGGCCGGTTGCGCTGGCTCGAATAGCCGAGCGGGTTGGTAAAGGCTGGCGTGTCGAGGATGGCAGCAGCGCCGGCGAGGGCGATGGTCGTGGTATCGTAGATGAAGGCGTTGGCAATGTTGCCCGTGCCGATCACGTTGACGCCCGGCCGCACCCAGTCATAGGTGCCGGGGCCGGCGACGGCGTTCAGCGCATCGACGAGGGACTGGATCGGCGGCGTGCCGGAGACCTCGTCGAAATCATTCTCCATCTCGATCAGTCCGATCACGTCCGCGTCGAGCGCAAGCAGGCTGGTCACCAGCTTTTCGGTCTGGCGGGCAAGCTCGGTCGCATTATCGGCGCCGAAACCGGTCGCGAGCGTGGTGAAGTAGTTCAGGACGTTGAAACTCGCCACCTTGAGCGAGGCGTCAGCGAAGTCCGGCGCGCTGTCGCGTGCTTCGGCATCGATGAAGGTGTTGGTGCCGTCGATATGGGTGCGCACCCGCCAGGACGAGCCCGATGCGGTTTTGCCGGCCCAGGAGAAGCCGAGCACGCCGGTGAGCCCGGTTATGGTATCGCCCATGCCGAAGCCGTCTGCCGTGTCGAAGAACCCGCTGAGATCGAGGTCGGCTTCCGTCAGGATCGGGTCGTTCTCCACGTTCTTGCCGTCATCGAAGATGATGCTGTTGCCGCCGACAAGGCGCAGGTGCGCATCATAGCCGGCCACGTCGGGCGCATTGAACTGGGTGAACTGCTCGGGCCGGTCGCCGTCATAGAGGCGCATCTCGTTGAACCGGTCGAGCTGGAACAGCTCGTGCACAGTCAGCGTGTCCGGGAGGGTGACCAGCATGCCCTCATAGGCTTCCAGGTCGGCGATATAGTCGCCATCCTGGTCGACCTGGTTGGTGGAGATTGCCGACAGGTCGACGGTCGCTGCTGTCGGCAGCGAGGCCGAAGGTGACACCACGGACACGCCGGTGACCGATCTGATCTGGGTTTCACCAAAGTACTCGGTGACCGTGCCGGTGACCCGGACCACGTCGCCGACATTGACATCGACGCCGAAGCTGCTGTCGAAGACGAAGATGCCTTCCGACGTTGCCAGGTCACCATCGGCGTCAGCGTCTTCTTCCTGCAGGTAGAAACCGCCCAGCTCGCGGCTGGTGTCGCCGTCACCCTCCTGGAAATCGCCGACGACAACCGCCTCGACCGTCACCACGACGCCATTGAGCGGGCTGCCATCGACATTGTCCCGGCCGCTGAACGGGTTGGACACCTGGTTTGCCGGATTGCCCTGAATGGTGTGGATGAGGGTCACCGGCACGCCATCATCGTTCAGGATGGTACCCCTACCCTGAACGTCCGCGAGCGTGGCCGCTCCGCTGGTCACCACGAGGTTGGTGAGATTGAGCGTGAAGGTTTCGTCAAGCTCGGCCACGGTGTCGCCATTGATGGTGACATCAATGGTCTGAGACAGGCTGCCGCCGGCGGCGAAGGTGAGCGTGCCGACCGCGGGCCCGAAATCATTGTCGGCAAGCGTGGCCGTGCCATCGGCAGTCGCGTAATCGAGCGTGAAGTCGGCGGAATTGTCGCTGCGCGTCACGGTGAAGGTCAGCGTCGCCGTGCCACTGTCGCCTTCGGCGATCGAGACATCATCGAGGATGACAATATCCTGGGCGCTGCTGCTTCCCGTCGTCGGGTTGATGGCGCCGAATGTATCGGTGACGGCGGTCGGGTCGGTGTCGAAGAGGGCAAAGCCGACATCGGTGCCGGTGATGTCAAACACCGAGCCACCCGACACGCCAGCCACATTGACCGCGTACCAGTCGCCGGTGGAGGCATCGCGGAAGAGAAGTTGCGGCTCGGCGCCGGTATAGGCGAAATCCTGGCCGCCGAGACCGGCGCCATAGAGCGTGGCCTCGTCAGCCACGCTATCGGGAACGCCAAGGGCGTCGAGAATCGTGCCGAACGCGCTGAGGTCATCGGCGGTCCCGTCATTGTTGGTATCAATGTCGGTGCTCGCGATCGTTCCGGTGAAGCTGTCGGTCAGGATGAGGGTGAAGGTCGGGTTTTCCAGGTCGGGGATCGTCACCACGGCAAGGCCGTTGGCGTCGAAGGTGCCGGTGACATTGGCCGCCCGGTCGACAAGACCATTGGCGCCGTCATTCTCGACGCTGACGATCCAGAGATTGAAACTGTCGCCCGGATTGCCGCTCAGCTCGACATCCACATTCGCCGGATCAGTGCCCGAAGGGTTCGACGAGAATTCGCTGATCAGCGGCGCCGCGCTGCTGCTTCCCGTCGTCGGGTTGATGGCGCCGAATGTATCGGTGACGGCGGTCGGGTCGGTGTCGAAGAGGGCAAAGCCGACATCGGTGCCGGTGATGTCAAACACCGAGCCACCCGACACGCCAGCCACATTGACCGCGTACCAGTCGCCGGTGGAGGCATCGCGGAAGAGAAGTTGCGGCTCGGCGCCGGTATAGGCGAAATCCTGGCCGCCGAGACCGGCGCCATAGAGCGTGGCCTCGTCAGCCACGCTATCGGGAACGCCAAGGGCGTCGAGAATCGTGCCGAACGCGCTGAGGTCATCGGCGGTCCCGTCATTGTTGGTATCAATGTCGGTGCTCGCGATCGTTCCGGTGAAGCTGTCGGTCAGGATGAGGGTGAAGGTCGGGTTTTCCAGGTCGGGGATCGTCACCACGGCAAGGCCGTTGGCGTCGAAGGTGCCGGTGACATTGGCCGCCCGGTCGACAAGACCATTGGCGCCGTCATTCTCGACGCTGACGATCCAGAGATTGAAACTGTCGCCCGGATTGCCGCTCAGCTCGACATCCACATTCGCCGGATCAGTGCCCGAAGGGTTCGACGAGAATTCGCTGATCAGCGGCGCCGCGGCAAGGGACACGCCTGAAGTCGCAGCTCCGAAGGCGAGCGGTGCGGCGCCGTCGGCCGGCTTGCCCGAAAGCAGCAGGCCAGCGCCATGGATCGCCGAGGCGTCAGGGCGCTCGGAGACAAACACGCCGCTGCCGAGCGCGGTCATGTCCGGGCCGGTCAGGGCCAGGTCAAAGTCGAATTCAAATCCGTAAATGCGGGCCATTTGTGCAATTCCCTCGTCGCTGAAGACCGGCTCTTGTGAGACCGCCCCGCCGCCTCGCGGAGCAGGCTTGCGATCCACGAGTTCTCCTTAGTCCGACTTGATGACAGTTTTTCGGCGCGCCGCCGCACCAAGAAACCCTTTGACCGACGCATGGCGGAGGCGTATCCTCACTCAGTCGGGTTTCGTCAGGGTCGGCGCTCAGCCCAGAGTTTTGTTCCGATCAGGCCTGGCCTTGGACTGCGACTGCAATCGCGGCGCATACATTTGATGAATGGGGACAGCCATGACCTTCGACCAGCAGACACTTGAAGATATCCGCGATGACATCCGCAAGGCCCTGATGAACGTCATCACTGGTCCGGTGGCGCCGGCCGACGCACCGGCGACCGCGGACAAGGGGGCCGACCTGGCCCCTACCGGCACGCTGGGCACGCTGGCGCGCCAGGGCGCTCTGCTGAACAAGGGCGCGCTTCCCGAGCTTGCCAGGAAGGCGGGGCTCGATCTCTATGCCGTCCACCTCGCCTGGCAGGACCACCTGGCGGCGTCCAGCAGCCTCGCAGAGGCGCAGGCGACCTTCAGCTATGACCATGAGCTGATGCCGCTGCGCAATGCCATGGTGACGGTCGATTTCGTTGCCAGCACGGCCGACGGTACGGCGCTGCTCTCCCAGCTTGAGAGCCTCGGCCTCGTCAATGGCTCCGTCTATGGCGCGCACGTCTCAGGACAGCTGCCGGTCGACGCGATCGGTGCCCTCGGCAAGCTCGACAGCCTCAGCCACGCCACCCCGTCCTATGCGATGACGCATGTGGGCAGCGTCGATGGCGAGGCGCTGTTCTCCATGTTCGGCGACTTGTCGAGCGCCACATTTCTCGTCGATGGGTCCGGGCTGAAGATCGGCATCCTGTCCGACAGTTTTGATGGCAGCCCGACGGCAAGCGACGACTACGCTGCCAACATCGCCTCCGGTGACCTGCCGGCCGGCATCACCATCCTAAAGGATCTCTCCGGCTCCGGCTTTATAGACGAGGGCCGCGCCATGGCGCAGCTGATCCACGATGTCGCGCCGGGTGCGGACCTCTCCTTTTACACGGCATTCGATGGCCTGGCCGACTTCGCTGCCGGCATCGGCGCGCTGGTGGCCGACGGGGCCGAGATCGTCGTTGACGACATCATCTACTTTGCCGAGCCGATGTTCCAGGATGGGATTGTTGCCCAGGCGGCCGATGCAGCCTTCGCGGCCGGGTCGCTCTACTTCTCCTCGGCTGGAAATCAGGAGCGCCAGTCCTATGAGTCAGTCTTCGTGGGAGTGCCCGATGCGAAACTGGAGGCGATCTGGTTCACTACTCCGGCCAATCTCTGGCATGATTTCAATCCCGGCGGCCCCGTCGATACCACCCAGACCTTCACTCTGTCGCCGTTCGAGAGCATCCTGCTCAGCTTCCAGTGGGATTCACCCTTCTTCGACCCGGGCACGGGTTCGCCGGGCTCGACCAACGACCTCGACATCCTGCTTTTCGATGCTAGCCTGACGACCATACTGAGCGGCTCCGCTTCCGTGAACATCGGCGGCAATCCGGTTGAGGTCTTCAGCTACACGAACACCACCGGCGCGCCGCTGGAGGTGAATCTCGCCATCAGCCTGTATGAGGGTTCCGCTCCCGGGCTGATGAAATATGTCGATTTCAGCGGCGGCACGGCCGGTGCGGAGTACTCCACAGACAGCGGCGCCTCCTATGGCCATGCCTCGGCCGAGGGTGCGCTCGGCATCGGCGCCGCCTTCTGGGGCGAGACACCGGGCTATGGCGTTGCGCCGGCCCTTCTTGAGGGCTTCTCCTCCGCAGGCGGGACGCCGATCCTCTTCATGCCCGACGGAACACCGACCTTCGAGATGCGCGACCGGGTCGACTTTACGGCCTCGGACGGTGACAACAACACCTTCTTCGGCAGCGATATCGGCTTCGATCCTGACAGCTTCCCGAACTTCTTCGGCACCTCGGCGGCTGCCCCCAATGCCGCAGCGATTGCCGCACTGATGCTGCAGTACACCTCCACCTATGGCGGGCCGACTTCGCCGGCCGAAATTTATGCAGCGCTCAAGGCCGGCACCACGGACATCATTGAGCGCTCCGGCTTGCCGCCTCTGCCCTTGCCCTTCGGCCCGGACGAGGATAGCGGCACCGGTTTCCTCGAAGCCCCGCTGGCCTTCGAGGCCCTTCTGGCCGGCGATGATAGCCTGACCGGCCTGTCGGGCGATGACAGCCTGCTCGGCCTTGGCGGGAATGACGTGATCGATGGCGCCAGCGGCTTCGACACGATCGATGGCGGCGACGGCAATGACTTCATCACCGGTGGCGGCGGCTTCGACTCGCTGATTGGTAGCAGCGGCGCCGACACCTTGCTGGGCGAGACGGCCGACGACACGCTTCTCGGCGGCAATGGCGACGACCTGCTCAATGGCGGCAACAACAACGACCTGGAGTATGGCGGCGGCGGCAATGACAAGGTGTTCGGCGGCAATGGCGCCGATACGCTGTATGGACAGAATGGCGACGACACGCTGGTTGGCGGCAAGGCCGTGGACCCCGATTTCCTGTCCGGTGGCGCCGGCAATGACATCCTGCTCGGACAGGAAGGCGACGACACCCTGCAAGGCGGCAATGGCGATGACCGCCTGTCAGGCGGCTCTCAGGTGGATGTCCTGGAGGGCCAGGCCGGCAATGACACGTTGATTGGCGGCGGCGGCAACGACACGCTGATCGGCGGGACGGGCGATGACGAACTGACCGGATCGGGCAATGCCGACATCTTCTTCTTCGAGAACGGCTTCGGCGATGACACCATCACCGACTTTGCCGCCGGCATCGGTGCGGAGAAGGTCAACCTTACAAATGTCTCCGCGATCACCGACTTTGCCGACCTGATGGCAAGCCATGCGAGCGAGGTGTCAGGTAACACGATCATTGACGACCTCTCCGGCAATACGATCACCCTTATCGGTGTGACCATGGCGAGCCTGATCGCTGCGGATTTCGAGTTCGCTTCGGCGATCCCGGATGCGCCGGCACCGGAAGGCGCCGGAACCGCGAAAGCCGCCGCCACGGTGGACGGACCCGTCGCGCTCGAACAGGCGCCGTCGGCGAGCTTCGACCAGTTCATCGCCGAAACGGCCATCGACACGGCTTTTGCTGGCTTTGACCCGGTGTTGCAGCCCGTGGTGACCTATGGGGCCGACCTGTTCGGCTTCCAGCTTGCCGCTCTCGACGCTGATGGCGGCTTCTTTTAAGGGATCGGTTGGTCCGGCAGGGTTTCCGCGAGTCGGCGGTATCCCTGCTGGTCCACGGTTTCCGCTCTGCGGGTCGGATCAAGGCCGGCCCCATCTATCCAGGCGGCGACATCAAGGCCGCGGGCCCTTGCCAGTGTCTTGAGGGACACCCGCAGCATTTTCCGCCGCTGGCCGAAGGCCGCTGCCGTCACCGCCTGCAGGGCCTGCAACCGGTCAAACCGTGAGGCCTCCGGCAGCGGCTCGAATATGACGATTGCACTGTCGACCTTGGGTGGTGGGCGGAAAGCGCCCGGCGGCAGGGTGAAGGCAAGGCTCGCCCGGTCGACGGAAGCCGTCAGCACGGCAAGGCGACCATAGGCCGGCGTCCCGGGCGCGGCGCAGATGCGCTCGCCGACCTCCTTCTGGACCATCAGGGCCATCGGCCCGCGCCACGCCCCGGCTGTCAGCCAGCCGGTAATAAGCGGTGTCGCCACATTATAGGGCAGATTGGCGAGGATATGCACAGGCGTGGCCAGGCCGAGGCGAGCGATCTCTCCAGGCCAGTCGACCCGCCGCGCATCGCCCCCGATCACGGCAAGGCGCCCGGCCGCTACCTCCGGCCACTGATGCAGCGCATCGGCAAAGCGCGGATCGGCCTCCACCGCGAGAACGCGCGACGCACCGGCATCAAGCAATGCGCGGGTGAGCCCGCCCGGGCCGGGGCCGACCTCGATAACGCCCGCCCGGTCTAGCGGCCCGGTCGCCGCCGCGATCCGCCGCAGGATGTCCGGGTCGAACAGGAAATGCTGGCCGAGCGCCTTGCGCGCCGGCAGTGCCGCCGGCCGGCCCGTCTCAGCCATCGGTGGCAGCCTCATGGTCGGCGAGCGTGCGCGCCAGCCGGATGGCCGCGATGAGGCTGTCGGCCCGCACCGTGCCGGAAGCGGCTGCGTCATAGGCTGTGCCATGGTCCGGGCTGGTGCGGATGAGCGGCAGGCCGAGGGTGGTGTTGACACCGCCCCAGAAGTCGAGGGTCTTGACCGGGATCAGGCCCTGGTCATGGGTCATCGCGATGACGGCGTCGAAGCGGCCCGCCAGCGCCTCGGCAAAGACGCTGTCGGCAGGGCGGGGGTCGGCGATGTCGATGCCAAGACCGCGAAGGGCCGCCGCCGACGGGGCGATGATGCCGCGTTCCTCATGGCCAAGTGCGCCGCCCTCCCCGGCATGGGGGTTGAGGCCGGTGAACACCAGTCGCGGCGCCGCCAGGCCGAAGCGCACGCGCAGGTCACGGTCAACGATCCGGCCAATGGCCACAAGGCTTTCCGTTGTGATGGCATCGACCGCCTGTCGCAATGGCAGGTGTATCGTCGCAAGCGCAACCCGGAGCCCGCCGCCGACCAGCATCATGACCGGGCGCGGCGCCGGGCCGTCGCCGGCGGTCAGTGCTGCAAGGAATTCCGTATGGCCCGGATGGCGGAAGCCCGCTTCGTAAAGCACCGCCTTGGAGATCGGGTTGGTAACGATGGCGGCGGCCTCGCCGGCGAGCGTTGCCTGCACCGCCGCCTCGATGGAGCCGGTAATGGCCGGCGCGGCAGCCGGAGACGGCATGCCAGCCCGGACCGGCCCGGCATCCGGCCCGGTGTCGATCACCGGCAGGCCATGCGACCAGGCGACTTGTGCTTCCAACGGGTGCTGAACGCGGATCACCGGCCCGAAAGCCTCAAACACGCCAGCCGGTCCGAATGCGACGACCGCAAGGGCGGGATCGTCAGCCAGGGTCCGCCACGCGGCTGCTGTGACCTGCGGGCCGCAGCCCGCCGGGTCGCCGAGGGTCAGCGCAAGTGGCCGGGATCGGGCGGCCAGGACCGCCCCCTAGCGCCGGATTATGGTGGCTTCGCGCCGCAGATTGCGCAGCGAGCGTTGCGAGATCATGCCGAGCTGGTCGGCGAACAGCCGGTTCTCCACCTCCGCCCGGCTCGGCAGGTTTTCCACATTGTCGGCACGCTCGCACACATACATGACGGATGGACCGCTGGCCGCCTCGAACACCGCCGTCGGCTGGCCGGACGGGGTTGCCTCAACGAGCTGCCGCCCGTCGGCGCCAAGATCGCTGAGCGCGACCCGCCCAAGCGTCGACGCCTCAAGCCTGTCGGACGCATCGGCAACACCCTGCAGGTCGTCGCAGCCGCCGATTCGCGCGATCGCGTCCTGAAGCGTTGCCTCGCTGCCATCAATGGCCGTCAGCCGGGCGAGCGCGAGCAGGGACACGGTCTCGCGCGGCTCGGCCCGGTTGCGCAGCTGCAGGATGTAGACGCCATTGCTGACCTCGAAGGGTTCGGAGATTGCCGGCGCCGTCATGCCCTCAAGGACGGTGAGGAAATCCGGGTCGAGATCGTCGGCGGTCATCCAGCCCATCCGTCCGCCATTGGCCGCGGTCGGCGCAGAGGAAAAGCGCTGCGCGGCAAGTTCGAACGGGGCGCCCTGGCGCAGCTGGGCGACGATTGACTGGCCGGCCTCCATGGCTTCGGTCCGTGTCGCAGGGTCGGAGGCGAACAGGAAGATTTCCGAAATGTCATAGCGCACCTTGCTGGAGGCGAGGCGCAGGCGTTCGATCTGCTCGCGTATCTGGTTGTCGGAGATGCGGATGCGTGAGCCGTACAGGCCACCCATTATTCGCTGCCAGGCGATCTCCGCGCGCATCTGATCCTCGATGCTGGCCGGGTTGATGCCGGCGAGCACCAATTGCTGCAGGAAGGTTTCCCGGTCGAGCCCGGCCTGGCGCGCCATGTCGGCGATGGCTGACTGGACTGCTTCAGCCTCGATCTGGACATCGTACTGGGCCGCTTCCTGAAGCTGCAGCTTCTCGTCGATCAGCTGTTCCAACGCCTGGCCTGTGACCTGCTGGACCTGTTCGGGCGTTGGCTGGGCGGCGAGCCCGAGCAGGAGCAGGCTCGCGCGCTGGCGCACGTCGGAATAGGAGATGGGCTGGTCATTGACGATGGCCGCCACGCCTTCCAGCGTCAGAGTCTGCGGCCCGTCGGGTACCGGAAGCTGCTGGGCGGCCCCCTGCGCTTCCGACACAGGGCCGGACGCAAGGACCACCATCGCGGCGAGGATCAGGCTTCGGGTCATCTGCGGGCCTCATTCGAAGTCTTGCGGACCGCCAGGGTCCATCCCGGCGCGAGCATACTCGTCCTGCCATTGCGTGCAATCGGATGCGGCAGGTGCGCCTCAGAAGATGACCGCCCGTTCAGGCCCGCCGAGGCCCGTTCAGCTCAGTCGAAGTCCCGCGAGCCGAGCTGGCCGAGCGAGAGCAGCCGGAAGCGGAACTGCACCGCTTCGCTGGGCCCGAGTTCCCTGTCTCGGGAGTCCTTCTGCCGGTAGCTGATCTCGAACAGCGAACAGCCATCCTGATAGCTGAGGCCCACCGCATGCAGTGTATCACGGCCATCCTCGATGTCGCGCACCCGGCCGTAGAGCAGCGAGAGGCGCTCGCTCATCTGCAACCGGCTGTTGATCGCGATACCCTCTTCCGGCTGACCGAAAACGGTGACCTCATCGCGGGTGCGGAAATACTGGACGCTGCCGCGCAGGCGCCAGACGGCGGTGTCAAGGCGCGCATCGACCCGGTTGAGTTCCAGGCCATCATCATCGAGGCGCAAATGGGTTTCCAGGCGCAGCGGCTTGCCGAAATCAAAGGCGGCCCCGGCGATCCAGTCCGATACCGTACCGTCGAGATTGGAGAATTCGTCGAAAGCCGGATCGGAGCGCGAGCGCCAGCGCCGGCCGGCAATGGTGCTGATCTCCACGCCATTCTTCCACAGCGCCGTTGCCTCGACACCAAAGGCCGCGCGGCCGTCGCCCTCATACAGGTCGTAATTGGCAAAGCCGTTGGAGGCGAACAGGCGGCTGTCGTCAAACTCGTAGAGAATGCTGTCCTCGTTCGGGATTGCCGGGTCATTGGCGTTGGAAACGCCCCAGGCGCCCATGGCGATCGGCTCGACCAGCAGGTCGACGCTCTCGCCGGTGCGGATCATCGGGTAGGAGAGCCGCGCGCCGACCGAACCGACCGCGCGGGTGACGCTGTCCTCGCCCGACAGCGCCTCGTCGAGGCCGTAATAGTCGATCCGGCCATCGAGGAAGGGATCGAACACGAGCCCGCCCGGCAGGACGCGTTCGCCCGACCAGTCGGCACCGAGGCTGACGCGCTCGCTGTCGAAGCCGTTCTCGCGCGTCAGCGCGGCCGCCGACGCGGTGACCCCTGCATGGCCCCAGCCGCCCAGATCGAAGGTCCGCTCCGCCGTCAGCAAGGGCGCCGCCAGCGGAAAGGCCTCGTCATCATCGTTTTCGCGCAGGCCCTGGAAGGAGAGGATGGAGGCCTCGGCATAGAAGCTCTCGCCCTGGCCGACGAGGAAGAGCTGCGACAACAGCCGATTGGGCTGGTTGGCATAAAGGCCGCGCAGGTCGTTCTCGCCATCAATGTCATAGCGCCGGATGTAGAGATCGTCACTCGTCCGCTCGATGCCGAAGCCCCACCGCCAATTGTTCGAGAGGCTGAACAGACCGTCGGCGAAGACATGGCTGCGCCAGCTCTCATCACTCTCCGGGTCGCGCTCGCCATCGCTGTCAAACAGGCGCTCCTTGGTGAAGCTGGTCTTGATCCGGAGCTGGCCGGAGTAGAAGCGCTTTCGGTAGTCCAGCTCCAGGAGCGGGTTCACCTTCTCGCTGATCAGCGGTGAAATGGTTATGTCCTGGCTCTCGGAAATCGCCCAGAGATAGGGCTGCGCATAGAAGGCGCCGAGCTTGGAGGAGAGGCCGGCATCGGGCACGAGCAGGCCCGAGCGGCGCTCCGCTGAGGGGTCGGGGTGGGCAAAATACGGCAGGTAGACGACCGGCACGCCGCCGACCTCGAGCACGGCGTCACGATAGGAGAACATGTCGGTCTGCTCGTTCAGCGTCGCCTTGCGCGCCCGGAGTGACCAGGTCGGTGTCTCGCCCTCGCAGATCTCGCAGGCGGTGTAGACGACCTGCTCAAAGGTATTCACGCCGCTCTCATCGCGCACTGCGGAGCTGGCGACAGCCGTCGCGCCGTTCGGCAGGCGCAGCGAGAAGCCGACGGCATAGCCATCCGACAGGGTGGAATCGACCTCGATCTCGTCGGCGAAGCGCTGGGTCCCGTCCGGCTCGATGATCACCACATTGCCGGTGGCGCGCACGGTCTCGGTGGTGCGGTTGTAGACGACCCGGTCAGCGCGGAGCACCCGGCCCTCATAGGACGCCTCGACATTGCCTTCCGCAATGAGGGTGTTGTCGGTGCGGTTCTCGCTGAACCGGTCGGCGACCATCGTCACCTCTGTTGAGGTCGCAGCGCCCGTCTGGGCCATGGCCGGGCCGGCTGACACCACCAGGGCAGCACCCGCCAGCAGGCCTGAGCGGTACATCCCGAGCATCGATCCCTCGCGCATTCGCCGCTCTCCGGTAGGAAAAGCCCCCGCCAAACTGTCTGCAACGCTTAGACAGTCCGCGCGCCCCGGTCCAGAGAGGGGCAGCGCACTTGCGCAGGTTTCATGACACGGTGTGGCGTCCGGGAACCGCTCACGGACCGCGTGGCTTACCGGGGGGCGAGGGCGCTACTCGACGAGCGCGATCGGGCTGTAGGCCTTGCCGATCTTGGAAAAGGAGGCGAGCAAGCTGGAGGTGTTGCCGGCATCGAAGAAATGGTTCGGCGAGGAAGCGCAGCCGCGAAGGAGGTCCTTCAGGTCGGTGTCGGTGACCTCGAAGGCTATGGTGTAGAGTTCGATGCCATAGGACTTGATCTCGTCGCACACATCGGCGGTGATCGTATTGGCCAGGTCGACATCCTCCTCGTCGTCTGCCCAGTGGTTTCCGCCGCCGGACCAGTAGTCCGGTCCGCGCGTATTCTTGCCGTCCGACATGAGCACCAGGACCCGGACACCGCCTTGCTGCACGAACCTGTCAAAGCCCTGATAACTCGTGCCCATGGGATTGGTCCCGTCATGGTCCGGATCGCAGATGTCGGCATTGCTGCCATTGCAGGCCGGTGCGGCAAACAGCGCGCCCTCGCTGAACGGTTCGGCTGGGGTGAGGACCCGCAGGCCCCAGGTCAGCCCTGTGCCGATAAAGGTGGAAGACTCCGCTTTCAAGGACGAGATAGCGGTGGTCAGCGTGGTGACATCGGACGTCAGTGGTGTGACAGGTTGCGGGCAGTACCAGCTGTCGAAATCGAGATCGGCCGGCACCTTTTGGGAATGATAGCTGCGATCCTCGACATTGTAGGGCGCCGGCCGCGAGTACACACACCCCCACCATGAGGCTGTCGCCGACTGGGGGGTGCAATTCAAGACGGGGTCGACGCCATCGGGGCACTGCCATGTGGTGCAGGCATACGTATCACCGTCTTCATTCGTGCACGTGTTCGCAACAAGCGCACACCCTGCCGCAATGGACGCGTCGTGATCGACCGTGCAGGTTTCATAATTGCTGGTATAGCTGCTCGGAACGTCGAGCCAGCTCTGGTTGAGATTGCCAAGACCGACATTCACGTAATTGTTGAACGGGACAATCGCGACCTTGACATGCTCGGCGTCGGGTTTGACGAGGTCATTGACCAGCGCCGCTGCCGCGCTCTTGAGGGCGTCGATCTTGCTGCCGTCCATGGAGCCGGAATTATCAAGGACGAGGGCCATCTCCAGCTTGTCTGGCGCACTGGCCGCGGCGGACGCCGACTTGCCGATCGGCATGTCCGGCTTGCCGAGGACGCCCATGACCGCAGTCGGCATGGAGCCGCTGACCGACAGGTTATAGATGCCATCGGTCTCGGTGAGCACAGGCTCGCCGATTGAGATGCTGCCGGTATCGGACAATGCCTCGGCGAAGATATTCCGGGCCATTGCTTCGAGGGCATCCTTGTCGAGATCGGAATTGACGGACTCCCGCGCCACCGTGAGCACCGCCGTGTCGAGCGCGGCCTGAATGCGGATCTGCACGGTCTTCTGCCGGTTCATGTCCATGGCAAAGCCTGCCACCCCGACAATCGGGATCAGCGCCAGCGCATAGAGCATTACAATATTGCCGCGCGCGTCTGCGAACCATGACATTGGCGAGCCCTCCGCTCCTTCAACGCAAGCCCCATAGCAGCAAGGCCTGAAAGGGGGCTTGCCGGGGTCG
>CAYPQD010000044.1:0-20774 GCA_964412785.1 uncultured Hyphomonadaceae bacterium
GGTATGAGGCGCTGGCCTTCTTTTCACTCCGGCCCGGCGCCACGGAGCCTTGCTTCTGGTAGCCTATCGTTCCGTAAAGCGTTCAGTCTGCGAGACTTCGCCTCAGCGCGTCGGCTCTGGCGGCTCGCTTGAATAGTCATAAAATCCGCGGCCGGCCTTGCGGCCGACCCAGCCGGCCTCGACATATTTCACGAGCAGCGGGCACGGCCGGTATTTGGTGTCGGCCAGCCCGTCATGCAGCACCTGCATGATCGAAAGACAGGTATCCAGCCCGATGAAATCAGCCAGCGTCAGCGGCCCCATCGGATGGTTGGCGCCAAGATGCATTGCTTTGTCGATCGCCTCCACCGAGCCGACGCCCTCATACAGCGCGTAGACGGCCTCGTTTATCATCGGCACGAGGATGCGGTTGACGATAAAGGCGGGATAATCCTCCGCATTTGTTGCGGTCTTGCCGAGCCGCTCGATCAGGCCGAGCGCCATTTCATAGGTCGCGTTGCTCGTCGCAAGGCCGCGGATGATCTCCACCAGGCTCATCAGCGGGACCGGGTTCATGAAGTGCAGGCCGATGAACCGCTCCGCCCGGTCGGTCACCGACGCCAGCCGGGTGATGGAGATGGAGGAGGTGTTGGTGGCCAGATAGGCGCTTTCCGGCACCTGCGCGCACAGGCTGGTGAAGATCTGCTCCTTCAGCTCGCGCTTCTCGCTAGCCGCCTCGATCACCAGGTCGACCGTGCCGAAATCCTCAAGCGAGCGGGTGGGATGGATTGCGTCGAGGGCGCGCTCCATGTCATCGGGCGCGATCTTTTCGCGGCTGACCTGTCGCGACAAGTTGCGCTCTATGGCTGCCATGCCGGCGTCGAGCGCCTCCTGCGAGATGTCATTGAGCCACACATCATAGCCCGCGAGGGCGCACACATGGGCAATGCCATTGCCCATCTGCCCGGCTCCCACGACGCCGATCGTTCGTATCTCCGTCATCATGCGGCTCCGTTTCTTCCAAACAGGAATTCGTCAGCGTAACAGGAACGCTGGCGCAATTATATCGTGATTGTGCAGTGCGGAAGAAGGCAAGCCCAGTCGGGCCCTGGTCTGATGTCCGCGCCAGCCTGTCACCCTGCGGCCACACCGTCTGCGGCTGTCCGGTCACGCCGGCCGACCCGCCCGCCAGGCAGTGTTGTGCAGCGCCCACTGCCACCGGCCCCTTGTCTTGCCGAATGGGGCTGGCAAGCTTCCCAACGCCACAAGACCTTGCTAGCACGTCAAGGTAAACGGGGACGGCCTGGGGACACATGCGCGTCGGTCGTCCGGTTCAACGTATTGATGACGAGGATCCTGCCCATGCGCACAAGAAAACTGACTACGCTCGCCGCCCTGGCAGCCCTTGCCTCGGCGCTGCCACTGATGCCAGCCGCCGCACAGGTGACAGCTGACCTTGCCGCAGAGCCCTGCGCTGGCGTCTGCCGGCTCGCCGACACCCGCCTGCCGCTGCGGCTGCTGCCGCGTGTCGCCTCCAACATCTACGCCGACAAGGCGCTGGATGCTGAGATCATCGAGGCGAATGTCGAGGCGTTCAGTCCGATGTATGTCTTCGCCCGCGAGGACCTGGACATCGTCAACGGCCAGACCGAAGGCTGGTATGCGGTCGGCCGCGACCCGCGCGGCGAGCCGGTTGGCTGGATGCGCGCAGCCGATGCGCTGGAATGGCGCCAGGCCCTTGTTGCGGCCTTCTCCCACCCGGGCCCGGAAAACGCCGACGACCGTCGCCAGCCGGTGATCATGTTCGAGACCCTCGACGACGTGAAGGCCATGGCCGAGCTTGAGAACAGCGAGGCGGTATACGCCCAGACGCTGGGCGAGATCGAAGGTGGCGCGGCACCGGAAGGGATCGTCACCATCGAGACCCGCCGCTTTGTCGATATCGATGAGCCGGGCAATTTCTACATCCTGCCCATTCTGCAATATGAGGAAGCGGTTCGCCGCGAGGGCGATGTCCGCTACCTGCAGATGGCAGCGGCCACCGGCGGCTCGGAAGCTGTGCGGACCAACACACCGGCGGCCACACTGGCAGCCGCAGCGGCACCGGGCGCAGATGACGTCCTGCGGGAGGACGATGTCGCCCCGGCACCCGCGGAGGGGCCAGCCGCGGAAGACGTCCTGCGGGAGGACGATGTCGCACCCGCGGGCACACTGCGCGATGCCGGCTTCCTGAACGAGGCGCTCAAGAGCGAAAGCGAGGCCGGCCCGGGCGACCTGCAGGCCGCGGACGTCATGTTCGTCATGGACCTGACCTCCTCCATGCAGCCGATCGTCGATGCCACCCTCGAAGCGGTGAAGTTCATGGCCGAGGAACTCGACAAGCAGGCCGACGAGACTGTCGATATCCGCTTCGGCATTGTCGGCTATCGCGACAATACCGAGACCCTCGCCACGCTCGAGTTCGCGGCGAAGAATTTCACGCCGGAATTCATCGGCGGGGCCGACTTCGCCGAATTGCTGGATGCCGAGGTCGCCGCCGCGCAGGCGAGCAGTGATGACTTCGCCGAGGAGGTCTATGCCGGTGTCGCGCTTGCGCTCGACGAGGCGCCCTGGCGCGAGAAAGCGGTCCGCTTCATGGTCGTTGTCGGTGACGCCAGCCCCCACGAACCGGACCATCCGCAGGCCACCACCGATTATAACGCCGAAACCCTGCGCTCGCGGATGGACAAGGAGTTCGTCACGACCCTGTCGCTGCACCTGCTTAACCCGCGCGCGGAAAAGGACCACCCGATTGCCCGCGGCGCCTTCACCACGCTCGCCAGCAATCAGGGCGCCGATCCGGCCTACCTGACCTCGCGGTTCGACGCAGTGGCGACTGACCCCGACAATGTCGCCGTCCAGACCCAGAAGTTTGCCGAGCGGATCCTGGCGCGCGTCGCCGGGCTCAAGGGCAATGACGCGGCCGCCGCCATTGACGCCGTCGCCGACCGTGTCGCGCCGGTCGCTGTCGACCAGGGCACCGAGGACCTCCTCGACGCGGCCGTGGGCGCTGCGCTGGTGCGCTATGTTGGGGCGTCGGCGAACCCGCCGGCTGACCTGACCTTCTGGGCGCAGGACCTCGACATGGCCGACCCCACGCGCGAGGCCCTGTCGGTTCGCCTGCTGATCTCCCAGAACGAACTCGACGATCTGGTGCGCGCCCTGCAGACCATCCAGCAGGCGCTGGCGGCCCAGGAGCTCAACTTCACCGATTTCGTCGACGAGCTGCAGCAGGTCATGGCGACGGCGCTGAAGGACCAGCCGATCGACCTTGAGCGCACGCGCGCACTCGGCACCTCCGGCCTGTTTCCGGCCTGGCTGGAAAGCCTGCCCTACAAGTCGACCGTGCTCACCCTGACGCCTGAGGCGGTCTCCGGCCTGCAGGCGGGCGACCGCGAGGAGTTTGCCGGCGCTGTCACGGCACGGATCGAGCTCTACCGTGAATACCTTTCCAACCCCGATCTCTGGGTCAGCCTGAATGACGGCGATGCACCCGGCGACCAGGTGATGGCGATCCGCCTGGCGGACCTGCCCTAGGGACACGGGAAGGGCGCTGGGCCGGCTGGCGTGCCGGCGGACCGGACCAGGGGGAGGCCTGCCATGCCACCAGCCGCGATTGCGCTGGAGGGCGTGTGGAAGCGGCGTGGTGGCGCCGGAGACGACCGGGTCTTCGAGCTGCATGTGCCCCGTTTCCATGTCGGCCGCGGCGAATTCGTCGCCGTGCTCGGCGCGTCCGGGTGCGGCAAGAGCACCCTTCTTGACATGCTGGGACTGATCTCGCGGCCGGATGCCCATGACCGCCTCGAGGTCGACGATGACGGTCGGGTGGTCGATGCCGGCCGAGCCGACGACGCCAGTCTGGCCGCGATCCGCCGCCGCCGGCTCGGCTATGTCATGCAGACCGGCGGCCTGCTCCCCTTCCTGACTGTGCGCGCCAACGCCCGCCTCGCCACCGGGCTCGCCGGCTCGGACCGGCATGGCGCGGCGCAGCGGCTGCAGGCCATGGCCGGCGCGCTCGGCATCGACCACCTGCTCGACCGCAAGCCCGCCGCCATGTCCGGCGGCCAGCGCCAGCGGGCGGCGGTCCTGCGCGCGCTCGCCCATGCGCCGAGCCTCGTCCTTGCCGATGAACCGACCGCATCGGTCGACCGGCAAACCGCCCTCGGCATGGTGCGCATGCTGGCCGATCTTGCCAGCGATGCCGGGGCCAGCGTCGTCATGGTGACCCATGACCACAGCCTCGTCGCAGGGATCGCCCGGCGCACCTATGGTTTCGAGGTGACCCGCGAGGACCGGCGCACCCGCTCGGTCTGCACCGAAATTGCCGGCCATGGGTGACCTCGTTCGCGCCGTCCGTCTTGCGGTCGCCGACCTGCGCCATGAATGGGTGCTGACGCTCTGTATCGTTCTGGCGATTGCCACGGCTGCGGCCCCGCTGGTCATCCTGCTGGGACTGAAGGAGGGCGTCGTCTCGACCCTGCGCGACCGCCTCGTCGAGGACCCGGTCAATCGCGAACTGATCCCGCGTCTCACCCAGCCCTATGCGCAGGTATTCTTCGACGACCTGGCCGGCCGCCCGGATGTCGCCTTCGTCACGCCCAGCATCCTCGCCGGTGCCTCGGTGATCTCCGCCCGCGTGGCACTTGGCGAGGATGGCCGGCGCGAGCTCGTCAATATCGGCCTGGAGCCGACCGGGCCGGGCGATCCGCTGCTTGTTGAGAACGGGGTTGCTGAAGCCCCCGGCGAGGGCGAGATCGTTCTCAGCGCGGAAGGCGCCGCCCGTCTCGGCCTAGCGGTCGGCGGAGCGAGCGAGTTCCTCGTCTATCGCAGCGGCCGGCCGCAGCCTGTGACGCTCACGGTCTCGGCCGTCCTGCCGCCGCGCGCCGGCGATGCGGAGACCGCCTTCGCGCCGCTCGCCCTCGTCGCCGATATCGAGCGTTTCAAGCTCGGTCTCGCTGTGCCCGAGCGCGGCTGGCCAGGCGACGCGGCCGACCCGTCCCATGCCTATGACGCGCTGCTCGCCTTTACCGAACAGCCCCTGACGGCGTCCAGCCGGGTGCAGCTGCGCGTCGGTGTCGGCGTGAGCGAGGTGCGCGAGGCCGGGCCTGACGATGTCGCGGCCTCTTACGGGTTCACGCCGTCGCCGGACCTGCGCATCTACCACCTCTCCACCAGCGGCAAGACGGTTGGTCCGTCGACGCTGGCGCGGGCGCGTGACCGGCTGCGCGCCGTCGGTGGCCTCGTCCTGCCGATTGTGGAGCCGCGGACGCTCCAGATCGATGGCGCGCCGCATCTCCTGCGCTTCTATTCCGCAGACAGCCGGCAGGCCGAACGCCTCGGCGGACCGGCGACGCCCTGGGGCGCCCTTCGCCGCGATGCGGGCACGTTTGCGCCGGTCCCGCTCGCCCGCCCCGGCGCGCCGACGGACCAGACCGCGCTGGCGCTTGCCGTGCCTGCCATGCCCGGCGGGTCCTCCGGGGACGGTGAAACGCTGACCGTGCGGGCCCTGTCCGTCCCCCTGCCGGACGGCATCATCCTCGGCGATGGCGAGGCGCTCGCGCCGCTGTCCTTCGGGGCCAGCCTTGCCGGTGCCGAAGGCAGCCGTCTCGCGGTCGACAGGGCCGGCGCGCTGCAGGCGGGCCCGCCTGACTTCCGCAGCTTCCGCCTCTACGCCCGGTCGATCGACGATGTCCTGACACTGGAGGCCGATCTGGAGGCGCTGGGCGTGCCGACCTTCACCCAGGGCCGGGCAATCGAGCGGGTCAGGGAACTCGACACCGCGCTGACCGCAATCTTCTGGATACTCGCTGCTGTCGGCGGCATCGGCGCGGCGGCCGCCCTTGGCGCCAACATGTACGCCTCGGTCCAGCGCAAGACCCGCGACTATGGTATTCTCCGCCTGATGGGCCTGTCGCGCGGCGCGCTGTTCGCAACTCCGGTGATCCAGGCTGCGCTGGTGACCGCGCTTGGCGCCGGTGTCGCACTGGCCGCCTATCTCGGCTTTGCCGAGGTGCTCGACGCCCTGTTCGCCGATCGCATCCGGCTCGGCGACCGGCTGATGCGCCTGCCGGCAAGCTATGCGTTCATGACCTTTATGGTGGCGCTCGGCGCGGGCATACTCAGCGCGCTGATTGCCGCCATCCAGGTAACCCGGATCGACCCAGCGGAGGCCATACGTGTGGAATGAAATCCTGTTTCGGCTGAAGGCTGCCGCCCTTGCGGCCGCCCTCGCTCTCGCGGCCCCGGGCGCGATGGCCGACGAGGTCGACATCGCCATGTTCTGCAACCCGGAGCCCGACTCGCGCGCCGACATGGCGATCCCGCTTCCGGGCGGCGGCACGCTGGTGTTTCGCAAGGTCGTCACCCCGGGCAAGAATGCGTGGGGCGGTACGGAACGGATGATCCGCATGGGCGCGTCCGGCTTCGGCATGTTCGAGACGCCGATCAAGCCAATGCATGTGGATGGCTCGTTCTATGACAGCCGCGCCGGCGGCTGGAGTTATTATATCGGCAAGTACGAGGTCTCCAGGGGCCAGGTCGCCCTGATCCTCGGTAATGGCGACCTTGACGCCGGCGTCGCCGCTCTGGCCGACATGACGGGCCTGTCGGACGACCGCAAGCTTGCGTCCCTGACCGGCAGCCGGCTGGAGATCGCACTGTCGAGGCCCGCCGCCGGGCTCAGCGTCGATCAGATCGAGGAGGTCATTCGCACCTATAACCGCTGGCTGATCGCCGAGCGTGCCCGCTGGTCGAAGCTGCCGAGCCAGGATGGCGAGCCGGGGTTCATCCGCCTGCCGACCGAACTGGAATGGGAATATGCCGCCGTCGGCGGGCGCAAGGGCGTGGAGGCCAATCTCGACACCGAGCGTTTCCCCTTTCCCGAGGCCGACTGGAAGGACCACGTCATCTCGTCGGACAACAACCGGGGCGGCGCTGCGGCGATCGGGGTCACCAAACCGGTGTTTGGCCTCTATGACATGATCGGCAATGTTGCCGAAATCGTCGATGGCCGGTTCCATACCGAACTCTGGCAGGGCCGGCCCGGCGCATCCATCGCCCGCGGCGGCAGCTACGCAACCGCCTTCCGGGGGGCGGCGGATGGCGGCGTGCGGATGAGCCTGCGCGAGGAGTTCTCCCGCTACAAGCTCGTGGGCAGCAAGATCGAGGAGACGCGCTCGCCCTTCTACGGCTTCCGCCTAGCCATCGGTAGCAACGCCGCCACGTCGGACAATGCCCGCAAGCGTCTCGAACAGGACCGCGACATCTATCTCGCCGATATACGCAGCGCCAGCGCCATTGGCCGGGAGGGCAATGCCGTCGTCGGCTCGACCCAGGAGATCGACGCCCTGCAGGCCGATCTCGCCAGGGCCCTGGAACGCGGCGAGCTGAAGGAGGCGGAGATCCGGTCCGCGCAGGCGCAGCTCCAGCGCACCCAGGACCAGCTTGGCCTCTACGCTGTCCAGGCGGCGATGGCTGAGGCGAAGTCCGCCATCATCAACCTGTCGCTGTTTCGCCAGACCCTCGGCGTCGTCGATGGCCTCAGCGCCGCGGCGGAGGAACTGAAGGGCCTGATCGCCACCAGCCCGGTGATCAGGGACCAGTATGACCAGTACCTTGCCGATATCGAAACCGAGCGCGCACAGCTCGACCGGCTGGCGCGCGCCTACCACGCAGACCTCACCGATTTCGCCTCGTTCGACGTCTTTACCGCCCCGGCGCTGCGGCGGCTGGAAACCGACTGGCCGGACTATGACGAAGTGGCGTGGGCGGTGCCGCTGTTCCGGGCCCACTATGTAAAGGCTGGCAGCCTCACACCGGCACAGATTCGCAATGAACTCATTGCGGCCATTCGCTGAGTTGGGGTAAACAGGAGGCTGTGGCCAGAGGGGCCGGCGCGATGCCCGTCTGCTTGGCAGGATAAAGGGGATGAGGATGAAGGGGATGAGGATGATGGGGATCAGGAGTGTGGCGGTGAGCGCGGTCCTTGGTGTGGCCATGGTGACAAGCGGTTGCGAGACCACCGAGGGTCAGGGTGCCCTGATCGGCGCCGGCGGCGGCGCGCTTGTCGGCGCCCTTGCCTGCAATGGGAAATCCGGCAGCGACTACACCGAGTGCATGGCCCTCTACACTGCGGGCGGGGCAGCGCTCGGCTATGCCGCCGGGCTCTATGTCAAGAACCAGAAATCGAAATACGCCGACGCGGAGAGCTTCTACACCGCCGAGATCGATCAGACGCGGGCCTACAACACCAGCCTCACCCAGTATGCCAGCCTGACCCAGACCGAGATCGACCGGCTCGAAGTGCGCCTGGCCTCGCTTGAGCGCCAGATATCCGAGGGCCAGAATGTCAGCGCCTCGCTGCAACAGGCCCAGGCCGAACTCGATACCCTTGACAAGGGACTCGCAGAGGAACTGGCTTCGGTGGAAAACCGCATCGACACCCGCGAGCAGGTGCTTGCCGACATCGAGCATGAGATCGCGACCAGCGGGTCGGACTACGCCGCCCAGAAAACCGCCCTCGAAACGGAAATCGCCAAGCTGGAAAGCGCCCGCGACACCATCGCGGCGCAGCGCACCCAGGTGGCTTCCCAGCGCACGCGGGTGACAAGCTGATGCCGGGCCGCAGACGCCTTGCCGTCCTTGTCCCCGCCGCAGGCCTGCTGGCTGTCGCCTGCGCGACACAGCCGGCCGCGCCGGTCACCGCCAGCGACCAGATGATCGCCGACAGCTGCCAGGCGCTGCTGGCCAGCGGCTGCGCCGGCAATGACCCGGAGCGGGAGAACATCATCGCCAACGTGCAGGGCCTGTGGGGCGGGTCGAATTCCTGCTACGCCCAGCGCCAACGCTGCCTTGAGACAGTCGCCGCCGAGAGCCGGACCGAGACCAGCCGGCTGGAGCAGAAGGTTGCCGAAATGGAGGCGCGCAAGGCCGCCCAGGAGAGCGAGGTCGCGCTCCTGGAACGTGATGTCGCCGCGATCGAACGCGACAATGCCATCATGCGCGCCGAGCTTGATGCCATGGCCTTTGCCAACGCCCAGCAGCAGGCCCGCCTGACGACGGCGCGTTCCAGCCTCGCCGTGCTGGAGGGGAAAACCGAGCGCCTGAAGGCGGAGCTGGCGGAGAAGACCACCATGAGCGACCAGCAAGTCCGGGAACTGGCCTCCCTTGAGGCGGAACGCGTTAGTGTCCAGTCCGAGGTCGAGGCGCTGGCGGCGGCATTTCGCAAGGCCAGTACCGGCGGCTCCTGAGCGTGCCGCGGATGACCCATCAAGCCAACCGGAGCCGGTCGGCCGGTCTTGCCGCCGCACTTGTCCTGTTGGCCGGCTGCACCGGGATGGCCAGTCCGCTGGCGCCACCGACTGGACCGGGCCGCTCCCTCGAGACGCCGGTCACTGGACCGCTTGACCCGCGTGGCGAGGGTGACATGGACACCCCCCCGGCCCAGCGCGTGCGCGCCTCGGCCGGTCAGGTCCCTCCGGCATCGATTGCCCTCGCGCCGGCGAAAGCCCTGCTTGCCCGTCTCGCCGGGCTGCCCGGAGACCAAGCGGTGGCAGCGCCCATCGCGGGCGAGCGTGCCTATGGCATCGAACGGGTCGGCTGCCGCGAGCGCGGCGAGGCCTGGGTGATGCTCTATGCCGGCAGGTATGACCGGGACGGCGAAGGGGCTGGCGCACTGGTCGTCGATGCGCGCTACCGACTTGCCTTCCATCCCGGCGAGGAGGGCGTCAGCCGGACCGATTGGTGGTGCGCACCAAAACGCCGCTTCTGTATCAGCCCGATCGGCTTTGGCGACTGGAACGGCCCGCTTGAGGCCGGAACCGCTGCGCCCTTCCATGACTCACGCCTTTTCCATGCCAGCTACGGCATTGAGGCAGGCGCGCTCCACGCTATCGTCGAGGCATGCGAGACACCGACTGCGCCGTCGGAGCCCGGGTGATGCGTCCCTTCGGCCTTCTGGTCGCGGCAGCGCTGGCGCTCGCGCTCGTGCCGGTCTCCCGCGCCGAGGGGTTCGCATTCGCTGCGGCGGACCGCGAGGCGGTGATCCGCCATGCCGGCGAGGAGGGCTATGACTTTACCGGCCGTGACGACGCGGCTGCCGTGCTCGGCGAGGCCGCGAGCCCGCGCCTTGCCGAGGACCGGCTGCGCGCGCGCGATCCCTATGCCACGATCGAAATCGTCGAGGCCGCGGGCGCGCCTCAGGCTCGCTTCGGGCTCGACCTGATCGAGATCGGTGGCCGGGTCTGGGCGATCCCGCGCGCAGCCGTGGCGGAGAAATTCGCAAGTGGCGCGACGCCGGTCGAGATCCTCGCGATCAATGGCGCCCCGGTCGAGCCCGACCTCACGATTGCCGCTCTCGCCGAGCGGCTTGGCGCAGCGGCCGCCGAGGGGCCAGCCAAGCTGGCGCACCGTCTGGCCGATGGTACCCGCGGGGAAACGCGCCTCGCGCCGTTTGTCGGTGCCCCGCCGGCGCCCCATGAAGTGCGCATGGCCGACGGCCTTTCGGTCATCCGCCTCTATGACACGGTCCGCGGCGAGACGGCGCTGGCGGTGCGCGACTATCTGTTTGCGCTTGACCGGTCAGGACAGGGCCTGGCCGTCCTCGACCTGCGCTTTGCCGAGGGCGGCGACCTCTATGAAGCGGTCGACACGGCGGCCCATTTCCTCAGCGACGGTGAGGTCAGCCTGCGCCGGCGCCTGCGCGGCGGCCGGTCGGACCTGTTTACCGCTGCCCGCTCTGGCGCCTGGGCCGGCCGGCCGGTGGTCGTGCTGATCAGTGCCCGCACTGCCAGCGCGGCGGAATACATCGCCCGCGCTCTGGCCGCCGGCGGTGCGGTCACCGCGGGCCAGCCAAGCTATGGCAAGTGCCGGGTGCAGACGCTCTACGACCTGCCTTCTGGCGGCCAGCTGGCACTGACGACCTCAGAGCTCCTCGCCCCTGATGGCAGTGAATGCGAGCGCCGGCCCATCATGCCGGACGTGGAGCTCAGCCTGCAGGAGCTGATGTCGCCCGGGCGCTGGCGGGCGGCCATCCCGGCGCTGACGCTCCCGCCGGCTTCGGGCGTACCCCCCGAACCTGCGACGTCTGCCCCGCCTGAGGCCGGCAACCTGTTCGTTTGTGCGGCAGAGGCCAGCCCGCCCGGCCCGCAGACCGAGGCGCGCCTGCGCCTCCTTGCGATCGCCGTCGATGTGCCCGACCGCCTGCCGATCCTGCTCGATGCACCCGGCACTGGCGGAACGGCCGTCACGCCCTGCTTCGGGCCGATGGCGGCTCCAGCCGCCGACCGGCTCGCCGGCGATCTCGCCTCGGCGATGGGAGAGGCCTTCACCGTCCGGGAGCCGGACTGATGGCCGACTTTACCACGAATCTCCGCCGTATCACGGCCGTTGTCGGCGTTCTCGGCGCGAGCATCACCGTGCTCGACTATTATTCCGAACGCCAGATCATCTGGCGCCGCGCCCAGTGTGTCTATTCCGATGAGGTTGTGCCGCGCATCGGCAGCGATCCGCTGAACTGGTACCGCCAGTGTTCCATGACCGATTCCAGGCCAATCCCCGGCGATGCCCTCTACGAGATCACACCCGCGGAGGTCCGCGACGCGGCGCTCTACCGTCAGGCGACGCGCTCCTATGACGAATATCTGCGCCGTGTCCATGGCCTGTCGGGACGTCCCGAACGTGGTGAGATCGAGGGCGAGGCGCTCGACGGCGAGGAGATCCGCTGGGTACTGCGCGTCGCACGCGTGCAGGTGGCCGACCGCGTCCTGCTGGTCGGCCTGCCGCTTGACCGGGAGATTGCAGCGCGGCTCCCCGGCGCACCGGTGGAACTGCCGGTTCGCTTCCCGCCCGGCTATGCCGCAGCGGTTGAGCCCCTTGAACCCGGCGACACGGTCGAGGTGATTGGCCGGTTCGACTGGAATACGCCCCTGCGCCATGGCTTTGTCGAGGGCCGGAAACTCGGCCGCCTCGCCGGCGAGCGCTGAGTGCGGTCAGACAAGGCCGCGTGCTGCCGAAACGACCGCCTCGGCGGTGATCCCGAAATGGGTAAAGAGGTCCTTGCCCGGCGCGCTGGCGCCAAAACCGCTCATGCCGACAAACGCGCCCTTCGGGCCGATCCAGCGGTCCCAGCCAAAGCGTACCCCGGCCTCGACGGCGACCTTTGGCGTGTCACCGGCCAGCACCTCGTCCTGCCAGTCCGTCCCGGCCGCCTCGAACAGTTCGAAACAGGGCAGGGAGACGACGCGCGACCGGATGCCCTCCTTCGCGAGCGCCGCCTGCGCCGCGATCGCCAGCTGCACCTCTGAGCCCGTGCCGATGAGCACCACCTGCGGGTCGCCGGCGCAGTCGGACAGCACATAGCCGCCGCGTGCGGAGCGGTTCTCGTCATCGGTGTCGCGGCGCAGGCTGGGCACGCCCTGGCGGGTCAGCGCGATGGTCGACGGGCCGGCCGTGTTCATCAGTGCCAATTCCCAGCACTCGGCCGTCTCCACTCCGTCGCAGGGGCGGAAGACAGCCATGTTCGGCATCGCCCGCAGCGAGGCGACATGCTCCACCGGCTGGTGCGTCGGTCCGTCCTCGCCGAGGCCGATCGAGTCGTGGGTCATGACATGCACGACCCGGGCGCCCATCAGCGCGCCGATCCGGATCGCCGCGCGCGAATAGTCGGAGAAGACAAGGAAAGTGCCGGAATAGGGGAGGATTCCGCCATGCAGGGCCATGCCATTCATCGCTGCCGCCATGCCATGCTCGCGCACGCCATAGTGGATATAGCGACCGCCCCAATTGTCCGGGGTCATCCCATCGGTCTGGGCCGTCTTGGTGTTGTTGGAGCCGGTAAGGTCGGCCGAGCCGCCGACCAGTTCCGGGATCGCTGCGGTCAGCGGCTCCAGCACGGCCCCGGACCATTTGCGCGTCGCGTCATCCCTTCCGCCCTCAATGACGACCCGCTTGTGAGCGGCAATCCGCGCAGACAGGTCTCCCGGCAGGGCGCCGGCAATGGCATCGTCGAAGCGCTCACGATGCGGCGAGGCGGCAAGGCGCTCCGACCACAGCTTGCGGTCCGGGGCCGAGCGGCGGCCGGCCGTGCGCCACGCCTCCAGCACGGCGTCCGGGACATGGAAGGGCGGGTGCGGCCAGCCGATCGCCTCGCGGATCCCGGCCACTTCCTCGGCACCATAGGGCCCGCCATGGGCCTTGCCGGTACCCGCAAGCGTTGGTGCGCCATAGCCGATCACCGTCCTGCAGGCGATCATCACCGGCCGGTCGGCGCCCTGAGCCCGCTCAAGCGCGGCGGCCACCGCGTCGGGGTCATGCCCGTCAACGCGTTCGACCTGCCAGCCCGATGCGGCAAAGCGCGCCAGCTGGTCAGTGGAATCGGACAGGTCGGTGCTGCCGTCGATGGTCACCGCATTGTCGTCGAACAGCACGACAAGCCGCGACAGCTTCATGTGCCCGGCCAGCGTGATCGCCTCCTGGCTCACTCCCTCCATCAGGCAGCCATCACCGGCCAGCACATAGGTGCGGTGATCCACCAGGTCGTCACCGAAGCGGGCGTTGAGGTGGCGTTCGGCGATCGCCATGCCGACAGCGGTCGCAATGCCCTGGCCGAGCGGGCCTGTCGTGGTCTCAACGCCTTTGCAAAGGAAATTCTCAGGATGCCCCGCCGTCGGGCGGCCAAGCTGGCGAAAGGCGCGAATATCCTCCAGTGTGACCGAGCCATAACCCGTCAGGTAGAGCAGGGAATAGAGCAGCATCGAGCCATGGCCGGCCGACAGCACGAACCGGTCGCGGTCCGGCCAGTCCGGATCGGCCGGGTCGAACTTCAGGAACCGGGTGAACAGAACGCTCGCGGCGTCCGCCATGCCAAGCGGCAGGCCCACATGGCCCGAGCTGGCGGCCTCAACGGCATCCATCGACAGGGCCCGGATCGCGTTGGCCATATCCTTGTGGGAAGCGCTCATCTTAACCCCTTTTCTCCTGTTCGCTCGCTTGGCGAAGCGGGCGCGTGCCGTCAAGCGGCTTGGCTGACACAGTGCAAGGCGTTAACAGGTTTCCCATGGATCCGGTGAGTTCCGCCAGCGACCGACTGAACACCGCGCTCGACCGGCTCGATAGCGCGCTCGATGGTCTTTTCGAGCGCTCCGGCGACCCGAAGGTTAAGGCGCGCGAGTTGCAGGCGATGATCGAGGACCGCGCGCGGCTGGCCGAGGAACTGGACGCCGCGCTCGCCAGGGAACAGGAATTGCAGGCACTGGCCGACGAGGCATCTGCCGCGCTCGGTTCGGCAATCGAGGAAGTGCGCGCTGCGCTTGCCCGCCAGGGCTAGGCCCGGCGCCCGGACAAGGAACGGGCCATGGCCAAGGCCGACATCGTCATTCGTGAGAAGGCCTATGCGCTGGCCTGCGCGCCCGGCCGGGAAGCACGCCTCGTCGCCCTGTCACGCAAGCTCGATGCGCGGGTGCGCACGATCGAGCAGGCCGTCGGCGATGTCGGCGAGACACGGCTGTTCCTGCTGGCAGCGCTTGCCCTGCTCGACGAACTGGATGCCGCCCGCAACGCCATGCCGACGCCGACAGAGGCCGAGGCCCGAGCGGCCGCCGCCCTGAATGACGCCGCCGCGCGAATCGAGGCCATCGTGGCCCGCGCCGAGGCCCGCCTTTGACCTGAACGCACGCTCAACGCCCGGAGGGACAGGCCCATGCGCCGCGAAGACGATCTCCAGCCCTTTCTTGTGGCCTTTCCGATGGAGAACGGGGGACAGCAGGTCATGCTCGACCCCGGCTTCTTCGACGGAGCCGATGAGGTCGGCTTGTTCCTCGCCGACCTTGCCCGCCATTATGCCCGCGCCTTCGTCCAGTCCGGGCGCGCCCGTGACATGGACGATGCCGTCGAACAGATGCGCGAATTCTTCCTCGCCGAGCTGGACACTGCGACCGATGAGGGCGAGGGCGGTCTCGTCAGCTGAGCGTCTCGCCGGTGAAGCGCTCGATGATGTCGACTGCATCACTGCCCGGAAGCGGGGCGACGTCCAGCGGCGGCAGGTCGCGTCGGGTCAGCGCTTCGGCCAGCATGGCCCTGAAATCCATCCGGTCGATCTCGATCAGGCCGAATTGCTCCAGGTGCGGGTTGTGGAACTGCGCGTCCAGAAGGCGGTAGCCTGAGCGGATCAGCCGCCCGGCCAGGTGGACGAGCGCCACCTTCGAGGCGTCGCGGGCCCGCGCGAACATGCTCTCGCCGAAAAAGGCGCCGCCCAGCGCTACGCCGTAGAGCCCGCCGACGAGGCGCCCTTCCCGCCAAACCTCCAGCGAATGGGCATAGCCCATCCGGTTCAGCGCACTGTAGAGGTTGACGATCAACGGGTTGATCCAGGTGTTCTCCCGACCTTCTGCCGGTTCCGCGCAGCCCTCCATGACGCGCACAAAGGCGCGGTTCAGCGTGATCGAGTAGTCGTCCCGGCGCAGGGTGCGCCTCAGCCGCCGCGGCACATGGAAGGCATCCAGTGGCAGGATACCCCGCCGGTCCGGATCGATGATGAACAGGCTCGGGTCATCGCGGCTTTCCGCCATGGGGAAAACGCCGCGCTTATAGCAGGCGATGAGGTCATGGGGCGTGAAACGCGCAGACATTACCCGAACCCGCCCTAGTCCTTCGCCAATTCCCGCTCCAGCCAGTGGATGTTGTAGTCGCCATTGACCACGTCAGGGTGTTCCACCAGCCAGCGGTGCAGGTCGAGCGTCGTCTCGATGCCGTCCACCACCATCTCCTGCAGCGCGCGGCGCAGGCGCATGACGCACTCATTGCGGGTGCGCCCGTGGACGATGAGCTTGCCGATCAGGCTGTCATAGTGCGGTGGGATGCGGTAGCCGACATAGGCCGCGCTGTCGAGGCGCACATCCGGGCCGCCGGGGGCGTGGAAGCCGGCGATCATGCCGGGCGAGGGCACGAACGTCCTCGGGTTCTCCGCATTGATGCGGCACTCAATCGCATGGCCGACCAGCATCACCTCGTCCTGACTGAAGGAGAGCTTCGCCCCATCGGCAATGCGGATCTGTTCGCGCACCAGGTCGATACCGGTGATCATCTCCGTTACCGGGTGCTCCACCTGGATGCGGGTATTCATCTCGATGAAGTAGAACTGGCCTTCCTCGTAGAGGAACTCGATCGTACCGGCGCCGCGATAGCCGATCTTCTCCATCGCGCGCACGACGATCATGCCGATGTCCTCGCGCTGCGCCTGGTTCAGCGCCGGGCTCGGCGCCTCCTCGAACAGCTTCTGGTTCCGCCGCTGGATCGAGCAGTCGCGCTCCCACAGATGGCAGACAGTGCCATGGGTGTCGGCAACCACCTGGATCTCGATATGGCGCGGGCCTTCCAGGTATTTCTCGAGGTAGACCGCATCGTCACCGAACGCCGCCTTGGCCTCTGTCTTGGCCGTGCGCACCGCGGTCTCCAGATCCTTCTCGGTACGCGCGATCTTCATTCCGCGACCGCCACCGCCCGCCGCAGCCTTCACCAGAACCGGATAGCCGATCTTCTTGGCCGCCTTCTTTGCCGCGCCGACGCTCTCGACCGCCCCGTCGGAGCCCGGCACGCAGGGCACGCCGGCTTCGATCATGGTCTGCTTGGCGGCAATCTTGTCGCCCATAACGCGGATATGTTCCGCCTTGGGGCCGATAAAGATCAGCCCGTGGGCTTCCACCATCTCGGCGAACTGCGCGTTTTCCGACAGGAAGCCATAGCCCGGGTGGATCGCATCAGCGCCGGTGATCTCCGCCGCAGCAATGATCTGCGACTTCTTGAGGTAGGACTGTGCCGACGGCGCCGGGCCGATGCACACGCTCTCATCGGCAAGACGCACGGCCATGGCATCCCGGTCGGCTTCGGAATGCACAGCCACTGTCATCAGGCCCATTTCCTTGCAGGCCCGGTGGATTCGCAGGGCGATCTCCCCCCGGTTCGCGATCAGGACTTTCTCGATCATCGCCGCGCCCGCCCTAATCGATGACGATCAGGGGCTCGCCATACTCCACCGGCTGGGCGTCGCTGACGAGGATCTGGCGCACGGTGCCGGCCGAAGGCGCGGTCACCGGGTTGAAGGTCTTCATGGCCTCCACAAGCATGACCGTATCGCCGGCCTTCACCTTGTCGCCGACCGAGACGAACGCCTTCGTGCCGGGCTCCGGCGACAGGTAGACCGTGCCGACCATGGGCGAGGTCACCGCGTTTTCGGGCGCGACCGCGGCCGGCTCGCCCCCAGTCGGGCCAGCCATCAAGGGCGCCGGCGCGGCCGCAAGCGCCTGCTGGGGCGCAGGGTAGACTGCCGTCTGAACCGGTGTGCCTGGCCTCGAAACGCGGATGCGCAGGCCCTCATGCTCGACCTCCAGCTCGCCGAGATCGGCGTCCTGAAGGATCGTCGCAAGCTCCCGGATCAGGCCGGTGTCTATCCCGGTCTTGGAGGAACTCATGGCGTTGCTTACCCCGCTGTCTCGGCTCTGGCGAGGCGCAGCGCCGCGTCCAGTGCCAGCTCATAGCCCATGGCACCGAACCCGCTGATCGAGCCGGTCACCACCGGGGCCACATGATTGGTTTGCCGGAACGCCTCGCGGGCGGCCGGATTGGAAAGATGCACCTCCACCACCGGTATGGCGATGGCCCGTAGCGCATCAAGCAGCGCGATCGAGGTGTGCGTGTAGGCGCCCGCATTCAGGACAAGCGCTGCCGCCTCGCTGCCCGCTTCCTGCACCCAGTCGACCAGCTTGCCTTCCGCGTTGGTCTGGCGCATCACCAGAGCGCGCCCGCCCCCAGCTGCCAGCTGCGCCAGCCTCGCCTCGATGTCGGCAAGCGTCGCGTGGCCATAGACCTCTGGCTCGCGGGTGCCGAGCAGGTTGAGGTTCGGCCCGTTCAGGACGTGTATCGGTCGGGTCATCTCTGATGCGAGGTCTTGCGCGCGAACGCTGGCAAGCGCAAGTGGGTAGGGGTCATGGGAGGTGTACAGCATGCAGGTGATGCTCAACGGTGAACCCTTTTCTCTCCACGCAGGCGCCACGGTGGCCGACCTCGTTGCACGCCTCGGCGGTGATCCGCGCGCCATCGCCATCGAACGCAATCGCGAGATCGTGCCAAAGTCGGAACATGCGGTGACGCCCCTCCGGGAGGGCGACTGCCTCGAAGTCGTCCAGTTTGTCGGCGGCGGATGATGGCCGGCAACGGGCCGCAGGCGGCGGCGTGTTAACCGTGGTTTAAGGGTGTTGCTGCTTTCGGTTAACGAATGCGATGGAATCGCCTACACGCTCCGTGTCCTGGAGCTGACGGAGGCTCTCACCGATGGAGATGACGGGCGAACAGGTTCCGGTGATCATTGCGGCCGGCGCGGCAGCGATGTCGCTGGCGTCCCTGCTGTGGGCGCTGCGCGTATCCGATGGCGCGCGCGGTACGGCCCGGCGCTTCCGCGAGCGCTCTGCCGAGCTGGAAGCCGGGCTCGCGGAACAGAAATCCGTCCTGGCTGCCCATCCGGGCATCATTCTCGTCTGGCAGGGCGAGGCGCTCGACTCCGCTGATCAGGGCACGCTCGGCGCGCCGCAGATACATGGCTCCAAGGTCGCCCTTGCCAAGCTCCTGCGCTACACCGATGACGCGGTGGCCGCCGACCCCGCGCTCGCCATCGTGGAGGGTCTCGCCGACCTGGAGGCGCGCGATGCGATGGGCCAGGACACAACGCTGCGGATCGCCCTCAGCGACCTGCTGGAGACCGGGACGCAGTTCTCGCTGACAATTTCAGGCCAGGACCGCACCTTTCTGGAGGCCGACGGACGCACCGCCGGCGCCCGCGTCATCGTCTGGATCACCGACAGCACAATCCGCCACCTTGAAAGCTCCAGCCGGATCACCCGGTTTGAGGAAACCCGGCGCATCATCGCCTCCGACCCCCACTCCTTTGTCGACATGCTCGACAAGCTGCCCTTCCCCGCCTGGCGCATGTCCGGTGCCGGCAAGCTGCAATGGGCCAACCCCGCCTATCTCGCCGCCGTCGAGGCGCCGGCCCTGGAGCGCGCGCTGGACCGTCAGGTCATGCTCGACAGCCGCGCCGCCGACCAGGCCCGCCAGACCATCGCCGAGGGCGCCGATATCGACGAGACCCGCACCATGGTGATCGCCGGCGCGCGCAGGGCAATGCGCGTGCTGACCTTCCCCCTGTCCGGCGGGGCGGGCGGCATGGCCTTCGACGTCACCGAGGAGGAGACCGCCCGTGAGGCGCTCAACCGCCATGTCAAGGCCCATGACGAGACCCTCAATCACGTCGCCGATGGCGTTGCCATCTTCGGCGCCGATCGCAAGCTGATCTTCCACAACCGCGCCTTCGCGGAGACCTGGGGGCTGGAGGAAGGCTTCCTGCTCGACGAGCCGACCCATGGCCAGCTGCTCGACCGGCTGCGCGAACGGCGCAAGCTGCCCGCGCGCTCCGACTATGCTGCCTGGCGGGCGGACGAGTTGTCCTATTATCTCGACATTGACGGCGTCGCTGACGATCTCTGGTCGCTGCCCGACGGGCGCACGCTGAAAGTGACACGCCAGCGCCACCCGATGGGCGGATTGCTGCTGCTATTCAAGGATATCACCGGCGAACTGGAGCTTGAGACCCGGTTCAAGGCGATGGTGAAGACACAGTCGGCGACCCTCGACAGCCTCCGCGAGGCCTGCGCCGTGTTCGGCGGCGATGCCCGGCTGAAACTCTCCAACAAGGCCTTCATCGATCTCTGGAACCTGGAGCCGTCGCTGCTGCAGAAGACCGGGCCGGACTATGACGATATCATCGCCGCCTGCCTGCCCCTGTTCCATGACCGTGCGGTCTGGGACGAGATCAAGGGCCATATCACCGATCCCGGCGCCAGGGCGCGCCAGCCCACAACCGGCGAGATGAAGCGCTCCGACGGCTCGATCCTGACCTATATCACCCACCCGCTTCCGGACGGGAACACCCTGATCGCCTTCGCCGATGTCACCGCGACGCGGCGGGTCGAGACCGCCCTGCGCGACCGTGCGGAGGCCTTCGAGGCCGCTGACCGGCTGAAGACCGAATTCGTCCAGAATGTCAGCTACCAGCTGCGCTCGCCGCTCACCACCATTCTTGGCTATGCCGAATTCCTCGACAGCGGCCGCCATGGCGACCTCAATGATCGCCAGCAAGACTATGTCAACGCGATCCTGTCAGCCTCCGACCATCTCTCCAAGCTGATCGAAAACATACTGGATCTCGCGATGATCGAAGCCGGGCGCATGGACCTTGAACTCTCCGATGTGGACCTCGCCCGACTGGTTGGCGAAAGCGTCGACATGGTGGTCTCCAAGGCGTCCGACACCGAGGTGACCGTGCGCGCTGACATCGCCGGCGACGCCGGCTCGATCCGCGCCGATGAGGGGCGGCTGAAACAGGTCCTGTTCAACCTCATCTCCAATGCCCTGCGCTTCACCGAGCCCGGCGGCGAGATTGTCGTCGCCGCTAGGCGGTCGGGCGAACTGGCCATCCTGTCGGTGCGTGACACCGGCAAGGGCATGGATGCGGATCGGCGCGCCACCAGCTTCGACAGCTTTACCAGCGGCGACCAGCGCGGTGCCGGCCTCGGCCTCGCCCTCGTCAACCGCTTCATCGACCTGCATGGCGGCAATGTCGGTATCAAGCCGAACCCGGACGGCGGCACCATTGTCGAATGCTGGCTGCCGGTTCAGGCGCTGGCCGGTTACGCCCCGCCGGAGCTTGGCCT
>CAYPQD010000045.1:0-16238 GCA_964412785.1 uncultured Hyphomonadaceae bacterium
CGGATCACTTGATCTCGACGGTGGCGCCGGCTTCCTCGAACTTCTTCTTGAGCTCTTCAGCCTCGTCCTTCGTCACGCCTTCCTTGATCGGTTTCGGCGCGCTTTCGACGAGGTCCTTGGCCTCCTTCAGGCCGAGGCCGGAGACGACCTCGCGCACAACCTTGATGACGCCGATCTTCTTTTCTCCGGCGGAGACAAGAACCAAGTCGAACTCGGTCTTCTCCTCGGCCGCTTCGGCCGCATCGCCGCCACCGCCGGCGCCGGGCATCATCATCGGCATGGCCATCGCCGGAGCCGCCGCGGCGCTGACGCCCCAGCCATCTTCCAGCTTCTTCACCAGCTCGGCGATTTCAAGAACGGTCCAGGAGGACAGCTCATCATACATTGTGTCGATTTTCTCGAGAGACATTGTGTTTCGTCCTGTTGACTAAGGGTGAGGGAGAGTAAGGTGCAAAGGGCGTCACGCCGCCTCGAGCTGTGCCTCGCGCTGCGCAAGGACGCTCGCGAGATTCCGCCCGACGCCACCCAGCGCCGTTGCGAAACCGTCGCCAGGGGCCCTGAGCGTGCGGGCGAACTTGCTTCCGGGCGCGTTCAGCGTGCCCAGGAGCGTTGCCCGCATCTCGTCGAGGCTCGGCATCTTCGACAGGGCCTCAATACCCTTGTCATCGAGAACCGACGCCCCGAGGATGGCGCCTTGCAGGACGAACCGATCGTTCGCCTTGGCATAGTCGATCGCGATCTTGGCCGCCGACACAGGATCGGGCGCGAACACGATAGCCGCCTGCCCCTGGAACAGCTCGCGCCCCGGTTCGCCGGGAGTGCCGTCCAGGGCCAGCTTGGCCAGCCGGTTCTTCACGACCTTCAGAGTGCCCTGCTCAGGCCTCAGCTTGCCGCGAAGCTCGTCCATATCGGCCACCGTCATACCGGCATAGTGGGCAACCACCACCACGCCAGCCGACGCGAAGATGCCCTTCAGCACGGTCAACGCTTCCGTTTTCTGTGCCTTGTCCATAAGGGCTGCTCCTCATGATCGGACGCCCGGACCATCCGGCCGCCCTGGTGTGTGCCCGCCGCCGGACCTCCGGCGGTGGGCGCCTGCCCAGGGCTCGGACCGTACCGCCGGCTGAACCCGCCAGCAGGCCGGGCTCGTCCCTCGATCGCCTCACCCCGTCTGCATAGGCGCTCATGCGCTTACCGGCCCCCGATCAGGCCGACCTATGGTCTCGGACAGGAACGCAAAAGGGTGGCACGCGCACGCACCACCCATCCCGCGAATTGTGTTCTATGAAGGATGAGACGCTGCCTGGCAACCCCCCACCCGCTCCTGTCAAGCAAAAAATGCGCCGAAGCCGCCCTCAGCCGGCTGACATCGCGTCGGAGGTGTCCACCTGAATGCCCGCACCCATGGTCGATGACAGAGCGATCTTCCTGACATAGGTGCCCTTCGCGCCCGTCGGCTTGGCCTTCATCAGCGCATCGACAAAGGCGCGCACATTTGCCTCTATCGCGTCCTCGCTGAAACTCGCCTTGCCGATGCCGGCGTGAATGATGCCCTGTTTCTCGACCCGGAATTCGACCGAGCCGCCCTTGGCGTCCCTCACCGCCTGGCCGACATTCGGCGTCACAGTGCCGACTTTCGGGTTCGGCATCAGGCCACGCGGGCCGAGGATCTTGCCGAGCCGGCCGACCACGGACATCATGTCGGGCGTTGCGATCACCCGGTCGAACTCCATGAAGCCGCCCTGGATCTGTTCCATGAGGTCTTCCGCGCCGACGATCTCGGCCCCGGCCTCGCGGGCCTCATCGGCCTTGGCATCGCGGGCAAACACCGCCACCCGGACATCCTTGCCGGTACCTGATGGCAGCGAAACAACGCCGCGGACCATCTGGTCAGCATATTTCGGATCGACGCCGAGATTGACCGCGATTTCGACGGTTTCGTCAAACTTCGCACTGGCATTGGCCTTGATCGTCTTCACCGCCTCGCTGACCGGATAAATCCGATCAGCGTCGATCCCGCCACGCGCTGCGCGGATACGCTTTCCTGACCTCGCCATGACCTACTCCACCACCTCAAGACCCATCGAGCGGGCCGAGCCTTCAATAATCTTCGTCGCGGCATCGAGATCGTTTGCGTTGAGATCGGGCATCTTCATCTCCGCGATCTCGCGACACTGGGCCGCGGTCACCCTGCCGGCAACCTCCTTGCCAGGATTGTTGGAGCCGGATTTCAACTGCGCCGCCTTCTTCAGGAGCACCGAGGCCGGCGGGGTCTTCACCACGAAGGTGAAAGACTTGTCCTGGTAATAGTCGATCACCACCGGAACCGGCAGGCCCTGCTCCATCTGCTGGGTCCTCGCATTGAAGGCCTTGCAGAATTCCATGATGTTGATGCCGCGCTGGCCGAGCGCCGGGCCGACGGGCGGTGACGGTTTGGCCTCGCCGGCCGGGATCTGGAGCTTCAGGTGCCCCAGCAGTTTCTTCGCCATCTTGTCCTCGCTTCAGGGTAACGCCGAGGCAGGCCGCACCCCGCCGGGCGCCGCCATTTCCGGTGTGAGGTGTCGCGGTACGGCCGGACGTGGACTTTTCGCCCCGGAGCCTTCCGCAACATAAGCGGCGCGTATGCACACGGGGGCGCGGCAGAGTCAAGGACTGCGCTACCGGTTCGCCCGGCGCGATCATCCGCTTGCCGCAAAGCTGAAAGTGGGGCTAGGACTTGCCGGTATCATCACCCGTTTGCCCGCCAGGAGGGGGACCGGCCATGGCCCACACTGACAGCCCGAGCGCCCTGCAATATCTCGACAAGGCCATGGGAAGCCTCAAGGATCTCGGCCTCGCGCCCAAGAAGACCAAGAAGGCTTCCCCGGCGCCGATCGTCGCGCTCCTGGAGAAGATCAGCGATCTCGACCAGGACCGGGTTGCCGCCATCGCCCGCACGCTTGACCAGATGAGCCTGTTCAATGACATCGTCCGCGAACAGGTCTCCGGCATCACCGTCGGCGAACGCTATGAGGACATAACCGACGCCTTCACCTCCATCCGCGACGACGCCAAGTCCCTTGTCGACCAGTATGCTGACGGCAAGATCTCGACCATGGAGCGGGTCGGCAATGTCTGGATGAAGATGACGCGCGGCGACATCGCCGGCCGCTTCAGGACGATCAAGGAAACCTATCTGGAGGTCCAGCAGGAGACGGCCAACCAGATCGACCGCGAGCACACGATCCTCGAAGCCTATCTCGATTTCCGCGGCGCCATGAAGCAGTCGGAGGTGATGGCGCTTGAGGTCCTCAAGGTCGCCGAGGGTGAACTGAGCGCAGCCCGCGGCTCCGTGAATGAGGCGGTCGCCCAGGTCGCCGGCTATATCGGCGAGGATCCGGCCGAACGGGCCAAGCTCGAACTTACCCGCGACGAGCGGCTCCGCGCCCTGCAGGCCGAAGAGAAGCGCTACCAGGTCGCCAAGGACCTCGCCGACAATATCACCGTCGGCTATAACACGTCGGAAGTGGTGATGGCGCGCCTGGTGCAGACAACCACCGCCAAGGAACGCGTCTACGCCCAGTCGGTCAGCTTCTTCTCAACCAATGAGGTCGTCCTGACCGCCCTGACCGCCAGCTTCACCGGCATGCATGGCCTGCATGAAAGCACCCAGACGCTGGAGAGCATGAAGAAGGGCGTCGACCAGAGCCTTGAGGTGCTCGCCGAGATCGGCGGCGAGATCCAGGAAGCGGCCACACGCGCCGGCTATGGCCCGACCGTTTCGGCAGCCTCGGTCAAGATGCTGGTCGACAGCGTCGTCAAATATCAGGAGCGGACCCAGGAAATCATCGCGGAGATGCGCAAGGCTGCCAGCAAGAACTCAGAGGAAATCCGCGACGCGGTGGAGGATGGCAAGCGCCGCCTCACCCGCCTGATCGAGGAAGGCTCAGCGCTCGCCCTCGTGCCGCGCGGCTGAGGTGGGCGCAAGTCCCGCTACTGCCCCGATCGACGACGCGGCGGCGCCGCGCTCGCTCGACGATGTCCTTCTCGCCATGGACGTGGTCGACACACTGCGCCACCGACAGCAGGTCGTGGGGCGCGAACTGGACAAGGCTGGCCGCGAGGCGGAGCTGATCGACCGACTGCGGGAGATCTACGCCGCCCAGGGGATCGAAGTCCCCGACGCAATCCTGAAGCAGGGCGTCGAGGCGCTTGAGGCCAGGCGCTTTGCCTATTCCCCGCCCGAGCCGTCGCTGCAGGTCTCCCTCGCAAGGCTCTATGTCTCGCGGGACCGCTGGCTGAAGCCAATCGCCGGCGGCCTCGTCGCGATCATGGCGGCCGGCGCCATCTACCAGTTCGCCATAGCCGGCCCGGCGAGGGCGCGCGGGGAAGCGGTCCGGGTGGAGCTTGCCAGCACCCTGCCGACCGAACTTGCCACCCTGCGTGACGCCGCCCGCGGCGCTGCTACGGAGAACGCCGCAAGGGCGCTGGCGGAAACCTACTATCAGGATGGCATCGCAGCGGCCGCCGCCGGCGACCGCGACGGCGCGCGCGCCGCGCTGCAACGCCTGAGGATCCTGCAGGGTGACCTCAAAGCCACCTACCAGGTCCGGGTCGTCTACGGCCCCGGTGAGGAACGCTCCGGCATCTTCCGGATCCCCGACACTGATCCGGAAGCGCGCAATTACTACCTTCTCGTCGAGGCCGTCGATCCGGCCGGGCGTGTGCTCGAAGTGCCCGTCACCAGCGAGGAGGACCAGACCCGCCGCCGCGTCAGCCGCTGGGGCCAGCGTGTCAGCGAGGCGGTGTTCTTCGAGGTCGCCCGCGACAAGGATGACGACCAGATCATCCAGCGGGCCATCATCGGCGAGAAACCGGCCGGCCGCCTCACCCCCATCTACAGCGTCGCCACACCCGGCGGCGCAATCGTCGAGTGGTAGCCGGACATGTCCGCGACGATCTCCGGCCGTGACGCCCTGCACGCCCTCGATGGGGCCCTTGGCGATCTTCGCCAGGCGCTTGCCAGGGCGATCGCGGCGGCCGATGAAAGTCAGGCGCGCGAGGCGGAGGTCCAGGACGAACAGCTCCAGCTCTACCGCGCGCTTGCCGCAATCCGCTTTGATGTCGTGCGCGAGGCCGATGGCACCGAACCGCTCGACGCCTTGCATCTGCGGGCGCGCGACCTGATCGATGGACACGCAGCCCATGTCCGCCAGGAAGCCGGGGCTGTCGAGGCAGCCTCACTGCGGATCATGACGCTGGAAAGCGAGCGCGCCGCACTGGCCAGGCGCCATGACGAGGCAATCGAGACCTATGAGGCCCGGGTCGCCGAGGTCGAGGCGCGCCTGCTGGAGGACCCGAACTACAAATCGCGGGTGGAGGCCAATGCGAAGGCAGCGGCCATCGCCCAGCGGGCGGAGCAGAAGCTGGAGGTCGCACGCGCTGACCGGGAGGAGAAGGGCAGGCCCTACCGCGACGACCCATTGTTCTTGTACCTCTGGCAGCGGCGCTTCCGCTCGCCCGACTATCGCGCGCCGGCGCCCATCCGCATGCTCGACAGCTGGGTCGCGCGCGTCTGCGGCTACGATCAGGCCTTTCTCAATTACCAGCGGCTCACCGAACTGCCCGAACGCCTCGCCGAACACGCGGGCGAGGTGCGTCGAAAGGCCAATGACGCGCTGGCGGCACTGGAGGCCGCAGAGATCGAGGCGCTCAGGGCCGCAGGCGCCGATACCCTGCGCGCGGCCGCCGAGGCGCTGATGGACACGATCGGCGAGACCGACGCAGAAATCGAGGCCGCCGAGGCCGCCCACCAGGCTCTCGTCCAGCGTCACGAAAGTGCGATGCGCAGCGAGACCGGCCCGGCGGTGGAGGCGCGCAATCTGCTGGCCGATGGCCTGCGCCGGGCGAGCTTTCCCGACCTGCGGGTGCTCGCCGCGGAGACCATCGAGGCCGCCGACGACCGGATCGTCGACCAGCTGGTCCGCCTGCGGGCTGAGCAGATGTCGCTGGACCTGGAGGCCAAGCGCCTGGCCGACATGCCCCGGCACCTGCGCCGCGACCTTGGCAATGTCGAGGAATTGCGCCGGCGCTTCAAGACCGCGCGGTTCGACAGCCCTTACACCCTGATCCGCTCCGCCACCTTTGATGACGTGCTCACGGGCCTCGCGGCTGGCCGGCTGTCGCCGAAATCCGGCTTCGACATGCTGAAGCGGGCCGTCCGGCGGCGTCCGCCGCGCACCGAGCCCGGCTTTGGCGGCCGCCGGCGATCGGAAACCATCGGCCTTCCCGACGACCTCGAAGACGTGCTTTGGGAGGTCGCGTCCGGGGTTGGCCTGGAAATTGCCAGGGGAGTTGGCCGCGGCACCATCTCGCTCGGCGGCCTTGGCGTCGGGCGTCGGTCCGGCCGGCCGACGTCCTTCCCGGGCGGTGGCGGCAAGCGCGGCGGGTTCAGGACCGGCGGCGGCTTCTGACAGCGCCGCGGCCCTGAAAGAAAACGGGCAGCCCATGGGGGCCGCCCGCTTCGGTCTGGTCAGAGGGGGCGGGGCCTAGAGGCCGCCGGGCCCGCAGTCATCCTCAAGGAAGTCCTCGATCGCGGTCAGCGATTCGCGGTGGTGTTCGGGCCACCAGGGCAGGCTGTGCGGCATGTCCGGAATGACCACAAGCTTGGCGGGCACCACACCCTTCACGCCATTGTAGAAATCACGGCCATGATAGAGCGGCACCCGCACGTCCCGGTCGCCATGGTAGACGAGGATCGGGATGTTGGCCTTGTCGGTGTTCTGCATGGGGTCCATGCCCTTCACCGTGTTGCCCTGAACTGCCCGCTGCAGGCGGTTGTTGCTCCAGTTGTTGCCGAGCTTGGCGAGGTTGGAGACGCCGGCACCAGCAATCGCGCACTGGTAAGGGCTGTTCGGACGAACCGTCGCCGCCATCGCCGCGAAGCCGCCATAGGAGTAGCCGAAAATGGCGATCCGATCCTGCGCCGCGATGCCTTCGCTGACCATCCAGGCCGCGCCGTCATCCTTGTCGTCCTGCATCTTCTGGCCCCACTCGGCATCGCCGGCGAGCCAGAGCTTGCGTCCGAAGCCGTCCGAGCCGCGGTATTGCGGCTGCAGGACAGCATAGCCGCGCGAGGCCAGGAATTGCGTCCAACCCGTAGCATCCCACGACGCATCATCGCGTCCCCAGGGGCCGCCATGGGGCAGCACGATCGCAGGCAGTGGCCCATCGCTCTTCTTCCAGCCCTTCGGCAGGGTCAGGAAGGCCGGAATCTCAAGCCCGTCACGCGCCTCATAGCTGGTAAACTCGGTTTCACGAAGGGTGTCACTGTCGACCCACGGGCGCTGCGCGCCGATCAGGGCGACCTTCGCGCCATCCACCAACAGGTAGTGGATCGGCGGCTGGGCCGAGCTCTGCACCGTGAACAGGACGCGTGAGAAATCCTCATTATACCCGTTGAGACCGATCTCCTTTCCAGGGAAAGCAGCCTGCAGGCCCTCATAAATCGCCCGCACCTGCGGATCGATATAGTAGCGCTCGCCACCGGTCGGGCCGCCATAGGAGAAGCCGACCACCTGGTTGAAGTTCGCCTTGCGCGGGCTGAACAGCACGCCGGTCGCCTCGAATTCCGGGTGAGCGAACACCGGTTCGGCGGAGAACTGGTTGGTGACCGCGTCGTAGAAGTAGACGGCCGCCTTGTCGCGAAACTTGTCGGTGATGACGAAATATCTTCCCGTCTCGTCATCGACACCGGCAACGCTCATCGTGAAGCGCGTCGATGCCTTGTACTCAAGCTCCGGCTCGCGTTCGAGCTCACCGGTCTGGGGATTGCGCAGCCAGGCCTTGATGTCGAAATCACCCTGGCCATCGGGGTCGATCTTGGACGCAGCAATCATTTCACCGGTGCGCGGGTCGAGCCGTTCCGGCGACAGGTCTGTCTGGCGGAACAGCAGGTCCTCACGCTGGGTGCGCAGGTTGTACTTGTAATACCGTGTCCCATCCAGGCCGCCGCGGCTGATGACGATGTGGTCGTCATCCAGCGGCAGGCTCAGTTCGATCGACGTGGTCGATGCCTGCAGGCGCATGCACTGTTCCATCGCCGCATTCACCCGCCCGGCGCTCGGTTTGGCAAACATTTCGTCAAAGTCCGTCAGGGACTTGTCGGTCATGTAGAGCTTGTTGACGAAAGTTCGCTCCGCACCGGTCGTGCGCCCTTCCAGACAGCCCACGGTCGGCCCGGTCCAGGCCTGGTTGCCGGTCACCTGCACCATCCCGTCCAGCAGGGCGGTGGCGTTGACCAGCTTCATCCGGTCATTGCCCGGCGTGACGGCCAGTGGCACCAGCGGCTTTGAGGTGTCGACCTGACCGGATATGTCCCAGGTCGCAACCGCCGTGTCATAGCCGTCGCTGCCCGGGCGGTGAACGACACCGGCGAGGGTGTTGCCTTCCGTGTCCATGTTGATCCGCCAGACGGCCGGGTATTTTGCAAGGTCATCGACCTTGATCGGGTCTGCTGCCGCCACGCCGGCGATCATCGCCGAGCCGGCAAGCAGCGAAATCCATCGTTTGAGCATGTCTCTTCTCCCTGACCCTCCGAGAATTGAAGAGTACAGCGGTTGCGTCAAGCGCCGCGGGACACAAACGGCCGCCCGGACGGGCTGCCCGAACCTCTGGAGGCCGTCAAATCTCCTTCAAAAAGCCGTTACTCAAATGTCACACTCGCCCGGTCCCGTTCCGCTGCAGCCTGAAAATCGGTTCATCGTTACTTGCCGAGGGTGACGGCCCATGCATCCTCCGATCACGCTCTCCCGGCTTGTCGGGGGATGTCCGTCGTTCAACCTAAATCGCTCCACGGGGGAGAAGAAATGACGAGCAAGAGCTCATTCCGCAGCAAGTTCTTCTGCGGCGCCGCATTCGGTGTCCTGTCGCTGACCGGCACCGCATGGGCGCAGGACGCAGAACCCGCCGACGACTCCGAAGTCGTGATCGCACCGATCGCGGACGAGGAAGACGAGGCCCGCCAGGAGCAAATTGTCGTCACCGGCTCGCTGTTGCGCCGCGACGAGTTTTCCTCCACCGCACCCATCCAGGTGATCACCGCCGATGTCGCTGCGCTGGAAGGCCTCGTGAGCTCCGCTGAAATCCTGCAGGGCTCGTCCATCGCGGCCGGCTCGACCCAGCTGAACAACCAGTTTGGCGGGTTCGTCATCGATGGCGGGACCGGGGTCCAGACCGTCGACCTTCGCGGCTGCGGCGGCACCCGCTCGCTGGTGCTGATCAATGGCAAGCGGCCCGGCCCGTCGGGCACGCGCGGCGCGGTCGGCGCGTTCGACTTCAATGTCATCCCGGCCTCGGTCGTGTCGCGCTATGACATCCTGAAGGATTCTGGCTCTACAATCTACGGCTCCGACGCGGTCTGCGGCGTGATCAACGTCATCACCCGCACCCAGATCGACGATCCGGAACTCAACATCCAGCTCACCGCCCCCTTCGAGAGCGGCGGCGAAACCTTCCAGATCAACGGCGCCTACGGCTTCAACTTCGAGAATGGCTCGATCGCGCTGGCGGCCGAGTACAGCATGGCCGAGGAGCTCAATATCGGCGACCGGGATTACCTGGACTGTACCCAGGACCTTGTGCGCGACCCGCAGACCGGCCAGCTGAGCGACCGCGTCAATCGCTCGGTGACCTTCGACCCGAATGGCGACCGGCGCAATTGCTCCAACCTCTACTTCAATACCGTGCTCGATAACGTCACCGGTCAGCGGCTTGTCCCCTCGCCGGACGGGCGCGAGATCGGGCTCGCGTTCGGCGGGCTGATCCCGGGCTACCGCCCGCGTGAGAATGCCGGCTTCAGCCCCGATGGTCCGGCCTTCTACGAGGACGTCCTGGAAGACCCGCGCGTGCTCAGCGAGGACGCGATCAACCAGACCGAACGCGTGAGCTTCTACGCGGTCGCTGATTTCGATCTCAACGCACTCGGCGGCGTGAACTCGCTGACCGAGTTTCTCTACACGAGCCGCGAGACCGAATCGGATGGCTGGCGCCAGTTCTTCCCGCAGATCCGGGGTCTTTCGGACCCGTTCGGCAGCGCCTTTGCCTATGGGCAGTCGCCGGATTTCGTGAACCCGCTCAACACGGTCTACCAGCCGGTCACGATCTGGCCGTCAAATGGTGGCGTCGAGGTTGACTATTATTACCTCGCCCAGACCCTCAGCGGCGATTTCGGGTCCGGCAACTTCCTCGAGAAGTTTGCATGGCAGCTCAACGCCAACTACTCCTACTCAAGCGGCGACTATTACCGCAATCAGATCCTCGCCAGCGGATCGGGTGATTGGTCGCAGTTCGGCCCGAACGGACAGTATCAGGCGCGGCGCGACAATGATGGCAATGTGGTTTTCAACCGGGATGGCACCGTTCAGGCGTCGCCGATCCCGGGCACCGGGCCGGCGCCCGGCTATGACTCGACCGATCCGGGCTTCCTGGCCGGAGTGGGGGGCGCGTATGACGACGCCTTCAACCAGCTGAGCGGGTTCGAGACGGGCAACACCGTCTATGATCAGTGGCTCATCAACGGGAATGTGGCAGGTTCCGTCTTCGAACTTCCGGCCGGCGACATCCAGGCGGCCATCGGGTTCGAATACCGGAAATTCTCCATTGAGGACGTTCCGGGGGCTCTGACCCTCGGGGAGCTGGTGTCCTTCACCGACCCGGTGGACGGCCAGCAATACCAGACCAACGTCTCTGATATCTGGGGCTCGTCCACCGCCGGCATCACCGAAGGCGAGGACAGCGTTGCGGAGGTCTTCGCGGAAATCGAGGTTCCACTCCTGCGTGGCCAGCCCTTTGCCGAGGAACTGCTCTTTAATGCGTCGGGTCGCGCGTTCGAGTATGACTCGTTTGGCAGCGACAGCGTCTACAAGGTCGGCCTGAACTGGCAAATCACCCCGTCGGTGCGGATGCGTGCGACCAATGGCACCTCCTTCCGCGCTCCGGCCCTTTTCGAACTGTTCCTTGAAGATCAGACGGGGTTTGTCGGGCAAGCGCAGATCGACCCCTGTGTGAACCTTGCCGAACAGACCAACCAGCGGATCGTCGATAACTGCCTTGCTGATGGTATTCCGTTCGACTTCGTGAACCTCGGCTCTTCGGCGGAGATCATTTCAGGAGGTGGCGCCGGCAATCTCGAGGCGGAAACGTCCGAGACGTCGACCATCGGGATCATCTTCACGCCGACCTTTGCGGACCTGTCCATCGCGCTCGACTATTACGAAATCGAGATCGAGGACCAGATCGACCAGCTCGGCGCCGGGACCATCCTGCTTGGCTGTTATGCCGGGGAGAACTTCCCGAACGCCTTCTGTGACCTGTTCGAGCGCGCCCCGGCCGACGCACAGGGTGCACCCCTGGCCATCCTGACGGTCGAGAACAGCTATCTGAACGTCAACAGCCAGACCTTCCGCGGCATCGATCTGGAGTTCCTCTACGAGAAGGAACTCAATTTCGGTGTCCTGTCCGTGGATGGCGATGCGTCCTGGTCACTGGAGCGGAACCAGCAATTGTTCGCTCCGGGCACCCTGCTCGGCTTCGACCAGACCGACGTCAACGGGCAGATCGGCTTCCCGAGCATGACCGCCAACCTCCTGGTCTCACTCGAGCGCGGTGACTTCACCTACAACTGGTTCTCCGACTATATCGGCCCCGCCTCAAACGAGCGCTTCTCTGATACCCCCGGCGGGATTGAGGAGCCGTATTTCGGCACTCTGGTCAACGTCGACTACCGTGCCGAGGCGGTTATCTATCACGGCCTGTCGCTGGAATACGAAACGGACCAGTGGCGCCTTATCGCCGGTATCCGCAATCTCTTTGACGAAGCGCCGCCACAGGTCTCTGCCGAAGCGGCCACGGTGCGCGGCAACACCCCGCTGGTCGGCACCCAGTATGACCTGCGCGGTCGCCGCGGCTTCCTGCAGCTCACCCGGACCTGGTAATCGCCAGCCGGATCGGGAAAAGGGAAAGGCGGGCCCAGCGGCCCGCCTTTTTTCTTTGGCGCCGTCATGGCGGACAGCGGCCCGCTTCGGCGCAGCCCCCGGCTCTCACGGCTCAGCCCGCCGCGCCCGACAGACGCGTCCGCGCCAGCGCCGCCTGCCAGCCAGCCAGCGCACCGGCGCGTTCGGCGGCGTCCATCTGTGGCTCGAAGCGCCGGCCCGGCCGGTCCGCACGCCCCCACGCGTCAAGTCGGGTCCAGCCCAACTGCACCCCGGCCAGCACCGCCGCGCCAAGGGCCGTCATCTCACCATGGTCCGGCCGCTCCACCGGCACGTCGCAAATGTCGGCAACGCGCTGCATCAACCAGTCATTTGCCGCCATGCCTCCATCGACCCGCAACAGGTCGACCGGCACGCCATCCCGGCGGAAGGCCCCGATCAGGTCATCGGTCTGGTAGGCCGCCGCCTCCAGCCCGGCGCGGACGATGTGGGCCGCCCCTGTCCCGCGTGACAGGCCGCAGATCACGCCGCGTGCGTCGGCGTCCCAGTGCGGCGCGCCGAGGCCGGTAAAGGCCGGGACGAAATACACCCCGCCATTATCGCCAAGCGAGGCCGCCATCGCCTCGGTATCGGCCGCGTCCGGGATAAGGCGCAGCTCGTCACGCAGCCACTTCACCACAGTGCCCGTGTTGAACACCGACCCTTCCAGCGCATAGGCCGCCTCGCCGCCCGCCATGGCATAGCCCGCCGTCGCCAGCAGACGGTGTTGGCTACGCACGCGCTGCCCGCCCGTATGGGCGACGAGAAAGGCACCCGTGCCGTAAGTGATCTTGGCCATGCCCGGCGTGACACAGCCCTGCCCGACCAGCGCCGCCTGCTGGTCGCCAATGGCGGACAGGATCGGGATTGCGCGACCGAACAGCGCCGGGTCGGTCTCTCCGAAGTCGCCCGCGCTCGGGCGGACCGCGCCAAGGGCGGCGTCACTGGCCCCGAATAGGTCCATCAGGCCCGCGTCCCAGCCGCCCGGCCGTTCAGGGTCCAGCGCCCAGAGATTGGTGCGCGAGGCATTGGTCACGTCGGTCGCAAACACCCGCCCGCTGGTCAGGCGCCAGATCAGGAAGGTGTCCACCGTGCCGAAGGCGATCTCGCCCGCCCGCGCCCGCGCCCGCACGCCCTGCGCATGGTCAAGCAGCCAGGCTATCTTGGTCGCACTGAAATAGGGATCGATCAGCAGGCCCGTCCGCTCGCGGACGAACGCCTCGGCGCCGTGCTGCGTGCGCAGGCGCTCGCAGGCCGCCGCAGTTCGCCTGTCCTGCCAGACAATCGCCGGCGCGATCACCCGCCCGTCCCTGCGCTCCCAGGCCAGTGTCGTCTCGCGCTGGTTGGTGATGCCGATTGCGGCGATCTGCCCGGCTCCGCCGACCTCGGCGATGACCTTGCGGCAGGCCGCCAGCGTCTTTGTCCAGATCGCCTCGCCATCCTGCTCCACCCAGCCGGACTGAGGAAAGCCAAGCTCGATCTCCAGCTGCGCCCGCGCCACCGCGCGGAATGACCGGTCAAAGGCCATCGCCCGGGTCGAGGTCGTGCCCTCGTCGATCACAAGGATGTATTCGGCCATGGCCCGCCTCCCGGAGTATGCCGTCAGGCCAAAGCTTGCCTCACACCGGCGGGGCACTCAATCGGGCCGGTCCCGGTAGGGATTTCGCGCGTCAACCCCTACGCCCGCGATGGCTGGCGCGGGCCGCGGTCGCCGAACCACCAGAGCGTGGCCGCCGTTGCCGCGAAGGTCGCCGTCTCGACAATCGCGAGCCGACCGCCCGCGTCGCTAGCGATATAGATGCCCCCGGCAATCAGCCACAGCAGCAGGGTCAGCGCCGGCCGGGTCAGCCCGCGCACAGCGTCGACCCAGCGATAGCTCGACGCGATCGCCGCCTCAGCCGCCATCGAGGCGGTCAGCCCGTCCCAGCGCCCGGCAACATCGGCAAGCGCCAGCTCCGCCTCGGTCTCCTCCGCCCGCGCGCGCATCTGCAGCTCGGTAAGGCGCACCTCATGGTCCCAGCGGGCGCGTTCCTGTGCATGCGCCTGGCGGCGCTCGAAAAAGCCGGCAATCCGCCCGAGCGCAGTGCCGATGAGGCCGAACACACCGCCGCCAGCGGCGCTTGCGGTCAGGCCGATCATGTCGTCCATGCTGATAAACTCCCCGAATAGGTCCAGGTGGCCGGCCGCCCGCGCCGGTCGAGATGCAAGAAGGTGCGCGCCAGGCCGAGGCCGGTGAAGCCACGACCGATCGCCGCTGCGCGCAGGGCGTGGCGGTCATGGCCGGATAACGCAATGTCGACCGCCAGGGTCTTGTGCCGGCTCAGCGGCGCGCCACCGACGGCCGCGTTCCACAGCGTGCAGCGATGCCCGGAATTGACGACCAGCGCGTGGCCCGCATCGGCCCGCAGCGCCTCAAGCGCATCAAGAAAGCCCGGGTCATGCCAGTATTCGCCGGCGCAGAAACGCCCGGCACAGCGGCAGGCTAGCTCGCGCACGGAAAAGTGCGGCCAGCGCCAGTGGGCGCTGAGGGCGGCTTCGGCCTCGGTGGCAGAGAGGAACAGCATGCCCGCCACCCTGCCCCCGGACCGTCCCCGGTCGGACAGGCGCGGGGCTGTCCCTCAACCGCAGCCTCAAAGATGGCTCGGGCGATCGGCTGGACCCGGTCAAGCGCCTGTGCGCGGTCGCGCTTTGCCTGCACTGCACGGATCGGTTTCGGGTCCATGCAGCTTGGTATCACATCGGTGAATGGGCGGGAGCTTGGCCCCCTCGTCAGTGATGGTCGACACTCTCGACCTCCGAAGGGCCAGCATCCATGCAGACAAAACAGACCCGCCATTGTTGGTTCACGCGGATCGAATGCTGTCCGATCCGGTGGCCTCTCAAGGCTTCGGGCCGGTTGCCTGGCGGGACCGCCAGATCAGAGAGGGCTGCCGCCGCGTTCAGCTGGACAAGTTTTCGCAGGGCAGCTCGCTCGATCGCCTGCAACCGTCGAACCCGCCTTCGCCCGAAGAGGGCTATGGTGTCGCGGCATGCAAACGACACCATCATGTCATTGCACGCCTTGTAACACTCGAAGGTTCAAGCCCTACTCCGCCGCCGCGGCGGCCTCGACCACCTCGAACGCGCGCCCGGCGTTCAGCGCGGCGATAGCGGCGCGGTATTCGCGCTCCAGCACGTCCACATAGGCCGAGACCGGTCCGCGGGATTTCACCGCGCCAATCCCCTGTCCGCACCCCCAGATGTCGCGCCAGGCCTTGGCGTCGGTGTTGCCGCCCGATCCGAAATTCATCTTGCTGGGATCGCTTTCCGGCAGGTCATTTGGGTCGAGCCCGGCGGCCTTGATGGAGGGCGCAAGATAGTTGCCGTGCACGCCGGTGAACAAATTGGTGTAGACAATGTCGCCCGCCTTGCCCTCGACGATGCCGTCCTTGTAGCCGTCATTGGCGTTGGCCTCGTCGCAGGCGATGAAGGCCGAGCCTATGTAGGCCAGGTCGGCGCCCATGGCGAGGGCCGCCGCGATGGCACCGCCATTGGCGATCGAGCCGGACAGCGCCACCGGACCGTCGAAGAACTCGCGGATTTCCTGCACCAGGGCAAACGGCGACAGGGTGCCTGCATGTCCGCCGGCGCCGGTGCAGACCGGGATCAGCCCGTCGGCGCCCTTCTCCAGGGCCTTGTGGGCAAAGACGATGTTGACGATGTCATGCAGCACGATCCCGCCATAGGAATGGATGGCGTCGTTGACTTCCGTGCGCGCGCCAAGGGAGGTGATGACCACCGGCACCTTGTACTTCACGCACATCTCGACATCGTGCTCGAGCCGGTTGTTGGTCTTGTGCACGATCTGGTTGACTGCGAACGGCGCCGCCGGCTGGTCCGGATTCTTCGCGGTATGCTCTGCCAGCTCGGTGGTGATCCGGTCCAGCCACTCGTCGAGCATGCTTTCCGGGCGCGCATTGAGCGCCGGGAAGGAGCCGACAATCCCCGCCTTGCACTGGGCGATCACCAGCTCCGGGTTGGAGATGATGAAAAGCGGCGAGCCGATCACGGGCAGGCGCAGGGTCTGGAGCACGGGCGGCAGGGCCATGGCAGTGTTTCCTCTCAATGTCACCGAATTGACGTTGACGTAAGAGCTAACCGATCAGGCCCGAAGGGCAAGCGCTTTCCTTGGTATGGCCCTTGGTATCGCCCTGGCCGCCGGTGCTCACCCCGCCCGGCGGGCGTCCCAGA
>CAYPQD010000045.1:16338-20767 GCA_964412785.1 uncultured Hyphomonadaceae bacterium
GCCCTTGGTATCGCCCTGGCCGCCGGTGCTCACCCCGCCCGGCGGGCGTCCCAGAGCCGGTCGGTGAGCCAGGCGCGGTGCGTCTCTATCATCTCCACCAGTCCTCCCGCCTCACCATCGGCGACCAGTCGCTCCTGCCAGAAGGCGAGAATGCGCGCCTGGCTCTCCAGCCAGTCCAGCGCCATCTGGCGCGCCGCCGCAGCAGCGGTGTCCGTCCCGCGGGTCCGCTCCGCGTCGAAGGCGGGCGTTCCGCAGCGTGATACAAGGCAGATTGGCTGTCGTGCTGGATTGGCCATGGCAGGACCCTTTCATGGTGTCGACGCGGGCAGTCTTGAGGACGAGGCCATCGAAGGGGGACCCATCCCGGCCACGCCTTTTTTGCGAATGCTTTTCAGTCTCATTCAGATTTCGCGCCCCGTCAAGACTGGCCTGCATGATCCAGCCTGCGCCCAACCGACCTGCGACCAACTTGACCAACCGGATGATCGCGCCCTTGTGATACCGTTCGATAGGTTCTGGCATGGGAGACACCGCATGCGACCGCTCAATTCCCTGCTGGCTGCTGCGCTGTCCGCCGGCCTCCTTTCAGCCTGCAGCCCGCCCGAACCGGACAGCCATGGGGCGGTGCGCGCCGCAGATGAGGCCGACATCGCCGCCGCCCGCGCGGCTGCCGGCACCCTCGGCCGCACGCTGCAGGCAGAACTCACCGCGGCCATGCAGGCCGGCGGGCCGATTGCCGCAATCGATGTCTGCCATGAACGTGCGCCGCTGATCGCCAGTGACGTCTCGGCAGCGGAAAGCCTGGACGTCGGTCGAACCGCCCTGCGCGTGCGCAATCGGGACAATGCCGCGGACGCCTGGGAGCGCGCCCGGCTTGATGCCTTCGCAGCCGCCATGGCACGGGGCGAGGACCCCGCCAGCCTCGACCATGCCGAAATCGTCGCCGTCGATGGCGTGGCCACCTTTCGTTGGATGAAGCCCATCCCCATGGGCGATGTCTGCGCCGCCTGCCATGGCAGCGCGATCGACGCAGAGGTCAAGGCCGCCATCCTCGCGCGTTATCCGACCGATCAAGCCACCGGATTCGAACCCGGTAGCCTGCGCGGCGCCTTCACCATCAGCAAGCCCCTGACGGATTAGCGTCGCACCTGGCCTGCCCGAACTTGACGGCCAGGCCAGGCTGCCTGCTATTCGGTATCGCGAAGACGTACACGCGAGAGGCCCCATGACCGATGACCTGATGAGTCTCAGCGGCCCGTTTGCCGATGCCGACGAGGCGCATTGGCTGGACGAGGTCGACAAGGCGCTCAGCGGCGCGCCGGTGGAGCGGCTGACGCGGGAGCTTCCGGGCGGGTTGCAGATCCGCCCGCTCTACCGTGAGGCCGATGCGCCGGTCACCGGCGACCCGCTCGGACACCCTGGCGCGGCGCCCTACCTGCGCGGCGCCCGCGCCGCCGCCGATCCGCACCTGCCCTGGGACATCCGCCAGGCCTTCGCCCATCCGGACCCTGCGATAACCAACGTCGAAATCCTGCGCGACCTGGAGCGCGGGGTGTCCTCCATCGAGCTGCACATCGACCCGGAAGGCGTCCACGGCTGCGCGATCCATGATGGCGACACCCTCGCGACGGCTCTGAAGGGCGTGCGCGCCGACATTGCCACCATCGCCCTGGAGCGCGGGCCGGGCCTTGGCCTGCGCTCTGCCGCCCTGCTGGCGCTCTGGGCCGAGACCCAGGCCGAACCGAAGGCGCAAAGGCTCGCCTTCAATATCGACCCGCTCGGCAATCTCGCCCGCAGCGGCATTGTCCCGCGCGGGCTTGAGGTCGCCTTCGCCCAGACCGCCGCGCTCGCCGACATGCTGTCGCTGCGCTTCCCGCTTGCGTCCATCCTCCGGATTGATGCCCGCCGGGTCCACGAGGCTGGTGGATCGGACGCACAGGAACTGGGCTGCCTGATCGCTCATGGTGTCGACGTCCTGCGCCGGCTCGATGCCCACGGCCTGTCGCCGGACCGCGCCGCGCCGCTGATGCTGTTCACCCTCGCGGTTGACGCCAATTACGGCGTCTCCATCGCCAAGCTGCGCGCTGCCCGCCGGCTTTGGGCGCGCTGCCTGGAGGCGCTGAAGATCGACCCCCATCCGATGGCGCTGCAGGCGGTGACCTCCGCACGCATGCTGGCGCGCTATGATCCCTGGGTGAACATGCTGCGTTGCACGGCCGCCTGTTTCGGTGCTGCCATTGGCGGCGCCGACATCATCACCGTGCGCCCCTTCACCGACGCGCTCGGCATTGCCGATGAGCTTGGCCGCCGGGTTGCCCGCAACACCCAGGTCATCGCCATGGAGGAAAGCGGCCTCGGCCGGGTCGCAGACCCTGCCGGCGGGGCCTGGTTCGAGGAGGGCGTCGCCGCCGATCTCGCCGAGGCCGCATGGGCGCAGTTCCAGCAGATCGAGCGCGACGGCGGCTATGGCGCCAGCCTGATGGCGGACGCGGTCCAGGCCCGGATCGGCGAGGTGCGCGCCGCCCGAATGAGGCAGGTCGCGACCCGCCGGGTCGAGGTCACCGGCGTCAGCGCCTATCCGACGCTTGACCAGGTGCACCCGCCGGTCGCCCATCCAGGTCCGGTGGAAACGCGCGAAGCAGTCACCGACGCGGGCCTGCGCGCCCTCCTGCCGGCGCTCGGCGCACGCACCGGCGATGACGACATGGCCGCGCCGCTCTGGCCGGTCCGCCTCGCCGCCCCGTTCGAGCGCCTGCGCGACGTCGCAGAGACCCGCACCGCCGTCTCCGGCGAGCGCCCGGCTGTCTTCCTGGCACCCCTCGGGCCGCTGGCAGAGCACAATGCGCGCGCCGACTTCGCCCGCAATTTCTTCGCCGCGGGCGGCATCGAGGCGCGCGAGGCACCCATCCCGCCGCAAACCCCGGACGCGCTCGCCGCGGCCTGGACTGCGTCGGGCACGGTGCTCGCCATCCTCTGCGGCAGTGATCAACGCTATGGCGAAGAGGCGGCCGATGCGGCCCGCGCTCTCAAGGCCGCCGGGGTGCAGCGGCTCTACCTCGCCGGCCGGCCCGGTGAGCACGAGGCCGCCTGGCGCGAGGCCGGCATCGACAGCTTCGTCCACATCGGCGTCGACGTGGTCGCCGCGCTGGAGCTGGCCCATGCGGAACTGGGTCTCGCGTGAGTTTCAGCGCGGGCGGACTTGGTGCTAGGATTACCGCCATGGATGACGGAGCGATCAGCCTGCCGCATGGCTTCCACCACCGCACCACCCAGGGCGCGGAGGGCCTTCCTCGGTATTTCTTCTCCAACGAGACCGTGCGAGCGATGGTCGAGGCTGGAATCCTGCCGGAAGATGGCAGCTACGAGCTTCTTGGGGGGGAACTGGTACCTATGAGCCCCAAGCACAACCGGCATCAGCTTTGGAAGACACGACTAAGCATGCGCTGGTCTGCGGCCCTGTACGGCAGCCCGTTCATCCTTGCCCCGGAAACTTCGGTTTTCCTGAGCGATGGCAACATCTTCGAGCCGGACCTCGTGATCTACGAGGCGAGGCTGCTGCCGGAAGACGTCCGAGGACCCGACTGCCGGATTCTCGTCGAGGTCTCTGACAACCGTCTGGCCTATGACCCGCAGCGAAAGTCGCCGGTCTATGCGCTTCACGGGATCCAGGAATACTGGGTGCTCGATGCCCGTGCTCGCCGCGCGCACCTCTTTTCCGAACCGCGCGGGGATGGCACATGGGGCCGTGCGGAGGAGCGCGACGATACTGACGACCTCGCGCCCCTTGCCTTCCCCGATCTCGCGCTGAAGCTCACCGCCCTCGATTTCTGAAGGACCGCCATGACCGCCTTCCCCGATTTCACCGCCCTCCCCCTCGGCACGCCGCACGCCACCGGCACGGTGCCCGCCCCGGGGCCGATCTGGCAGACACCGGAAGGCATCGCGGTGAAGAGCGCCTACAGCGCTGCCGACACCGCGCCGCTGGACTGGCTCGACGATTTCCCCGGCCTCGCCCCGTTTGGCAGGGGCCCCTACCCCACCATGTACACCCAGCGGCCCTGGACGATCCGACAGTATGCCGGCTTCTCCACCGCAGAAGACTCCAACGCCTTCTATCGCCGCAATCTTGCGGCCGGGCAGAAGGGCTTGTCGGTCGCATTCGACCTTGCCACCCACCGGGGCTATGACTCAGACCATCCGCGCGTTGTCGGCGATGTCGGCATGGCAGGCGTCGCCATCGATTCGATATACGACATGCAAACCCTGTTCTCGGGCATCCCGCTGGATCAGATGTCGGTGTCGATGACCATGAACGGCGCCGTCCTGCCGGTGATGGCGCTCTACATCGTCGCCGCAGAGGAACAGGGGGTTCCGCCGGAGAAGCTGTCAGGGACCATCCAGAACGACATCCTCAAGGAGTTCATGGTCC
>CAYPQD010000046.1:0-19098 GCA_964412785.1 uncultured Hyphomonadaceae bacterium
ACCGATCCGTGCAGTGCAGGGCAAGCGCGACTGCGCGTCGGCGCCCCATGCGCCGGGGCCGCGGATGAGTCTTCATCCGCGCAGATTGGTATTAGTGCACAGACCCCCTGCCCACATTTCGCGCTTGTATCCCCTCGCGCGTGGGCGCAGAGACGCGCGCCATGACCGTGATCACCCCAGAAACCCCCTCGCGCGACGCCGCCGCCATCGAGGCGCTCTATGACCTGACCTTCGGGCCGGGCCATTTCGCGCGCACGGCCGAGCGCCTGCGCGAGTTCAGCCGCTCCCTGCCCGCAATCAGCCGTGTTGCCCATGCCGGCGGCACTCTGGTCGGGGTCTGCCGGGTATGGCCGCTGCACATCGGCGAGACGCCGGCGCTGTTTCATGGCCCGGTCGCTGTCCATCCCGACCATCGTGGCGACCGGCTGGGTCTGCGGCTCACCGAAGCGGCACTCGAGGCGGGCAAGGCGGCGGGCTGGCCCGTTGCCCTGCTGATTGGCGCGCCGGCCTATTTCGGCGAGATCGGCTTCAGGGTCGCCCCGCCCGGGCAGCTCGCACTACCGGGCCCGCAGGATCCGGCCCGGGTCATGCTGCGCCCGCTCGCCGGCGATCTGGGGGGTGTTTCAGGACCGGTTCACGCTGCGCCCGGCCTCACCGACCCTCACGCCGCCAGGCGAACAGAAGCAGGATGAGCACGGTCATCGCAGCGGCAAGCCCTGGCAGAAGGGTCTGGCTGGTGGAGGAGCGCACCGCATAGGCGCCGCGGTCCCGCAGGCCCAGCCAGCCCGCGCCGGCGGCATTGGCGCGCGGTCCGACCCTGCGGATCTCCGGCAGGTCCTGGCCACTCTCGCCGACCCGGACAATGCCGCCACGGGTCACCTCGGCGACCGGTGCCAACACGTCCGGGGACGAACGCAGGTCGGCATATTCCTTCGGGTTGGCCGGGCCATTCAGCGCCACGGCCTCCAGCCCGCCGGCCTCTGCACGGTACAGGCCGAGCTGGCCGATCGGCGCTTCGGCCTCGAACGTGCCGGGGCCGACAGCGCGCCATTGCGGCGCGATGATGCCGCCTTCCGGCGTCTCCAGTGTCAGGGGCGGTGCGCTGTCTGCAAGGGTGCGCAGGCGGATCCGGGCAGTCTCGCCGTCGGCAATGAGGTCTAGTCGGCGTTCTTCCAGTTCCGGCTCCTTCATCATCCAATGGACGATCCGCCGGATCAGTTCGGCAAACGGGCCGCCGCCATCATGGCCACGCGCCCACAGCCAGATCTGGTCTGACAGGAGCAGGCCGACGCGGCCCTCGCCAACCCGGTCCAGCACCAGGAGGGGCGCGCCGTCCGGGCCGTTCATCAGGACATCGCCGGCATCGGCGCGCGCCTCGATCGCGCGCAGCCACTCGCCCCAGTCCTCCCCGTCCAGCGGCGCGCTCACTGCATGGCGCCGGCCGGCCTCGGTGAGCGCCGGTGTGAACGCGCCAAGCTTGATCCGCCCCGTCGGGATCGCCGGCAGCACAGCCGCCAGCGGCGTTCGGGCAAGGCTTGCGGGGCCAGCATACGGTTCGCCGGCGGCGATCATCAGCGCGCCGCCCTCATCGACATAGCGCGCCATGTTGGCGAGATAGGTCTGCGTGATGACACCGCGGCGCTCATACTGGTCAAATATGATCAGATCGAACCCGCCGAGCTTCTCCTCGAACAGTTCCTCGGTGGGAAACTGGATGAGCGCCATCTCCTCAATCGGCGTCACGTCGATCTTGTGGGGCGGTCTCAGGATGGTGAAGTGCACGAGGTCGACCTGCGGGTCGGATTTCAGCAGGTCACGCCAGACCCGGCCGGCAGCGTTGGGCCGGCCGGTAACGAGCAGGACGCGCAGGCGGTCGCGTACGCCAGCGAGTGAAGCGGCAGTGCGGTTGTTGGCGAGCGTCAGTTCCTCCAGCCCGGGCGGCACCTCGGCGAGCACCATGTTGGCGCCACGCCGTTCGATCTCGACGGTCACCGGGGTATCCCGGCCGATCTCGACAATGACAGGCTGGGGCGTGCCGCCATTCACAGAAACCGATACCGTTACCTGGCGCGCGCGCGGATCATCGACGCGCACAAGGAACTCTGCCGTCTCGCCGACAATGCCATAGCTCGGCCCTTCGACGATTTCGATCCGCCGGTCGCCCCGGTCCGGGTCGCCGACAATGATGCCATGGATGGGGCCAAGATCGACGGCCTCGTCAGGAGTGTCCGGCAGGTCGTGGATCTGGCCGTCCGTGACCAGGATCGCACCGGCGATCTGGTCGCGCGGCACATCGGCGAGAAGGCCCTCCAGAGCGCTGTAGAGGTTGGTGCCGTCACCTCGGCGCTCGCTCTCCAGCAGGCGCAGCTCCAGCCCCGGTTCGGCCTCCAGCCGGTTGGCGAGCGCCCGGTAGGCCACCTCGGCCGCTTCGCTTCGCGTGCCAAAGCCCATGCTCTCGGAGCGGTCGAGGATGATGGCGGCGACGGAGGGCAGCGGCTCACGCTCCTCGCGCACCAGTGCGGGATTGGCGAGCGCGCCTGCCAGCAGCGACAGCGCCAGCCCACGGGTCAGCCACGCCCGCCCGCCGCGCGCGAGATAGACACCCCAGGCGAACGCCATCACTGCCACGGCCAGCCACAAGGCAGTCCAGCCGAGAAAGGGGTCGAAACCGATCCGGGTGACGTCGGTCAGGTCAGGGGTCATTGCGGCCTCAGGTCTTCCGGTCGGAAATCGGGTCGGAGGGGCTGGAGGACCGGCGCCTCGGTCGCGTCCGGTGGCGCGCTGTCATCGCCCTGGCCGAGGCGTTCCAGCAAGGCGGGGATATGCACCTGGTCGGCCTTGTAGTTTCCAGTCAGCACGTACATCGTCAGGTTCACCCCGAAGCGGTATGCCAGTTCGCGCTGGCGATCACCGCCATCGACGGAATAGAGCGGGCGGCCGCGATCGTCGGCGGCCCAGGCTGCAGCCCAGTCGGCATCGCCGATGAAAAGACGCGAAATGCCATCGCCGCGCACGCGCCCGTCCGGTCCGGGTGCCTCGATCCAGAGGCGCGCGGTATCGTAACGGCCAGGGAAGCTGTCGATCAGGTAGAAGCTGCGGGTCAGCACGTGGTCGTCCGGCGCGGGGGCGAGAGGCGGGGCGTCCAGCCCCTCAAGGAGGAGGCTCAGGTCGCCGGACGTGCCGGCCTCGCGCAGGCCGCCGCCCCGGCGAGTGTCGATCACCAGCGCTCCACCATTGCGGACATAGGCACTCAGCCGTGCAATGGCGGCCTGCGCGAAGGGCTCGGGATTGTCCGGAAGGGCGAGGAAGATCAGCGGGTAGACGTCAAGCGCGTCGGTTTCAAGGTCGAGCGCGTGCGGCGCGGCCGGCTCCACGGAGGTGCGCATGTTGAGGAGGCGGGCGAGCCCCTCCAGCCCGGCACGGGTTGCCTCGTCCACAGCGCCGTCGCCCGTCAGCACATAGCCAAAGCGCATCACCAGCGCGGCTTCGGTTGCCTTGTCAAAGTCCTGCGCCGGTTCCTCGGCAGGTGAAATCTGGGCCGTCGCTTCGGGCGGGGAGGCGAGCGGGCCGAGCGCCAGCGCGCCGACGACAAGGGCCGCGCCTGTCCGGCGGGCGGCGCGGAACTTGCCGGCAAGCAGGAGCGCAATCATCAGGTCAAGGGCAAGGAGCGCCAGGGCGCCACCGAGCAGAGGGCCGGCGAGCGGCAGGCTCGTCGCCTCGGCATCGCCGAGCAGCCGCGCGCCGGTGGGCCAGTCGGCAATCTCCAGCGGCCGCCGGCCATCGGCGGTGTTGAGCGCGCGGGCGCCGGCAGGGCCGCGGTAGAAACCCGGCGGGTGGGTTTCCGACGGGGCCGTCTCTTCGAACTCGGTGGCACGCAGCGGAGCGGCCGTATTGGGCGGCGATTCCAGACGGCCGAAGCCGGTGAGGGTGAGTTGTGGCGAATAGAGGCCCTCGCCGTCCGGCCGGGTCTCGCCACGGCCGGCGGCGATCGCGCGTCGCAGCATCTGTGCGAAGACGCCGTCATAGGGCAGGTCCGACCAGTCCGGCCCGGCGGTGACGTGGAACAGGATTATGGTGCCAGCGCCCATCCGGTCGGCGGTGACGATGGGCGAGCCATCGGCCAGCCTTGCCCAGGTGCGCGCCTGCAGGTCGGGTACGGGCTGGGCGAGCACCTGCTGGCGGACCAGGACGTCGTCCGGCACACCGAGGCCGGAAAAGGGCGAGGTCTCCGCGAACGGACCGAGCGCCTGCGGCTCGTCCCAGGCGAGTGCGCCGCCGAGGGCCCGCGCGGTCCGCCGGATCGGCGTCGGCAGCAGTGCGTCGCCCTGGGCGGCGAGGCGCGGCCCGGCAAAGCGGATGAGAGCGCCGCCCGTCTCCAGCCATGCCGTCAGTGCCTCCATGTCAACGGGCTGCAGCCGGCCGACATCGGTCAGGACGATGGCATCGGGCCCGGCGAGGATCAGCTCTTCAAGAGTGCCTTCAATGAGATCGGCATAGGGCTCCAGCGCTTTGCGGACATAGTAGACGTCGGACAGGAGGGGCTGGGCTTCCAGCCCGGCGGAGACGATGCCGACGCGGCGGCTGCGGTCGGTGGCGTCCCACAGCCAGACCGCGCCCGCCGAGGCTTCACCGGTGAGGGCGAACCGGTTGACCCGAGACAGGGCAGCGCCGGGAAGGCTGAAGGTCGCAGGCGTTTCCAGTTGCCCCTGGCCGAACTGGCCCTCGGCGGTGGCCAGTGCGGAGCCATCCACCGTCAGGGCGGAGACGAAGACCGACAGCTCGCCTTCGGGGGTGGCGCGGCGCAGGGTCAGCGTCGCTCCATCGGCCTCTGAGCGCAGTGCCGTCAACGCCGCTGCGCCCCGAGGCGGGGCGGCAAACACCGTGAGCGGTGCCATCGCGGCGAGCGCATCGGCAAAGCCGGCGCCATCGCCATCGGTTTCCAGCCCGTCGCTCGCCCAGACGATCTGGCCGGGACGAAGACCGGAGGCATCAAGACGTTCCAGCGCGCTGGCGCGGTCATGCGACCAGGGCAGGGGATCGAGCGAGGCAAGACGGGCGCTCGCGTCCTGTCGGCTGAGGCGCTCGGCCGGGTCGGCCGGTGCAAGCCGGGCCGCGGTCTGCAGGATGTGGATTGCGGTGTCGCGCTCAGCGGTGTCGAGGGCCGCTTCCGCAGCATTGCGGATATCGTTCCAGCGCGTGGCGGCCTGCCAGCCATCATCGACGATAATGAGGAGCGGGCCTGATGGCGCTTCGCCGCCCTGCGCGCCGGGGGCATAGATCGGCTGCGACAGGCCCAGAATCGCCAACGCGGCAGCGAGAACGCGAAGCAACAGCACCCACCAGGGTGTGCGCGCGGGCATCTCCTCGCGCGGGTCGACATCATCAAGAAGGCGCAGTGAGGGCAGGTCCGCCTCGACAGGCTGCGGCGGTGTGGCGCGCAGCACCCACCAGATCACCGGCAGGGCGACCAGCGCGGCAAGTGCCAGCGGCGCCATGAACAGGAAGGGGCCGAGGGTCATGTCCGCGCTCCGAGCGTTTCCAGTGCGCGCCGCAAACGGGCGCCGGCTTCGCGCCGCGGTGTCCCGGTCTCATAGGTGACCTGCTGCCAGCCGATCTGTCCGGCGAGCGTGGCCAGCGCCTCGCGCTGGGCGGCGAAGCGGGCGTGATAGTCCTGCGCGACGGTCTCCGCGCGGCCAAACAGGCGCTCCAATTCCCCGCCCGGCCGGCGGAAGCGGACCCGTCCGGAAAATGGGAATTCGCGCTCCACCGGCGCGTTGACGCTGAGGAGGACGCCCTCCGGGCAGCGCGCCGCGAGCGGTGCAAGGCGGGCCTTCCAGCTGGCGATCGGATCGTAGAAGTCGCTGGCGACGACCATGACGGCCGGCGTGCGCGGCGTGGCGGGGAAGGACGTGCGCGGCGCCTGGCCGAGGTCTTCCGCCAGCCGGTCGACCGCGCGCTTGCCAAAGCCCGGCGCCCGGCCGGAACCAAGCACACCGATCCGCTCGCCCGTCCGCGACAGCAGCAGGCCGCTGGCCAGCATCAGGACGCGGGCGGCATCGGCCTTGGTCTCGCGGTCGCCCGCGCCGCCCCAGTCGAAACCGGGATGGGGGTCACACCAGAAAAGGACGGTCCGTGCCGTCTCCAGTTCGGTCTCGCGGACATAGAGGTCGTTGCCACGGGCGGAGCGGCGCCAGTCGATGCGCTCGGCGGCGTCCTCCTCGGCATAGCGGCGATACTGCCAGAAATGCTCCCCCGTTCCGGCGCGGCGACGCCCGGCCGATCCCACATGTGTCGCTTCGGCCGCAATTGCGGCCAGCGGCTGGTCGCGCAGGATGCGGGCCAGGGTTTCGGCCTCGGCGCGCAGCGTGGCGGGATCGAGCCTCATCGCGCGCCGGTCCGGCCGGCGATTTCCCGGTGTCGTTGATCTGGGGGCATCGGCAAGGCTCAGGCTGCTTTCCGGGCAAGGTCGTTGATGAGTTCGGTAAGGCTTGGCGCCTCGCCCGTCGGGTCATAGCGCATGGCCATGCGGTGACCGAGCGCCGGCTCGGCGAGTGCTTCGACATCCTCTATGGAGGGCGCAAGCCGTCCACGCAGCAGCGCGCGCGAGCGGGCCGCCAGCATCAGCGCCTGGCCGGCGCGCGGGGACGGCCCCCAGTCGACCAGGCTACGCACCCGGGGGTCATCGCTCTGCTCGGGACGCGCTGCCCGCACCAGCGCCAGGATGGTCTCCAGCACCTTCTCGCCGACCGGCATGCGCCGCACCAGCGCCTGCAGGGCAATCAGCCGTTGGGCATCGAGTGCCGGCTCGACCTGTCCCTCGCCCGTCCTGGTGGTTTCGACGAGGATGCGCCGTTCGGTGTCGAGATCGGGATAGCTGACATCAATCTTCAGGAGGAACCGGTCGAGCTGGGCTTCCGGCAGGGGGTAGGTGCCCTCCTGCTCGATCGGGTTCTGGGTTGCGAGTACGTGGAAGGGCGCGGGCAGGTCATGGCGTATGCCGGCCACCGTCACGTGGCGCTCCTGCATCGCCTGCAGCAGGGCCGACTGGGTGCGCGGGCTCGCGCGGTTGATCTCGTCGGCCATCAGCAGCTGCGTGAAGATCGGCCCCTTCAGGAAGCGGAAGCTGCGCTGACCGCCCGACGCCTCGTCGAGCACTTCGGAGCCGAGAATGTCGGACGGCATGAGGTCAGGGGTGAACTGGATGCGCGCGCCATGCAGGCCGAGCGCGGTCGACATCGCCTCCACAAGCCGGGTCTTGGCAAGGCCGGGCGCACCGATCAGGAGCGCGTGGCCACCGGCGAGAACCGCCGCCAGCGCCAGTTCGATCACGCGCTCCTGGCCGAACACGGCCTTGTCGATCTGCGATCGAACACGCGACAGCGCCTCGACGGCGGCCTCGGATTCCTGGACGATCTCGGCGGTGGGCTCGTGCATGCGCAATCCTTATATGGTGGCGGACACCTGTAACGAACGGACCGGCGGCCGGACAACAAGGTCCGGTCAGACGATCCCCTAACCGGGACAAAACTATGGCGGACGCGCAGTCTAATTCCAGTGGCAAACCGACGCCGGACCTCAATCAGCTGCTGAAAGACATCGGACTGGATGCCGGCAAGGGCGCCCCACTACCTCCGGTGGAGCGCTGGGAGCCGGACAATTGTGGCGATATCGGCATGGAAATCCGCGCTGACGGATCATGGTGGCATGAGGGCGGGCGGATCGGCCGCGACAAGCTGGTGAAGCTGTTCTCGCGGATATTGCGCAAGGATTCCGACGGCCGGACCTATCTGGTGACGCCCCATGAGAAGGTCTTGGTGCATGTGCACGATGCGCCCTTCCTGGCGGTGCGGGTCGACCGGCTGGGCGCTCCGGGGCCGGACCAGATCCTGACCTTCGTGACCAATCTCGGCGATGTCGCCCTTGCCGGGCCAGACTGTCCCCTGCGTGTGGACACCGACCCTGCGACCGATCAGCCCGCACCCTATGTGCTGGTGCGCGGACGGCTGGAGGCGAAACTGACGCGGGCAGTGTTCCATGACCTGGCCGCCATGGTGGTGGCCAGTCCGCACGATGGCGGCGCGAGCCTTGGTGTCTGGAGCCAGGGGGCATTCTTTCCGATCGGCCCCGCCGGGGAGGACACCGCGTGAGTTTCAGCGACCTCGACGATTTCCTGCAGCGGGCGCGCGACCGGCTCGACCCGGTGGACGGACCCGCGCGACTGCCGGAGGTGGGCGATCTCGACATGGTGCCCGCAGGGCGAATGGGCGCGATCCGCCCGGCGGGCGTGATGATGGGCGTCATCCCGCGCCGCAGCGGCGCAACGGCGCTCTTCACCCTGCGACCGCTGACCATGGCGGCCCATCCCGGCCAGGTGGCGTTTCCGGGCGGCAAGGTCGATCCCGGCGATGCCGACGAGGTCGCCGCCGCCGTGCGCGAGGCCCATGAGGAAGTCGGCATTGACCCGGCCAGGGTGGAGTTGCTGGCGCGCGGCGCACCCTATGTCACCGGCTCGGCCTTCCGGGTGGTGCCGGTCATCGCCCTGCTTCCGGGGGATTTCGAGCCGCGGCCCTGCCCGAACGAGGTCGCGGGCGTCTTCGAGGCGCCGCTCGACTTTCTGATGAACCCGGCCAACCACAGGGCGTGTGAGGGGCAGTGGCAGGGCCTGCTGCGGCGCTATTATGAAATGCCGCATGGCGGCCATCGCATATGGGGGGTGACCGCCGGAATAATCCGGCAGATTTACCTGCAGCTCTATGAAGCGGTGCCAATGGCGGACAAAGCGTCTTAAATTCATGCAATGCAATGAGATTACCGGGGCAGTTCCAGCCAGCGCCCCGATTGATTATGAGGAGACAACCGCGCGTGGCCTACCGGATCCTTCTGGAAGTCCTGATCTTCCTGCTGCCCTTCTTCGCCTTCGGGCTCTATCGCCTCCTGATCACGGATGCGGAGACGGAGGGGCGCAAAACCTGGCCGATCCGGACCCTGTTCGCGATTGGTGCGGTCCTGGCAATCGGGCTTTGGGTGTTCTTGATCCTGCGCGAGGACAAGGTGCGCGATGTCTGCTTGACGCCGCCGACCTATGATGCGGTGAACCGGGTGCTGGTACCGGCCAGGCGGGTGCCCTGCGAGCAGGATGTCACCCGCGTCGGTGAGCCAGCCCGCGACCGTCCCGGTCGCAGCGGGCCGCAGGTGCCCGAGCCGGCCGGCAATGTCGAACCGGACAGCGCAGACGCGCCGGCTGACGGGGCACCGCGTGGCGCTCCTGACTGACCCGGCAGGCCGGCTCGACGCGGACTGGCTGCGCGACAGGCCGGTTCGGCGGGTCGTGGCTGCGCTTGAGGCCGTGCAGCCCGGCTGTGCGCGCTTTGTCGGGGGGTGTGTGCGCAACACCCTGATGGGGCGCGCCGTCGACGACATTGATATCGCCACCCAGCTGCGCCCGGACGCGGTTGTCACCGCGCTCGGGGAGGCTGGCCTTCGTGCCATACCGACCGGGATCGAGCATGGCACCGTGACGGCTATCGCCTCCGGCCGGCCCTTCGAGATCACGTCCCTGCGCCGCGATGTGGCGACCGATGGCCGGCGCGCCGTGGTTGCGTTCACGCAGAGCTGGGCCGAAGACGCCCTGCGGCGGGACTTCAGGCTGAACGCGCTCTATGCCGAACCGGACGGCACCCTGCACGACCCGACCGGCGGCGGGCTTGAGGATGCTGCCACCGGCCGCGTCATCTTCATTGGCGAGGCCGACCACCGCCTGCGCGAGGATTACCTTCGCATCCTGCGCTTCTTCCGCTTCAATGCCTGGTATGGCGCGGCGGTCGACCCGGACGGGCTTGCCGCCTGCACGCGCGCCCGCGAAGGTCTGCGACGGATTGCCGCGGAGCGGATCTGGAAGGAAGTGAGGAAGCTGCTTGCCGCACCAGCGCCGGAGGCGGCGGTTGTTGCCATGGCAGCCAGTGGCGTCGTCGAGATCGTGCTGCCCGGTGCCGACTGTGCGCAGCTTCCGGAACTGGTAGCGGCTGAAGCAGCGGCTGGCCTGGCGCCCGATCCCATGCGCCGGCTGATGGCGATGCTGCCGCGCACGCCGGACACGGTGGCCTCGCTCGCCGGGGCGTTGCGGCTCTCCAATGCAGAGCGCGACCGGATTGAGGCGTGGGCCGACCCTGAGCTTTCTCTCGGTCTTGAGGACGGATTGCCCGCCTGGCGCGGCGCAATCTACCGCCATGGGGCACGGACGGCGCGCGACCATGCGCTTGTCTCGGCCGGGGGCGATCCGGCTGGCCGCGCGCCGGTCCTTGCGGTGATTGAGCGCTGGACGCCGCCGCGTTTCCCGCTTGGCGGGCAGGATGCGCTCGCCCTCGGATTGGAGGGGGCCGATATCGGGGCGGCGCTGCGTGCGGTTGAAGCGGGCTGGGTGGCCGAGGATTTCGCCGCCGACGCTCAGGCCCTGCGCGCGCGTCTCAGTTCATGGCAGCGACCCAGCCATTGAGCACGCCGGCAAAAGCCACCCAGACGAGATAAGGCAGTTGCAGCAGGGCGGCGGTGCGCGACACTGGCCGGAATTGCCGGATCATTGCGACAATCAGCAGGAACAGCGCCAACAGGATGGCCAGCGCGATCACCGGCGCATGGAAAACGAAAAATGCGTAGCTCCAGGACAGGTTGACGCCGAGCTGGGTGAAGTAGAGCCCGAGTGCCGGCGAGGCGCGCTCGAAGCTGCCGGCACTGAGGCGCACCAGGGCTGCCCCGGCGGCCATCAGCACGAACAGGACCGGCCAGACGATGGCGAAGGCGATGTCGGGCGGGTTGAATGGCGCCTTGTTCAGGCCGGCATACCAGGCGTCTGACGAGCCCGCCGAAATCCGCCCGGCAAGGGCCGCGACCGCTGCAGTCGCAGCCAGGATGACAAGGAGGGTGAGGCCGGCCTGGCGCGACTTGGACATGGCACTGGTCCCTACTCCCTCTTTTCGACCCCGTCACGCACGCCGGCCTGAACCCGGCTCAGGGCCATTTCACCACCGGCGGCATGGAGGACAAGATGCTCTCCACATTCCCGCCGGTCTTCAGGCCGAAGGTCGTGCCGCGGTCATAGAGGAGGTTGAACTCCACATACCGTCCGCGCCGCACCAGTTGTTCCTCACGCTCGGCCTCGGACCAGGCCTCCGGCATGCGCCGCCGGGCGATCTGCGGATAGACCTCGGCAAAAGCACGCCCGACATCGCGGGTGAAGGCGAAATCGGCCTCCCAGTCGCCGCTGTCATGGCGGTCATAGAAAATGCCGCCAATGCCCCTCGGCTCATTACGGTGGGCAAGATGGAAGTATTCATCGCACCAGGCCCGCAAGTGCTCATAATCCGCGCCGGGGTGCGCTGCGCAGGCCGCTTCCATCGCTGCGTGGAATTCGACCGCATCGGGACAATCCGGGCGTCGCTGGACATCAAGCAGGGGGGTAAGGTCGGCGCCGCCGCCGAACCAGCACTTGGAGGTCACGATCATCCGCGTGTTCATGTGCACCGCCGGAACGCGCGGGCTGACAAGGTGTGCAATCAGCGAGATGCCGCTCGCCCAGAAACGCCCGCCATTCTCCTGCGCGCCGGGGATCTGGCCGGCGAACGCCTCTGAGAACGTGCCGTGGACAGTGGAGACATGCACGCCGACCTTCTCAAAGAACCGGCCCTTCATGAGCGCCATGGTGCCGCCGCCCAAATCCTCAGACCCGTCGCCCCGCTGCCAGGGCGTCTTCTCGAACCGGCCGGCCTTGCCGCGATAAAGAGGGGGCGCGGCTTCGTCCTCCAGCGCTTCGAAGCGGGCGATGATGTCGTCCTGAAGGCTCTCGAACCATGCACGCGCAAGACCCTTGCGCGCGTCCAGCGTGCCCTCGGCGTATGGGGATAGGGTCGACATTCCGCCTGATGCGGCCGGGTGCACGCGCCTGTCAAGGCGCAGGACTGGTCACGGGCGCACCCCGGACAGGCTGCCTCTGGGGCGCCTTGCCGCAAGGCTCGAAACACCGCATGCGCTATATCGAAGGCTCGAGATTTGCGGCGCTGTGCCGCAAGGGCTCAACGCGGGCAATGCGGTAACCGTCTGACCCGATGGAATCTTGAGAGGATCGACATTGTGACCGATACGCCTCACACCGACCTTGGCGAAGCTGTTGATGATGATCGCCGCAATTTCATTCACGTCGCAGCGACCGTGACGGCGCTTGGCGGTGCTGCGATGGTCGCCTGGCCGCTGATCGACCAGATGAACCCGGCCGCCGACACCAAGGCGGCCTCAAGCATGGATGTGGATGTGTCGAAGGTCGTCGAGGGCAGCGAGATCCGTGTCCTGATTGGCGGCAAGCCATTCTTCATCCGCCACCGCACCGCGCAGGAGATTCAGGCAGCGCGTGCGATCGACCCGGCGCGCCTGCCGGACCCGGAGACCGACGAGGACCGCCTCCGGCCCATGCCGAATGGCGAACTCAACCCGGCCATCCTCGTCACGTCGGGCGTGTGCACCCACCTTGGTTGCGTGCCGGTTGGTCCCGCCCAGGGCAGTGTGGGCGATTATGGCGGCTGGTACTGCCCCTGCCACGGCTCGCACTATGATACGTCCGGTCGCATCCGGAAGGGCCCGGCGCCGACCAACCTACCCGTGCCGGACTACCGGTATATCTCCGATACCGTGGTCAACATTTCACTCTAGACGAGAGGACGAACAGGACATGAGTGGCCAACCGTCCACCTACAATCCCGGGCCGGGCATCGAGACGTGGCTCGACAAGCGACTGCCGCTGCCGAGGCTTGTCCATGACAGCTTTGTCGATTTCCCGACGCCGAAGAATCTCAATTACTGGTACACGTTTGGCGGCATCCTTGCCGTCTTCCTGGTGATACAGATCATTACCGGCGTGGTTCTGGCGATGCACTACACTGCAACCGTCGATGGTGCGTTCGCCTCGGTGGAGCGGATCATGCGCGACGTGCCCTATGGCTGGCTGCTGCGCTACATGCACGCCAACGGGGCGTCCTTCTTCTTCCTCGCGGTCTATATCCACATGTTCCGCGGCCTCTATTACGGTTCCTACAAGGCCCCCCGCGAAGTGTTGTGGATCCTCGGCTGCACCATATTCTTCCTGATGATCGCCACCGCCTTCCTTGGCTACATGCTACCCTGGGGCCAGATGTCGCTCCACGGCGCCAACGTGATCGTCAACCTGTTCGGCGCCATCCCGCTGATCGGCGAGCCGATCCAGACCTGGCTGATGGGCGGGCCGTCGATCGGCAATGCGACGCTGCAGCGCTTCTTCTCGCTGCACTACCTTCTGCCATTCATCATAACAGGCGTCGTCATCCTGCACGTCTGGGCACTTCACGTGCCGGGCAATAACAATCCGACCGGCGTGGAAGTGCAGGATGTGGAAAAGGACACCGTCCCCTTTCACCCGTACTATACGGTAAAGGACGGGTTCGCGATCGTTGTCTTCCTGCTGGTGTATGCCACCTTCGTCTTTTACCTGCCGAATGTTCTTGGCCATGCCGACAACTATATCGAGGCGAACCCGCTGGTGACGCCGGCCCACATCGTCCCGGAATGGTATCTTCTGCCATTCTACGCGATCCTGCGGGCGATCACCTTCGACATCGGTCCGATTGATGCGAAATTGCTTGGCGTGATTGCCATGTTCGCATCGATCGCCGTGCTGTTCGTCCTTCCCTGGCTGGACACGTCGCGGGTGAAGTCGATGCGCTACCGGCCGGTGGCCAAGCAATTCTTCTTCGGCTTCGTCGCTTGCGGGCTAATCCTTGGCTGGTGTGGGGCGTCCAACCCCGATGACCCGATCATCCCATTCGGCGCGGACCGGCTGGTGGTGAATTACACCGATCCGGCGGGCCTGGAGGCGAGCGCCACCTTCGCGGCCTTCGAGGAAGCGGAGAGCTATATCCAGGGCCTGCCGGCCTCGGCGGATGCGTCGATGGCTGTGCAGAAGGCCGCGGCCTTCCGTTCAGTCCACCTCGCCCAGATCATGACGCTCTACTACTTTGCCTATTTCCTCGTGATCCTGCCCTATCTCGGCCTCAAGGAACGGCCGAAGGACGAGCCGGCGTCGATCCACAAATCCGTGCTCGCTCGGTCGGCTCCGTCCCGTGGAACGCCGATCCCTCAGCCGGCGGAGTAGGCCGCGTGCTCGCATTGACCTGACACCATCGTGACGGCAAACCGGCCGCCTTCCACTGGATAGGCGGCCGGTTTCGGTCTAGCCGGTGCCGCGAGGCGCAAGGAGAGGACCGATGACCCACTGGACGCTTGGCATTCTCGGCGGCTCGGGTCTCTATGACCTGCCGGGCCTTGAGGCGATCGAGACCCTCGACATCGACACGCCATGGGGCGCCCCGTCGGACAGCCTGATGCGTGGCCGGCTCGGCGAGACCGGCTTGGTCTTCCTGCCGCGCCATGGCCGGGGCCATGTTCGCTCGCCCTCCAGCATTAATTACCGCGCCAATATCGATGCGCTGAAGCGCGCCGGGTGTACCGACATCCTGTCCCTGTCAGCCTGCGGATCCCTGCGCGAAACCATCCACCCGGGCGAGTTCGTCGCGGTTGACCAGTTCATCGACCGGACCGTCACCCGGGACAGGAGCTTCTTTGGCGAGGGCCTGGTTGCCCATGTGTCGATGGCTTACCCGGTCTGCGCGCGCCTCGCCGGGTTCGCGGCCGACGCTGCCGAAGCGGCCGGCGTGACCGTTCACCGCAGCGGAACCTATCTTGCCATGGAGGGCCCGCAATTCTCCTCTCTGGCCGAATCGAGGCTTTACCGACAGTGGGGCTGCGATGTCATCGGCATGACCAACATGCCCGAGGCCCGGCTCGCCCGCGAAGCGGAACTGCCCTATGCGACCCTGGGCATGGTCACCGACTATGACTGCTGGCACGACGAAGTCGACGCGGTCTCGGTCACCAATGTGCTGGAAGTCCTCCATGCCAATGCCGCGCGCGCGCGCGACACGCTGGTGCGACTGGCCGAGCGCCTCGCCCCGCTGGCCCGCACCCCGTCGCCGCAGGGGATCGAAACCTGCCTTGATCATGCCCTCATCACCGAGCCTGCGCGCCGCGACCCTTCGCTTGTCAGAAAGCTTGATGCCGTCGCCGGTCGCCTTCTGAACCAGCACTGATCGCCAAGCGGCCCCGGCTCTGATACAGGGAGTTTCCGGGGTGGCGGATTGTAGAGTGAGCGGAGGTGAGGGATGCCGGTCAATACGTCGTTGAATGCAGCTGCACTGGATTTCGGGACACTGTTTCTCATGGGCGCGCTTCTGCTTGTCGGGGTGGCGATCGCCTGGGCGCTGTGGTCGGAAGTGGCAACGCGCCGCCGCGCTGAACGCCAGGCGGTAGAGGGCGTGGGCCACGAACTGAGGGTCAATCTCCAGCGTTTTGCAGCAGAGTTGAGTTCGATCTTCGCTGACGATTTCGCCGGGCCGGACGAAATCCTGCCGCTCACCCATCCCCAGCTCGATGCCGTGCACGCGGCCATGGTGCCGGCCAACCGCAATGCGCTGGCCGTGATCAGTGCCATGTATGCGACGCTCGGCGCGCGCAAGACGGCGTTGCGGGCCGCCTATGCCCAGGGCCGCTCGCCGCAGCCGGCCGCCGGACAGGCCGCAGACACGGTGATCGACGCAATTGTTGCTCTCTATCTATGGGAGTGCCATGACGGCGCGCGCCCGAACGAGGCCCACTCCACCCGCAGCTGGCATGTCCGCGACTGGATGAAGCGCCATGGCTTTGAAGCCACCCTGTTTCCCGGCATGCACCTGCGCGATGAGGTGGTCGAGCGCCTGCGCCAGTATGGCATGACCCTGACGCCGCAGCCGCTGGCCCTGACCGCCCATGAATACTATTCGCGACGGTATGACCGCGCCGCTGACCCGCGTTCGCCCTTCGGGCGGCGCCGGCGATCGCGCCAGGAGGTGCTGGAGCGTGATATGGTCCGCGGGCAGGGCGCGCTTGAGCTCAATCACGGCGACCCGGCAGAAAAGCCCGTCTGACGCGGGCTTGCGCCAGGCGTGTGCAGCCTCTAGCGAAGGCTCATGGACCTCAAGTCGAAGATCCGCACCATTCCGGACTATCCGGCCACAGGCATCCAGTTCCGGGACATCATGACGCTGATGGAGGATGCCGAGGCGTTCTCCCATGCCGTGCGCGCCATGGCGGACCCCTGGCGCGGGCATGGCGTCGTCAAGGTCGCCGGCATTGATGCGCGGGGGTTCATCCTTGCCGGGGCGATCGCCGTCACGCTCGGGGCGGGCTTTGTCGCCCTGCGCAAGCCCGGCAAGCTGCCCTGGCGCACCCTCAGCGAGGCCTATGCGCTGGAATATGGCACCGACGAGCTGCACCTGCATGAGGGGGCCGTCGGCGCCGGCGAAAGACTGCTTCTCGTTGACGACCTCATCGCAACGGGCGGCACCGCGGTGGCCGGGCTCAACCTGCTGCGCCGCGCCGGAGCGGACGTGATCGGTGCGGCCTTCCTCGTTGACCTGCCCGAGCTTGGCGGAGCGGCCAGGCTGCAGGGCCTCGGCTGCCCCGTCGAGGCGCTTGTCGCCTTTGAAGGCCACTGACGCCCACAGCTTCTGTCAGGCCGCCGCTTGACCGCCTGCGTGACGCGACGCACCTAACACAAAGAAAGATCCACCGGAGACCGCATGACCCGCTTCGACGATGACCATGATGACGCCAACCCGGCACAGGAGCCCAACGCCTTTCTCGAGCAGGCACTGTTCCATGCGCGCACCATCCTCCTGACCGGCGGGATCGACGACCGAAAGGCAAGGCGCGTCTGCGAGCGCCTGTTGGCACTGGCGGCCGAGAACAAGGACCCGATCCTGCTTGTGGTCTCGTCACCCGGCGGACATGTCGAATCGGGCGACATGATCCACGATATGATCAAGTTCGTCGAAGCGCCCGTGAAGGTGCTGGGTTCCGGCTGGGTCGCCAGCGCCGGCGCACTCATCTATGCGGCCGCTCAGACGTCGAACCGCTATGCCCTGCCGAATACCCGTTTCCTGCTGCACGAACCGCGCGGGGGCATTGGCGGGCAGGCCACCGATATCGAGATCCAGGCCCGCGAGATCATCCGGATGCGCGAGCGACTCAACCGGATCTTTGCCGAAGCGACGGGCCAGCCCTTTGAAAAGATCAAGGAAGATACCGATCGCGACTTCTGGATGAGCGCGCAGGAGGCCGTCGACTATGGCCTTGTCGGCAAGATCATCCGCCACCGTAGCGAGATCATCTAGACCGTTCGGCCTGCGCGTATTGGCGTCTCAACCGCAACGGAGATAAGCGCCGATACAATCGGTGCATATCGAATTCTTTCTCTTCGTGAACTATAGTGTCATGTAGCGCAAGTCTGCAGGAATCTTGTTTTTATGCATATTGGTCAGGTCATGGTTACCGCTCTGGTAACCCTTTTCGGTGACGCTTGGGGCTGAAAGGAACGCCCCCGCCATGCCGCTTCGCCTTGCCGACCTTGCCATCGCTCCGGCGCCGCTTCCGCCCGATCTGACGCTTGGCGAGGCGCTGGCGCGCTTTGGCGGGGCCGACGGGCTGACTGCGCTTGCTGTCGTCGAGCAGGGGCGCCCGGTCGGGCTGCTGACCCGTGAGCGCCTGCTTGGTGCGCTTGCCGGTGCGCTGGCGCCCGACCTGCCGGTGCGCCGCGCCATGCTCAGCGCCTTTGCCGCCTTTGCGTGCGACATGACGGTTGGCCTGGCTGCAAGGACGCTTGGCGAGACCGGTGGTGAGGCGCTGCGTCACGGGATCGTCCTTATCCGTGACGGGCGTTATGCCGGCTTCGTCGCCTCCCATGCCCTGCTTGCTGCGATCGCCCAGGAGAACGCGACCCGTGCCCGTGCCATGCGCGTGCTGTCGTCGAAGCTCTCCGCGGCGCGCGAGGCCGCGGAAGCAGCGGACTTGAGTGCGCGCGAGACACTTGCCGTCGTCGGCCATGAGCTACGCACGCCGCTTATGGGCATTGTCGGCGTCGCGGAGCTTCTCGCGCGGCGCAGCCTGCCCGGCGATGGCCGTCGCCTCGCGCGGTCGATCCAGCGCTCCGGCATCCTGATGAACCAGTTGCTCGGAGACCTCCTCGACCTCACGCGGCTCGATGCCGGTACCGCAAGCCTGCAGCCCGCCGCGCTCAGCCTGCGCGCGCTTGCTGGCGAATTGCGCGACCTGTGGACGCCGGCGGCCACCGAGCGCGGCCTGAGCCTCGCCGTCGAGCTTGCCGCCGATGCTACCGACCGTATCGAGACCGATCCGGTCCGGCTGCGCCAGATCGTCTTCAACCTCGTCACCAATGCGCTGAAATTCACGACCGACGGCGCAGTCAGGGTGGCGCTGGCTACCGTGACCCTGGAGGAAGCGCTGGTCCTGCGCATCACCGTGACCGACACCGGGCCAGGCATTCCCGAACCGGAGCGTGCCCACATCTTCACCCGCCATGGCCAGGGCGCGGCGGGCCGTGATGCCGGCGGTGCAGGCCTCGGCCTCTATATCGTGCGTGGTCTCGCCGAGCGCATGAGCGGCAGCGTCACGCTGCGCAACAACACCCCGCGCGGCTCTGTCTTCGAGGTCAGCTTGCCAGTTCGGCGCGCCGGCCCGCGTCTCGCTGCCGGTGGAGGGGAGGGGCTGCGTCCGCGCGCCTTCGCCCTCGGACCGGTCCTTCTGGTCGAGGATCACGACCTCAGCCGCGAGATCATAACCGAGACGCTGCGCTCGGCGGGCTGGCCAGTCGATGGCGTTCAGACACTGGACGAGGCGCGCCGCCGCGCAGGCGAGCGTGCCTATCAGGCTGTTCTGTGCGACCTGCACCTGCCCGATGGCGATGGCCGAGCGCTGGCCGGCGAACTGCGCAGCGTGCCCGGACCGAACATGCAAAGCGTCCTGCTCGCAGTGACCGCCGATGTCCGCGAGGCGTGCCGCAATGCCTGCCTTGACAGCGGGTTTGACGGGGTCGTGACCAAGCCGGTCGGTCCGGCAAATCTGGTTGCCGCCCTTGCCGATGCCATCCTCGCCCGTCACCAGCCAAATGACGCTGCGATCAGCGCCTGA